>NZ_JAVTIK010000006.1:0-268693 GCF_031843525.1 Xanthomonas sp. WCS2018Noco2-27 | reverse complement strand
GCTTCCTGCTCAACGACGAACGCGACGTGCTGCGCCTGCACCGGCTGGCGCTGGGCCTGCCCAACGACGCGCCACGCTTTGCCGAAGGCTGGCTGTCGCGGCTGGACGACGGCGGCTGGCTGTTGGAAACGCACCCGGTCGACGAATTTCCCGCGCTGGACCCCACCCACGCGCTGCCCAATGCCTTGAGCGCCGCGCTCAAGGGCCTGGCGCACGAACTGCGTAACCCATTGGCCGGCTTGAAGGGCGCCGCGCAGTTGCTGGCGCGCCGCTCGGCAGGCCGCGATGAAGACGAGCGCGAGCTGATCGAGCTGATCGGCACCGAAATCGAACGCCTCAACACCTTGCTCGAACGCCTGCTCTCGCCGTCGCCGCTGCGCCCGCACGAGGGCCTCAACATCCACGTGGTGCTCGAACGCGTGCTGCGCCTGGCCGAAGCCGAGGGCGGCTGGTCGGTGCAGGTGCAGCGCGATTACGACCCCAGCATTCCCGACATCCTGGGCGATGTGGACCGGCTCACCCAGGCGGTCTGGAATCTGGTCCGTAACGCGTTTCAGGCGGGCGCCACCCGCGTCACCCTGCGCACCCGCGTCGAGCACGGCCAGCGCATCCGCGACCGCGTGCATGCGATGTCGCTGCGGCTGGAAATCATCGACGACGGCGGCGGCGTGCCGGAAGAGCTGGCCGAGCACCTGTTCCTGCCGCTGGTCAGCGGCCGCGCCGAGGGCAGCGGGCTGGGACTGGCGCTGGCCCAGCAGGTCTCGCGCGAGCACCACGGCACCCTGACCTATCGCTCGCGTCCGGGCCATACCGTTTTCACACTGCTGCTGCCCGAGCTGGTCGGCGATCACGACAAGGAGCATCTGCATGGCTGAGGCCGCCGCCGCATCCCACCACATCTGGGTGGTCGACGACGACCGTTCGGTCCGCTTCGTGCTGTCCACGGCCTTGCGCGATGCCGGTTACGCGGTGGATGGCTTCGACAGCGCCGCCGCGGCGCTGCAGGCACTGTCGATGCGGCCCATGCCGGACCTGTTGTTCACCGACGTGCGCATGCCCGGCGAAGACGGCCTGAGCCTGCTCGACAAGCTCAAATCCAAGCACCCGCAGCTGCCGGTGATCGTGATGTCGGCCTATACCGATGTCGCCAGCACCGCCGGCGCCTTTCGCGGTGGTGCGCATGAATTCCTGTCCAAGCCGTTCGATCTGGACGATGCGGTGGCGCTGGCCGCTCGCGCGCTGCCCGACGCCGATGCCGGTGTCGACAAGATCATTGGCACCCCGCTGGCCGAAGGCTCGGCCGCGCTGATCGGCGACACCCCGGCGATGCAGGCCTTGTTCCGCGCGATCGGACGCCTCGCGCAAGCGCCGTTGTCGGTGCTGATCAACGGCGAAACCGGCACCGGCAAGGAGTTGGTGGCGCGCGCGCTGCACAACGAATCGCCGCGCGCGCGCAAATCCTTCGTCGCACTCAACACCGCCGCCATTCCTGCCGAGTTGCTGGAAAGCGAGTTGTTCGGCCACGAAACCGGCGCCTTCACCGGCGCCACCAAACGGCACATCGGCCGCTTCGAACAAGCCGATGGCGGCACCTTGTTTCTGGACGAAATTGGCGACATGCCGCTGCCGTTGCAGACGCGCCTGCTGCGCGTGCTGGCAGAGAACGAATTCTTTCGCGTCGGTGGGCGCGAGTTGATCCGTGTCGATGTACGCGTGATCGCCGCCACCCACCAGGATCTGGAAGCGTTGGTCGAACAAGGCCGCTTCCGTGCCGATTTGCTGCATCGCCTGGATGTGGTGCGCCTGCAGCTGCCACCGCTGCGCGAGCGTCGCGGCGACATCGCGCAACTGGCGGAAAATTTCCTGGCCATGGCCGGGCGCAAGCTCGACATGTTGCCCAAGCGGCTATCGTCGGCCGCACTGGAAGACCTGCGCCAATACGACTGGCCCGGCAACGTGCGCGAACTGGAAAACGTCTGCTGGCGCCTGGCCGCCCTGGCCACCGCCGACATCATCGATGTGGTCGACGTGGATGCAGCGCTGGCGCGCGGCCGCCAGCGCACCGGCCGTAGCAGCGTCGGGCAATGGGACGACATGCTGTCCAGCTGGGCCGCGCAACGCCTCAGCGAAGGCGCCCAGGGCGTACACGCCGAAGCGCGCGAACGCCTGGACAAGACCCTGCTCGAAGCCGCCCTGCAACTCACCCAGGGCCGCCGTGCCGAAGCTGCCGCACGCCTCGGCCTGGGCCGCAACACCGTCACCCGCAAACTCGGCCCGGGCCGCAAGCGCCGCTGAGCAGTCCGGCGGCTAGGCCGGGCGGGGTCGGGATCGTGCTTGGGTGGTTGCTTGGGCGTTTTTGCGCTTACGTGAGCGCAAGGGTTCTGGTCACTCGGCGGCGAACGCTGCCCCCATCCGCCCTTCGGGCACCTTCCCCCGCACGCGGCAGAAGGCAGGCAGGTGATCGCTGCGGCGAGCCCTGCTGATCGCTGCCATGAAGCCCCCCTCTCTCTCGCCTGCGGGGCGAGAAGGCACGGTTTGCGCGCCACGCGCGCGCGCGCCTTTGGAGCGCCCGCGCCGCAAGCGCGGGCCGGGGCGCGGAGCTGGGGGTTGGGTAAGGGAAGGGCACCCAAGCCGATAAAAGCGCAGCCGCCTGCATCGCTCCTTTGAATCACCTCGTGCACGAAACGCGTGAATCACGTAGTGCACGCAACGAGCACGCAACGAGATTGACGCGCATCACCACACATTGAGCACCCTCACTGCACGTGTTTCACCATCCATACGACACCGCATCCCCCTGGCCATCGATGAACCCGTGGTAGCCCCTGATCGGCCTACGCCATCGTCGAAGCCGCGCAAGGCTCCCCGCACCGCATCCCGCACCGCGGGCGTGCAAACAACCCGACCATCCACACCAACCCCGTAAACTGCTGCGCTGCCCCAGACGCATTTCATGACACGTGAACATGCGCCCGCATAGGTTTCCAGCCTGATCAGGAGAACAGCTCGATGCGTTATCGGTCGTCCACGATCGTTGCCCTTACCGCTCTGGCGCTGGCCGCCTGCAGCAGCACGCCGCCACCTCCCCCGCCACCGCCGCCAGCGGCGCGCGTGGTGCCCGCGCGTCCGGTGCAGCAGGCCGAAGCCGCGCTGGCTTCGGCGTCGGGCAGCCTGGTCAGCGGCCGGGTCGTGTTGGTACCGGCGCTGCAGGGCATCCGCATTACCGGCACGGTCGGTGGCCTGCGCCCAGGTGGCGTGGCCGGTTTCCATGTGCACGAACGCGGCGATTGCAGCGCGGCCGATGCCAGCAGTGCGGGCGCGCATTTCAATCCAACCGGCGCCTCGCACGGCCGCGCCGGCAGCGGCGGCCATCACCTGGGCGATATGGACAACCTGCGTGCCGACGCCGAGGGCGTCGCGCATCTGGACATGATCCTGGCCGGCATCAGCCTGGGCGACGGCGCGCCCAGCGATGTGATCGGCAAGGCGCTGATCGTGCACGCCGATGCCGACGACTATCGCAGTCAGCCCAGCGGCAATGCGGGTGCACGCCTGGCCTGCGGCGTCATTCGCGTCACCCAGTGGCGCACACCCCCTTCGCAGCCCTGAGTTGGGGCATCAATGGCCGCAGCTGCGGTCTCTACAGGAGCTTTCCCATGCGCATTCTTCCCACAACCCTGTTCCTGGCGACCGCCCTGGTGTTGACCGCGTGCAAGCGCGACGAGCCCGCACCGGCCGAGCCCACACCCGCACCGACGGCCAGCACCCCGGCCGACGCGGCGCACAGTGGCGAGCATGCTGCCGCCATGGTGACCGGGGCGGCAGCCACCACCACGGCCACCGCCGAGCTCAAGCCGACCAAGGGCAATGACGTCAAAGGCACGGTGACCTTCAAGACCGTCGATGGCGTGCTGCGCGTGACCGGCCAACTCAGTGGGCTCACGCCCAACACCGAACACGGCTTCCATATCCACGAAAAGGGCGATTGCAGCGCCCCGGACGGCAGCAGCGCCGGCGGCCATTTCAACCCGGCCCAGTCCGATCACGGCAACGTCAGTGCCGACCCGCATCACGGCGGCGACATGCCCAACATCAAGTCCGACGCGCAGGGCAATGCCAGCATCGACGGCCCGGTTTCCAGCAACGTCAACCTGGGCAAGGCCGATCAGTTCGACATCGCAGGTCACGCGGTGATCGTGCACGCCGATGCCGACGACTACAAAACCCAGCCCACCGGCAACGCCGGTGGCCGTCTGGCCTGCGGCGTGATCACCACCGACAACGCGCAGGCTGCAACCAAGTAAGCGCATGGACGCGGCGGCATTCGATGGCCGTCGCGTCTTTTGTCTTGTAATGCACAACGGCCGCGGTAAGCAGCTGTGTGTCAGGCGTCGACGCGTTGTTCCGCCGGACATAATGGCCTGTTGGCAACACGAAGGCGGGATCTCGCGCATGGTCTTGCAGACGCTGATGCTGCTGCTACGACGCGGCAACGTTGCTCAGCGGAGCGTGCATGGTTGGACCGTGCATCGATAGAGCGGTAAATACTGCAGTTTATGCATCAGTGCGCCAACTGCTGCGCTGTCGAGCGTGTGCACGTATACGCGCTCGGGGCAGCCAATCCGTAACAAGCAATCTTCAGCTGGGCAGATGGCGCAGTAACCAGCGCGTATGAATCGTGGGCGGATCCGAGCACGAGCGCTACGTGTTGCGGTGAGTGGCTTTGCCAACCGCGCTCAGTAATTTGGCCAAAGACTATGAGTCGCCACCCAGCAAGTGCGCATCGGTATCGCGGAAGTAAATACGTTGCCGGCCACCGCGTGCGGCCTTCGATCAGCGCGCCGCACGCCTGCAAAGGCGCTTCCCAACCGGTCAGTGCATCGCCTAGCATCGCCAGTGCATAGTGCGCACGTCCGCTCCTGTTGTGCGGTGGAATCGTCCCGCCGGGTCATGTAGCCGTGTTCGAGGTACTTCCCTGCAAGAATCGGGAGCAACACTTGCCCCAGCGCACTCGCGTACGCCGGCATGCGCGCATCGCGGTGCATAGGGTCCAGGCCAAGTAAACGCGTATAAAACGCGCAGGCACGCTCCAGGTCTGCCGCCTACACGCCGGTGTCCAACACGCCCTGCAAGGCAGGCGCGCGGTGGACACCGACGCATCGCTTATGCAGATAAGGCCTGGTGCGGGTTCTGACCCGGCTCCACGTGCACGTACAGCACCGGCAACCCGTGCGCTTCCAGTACCGCAGCCATCTGCCGCTGACGCGAGAGGAATTGCTCGTAGACGCCGCGCAGGCGCTCGCAATTCTCGCGGTCGTGCGTGTAGTAATCGCACCAACCGGCCGGGTCGAACAATGCAATGCGCACTTCGCCATCGACATAGCGCAACACCGGCTCGGGCGATTGCTGCAGCCATTCTTCGCTGTCGGGGGCGAGCAGGGCGGCTTCGATCAGCGGCCACAGCGGTGCCAGGCCCTGGTTGTCGTACTGCATCGAGATCATCGCCGCCAGATCGTGCGCGGTGAGGTAGCGGGCGTGCTCGATGCGCGCGCCGAAGCTTTCCTGCGCCAGCAGCGCGGTGTCGGCCTGGGCCATGCCCTGGGCCAGCAGCACTTCTTCCATCGCATCGGCCACGCTCGCCACGATGTCAGGGTCGCCCGACAGCAGGAACGGCAGGACGCGCAGGCCGCCACCTGTCAACTGGGCATCGGCCTGGAACGGCAAGGGAATCTCGCCCTGCGCATCGGCACCGAAGGCCAGCACCCGCGGGCCCTGGTCGCGGCCCGGCGCGCGGGCATGCAGTTCCTCCAGCCGGCGATGCAGCGGCCAGCCCGGCCGCAGCACTTCGGCGGGGTCGAAATGCGCCATCGCCACGCTCAACTCCAGCGCGCGGATCTCCGGGATCCATTGCGCCAGGTCGCGGCCAATGCGTTCGGCCAGCATGCCGGCCTGCTCGGGCGCCAGGGCGCCGCGCTCGGGGGCGGTGCCGCCCGTCAATTCCAGCGCCATCACACCCATGGCGGTCACGCCGTGTTCGGTCTTGCTCATGATTCGCGGTTGGCCCATCACGGGGTCGAAGCTACACTGCGGCCATTATGCCTGCCGGCCCTGTGCAGGCCATGTCCCCGAGTCCTCCATGCCAGGTCAACCGATGCCCGCAGCCCGTCCCGTCGCCATTCTGGGCGGCGTTCGTATCCCGTTCTGTCGTCAGAACACCGCTTACGCGGACGTGGGCAACCTGGGCATGTCGGTGCGCACGCTGGGCGCGCTGGTCGAGCGCTTCGGCCTGCATGGGCAGCAATTGGGCGAAGTGGCGATGGGGGCGGTGATCAAGCACTCCTCGGACTGGAACCTGGCCCGCGAGGCAGCGCTGTCGTCGGGTCTGTCGCCGCTGACGCCGGGCATCACCTTGCAGCGCGCCTGCGGCACCAGCCTGGATTCGGTGATCACCATCGCCAACAAGATCGCGCTGGGGCAGATCGATTCGGGCATCGGTGGCGGCTCGGACACCACCTCCGAAGTGCCGATCGTCTATGGCAAGAAATTGCGCGCGCGCCTGATGGCCGCCAACCGCGCCAAGGCCACCGGCGACAAACTCAAGGCGTTGCTGCGCGGCTTCAAGTTGAGCGAACTCAAGCCGGACTTCCCCGGTGTGGCCGAGCCGCGCACCGGCAAGAGCATGGGCGCCCACTGCGAGGACATGGCCAAGGAGTGGAACATCTCGCGCGATTCGCAGGACGAATGGGCAGTGGCCTCGCACCACAAGCTGGCGGCTGCGTATGAGCGCGGCTTCTTCGATTCGCTGATCGCTCCGTTCCGTGGGGTCTCGCGCGACAACATCCTGCGCGCCGACACCTCGCTGGAAAAGCTGGCGACCTTGCGCCCGGCGTTCGACAAGACCTCCGGCCGTGGCACCTTGACTGCCGCCAATTCCACTCCGCTGACCGATGGCGCCGCCGCAGTGCTGCTGTCCAGCGAGGCCTGGGCGCTGGCGCACGGCCACACGCCGATGGCGTATCTGCGCGATGCGCAGGTGGCGGCAGTGGATTTCGTGCATGGCGAAGGCCTGCTGATGGCGCCGACCATCGCGGTACCGCAGATGCTGGCGCGTCAGGGTCTGACCCTGCAGGACTTCGACATCTACGAAATCCACGAAGCCTTTGCCGCGCAGGTGCTGTGCACGCTGCGCGCGTGGGAGAGCGAGGATTACTGCCGCACGCGTTTGGGGCTGGACGCACCGCTGGGCCGCATCGACCCGGACAAGATCAACCCGCTGGGTTCGTCGCTGGCCACCGGCCACCCGTTCGCCGCCACCGGCGCGCGCGTGGTGGCCACCGCCGCCAAGCAGCTGGAAGAACGCGGCGGCGGCCGCGCGCTGATTTCGATCTGCACCGCCGGCGGCATGGGCGTGGTGGCGATCGTGGAGCGTTGACGCTGCTGCGCAGCGTGGGATTTGGCATTCGCGATTAGGATTGGCAACATCAGGAGCGGAATCCTGTTTTTGCGAATCTCTACTCCCCAATCCCCAATCCCAAACCAGCAAGGACGCATGGATGTCGAATGACGCGTTTCGCGAGCCGCCCAGCCTGTATCTACCGCCGGCGAACGGCGATGTGTGGCGCGAGGGCGATGTGCTGGTGTGTACGGCGGGCGCCAATCTGCCGCCACGGTGCGTCAAGTGCAATGCGCCGGCCGACATGCCGCCACGTCGCTACATCTTTCATTGGCACCACCCGGTGATCTACGCCGCGCTGCTGCTGGGCGTGTTGCCGTACGTGATCCTGGCCATTGCGCTACGCAAACGCAGCGCGCATGTGCTCACCCTGTGCGCGCAACACGAGCGCCGCCGCGCCCGTTTCGTCGCGGTGGCGATGGCATCGGTGTTGACGTTGCTGGTGTGCGGGCTGTCGCTCGATAGCCAGTTCCGCTGGGTGATCGGTGCCGGCGTGATGGCGGCGATGCTGTTGATCGGCCGCCTGGGCTCGCGCGTGTTGTCGCCGACGCAGGTCGACCATGCGCAGGCACGGTATCTGGGTGCCTGCGATGCATTTCTGAGCGATTTGCCGCCACCGCCACAGGCATCGCGCCAGCGTTGATGCAACGCGGCGCACCTGTGGTGTGCGCCGCTGCAAGGTCGAACAACCGCAGCGATTACAGAATGCGATCGTCCGGTGCGAGTGGGTCGGCCGCAGGCGCCGGACTTGCCGACACGATCGGCCCGCGCAGCGACTGTTGCGGCATGCCTTCATGCACCGGCTCGCCGCGTGCGGCGCGCAATGCATTGGCGTAGCAATGCTGCGCAGAGAGCAGGTCGCCGGCGGCAGCAAATCCATGGCCCAACTCTTCCCAGGCCTCGCTGCCGGCGCCATTGGCAAGCGCGCGGTGCAGGAACTCTTCGGCCTGCGACCACTGCTGCTGATGGCGTGCCAGCCGCGCCAGCGTCAACAGCAGGCCTGGGCTGTCCGGATACTGGGTCAGCCAGCGCTGCGCACTGGCCCGACGCGAATCGTATTTTTCCAGCGGCAACACGCCGTACAGGCGCACCAGCGATTCGTCCCATTGCGTATCCAGCGCCTGTTCCAGGCTGTGCACGGCGGCATCGTCCCAATGCAGTACCGCGGCACGTTGCGCGTATGCACCGACCACGGCCGGGTAGGTGCGCAGCGGCTTGGGCAGCGCCTCCCAGCGCTCGGCCAGCGCATTGGCATCGCCGGCCTGCAACAGGGTCTGTTCGGCCAGTGTGGCCTCCAGCGCGCTGTAAGCCTCCGGTGCCAGCACCGCTTGCTGACGCAAGGCACCGAGCTGGCCGTAGGCTTCATCGGCACGGCCGATCTGGGTCAGCGCATGCGTGCGCAGCAACAGGCCACGTGCCGGCAGCGGTTGGGCATTGGCAGCATCGAGCGCATTGATCGCCTCGACCGGCCGTTGCCGCGCCAGATGTCGCTCACCCTGCAGCAGCGCGTACGCGGTGGGGTCGCGCTCAGCCAACTGCTGTGCGAGCGCAGTGGCCGATGCCTCGTCGCCGCGTGCATCGGCCACGCGCACCGCGCTGGCGAGCGCGATGCCGCTGACCTCGTCGTCTTCGCTGGCAGTGACCAGCAGGCGCTCGGCGCGTTGCCACTGGCCGTGGTCGGCGGCGCGCAGGCCTTCGATCAGGCGCGCGCGGCCCTTCTTGCGGCGGTACTTGCCCCATACGCGGAACGGCAGGCTGATGAGCGTCCACAGCAGCCAGATCACCAGCAGCGCGATGATTAGGATCAGCACCGCCTGCGGCATTGCGGCGCGGTAGTCGTTGCCACCTACGCTGACCACCACGTTACCCAGGTCGTAGCTGTTCTGATGCGACAACCACTGCGCACCGAGCACGCCCAGTGCCACGGCAACCAACAGGATCAAGACGGTACGCAACACTTTCATTGGGTGGATCTCCCTTCACGCATGGCCTGCAGTTGCAGCAGGGTGGTGCCCAGTTCCGGCAGTCGCGGACGCAGTGGCGCTTGTTGCAGCGTGCGCAGGCGCACACGCATCTGACGGCGTTGCGGCGAGTCCGGCCACAACCGGGTGGTCCAGGTCTCCACGCGGCGTAGCGATTGTGCAAAGCCTTGCGGATCGCCACGTTCTGCAGCGGCGCGGGCGAGGCTGATTTCGATCTGCAAGGCATCGCTGGCGGCGTTGCGGTCGCCGGCGGTCAGCAAGGCATCGCCACGGCTGGGGCGAATATCCACCAGCGGTGCGAGCACTTTTTGCCACCACGGCCGCGCCGCTTCGGTGGTTTGTGCGGAGTGTTCCGGCAGGCGCTGCAGATCGATGGCCAACTGATCGAGCGCCTGCGTCGCCTGGGCCTGCGGGCCGGCGCCGAGGCGGTCCAGCGCATCGCGCTCCTGCACCAGTGCCTGGCGCAGATTGAGATAGCCCGGATCGTCTATCCCGTTGAGGGCGCCGTTGGCCAGCGCGTAGGCGCGACGGGCGCCATCGGCATCGCCGGCAATGCTCAGCCGCTGCTGCCCGAGCCGCAGCAACAGTTCCACTTCATCCAGCCGCAGCGCCTGTGCGCCATGCCGGTTCGGGTCGGCAAGCTTTTGCACGGTGTCTTCGAGCAAGGCGCTGCGCTGGCTCAGGCCCAGCATTTCATCGCGCAGCACGCGATTGGTGGCGGCCGCATCCTGCAGGCGCTCATTGGCCAGGCGTTGATCGCGGCGCAGTGTTTCCAGCAATTGCTGGGTGCCGTCCCAGCGTTGCTGCTGCGCCTGCGCTGCCTGCAGTTGCGCGTCGTGATAGCTCTGCCACGCACGCCAGCCGAGAAACAGCGCCACGCCCACGGCGGCAATGGCCAGCACAAGCAGCAGCCAGGCCCAGGGAAACCGTCGCGTGGTGGCGGGCATTTCGGTCATTCGGACATCCTCGGGCGGTCACGACCGGCGCAGGCGCCGCAGTCATCTGGCACAGCATGGCGTGCGCCGGCAGAGCGCCGCAAGCTGTGCTTGAGTTCGCAGTTCAGCAAGGTCGCGATGGTGTCACGATCGCTGCGGCGGCAGCGACCAGTTGCTCCGGCAATGGACCTGCCGCGCGGACGACGTGGCAGAAGCCCGACGCTTGCGCGGCGTCGCACAGACGTTCGCTGGAGGCGACCAGCGGGCGTTGCCGCACTGCCTCGCTCAGCGCGGCGGGCAACTGTTGCAGCACCAGCGTCAGCGCCTCGGCACTGCTCATGGCCAGGACGCTGCGCGGCAGTGCGTCGGTCAAAGTGTGCAGTGCCGACGGGCGCAAGCGCAGCGGCACGCGTTGATACACATCCGCACGCAGGATGCGCGCACCGCGGTGTTCCAGCGCAGGCGCCAACATGCCGCGTCCACCCGGCGCGGTGATCAGGCCGACGCTCTGCAACGGCGCTGCGAACACCGGCAAGGCGAGCAGGCCTTCGCTGTCCATGCGCGCAGGGCGCACAACCGCGTCGATGCCACAGGCGTGCAGCGCACGCGCGGTGCCTTCGCCCACGCTGACCCACTGCGCCTGCACCGGCCGCTGCAAGGGCCGCAGCTGATGCGCGGCGCGCACGGCTGCCGGGCTGGTGAACACCGCGATGGGCGCCTCCAGCGCGCGCTGCAAGGCGGCGCGCGCCTGCGCGGTATCGTTGGTCTGCAGGCGCCACGGCGACAGGGCAAGCAGCCGCCCGCCATACCGTGCCACCGCCCGCCGCAATGGCGCGTGCTCCCCGCTGGGACGCAGCGAGAGCAGGGTCCAGGGATCGGCGAGCGGGGGAGGGAGGGTCATCTGACGATTATGCGAGAGCCATGCCGTCTCCGGGTGGTGCGCGTGCTGCGTTGGCGCGCACGACGATGCAGAGCGGCAAGCAAACACGAAGTGAGCCGCTGTCAGGGGGTGGGCAGGGCACAGAAACCGTCGCGGACGATTGGGGCGTGCCGATTCCGGGCACCAGCCGCACCCGTGTGGTGGTCGTGAGCGTTCGTTTTCGTCGTTCCTCCTCCTCGCGCGTTGCCTGGCTACGAGTGCCCGCTCGGCGGGATACCTGCGTTTGTGCGGCCACAACCTCGTACTCGGGGGTGAGCCAATCAGCGCCTCCGCTCACGATCCGCCACGACAATCGAGCTGGAGTGGCACCGTGATCAAGTCCTACCTCATCAACATGCAGCGCAGCGGCGATCGCCTGCAGGCCATGGCGGCGCGGTTCCAGGCATTGGGGATCCCGTTCGAGCGCCTCCCCGCCATCGACGGCGCCACCCTCACGCCGGAGCAGATCGCCGACTTCGTGCGTGAGCGCCCGCTGGAAAACTCCGGCGATGCGTTCAGCACCGGCCCGCGCAAATGGACCGCGTCCAACATCGGCTGCTTCCTGAGCCATCAGGCGGCCTGGCGCATCGCGGCCGAGTCCGACGCTGCGTACACCGCCATCTTCGAAGACGACATGCACCTGTCCGATGCGCTACCGGCGCTGTTGCGCAGCACCGACTGGCTCCCGTCGGGCAGCAGCATCGTGCGCCTGGAGCCGTCCTACAACCGGATCAAGCTCGATGCCAAGGTCGCCGACATTGCCGGGCGCCAGCTGCGCCTGGTGCGCCCATCGACCTACCAGCATTGCTGGCCGGTGTGCGCCGGTGCGCTGATCATCAGCCGCGAGGCGGCGCGACTGCTGCTGGCCGCCGACGCGCGCTGGCACACCATGGCCGATATCTTTTTGTTCGGTTGGAACGAATCGCCGGTGGCGCAGCAGCTGTCCACCTATCAGCTGTCGCCGGCAGCCTGCATCCAGGACAAGTTCTTTCACGCAGCGCCGGAGCAGATCGTGTTCACCAGCACCATCGATGCGCCGCTGACACGCGCGCAAAAGCAACGCAGCGCGCACTGGAAGGCCAAGGCGACGACGCTGCTGCGCGTGGCGCAGGGCTACCGCAAGGTCGTGTTCGCGCCGTAAACGGCGATCGCCACGGTGGCGCCATGGGCTGATCGCAGGTCTCGCACTTGCGCGCTCGCGCGCCGCAATTGCATGCACAGTCCACAGTGCCCGATGCCGGCGTGCTTACCGGGTTGTTGAAGCAAAACCTAAGGCGTGCAACAGCCCGATGCTGCACGCGTTCACCATGCGGTACCGCATGTCATCCACATGCACAAGACGCTCGCCGGACATTGCGGCATGATGCCGCCCTTCGTCGTCTGCCAGCCTTTCCAATGACTCCTTCGTGCACGCTCGTCTCCGCCCTGCAGTCGCTGCAGCAGCAGTTCATCGCCATGCCGCCGGTGTTGTCGATGGGCATTGCCGTGGATGGCTTGCACGATGGGGCGCTGCGCCTGCGCGCGCCGTTGCAGGCCAACGTCAACGACAAGGCCAATGCGTTCGGCGGCAGCCTGGCTTCCTTGATGACGCTGGCCAGCTGGGGGTGGCTGACGCTGCAACTGCAATTGGCCGGCCACGAAGCCGACGTGTATGTCGCCGACAGCCAGCTGCGCTATGTCGCGCCGGTGTACGAAGACCTGGTGGCCGATGCCGAGCCCGCCGAATTGGGTGGCTGGGACGCCTTTCTGGCGACCTTCCGTCAGCGCGGCAAGGCGCGCATCGGCATGCGCGCGCAGATCGCGCTGGGCTCGGGCGCAGCGGCGGCCACGTTGAGCGGGCGCTTCGTGGCGTTTCCAAAACGGTAGGATGCTGGCTGGATCAAGGGGGGAATACGTATGCGTGCACTGATGGGAGCAGTTGTCCTGCTGGGGCTGGCGATGCTGAGCGGGGTGGCCACCGCCGGCAGTCGCGCCCAGGGGCGCGCGCTGGAAACCACCCAGGCCGCCTACACGGCGGCGGTGCGCTGGAGCGATTTCGATGCCGCGCAGGGGTTTGTCGAACCGACCTACGCCCAGGCCCATCCGCTCAGCGACCTGGAACGCTCACGCTATGAGCAGGTGCAGATTTCCGGCTACCGCGAGTTGCGCGTGGGCGAAGAGCCCAATGGCGACCTGCGCCGTGAGGTCGAGCTGCGCGTGATCAACCGCAATACCCAGGCCGAACGGCTGGTGCGCAGCATCGAGATCTGGCACTGGAATCCCGAACAAAAGCGCTGGTGGCTGGCCAGCGGCCTGCCCGATCTGTGGAAGGGCCAGTAGCCCGGCCTCTGCCTCGCTGGCCGTCGCGCGTGCCAGCTGTGCGACAATTCCCGCCCGCTCGACTGACCCTGACCCCGTGAATTTCGAAGAGCTGCAGGCCTTTGTCGGCCGCAACCCCATGTTGTCGCTGGCCCTGGTGGGCCTGACCATCGCCCTGATCGTCACCGAGGTTGCGCGCCTGTTCCGCGGGTATCGCGCACTCAAGCCGGCCGAGCTGACCCGTTTGATCAACAGCGAAGACGCGCTGGTGATCGACCTGTCGCCCACCGCCGATTTCGAAAAGGGCCACATCGCCGGCAGCCGCAACGTGGCCCTGGCCAAGTTCGACCCGGCCAGCAAGCTGCTTGCCAACGCCAAGGCATCGCCGGTGGTGGTGGTCTGCCGTAGCGGCAACACCTCTGCAGGTGCGGCCAAGACGCTGAAGAAAGCCGGCTTCGAGAAGGTGTACTGGCTCGAAGGGGGCGTCGCTGCCTGGCAAATGGCCGAATTGCCACTGATCAAGGGCCGCTGATCCGCCTTGTGCGGCAGCTCGCAAGCCCCCATTGCTTGCGTGAGATACTCGCGTTTTCACGTCTGCATCACTCAACGCTGCATCCACCGAACCGCTTTTGGAGTTAGGAATGTCCGACGAAATCCTCAACGGCGCCGCTGCGCCGGCCGACGCCGCTGCTGGCCCCGCTTTCACCATCGAAAAGATTTACGTCAAGGACGTTTCTTTCGAATCGCCGAACGCGCCGGCCGTCTTCAATGACGCCAACCAGCCCGAGCTGCAGCTGAACCTCAATCAGAAGGTCCAGCGCCTCAACGACAACGCCTTCGAAGTCGTGCTGGCCGTGACCCTGACCTGCACCGCCGGCGGCAAGACCGCCTACGTGGCCGAAGTGCAGCAGGCCGGCGTGTTTGGCCTGGTCGGCCTGGAGCCGCAGGCGATCGACGTGCTGCTGGGTACGCAGTGCCCGAACATCCTGTTCCCGTACGTGCGCACCCTGGTCAGCGATCTGATCCAGGCCGGCGGCTTCCCGCCGTTCTACCTGCAGCCGATCAACTTCGAAGCCCTGTACGCAGAAACCCTGCGTCAGCGGTCGCAAGGCGAAGGCACCTCGCTGGCCGATTCCGAGCCGGCTGGCAACGCCTAAGCACTGTCTGCGCCGATGAGCGATTCGACCCACAAGATCGCCGTTCTCGGCGCCGGTTCCTGGGGCACGGCCCTGGCCGCGCTTCTCGCCAGACACGGTCACTCGACCGTGCTCTGGGGACGCGATGCGGCGATGGTGGATGCCATCGACCGCACCCACGAGAACGTGCGTTATCTGCCGGGCATTCCGTTGCCGGAGACGTTGCGTGCCACCACCGACCTGCAGGCCGCCATGGCCGATGCAAGCTGGATTCTGGTCGTGGTGCCCTCGCATGCATTCACCGAAACGATTCGCTTGATCGCTCCGTTGCGTCCGGCCAACGCCGGCGTGGCATGGGCGACCAAGGGCTTCGAACCCGGTTCCGGGCGCTTTCTGCATGAAGTGGCGCGCGATCTGCTCGGTCCCAGCGTTCCGTTGGCCGTGGTGACCGGGCCGTCCTTCGCCAAGGAAGTCACCCTCGGCTTGCCTACTGCTGTCACCGTGCACGGCGACGATGCGGCGTTTGCCCAAGTCGTGGCCGATGCGATGCACGGCCCCACCTTCCGCGCCTACACCGGCGATGACATGGTGGGCGCCGAGCTGGGTGGCGCAATGAAAAACGTGCTGGCGGTGGCCACAGGTGTGGCAGACGGCATGCAGCTTGGCCTCAACGCGCGTGCGGGTCTGATCACGCGCGGCTTGAACGAGATGTTGCGCCTGGCTGCAGTGATCGGTGCGCGCCCGGAAACGTTGATGGGCCTGGCCGGGTTGGGCGATCTGGTGCTCACCTGCACCGGCGATCTGTCGCGCAACCGCCGGCTGGGACTGGCGCTGGGGCGCGGGCAGAGCTTGAACGATGCGATCCGCGAGATCGGCCAGGTGGTCGAGTCGGTGCAGACTGCCGACGAAGTCATGCGCCAGGCCGAACAGCACGGCATCGAGTTGCCGATCTCCAATGCCGTACGCGCAGTGCTGCATGGCGAAATCACACCGGAAGCGGCGTTGAAGGAACTGCTGGCGCGCGAGCGCAAGCCCGAGTATCCGCAGGCCTTGTTCACCTGATCGGGCGGCAATGCGTATCGCGTGATGCAACGAAGACAACAAAAAGCCCGGCACTGCCGGGCTTTTTGTTGGTGCATATCAGATGCATCGCCGCTTCGCGGCAACTCAAGTGCGAGGTGACTCCAGTGCTTCGTTCAGAAGCGCTGCGTGCGCACGTATGCGAAACAACCACGCGACGCTGCGCGCCATCGACCAATCGCGCAAAAGAAAGAAGCCCGGTCGGGGGACCGGGCTTCCAATGCAACGCGGGAGAGAGAGTCGCGTTGCAGTCAAACGTGCGGCTTACCAGCTGAAGCGCGGGCCGACCGACCATTCCTTGTTGCCGTCGCCATCCATACGGATGTCGCCGTTGATGCCCCAGTTCTGGTTCAACTTCACCTGGGCGCCAAGGCGGCCGTAGAAGTTGTCGCCGATGTCGATGCCGCGCTTCTTGGAGAAGTCTTCGTAGCCAGCCAGGGCATAGACTTCGAAGTGCTCGCCGAACGCGTTACGCAGACCGGCTTCTACGCTGTAGCCGTCGAAGCTGATGTTCGGGCTGTCCAGGTCCAGCTTGCGGTAAGCAACGCGGGCAACGAAGTCGGTGCTGGTGGCGATCTCGTGGTTGTAGCCGACACCGACGCCCCACTGCTGGAAGTCGGAGTTGGAGCTTTCGAACACGCTGTCGTTGTCGTCAGCGTTCTGCTTGCTGTAATCGCCGAACACGTGGAAGTTCGGAGCAACGGCGTAAGAAGCCTTCAGGCCCCAACCATCTGCATCGCGACCTTCGGTCGGAGTGCGCACGTAGTCGCCTTCGACGAAATTGTAGGAGAGGTTTTCAGCAGCGGAGGCCGCAAACGGCAGGGCTGCGAGGAGGCCGAGGGCCAGCAGTGAAGTCTTCATGATCAATACCTGTACTTATGGTTTGGGCCGGCGCTGAGGCGAATGCCGTTCGCTGCCGAGATGTAAATTCTCCGTTATTCGATGGAACGCGACATGAATTTTGGACTGAGCCGTGAATGAATCATCGCGCCAGATTCAGCTGCGCTTTCTTGTGGTCCTCAGCGGATGCGCGTAGCGCACGCGTAAAACGTGACACGGCATTCACTGCGCACCTGCAATGTGAGACGTGTGTGCACAAACGTTTAAATCATCGAGTTTTTCAGGACTTTTCGTGCACGAGCACATTGCACTGACATCGCCGCTGGGAGCATTGCAGACCTGTTGACTAGTAGCGGAGCTGCATCGTGGCGAAGAAGAAGACGGTGGCGCGGTTTCTGGCCGAGACGCTGCAGAGCGCGGGTGTGGAGCGGATCTGGGGCGTGACCGGCGACAGCCTCAATGGGTTGACCGATGCATTGCGCGAGATGCAGACCATCGAGTGGATGCATGTGCGCCACGAAGAAGTCGCCGCGTTTGCCGCAGGCGCCGAGGCTGCGGTGACCGGCACGCTGGCGGTGTGCGCCGGGAGTTGCGGGCCGGGCAATCTGCATTTGATCAACGGCTTGTTCGACTGCCATCGCAGCCGACAGCCGGTGCTGGCGATCGCCGCGCATATTCCATCGTCCGAGATCGGCCTGAGTTATTTTCAGGAAACCCACCCGCAGGAGCTGTTCCGCGAGTGCAGCCACTTTGTGGAGCTGGTGACCAATCCGGCACAGCTGCCGGAAGTGCTGCATCGTGCGATGCGCACGGCCATCCTGCAGCAAGGCGTGGCGGTGGTGGTGATTCCCGGCGATATCGCGTTGCTGGAGGTGGACAAGCATCTGTCGAGTGCATGGCCTGCCCTGCGCGCGCCGCGCGTGCTGCCTGCGGCCGACGATGTGCAGCAGCTGGCCGAGCTGTTGCAGCAGAGCAAGGCGGTCACCTTGTTGTGCGGCAGCGGGTGCGCAGGTGCACACGATGCGGTGGTGGCGCTGGCAGAGAGGCTGGGCGCGCCGATCGTGCACGCGCTACGTGGCAAGGAATACGTGGAATGGGAGAACCCGTTCGATGTCGGTATGACCGGCTTGATCGGCTTCAGTTCCGGCTACCACGCAATGCTCAATTGCGACACCTTGATCATGTTGGGTACGGATTTCCCGTATCGGCAGTTCTATCCGAAGGACGCCACCATCGTGCAGGTGGACCGCGACCCGGGTGCATTGGGACGGCGCACGCCGCTGCAGCTGGGCATTGCGGCGGATGTGGGCGAAACCATCGCGGCCTTGCTACCGCAGTTGCAGCGTCGCGAAGACCGCCGCTTCCTGGAAAAATCGTTGGAGCACTATCGCAAGGCGCGCGAAGGGCTGGATGACCTGGCAGTGCCGGCCGATCCTGGTGAGCCGTTGCATCCGCAGTTCGTGACCCGGCTGATCAGCCAGATTGCCGATCAGGATGCGGTGTTCACTTGCGATGTCGGCACGCCCACGGTGTGGGCGGCGCGTTATCTGCGCATGAACGGCAAGCGCCGTTTGCTGGGGTCGTTCAACCATGGCTCGATGGCCAATGCGATGCCGCAGGCACTGGGTGCGCAGGCGGCGTTCCCCGGGCGGCAGGTGATTTCGCTATCCGGCGATGGCGGCTTTGCGATGTTGATGGGCGATTTCATCTCGTTGGCGCAGTTGAACCTGCCAGTGAAGATTGTGGTGTTCAACAATGCCTCGCTGGGCTTTGTGGCGATGGAAATGAAGGCTGCCGGTTATCTGGATACCGGCACCGAGTTGCGCAACCCGGATTTCGCCGCGATGAGCAATGCGATGGGCATTCTGGGCATTCGCGTGGACGAATCGTCGCAGCTGGAGCGTGCGTTGCGGCAGGCCTTTGCGCACTCCGGTCCGGCGCTGGTGGATGTGCGTATCGCCACGCAGGAACTGGCGGTGCCGCCGGCGATCAAGCTCGAACAAGCCAAGGGCATGGGCCTGTACCTGCTCAAGGCGGTGATGAGCGGGCGGGGCGATGAGGTGATTGAGCTGGTCAAGACCAACTTGCGCTAACGCGGCCAGTTCTATCATCGGCCGACCTTGCCCGGATTGCTTGCATGCCACGTTCGCTACTGCGGCAATTGTTGCTGATCTGGATGGTGATCGTGGCCGCCTGCCTGGGCGTGGCCACGATGTTGTATGGCCTGTATCGCCAGACCGAAGGTGTTCGGCTGGAAGACGCGCGGCAACAGTTGAGCGGGCAGTGCATGCGCATCGTGCAGCGCTATGCCGGCGCAAGCGAGGCCGCGCGCAGCGGCGACAACGGCGCCGGCTTGGCTGCGGTGGTGGTGCAATTGGTGCTGGCCGATGCGCCCGGCGTGGAAGGTGGCGTGTGGAATGTGGACAAGGGTTTCATCGCCTATGCCTACCCCACCTATGACGGCAGCGATCACAAGACCGATATCCCCGCAGCTGAGTGGACAACCATCGTGGGCACTGCGCGGCAAAGCGCGCAGGGACGCAAGCCCGTGCAGTTCCGCCGCGATGGCAGTCGTGAGGTGCTGCTGATCAGCGCCTGCCCGTTGGCGGCCGGCACCGCCGCGTGGACCATGTCGCGGGTGCCGGCGAGCAGTTCGGATGCGTGGCGGCCGCTGGTGGTCGGCATGGTGTTGATCTTTGCGATGGTCGCGGTGTCTGCGATTGCGCTGGGCGTGGTGGTGCGGCGCTGGAGTCAGCGTCTGCAGAAGATTCAACACGCACTGGCGGCCGATACCGAGATGCCGCAGATTCCGCACACGGGTGCGCCCGAACTCGATCGGCTCGGCGCTGCGGTCACCGGCTACGCGCAGCGCACTGCGCAGGCGCTGGCGCAGACACGCAAGCTGGCCGACGAGCTGTCGCGGCACGAGCGGCTTGCCGCGCTCGGGCGCATGACTGCAACGGTGGCGCATGAAATCCGCAATCCCATCGCCACCATGCGGCTTGCGGTGGAAAACGAGATCTCACGCCGCGATGTCACCCCCGACGACGCCGCGCATGGTGCGCTGATGCTGGCGCAGATCCGGCGTCTGGATGGCGTGGTCGAAAGCCTGCTCGGCATGGTGCAGCCGATCCGCCTTCATCTGGAGACAGTAGTAGTGCAGGACTGGCTCAAGGAGCTGCTGGATCCCACACTGTTGCCGCACACTGCGCATCAATTGCAGCTGCAGGTGCCGGATGCACCGCTGCAGTGGTCACTGGATCCGCAGCAACTGGGACGCGCGCTACACAATCTGTTACGCAATGCGTTGCAGCACGCCGACCCAGGCACGCAGATTGTGATGTGTGCGGTGCAGCGCGAAGGCATGTTGCATTTGCAAGTGAGCAATCGCGGTGCGCCCGTGCCCGAGCCGATTGCGGCGCAGCTGTTCGAACCGTTCGTCAGCGGCCGCAGCGACGGCAATGGGCTGGGGCTGGCGCTGGTGCGCGAGATTGCGCGCGCGCACGGCGGCCAGGCGCACTACACCCATGCCGACGGCATGACCCATTTCAATGTGGAGCTGCCATGGCGCGCATCCTGATCATCGACGACGACGCAGCGTTTCTCGCCACCTTGCAGGCGACGCTGCGCTCGCTCGGGCACAGCGTGATTGCCGCAAGCGACGGCGCGCAGGGGCTGGCGCAGTTGCGCGAAGGCGGTGTCGATCTGGCGTTTGTGGATTTCCGTATGCCGGGCATGGACGGGATCGAAGTGTTGCGCGCGCGGGCGGGCGATGCGCAGGCGGCCCAGGTGCCGCTGGTGATGCTCACCGCCCATGTGTCCAGCGGCAACACCATCGAGGCGATGACGCTGGGTGCGTTCGATCATCTGGTCAAACCGGTGGGGCGTGCCGATATCGTCGATGTGGTGGAACGTGCGTTGCTGAGCCGCGCCGATGCTGCAGCCGACGAGCCGCCGATCCCGCTGCCCGAAGAAGACGATGCGCTGGTCGGCCACAGCCCGGCGATGCGCACCGTGCACAAGCGCATCGGGCTGGCGGCCGCATCGGACTTGCCGGTGTTGATCACCGGCGAGACCGGCACCGGCAAGGAGTTGGCCTCGCGTGCATTGCATCGCGCCAGTGCGCGGGCAAATGCGGCGTTTGTCGCGGTCAATTGCGCGGCCATTCCGTTGGAGTTGATGGAGAGCGAGTTGTTCGGTCATCGCAAGGGCGCCTTCTCTGGTGCGACCAGCGACCGCATCGGCCTGATCCGCGAGGCCGATGGCGGCACCTTGTTTCTGGATGAAATCGGCGACATGCCGTTGGCGATGCAGGCCAAGCTGCTGCGCTTCTTGCAGGAAGGCGAAGTGACGCCGCTGGGCGGCCGCGGTGCCCAGAAGGTGGACGTGCGCGTGCTGGCGGCCACCCATCGCGATCTGGCCGCGTGGGTGGCCGCCGGGCAGTTCCGCAGCGACCTGCGCTACCGCTTGAACGTGGTGCCGATCGAGCTGCCGCCGCTGCGCGAGCGTGGGCAGGACATCGTGCTGCTGGCCGACTACTTTCTGCGCACAGGACAGGGCAGTGCACGCACGCTGTCGCCGGCCGCGCAGGCGCGCGTGCTGGCCTACCCGTGGCCGGGCAATGTGCGCGAGCTGCGCAATGTCATGCAGCGTAGCCAGGTGCTGGTGCGCGGGCACAGCATCGAGGCGGACGATCTGGACGAGGCGCTCGGCGACCTCGCGTCGCCGCAGGCGCCGCCGGCGGCTCCGGAAATGCAGCTCCCCGAAGCGGTGGCGCGGCTGGAGAAACAGATGATCCAGGATGCGCTAGCGCACAGCGGCGGCAATCGTGCCGAGGCCGCCCGTCGGCTCGGCATTCATCGGCAGCTGCTGTACCGCAAGCTCGACGACTACGGCTTGCAGTAGGCGCGCGGGCTGGCGCCTGCAAGGCTGTGCGGATGGGCGACGAACCGGTGCTGATTGAGTGGTTCGCCCGCCCGGCTCCATTGCCGGCAGGACGTTGCAAACAGATGCATCCCATCGCCAGGGCATCGACAGGCGGCCATGGGCCAGCGCTAGCATTTGCAGCTGTGCAGCTGTGCAGCTGTGCAGCCAGACAGCCATACAGCCAGCCAGCCAGCCAGCCAGACAGCCAGCCAGCCAGCCAGACAGCCAGCCAGCCAGACAGCCAGCCAGCCACAGCAAGCCACAGCAAGCCACAGCCGCAGACTGCAATCGCGAACGCCGGTTGCCCAAACACGGGACACCGCAGCGCACGTGTCTGCAAAACGGACAACGCTGGATGAAGTGCAGACATCTTAGGTGCCCTGTTCCAGGCCATCCGCCTTGAAAAACAAGGCTTTCAGAGTTGGCACGATGTCTGCGTTGTACCCATAGCGAGCGGCACTCCTGCCGCATTGGAGACATCACATGCTTCGTCAGACCGCACTTGCTGTTGCATTGGCTTGCAGCGTGGCTACCGCGGCGGCGCAGGTTCCGCCGCCGCCTGCCGCGCCGGTCGCACCGCGTCCGCCGGTGGGCACGCCGCCCCCACCGCCGCCCATGCCGCCTGCGCCGCCCGCACCGGTGGCCGCTACGCCGGTGCAGGTCAGCGGCACCGTCGAGCGTTTCATGCTCAATCCCAACGGCGACGTGGACGGGCTGTGGTTGCGCGACGGCACCCAGGTGGCGTTTGCACCGCATCTGTCCGATGACCTGCAGGCGGCCGTGCGCCGCGGCGATGCGGTGAGCGTGCAAGGCTATCGCCTGGGCGACTTGCCGGTACTGCGTGCCAGCAGCATCCGCTCCACGCGCAGCAAGCGTGAGGTGGTGGACCGCCCGCCGTTGGCCGGCGACATGCCGCCGCCGCCCGCGCCTGCCGCACTGACGCCGTTAACAGCGGATGGACACATCGAGCGCCTGGTCTACGGCCCGGGCGGCGAAACCAATGGCGCGTTGCTGAGCGACGGCACCGTGGTGCGGATGCCGCCGCATCTGGCATTGCAGTTGAGCGACCTGCTACGTACTGGAGCACCGCTGAGCGTGCGCGGGTTCGGTGTCGCCACTGCGGCCGGGCGCGCGATCGAAGCCACCGCAGTGGGTCGCGACCGCGCGTCGCAGCGTGCGTTGTTCGTTCCTCCGCGCCCGGATGGCCCGCTGCCGCCGCCACCGCCGCCCGCACCACCTGGGCCGCCCGTGCCGCCGGCGGCCCCACCCACACCGCGCTGAAGCAAGCCGCCGCTGCGAACGCGACGGCGGCGCGCACCCAGATGTTCGTTCACGCACCCCGCCGCGCCGCCTGCATGGCGTCGGGCGCGGCTTGCCGGCGTTGGCCGGTCCTACCTAGTTGGAGTCCACAATGCATTGGGTCGATCCTGATTTCCTCCCTGAAACCCGCGGCACCCTGGCGCGTTTTCTGCTCAATCCCAAGGCCGATATCGATGGCCTGCTGTTGACCGATGGCACTGAAGTACACACACCGCCGCATCTGTCGGCGGCCTTGCTCAAGGCGCTCAAGTCTGGCAGCGCATTGACCGTGCGCGGCCTCAAGCCACGCGATGTGGACATGCTGGTGGCCCTGGCGATCGACCCGGACGGCGGCAAGCGCATCCTCGACGAGGGCCCGCATGGGCCGCATGCCAAGCCCAAGCCCAAACCCAAACCCAAACCCAAACCGCCGGCCGGCAAGCCGCCCAAGCTGCAGCTCACCCAGCACGCCGGCACCATCGCGCGGCTGCTGCATGGCCCACACGGGCAAGTGCATGGCGTGCTGTTCGACGACGAAGTGACGGTGCGGTTTCCGCCGCATGCCGGTGCCGACTTCGCCAAGCAGCTAGTGGTCGGCAAGCCGTTGGTGGTCGAAGGCGACACCAAGGCCACACCGCATGGCGTGTTGATCCATGCGCATGCGCTGGGCAGCAAGGCCGCTGCGTTGAAGCAGATCGACCATCCGCCGCATGGCCCGGGCGCGCATAAGCCCAAGCCCAAGCACTAGGCGCCGCAATGTGCCCGCTGCGCTGCAATGAGACAGTCGTCATCGGCGTTGCCCTGCAGACAGGTCGTGCAGGGCAACGCGCAGCAGGGCGATGCGCATGAGCACGTCGACCCGACCGCGTGGCACGCGCGCGCTGGAAGCGCTGCATTTCAGCGTGGCCGATGTCCAGGACGGGCTGGGGCCGTTTTTGAGCGTGTTTTTGCAGTCCAAGGGCTGGTCGGTGGGCGCGATCGGCACGGTGATGAGCGTGGGCGGTATTGCCGGCATGCTCGCCACCACGCCGGCCGGCGCATTGGTCGATGCCACCCGGCGCAAGCGCGCCGTGGTGGTGGTCGGCTGTCTGGCGATCCTGCTCGCCACCGCGTTGATCTGGCTGCGCCCAACCGCTTCCGGCGTGGTCGCTGCGCAGATCGCATCGGCGCTGGCGGCGGCCGGCATCGGCCCGGCGCTGACCGGCATCACGTTGGGCCTGGTGCGTGCGCGCGGGTTCGATCATCAGCTGGCGCGCAACCAGGTCGCCAATCACGCCGGCAACATGCTGGCCGCGGTGCTGGCCGGCTGGTTGGGATGGCGCTACGGGTTTGGCGCGATCTTCGCGCTCACAGCGGTGTTCGGCGTGTTGGCGCTGACGGCCGTGCTGTCGATTCCGGCAACCGCCATCGACCATCGCGCTGCACGCGGCCTGGGGCATGCCGATGGCGCAGACGCATTGAGCGCCTGGCGGGTGTTGCTGACCTGCCGGCCGCTTGCATTGCTGGCGGTCACGCTGGGGCTGTTTCATCTGGGCAACGCGGCGATGCTGCCGTTGTATGGCATGGCGATCGTGGCTGCGCATGCCGGCGACCCGAGCGCGCTGACCGCCACCACGATTGTGGTCGCCCAAGCCACGATGGTGGTGGTTGCGTTGCTGGCGATGCGCTGGATCCGCGTGCACGGACATTGGTGGGTGCTGCTGCTGGCCTTCATGGCCTTGCCGCTGCGCGCGCTGGTGGCGGCCTCGGTGATTCACGGCTGGGGCGTATTTCCGGTGCAGATCCTCGATGGGCTCGGCGCCGGTCTGCAAAGCGTGGTGGTGCCGGCATTGGTGGCGCGCTTGCTGCATGGCACCGGGCGGGTCAACGTCGGCCAGGGCGCGGTGATGACGGTGCAGGGGATTGGCGCGGCGCTCAGCCCGGCGTTTGGCGGCTGGCTCGCGCACGCCTTTGGCTACCGCATCGCGTTTTTGAGCCTGGGCGCAATCGCCTTGCTGGCAGTGGCGTTATGGGCTGGATGCCGCAGCCTGTTGCAGGCAGCGACCAGCGTGCAGACCGCGTCGTAGTGGCTGCGCAGGTGCGTGCAAGAAAGCGCGTGTGTATTGATTCCATCGTTAGCGGTGCGTGGTGCATTGCGCGGTGTTGTCGAGGATCGCAAGCCTGGATGTAAAGACTGAAGACCTGCAGCGCGCATGCACACAACACGGCAATCACCATCGCGCTGTAAGGCGTGGGCAGTGCCGGGTGTGTGGTGGTCGACCAGTCCTGTCGAACACCTGCGGCAAGTGATAGGTAGACGCCTGGGCATCTCGCTCAAGAACCGAGCGTGCAGTGGTCCATGCAGATTGCTGATTGCCGATAGCGGGCGCGCAGTGCTTGCTGCTGGTGTTGCGTCGAGGCTACTGACCGCCAGCGAAGTTCCACTGCCGCCAGGCTTCGAACACCATCACCGCAACGGTGTTGGACAGATTGAGGCTGCGATTGTCCGGCCGCATCGGCAGACGCAGCCGGTGCTGCGGCGGGATCGACTCCAGCACCTCGGCCGGCAGGCCGCGGGTTTCCGGGCCGAACAAAAACGCATCGCCGTCGGCGAACTGCGGTGTGTCGTAACGCACCGTGCTGCGCGTACTCAGGGCAAACACACGCGTGGGCGCGATGGCAGCCAAGGCAGTTGCCAGGTCGGCGTGCACTTGCAGGGTCGCGTATTCGTGATAGTCCAGGCCCGCGCGCTTGAGCTGCTTGTCGCTGAGGTCGAAGCCGAGCGGCTCGATCAGGTGCAGGCGCGCGCCGGTGTTGGCGCACAAGCGAATCACATTGCCCGTGTTGGGCGGAATTTCCGGTTGAAACAGGATGACATCGAGGACGGGTGCTGACATGCGCGCAAGTGTAGCTGCGCGCGTGCTTAAAGGCTGATGGCGGCGCTGACCAGGGCTTCCAGTTCGGCCGGCGACGGCTGCAGCTGCGGCACCGGCAGATTGACCATGACCTGACCCATCAGCGCACCGATCGCGGCGGCGGTCTGGCCGGAGGCGCTCTGGGCAGTGGCGGCGCTGCTGCGGACCACCAGCTCGGCACGCTGTTCGGCCGAGGGACGGACCTGCACCGCGGCAAGGGTGACAACGCGCGGGCCGGCCTGTTCGGCAGCGAAGGCAGCCAGCTGCTCGGCGGACGGGCGCACCTGCACGGCAGTCAGGGTACGGATGTTGCTGCTGCGCTCCAGCGTCTGCTGGGCGATCTGGTCGGCGGCCGGGCGAACCTGGACGGTGTCCAGCGTGGTCAGGCTGGCGGCTTGGGCAAAACCGGCGAAGGTGGTGCCGGCCAGGAGGGCGGCGGAGAGGGCGATGCGCAGGGTCTGGGTCTTCATGGCGAGGTCTCTTGGTGTGGGTGATCAGTGGTGTGGTAGTAAGGTAGTACACCGTTTCGGTATGTGCAAGAACTTTCGAAGGTGTCGTTTATTTGTTCAGTAAAAAGTCAGCTTTCTGCTATTTGCTTCCGGTGCCGGTTGAATAAAGCAAACCGCGTGCCATCTTCAAGCCATTGTTTTTAAAGATGTATTTGATGTGTGCGGGTGTCCGCGTCCGGACACCCGGACGCGTTTGCGGGCAGTGGACGGCGACGCCATCAGTTCCATGCGGCGGATATGCGCAGGTGCCGGTGTGCTGAATGAGGCGTATGGCGCATGCCGGGCACGCGTTTGACCGCCGGACAACTGCGGCACAATCCGGCTTTGCCCTTCGGTGTGGATGACTTATGCGCGTGCTGATGCTGTCTGTTCTGGTTGCCACCACCACCGCGGCGTGCACCTGGGTGCCGATCGAACAAAGCGGCAAGAGCGTGCAGGTATTGCCCGCAGGCCCTGTGCCAGCTGGCTGTCAGCAGCAGGGCGAGGTGGTGGTGACGGTCAAGAGCAAGGTCGGCTTCTACAACCGCAACCCGCTGCGCGTGCAGGAAGAACTGGAGACCCTGGCGCGCAACGAGGCCCCGGGCGCCAATGCCAATACCGTCCAGGCGCAGGGCCAGCCGGCCGACGGAAGCCAGCGTTTCAACGCCTTCCGCTGCCCACCGCGCTGAACCGTTGGGCTGGGGCGGGGGCGATTCAAATGTAAAGATGCGGTAAAACCAGCCAGCGGCTAGACTGACGCCCCCTCGCCTGACGCCATGGCGCTACTTCGATGCTCTTCCAGAATGTCTCCATCGCGGGACTGGCGCATATTGATGCGCCGCATACGCTGACTTCCAAGGAAATCAACGAGCGCCTGCAACCGACCTACGACCGCCTCGGGATCAAGACCGACGTGTTGGGCGACGTTGCCGGTATCCATGCACGGCGCTTGTGGGACCAGGATGTCCAGGCATCCGACGCCGCCACCCAGGCCGCGCGCAAGGCGCTGATCGATGCCGGCATCGGCATCGAAAAGATCGGCCTGCTGGTCAACACCTCGGTGAGCCGCGACTACCTGGAGCCGTCCACGGCGTCCATCGTGTCCGGCAACCTGGGGGTCAGCGACCATTGCGTGACCTTCGACGTGGCCAACGCCTGCCTTGCCTTCATCAACGGCATGGACATCGCTGCGCGCATGCTCGAACGCGGCGAGATCGACTACGCGTTGGTCGTCGATGGCGAAACCGCCAACCTGGTCTATGAAAAGACCCTGGAGCGCATGACTTCCCCGGACGTCACCGAGGAGGAGTTCCGCAACGAACTCGCCGCGCTGACCCTGGGCTGCGGCGCTGCCGCGATGGTGATGGCGCGCACCGAGCTGGTGCCCGACGCGCCGCGCTACAAGGGTGGCGTGACCCGCTCGGCTACCGAGTGGAACAAGCTGTGCCGCGGCAACCTGGACCGCATGGTCACCGACACCCGCTTGCTGCTGATCGAAGGCATCAAGCTGGCGCAGAAGACCTTCCTGGCCGCCAAGCAGGCGATGGGCTGGGCGGTAGACGAGCTGGACCAGTTCGTCATCCACCAGGTCAGCCGCCCGCACACCGCTTCGTTCGTGAAGTCGTTCGGCATCGACCCAGCCAAGGTCATGACCATCTTCGGCGAACACGGCAACATCGGCCCGGCCTCGGTGCCGATCGTGCTGAGCAAGCTCAAGGAGCTCGGCCGCTTGAAGAAGGGCGACCGCATCGCACTGATGGGCATCGGCTCGGGGCTGAACTGCTCGATGGCGGAAGTGGTTTGGTGAGTGGCTGTCAGGTCGAATGCCACAAGAACGTGTTAAAAAAAATGGATTTTTAGAACGCGTCCCTGCATCATGTTCGTTCTCGCAACATGAGTAGGTGACATGGACGACACCTCCGTTTTCGATCCGACCAATTTCGATCCGACCAAGCCCCATAACGCTCTCCCGCCGCTACCGCCGGCGGGAGATATCGAAACCCGCAGCCTGCTCAAGGCCTGCATCGTTGCCCGCACCGCATTGGCCGAGCTGAAGCAGGCCACTGCGCTGCTGCCCAATCCGGTCGTACTGATCAATACGATTCCGATCCTGGAGGCGCAGGCCAGTTCGGAGATCGAAAACATCGTCACCACCACGGACGAGTTGTTTCGTTACGCAGACGATCAGGAGCGCGCGCAACATCCCGCGACCAAAGAAGCGCTGCGTTACCGCAGTGCGCTGTATGAGGGATTTCAATCGCTCCAGCAGCGGCCGCTGTGCACCGACACCGCTGTTGTGGTGTGTAGCCGCATCAAAGCGGTGCAGATGCAGATTCGTCGCGTGCCGGGCACTGCGCTGGCCAACGACCAGATGCAGCAGATCATCTACACCCCGCCGGTTGGCGAAACGCTGCTGCGCGACAAGCTCGCGGACTGGGAGCGTTTCATCCATGAGCATACCGACATCGATCCACTGATCCGGATGGCGGTGGCGCACTACCAATTCGAAGCGATCCACCCGTTTACCGACGGCAACGGTCGCACGGGGCGGGTGCTGAATCTGTTGATGCTGATCGAACAGGGTCTGCTGGATGTGCCGGTGCTGTATCTGTCGCGCTACATCATTCGCCATCGCAGCGATTACTACCGCCTGCTGCTGGACGTGACGCAGCATGGGCACTGGGCTGAGTGGATTCATTACATGCTCGCTGCGGTTGCGGAGACCGCTGCCTGGACAACCGCGAAAATTCAGGCGATCCGCGGCCTGGAGACGCAGGCGCGTGATCACGTTCGCCGCCTTGCACCCAAGGCTTATAGCCGGGAGCTTGTCGATGTGATTTTCAACCAGCCGTACTGCCGCATTCAAAACGTGGTGGATGCGCTCGGCGTGACGCGCCAGACCGCAGCGCGTCATCTCAAGGAACTGGTGGATATCGGAGTGCTCAAGGAGCAGCGTCTGGGCAAGGAGAAGTTGTTCCTGCATCCGGCCTTCCTGCAACTACTCTCCGCTGACGGTCATCAACTGCCGCCTTACCGAGAAAGTCCGCAAGAAACCCCATGATCTCTAAGACTGCTGCCACTTTATGCATCCAGTGCTGCCGTCTGATAGGGCGCAGCATGCGATCGCTGCAGGATTTTTATCTGCATCGCTCGGGCCAACGCCAGCGCGATGTAGCTCTTCTTGAAACAAATCGGATCCCTTTGGCATGAACTACCCAGGCTACCCCTTCACCCCCAAGCGCCTCGATGTGCGGCCCGGCGTTGCGATGTCGTATCTGGACGAGGGTCCACGCGATGGCGAGGTGGTCGTGATGCTGCACGGCAATCCGTCGTGGAGCTATCTGTGGCGGCATCTGGTCAGCGGGCTGTCCGATCGCTACCGCTGCATCGTGCCCGACCATATCGGCATGGGCTTGTCCGACAAGCCGGACGATGCACCCGATGCGCAGCCGCGCTATGACTACACCTTGCAGTCGCGCGTAGACGATCTGGATACGTTGCTGCGGCACCTTGGCATCACCGGGCCGGTCACGCTGGCGGTGCATGACTGGGGCGGCATGATCGGGTTCGGCTGGGCGTTGTCGCATCACGCGCAGGTCAAACGATTGGTGATCACCAATACCGCCGCATTCCCGCTGCCGCCGGAAAAGCCGATGCCGTGGCAGATCGCGATGGGACGCCATTGGCGGCCGGGCGAATGGTTTATCCGCACCTTCAATGCGTTTTCGTCCGGCGCTTCATGGTTCGGCGTATCAAAGCGCATGCCCTCGGCCGTGCGGCGCGCCTATGTGGCGCCCTACAACACTTGGCGCAACCGTATCTCCACGATCCGTTTCATGCAGGACATTCCGCTGTCGCCGGCCGACAAGGGCTGGTCGTTGCTGGAGCGTTCCGCACAGGCCTTGCCGTCGTTTGCCGACCGCCCTGCGTTTATCGCCTGGGGCCTGCGCGATATCTGCTTCGACAAGCACTTTCTGGCCGGTTTTCGCCGCGCGTTGCCGAATGCGGAAGTGACTGCATTCGAGGATGCCAATCACTACGTGCTCGAAGACAAACACGACGTGTTGGTGCCGGCGATCCGCACGTTTCTGGACACGCATCCGTTGTAAGCGATGCACGCCGCTGCTGACCCATGCGCTGGTGCGCAGGTCAGCAGCGAGGCATGTTCACGAGGTTGGCAGCGGATTGCGCTGTGCGTCGTCCACGCCGATCCAATCGTCCTGCGTCAGCGCATGCAGCCCATGCGCCAGGCGCGACTTGTCACATTGCGCACTGCGCTCGCCGAACTCCAGCGAGGCCGGTACGGCGGCGCAGGAGGACGGGCGGCGGTCGTGGATGCTGCAGCGGCTGTAGCGGCCGATGTCCGCATCCAGCGCGATGCAGCGCGGTTGCGATTGCGAGGTGCCACGCATCACGCGCTCATGCGTGCGCAAGGAGTCGGTCAGTTCGATCGGCACCCTGCCGCCCAATGCGGGATCGGCTTCGCTCCAGTGGAAACTGACGCGGAAATAGGCGCAGCAAGCGCCGCAGGTAAGGCAGGGGTGTGCCATGGAATGCCGGGCCTGGCGCGGCGAAATCGCGTGGGGAGCGCGGCATTTTGACCGAACCGTGCTGCGATACAAGGGGCGTGGTGGCGCGTAGGTCAGCGATTCATCTGCCTGGACCTGCCAAGACCGACAAAGAGCGTGCATGCATTGCGTGGTGGTTAGGCCGCACAGCGCCAAACAGGCGCCGCATCCGTACGTCGGCTTCCGTTCGATCAGTCCGGTCGCGGCGTGCGGCGCGCCATCCCTGCAAGGGCTAGTGCACGCCTGATCCTGGAGATAGATGCAAGCGGCCGGCACTATGAGTGCATGAGTGATAATACGGCGATGACCACTCTCTGCAATATCGCTGCCACCTTGCCGCAGCTGGCGCGCGAGCGCCCCGATCAGATCGCCATCCGCTGCCCCGGCCGCCGCGCCGCCAACGGGTTTGCGGCCTACGACGTGACCTTGAGCTATGCCGAACTGGATGCACGCAGCGATGCGATCGCGGCCGGCCTGGCACTGCACGGCATCGGCCGTGGTGCGCGCGCGGTAGTGATGGTGCGGCCGTCGCCGGAGTTCTTCCTGCTGATGTTTGCGTTGTTCAAGGCCGGTGCGGTGCCGGTGCTGGTCGACCCGGGCATCGACAAACGCGCGCTCAAACAGTGTCTGGACGAAGCGCAGCCACAGGCGTTTATCGGCATTCCGCTCGCGCAGCTGGCGCGCCGGTTGCTGCGTTGGGCGCGCTCTGCCAAGCAGATCGTCACTGTCGGTGGAGGCTACGGCTGGGGCGGGGTGACGCTGGCGCGCGTAGAGCGCGATGGCGCCGGCGCTGGCAGCCAACTGGCCGATACCGCACCTGACGATGTGGCGGCGATCCTGTTCACCAGCGGCTCCACCGGCGTGCCCAAGGGCGTGGTGTACCGGCACCGGCATTTTGTCGGGCAGATCGAGCTGCTGCGTAACGCGTTCGGCATGCAGCCCGGTGGCGTGGATCTGCCGACGTTTCCACCGTTTGCCTTGTTCGATCCCGCCTTGGGGCTGACCTCGGTGATCCCGGATATGGACCCGACCCGTCCGGCCACCGCCGACCCGCGCAAGCTGCACGATGCGCTCAACCGCTTCGGAGTGACACAGTTGTTCGGCTCGCCGGCGCTGATGCGCGTGCTGGCCGACTATGGGCAGCCGCTGCCCAACGTGCGCCTGGCAACGTCGGCAGGCGCACCGGTGCCGCCCGATGTGGTGGCCACCATTCGCGCGCTGCTTCCGGCCGATGCGCAATTCTGGACCCCGTACGGCGCCACCGAATGTCTGCCGGTAGCGGCGATCGAAGGCCGCACGCTGGACGCGACCCGTGCCGCCACCGAAGCCGGGGCCGGCACCTGCGTGGGGCAGGTGGTCGCGCCCAATGAGGTGCGCATCATCGCCATCGACGATGCGGCCATTACCGATTGGAGCGGCGCGCGCGTGCTGGCCGTGGGCGACGTCGGCGAGATCACCGTCGCCGGCCCCACCACCACTGATACCTATTTCAATCGCGATGCGGCCACACGCATCGCCAAGATCCGTGAGCGCAGCGACGATGGCAGCGAGCGCATCGTGCACCGCATGGGCGATGTCGGCTATTTCGATGCGGAAGGACGCTTGTGGTTTTGCGGGCGCAAGACCCATCGCGTGGAAACGGCCACCGGCCCGCTGTACACCGAACAGGTGGAGCCGGTGTTCAACGTGCATCCACAGGTGCGGCGCACCGCCTTGGTCGGTGTGGGCGCGCCCGGGCAACAGCAACCGGTGCTGTGCGTGGAGTTGCAGCCGGGCGTGTCGGCATCGGCTTTTGCGGACGTGCAAACCGCATTGCGTGCGCTGGGCGCTGCGCATCCGCATACCGCCGGTATCACGCGTTTTCTGCGGCATTCCGGCTTTCCGGTCGATATTCGCCACAACGCCAAGATCGGCCGCGAAAAACTGGCGGTCTGGGCGGCGCAGCAGCGCTCCTGACGTCCACGATGTCCACGCATTATCGTCTGGATGATCTGCGCATCGATGTGGCGCGGCAGCGCGTGGAGCGCGACGGCGTGGCGCTTGAGGTGGGTGGGCTGAGTTTTCGCCTGTTGCACTACATGCTGCAACAGGGCCAACGCGTGGTGGATTTCGACGCGTTGATCCAGAACGTGTGGGCACCGGCGCTGGTCAACGAAGAAACCGTCACCCAACGTGTGCGGCTGCTACGGCAGGCCTTGGGCGACGACTCGCGGCAGCCGCGCTATCTGCGCTCGGTACGGGGGCAGGGGTATCAACTGTGCGTGCCGGTGCAGCAGGAACAGGCGCCGCCCGCGCCCGCGCCACGGCGGCATGGCGTCTGGATCGCCGCTGCCGTGGCGATGCTGGTCGTTGTAGGCGGCGCTGCAGCATGGTGGGTGCAGCGCGGCGACGCACCACCCGCGAAGGCGGCGTTGCTGCAACGTGCCGACTACTACGCCGGCATCGGCCAGCGCGACGACAACGACCGCGCAATCGGTCTGTATCGCCAACGTCTGCAGCAAGCGCCGGACGATCGGCAGGCCCAGCTCGGGCTCAGTCGTGCCTACGCCGCACGCGTGTGCCAATACGATGGCGACGGCGGATTTGCACAGCAGGCCCAGCAACTGGCCGATGCGGTGATCAAGGCGCAACCGCGTCTTGCGGCGGCCTACGCCGCGCGCGGTTACGCGCTGGATTGCCAGGGCCGTAATGGCGCTGCACTGGCCGCCTACGAGCAGGCGTTGCAGCTGGATCCGGCGGCCGATGCCGTGCGCGGCTCGGCCGCCTACCTGTACGAGCGGCAGGGCAAACTGGTGCAGGCGCTGTCGGCCAACCTGGCCGTGCGCGAGCCAAAGCGCGTGCGCTTTCTGCCGATCCAGATTGCCAGCAACCTGAGCCTGCTCGGCTATGCGAGTGCCGCCGAAGCACGCTATCGGCAGAACTTTCAGCTGTATCCGGACGATGCGTTTTCCAATCTGGCCTGGCCCACGTTTCTGTTCGAGCATGGCCGCGCGGCAGAGGCGCAGACGGCATTGAACGAAGCATTGGGCCGCGGCACCGACTATGCCGGGCTGTCCTTGTTGCAGGCGCAGCTGGCGTGGTCGCGTGGCGACACCGCGCTTGCACGCAGCGCGGCGCGGCAGGCCTTGCAGCTGCGCCCACAGGGCAGCTTTGCGCAGACGGTGGTGTGGGCGCTGCACGCCGAGCCGCCTCCGCCAGCCGCCACGCTGCACGCGCATGCGCAGGAGTTGCTCGGCAGCGTCGCGCGTGGCGGCGACCCGTTCGATGCAGTCGATGCCGCGGTGTTGTTGCTGAGTGCGGATGCGCCCGACGCGGCGATGCGCGCCTTGCAACGTGCAGAGGCCGCCGGCTACCGCAACGCCGGCTATTTGCGTCAATCGCCGCTGCTGCAGCCATTGCGCGGGTTGCCGGAGTTTGCCGCGTTGCTGGCACGTATCGATGCCGATCTTGCTGCCCAGCGTGGGCAGGTACGGCGTGCCGATGTGCTGCGTGCGCAGGCAACATCCAACGGCGACTGACAACTGGGTGAGCGTGGTCCGGACGGGCCGACTGCATGCTCAGACGGTGAGGTCAGATCCAGAATGAGCCATTGAGATCTGCGCCGCAGCAGGCACCGGCCGCGCCCTGCGGCGCGTCGGTGTGGTGTGGCATCGGTTGCCAGGTCTGGGTGGCGAACACGCCATGCACGCCAACCACCAACCAGTGTTTGGAGCGGCTAACTGACAGCTGCAGTCACCGCCAGGCAGGTGCGACCGGTGCTCGGTCTGGCATGTGCCACGCGGACATGCCGAGTCAGCGCGCGCCGTGCACACCCACCTGACGACTGCTTGCGACGTTGTGTTACCCGCTCTCAGTGCTCAGGCAGCGCCTTGAGCACATAGTCGGTCAGCAAGCGCTGCGACTGTTGGTGCATCTGCCGCGTGTTGTACGCGCTGCGCGTGAGCACCACCACCAGGCGCTCGTCAGGCACCACGAACACGTAGTTGCCGCCATTGCCGGACATCGCCCAGGTATCGCGTTGCACACCGCGCACCGGAAACCGGAAGTGCCAGATCAGATAGCCGTAATCGGCATCCTCGCGCGCCTGCGCGTGCACGCTGGTCATCGCCTGCACCCAGTCGGCAGGAATCACCTGGCGGCCTTGCCAGCGGCCGTGCGCCAGCAGCAGTTGGCCGAGTTTTGCCAGGTCGCGGCTGCGATAGCGGGTGCCGCCACCGCCCATGCCCACACCTTCGGACGACAGGTTCCACTGCGCCCGCTCGATGCCCAGCGGTGTTTCCAGCACCTGCGCCGAAAAGGCCTGCAGCGGCTCGCCGGCGACTTTTTCCAGCATCGCACTCAGCAGGAAGGAGCCGGCGGTGCAATACGAAAACGCGCGGCCGTGCGGGCTCTGTGCGGGCCGCGGCGTCCACGGTGCATAGCCGCGGATCGGTAGATCCAGCGCGAACTGCGTCCAGTCCGCACTCACGTACATGCGTTCTTCGTTGCCGGCCGAAAATGTATTTTCGTCGTTGCATTCCAGCTGCGAGCTCATCGTCAGCAGGTCTTCGACGGTGATCGCACGCTTGCGCGGATCGGGGTGCTGCCAGTGCCGCTCGCCAAAAGCGTCGTAGACCTTGGCCTGCACGTCGGGGATCAGCTTGCGCGCGATGGCCGCCCCGACCAGCAGCCCGGTCACGCTCTTGGTCAACGAGCGGGTGTCGTGCAGGGTCTGTCGATCGGCATCGCCCAGGTAGCGCTCGTAGACCAATGCGCCGTCGCGTGCGATCACCAGGCTGGTGGTGGAGGGGGCCAGATCGGCGGCGAGCGCCTGCTCCATCTGCGCCAGCAGCGGAAGGTTCCAGCCCTTGGCGGCAGCGTTGGCGACCGGCCAGCCGTCGTCCAGGGCTGGCGGTGTGGCGGCTGGCGGCGCGGGCGCTGCTGCTGTCGAGGCGGCAACTGGCGCCGCGGCGTGCAGCGCGGAGACGTAAAGCAGGGGTAGCAACAGCAGTGACAGGTGGGTCATGACAACTCCAGCGATCGAGGGTCCGGCCATGACGCCTGCGCCGCGAATGAACTGCCTGATGCTGCAATGAAGATTTATGAAGGTCTTTGCGATCAAGGGGTTAGCCGCACCGCTCGCGAGAAGAAACGCACGCCGCGTCGCCCTGACGGTTCTGTCCGGCTATTGTGTGCGCCCTGCAGGAGCGATGGGTGTGGCGTGATGAAAGTGCTGGTGACCGGCGGTGGTGGATTTCTTGGCCAGGCGTTGTGCCGCGGCTTGCGTGCGCGTGGGCACGAGGTGGTGAGTTTCCAGCGCGGCGATTACCCGGTGCTGCAGACGCTGGGCGTGGGCCAGATCCGTGGCGACCTGGCCGACCCGCAGGCCGTGCGGCATGCCTTCAGCGGCATCGATGCGGTGTTTCACAACGCCGCCAAGGCCGGCGCGTGGGGCAGCTACGACAGCTATCACCAGGCCAATGTGGTGGGCACCCAGAATGTGCTCGACGCGTGCCGCGCCAATGGCGTGCCGCGGCTGATCTACACCTCCACGCCCAGCGTCACCCATCGCGCCACCCATCCGGTGGAGGGCCTGGGCGCCGACGAAGTGCCGTATGGCGAAGACCTGCGCGCCGCGTACGCAGCGACCAAGGCGATCGCCGAGCGTGCGGTCCTGGCGGCCAACGATGCGCAGCTGGCCACGGTGGCATTGCGTCCGCGGTTGATCTGGGGGCCGGGCGACAATCATCTGTTGCCGCGTTTGGCCGCACGCGCACGCGCCGGTCGCCTGCGCATGGTGGGCGATGGCAGCAACCTGGTGGACAGCACTTATATCGACAACGCCGCGCAAGCGCATTTCGATGCATTCGACCATCTTGCGCAGGGTGCTGCCTGCGCGGGCAAGGCGTACTTCATTTCCAACGGCGAACCGTTGCCGATGCGCGAGCTGCTTAATCGCTTGCTCGCGGCCGTAGACGCGCCGGCAGTGACGCGCTCGTTGTCGTTCAAGACGGCGTATCGCATCGGTGCGGTGTGCGAAACCTTATGGCCACTGTTGCGTCTGCCAGGCGAAGTGCCGTTGACGCGGTTCTTGGTCGAACAGTTGTGTACGCCGCATTGGTACAGCATGGAACCAGCGCGCCGCGACTTCGGCTATGTGCCGCGTATCAGCATCGAAGAAGGCCTGAATCGGCTGCGATCCTCATCTTCCAACGACATCGCCATCACTCGATAAAGACCGCCGTCTGATCAGGATACGTCTGCGCCGATTCGGCACGACAACTTCTGGAACCATTGCCATGCTGCATTACGCCATCATCTTTTTCGTCATCGCCATCATCGCCGCTGTGCTGGGCTTCAGCGGTATCGCCGGTGCGGCGACCAACATCGCCTGGATCCTGTTCGTGGTGTTCCTGATCCTGGCAGTGATCTCGATGTTCCGTCGCGGCAAGGTCTAACGCCTCACCGCGATACGTCACGGCAGCGGCGCTGCCGGTCGGCGCTCACATGGCCCGCTTCCGCAAGGAGGCGGGCCATGTGCGTTATGGCGGTTTTCAGCGGGTTTTTTCATCTCACAGCAACTTTTCCAGGTATTGCACTTGTTTGCCATTGGCCAACACCGCATCGCCGATCGGCACGAATCCCAGTTGTCGATGCAATGCCAATGAGGCCGGGTTGGGCGGGCTTAGATTGACTTCGCACACCACGCGCGGTTGCGCTGCTGCACGCGCGCTGCGGATGAGGTCGTCGTACAGCTGCACCGCAAGGCCGCGTCGCTGCGCATGGGCGGCGATCACGATGCGGTCCACGTACACAAAGCGCGCGAAGCGCTCCGCCAGCCATGCAAAGTTCGCATTGGCATAGGCAGCGCTCTGATCCAGTGCGATCAGCAGGCCGTCGGCCGGTGGGATGAGGCGTGCATGCCAGGCCATCTGCAATAAAGCAGTGAGCCCATCGGCATCGAGCAACGACAGTGCGGTGGCGTGCGTATTGTTGAGTGCGAGCAGCGCGGCATGGTCGTGCGCTTGCACTGCGCGTAACTGCGCCGCACTCATGCGCGCGCGTCCACCGCGCTGCGCAGCAGTTGATCGTCCGCATGCCGTTGCAAGGCCAGCTCAATCAACTGCGTGATCAAACCACGATAGTCCAGCCCGCTTGCCTGCCATAACTTTGGATACATGCTTATGCTGGTGAAGCCAGGCAGCGTATTGACCTCGTTGATCACGATGCGCCCGTCCGCACACAGGAACACATCCACGCGTGCCATGCCGGCACAGTCCAGTGCTTGATACGCCTGCACCGCAAGTTGCTGGATGCGCTGCTGCGTCTGCGCATCGAGATCGGCGGGGATCACGATGTCGGCGCCATCCGCGCTGATGTATTTGGTGTCGTACGAATAAAACGCATCGTGTACCACCACCTCGCCGCACACGCTGGCCTGTGGCGTGGCATTGCCCAGCACCGCGCATTCGATCTCGCGACCGACAATGGCCGCTTCCACCAGCACCTTGTGGTCATAGGACAACGCCAATGCGAGCGCGGCGGCAAAGGCGTCCGCGCTGCGCACCTGGCTGACGCCGACCGAAGAGCCCTGGTTGGCCGGCTTGACGAACAGCGGCAAGCCCAACTGCGCGATCAGCGCATCCACATCGGCCTGCGCGGCGGTGTGGCGGTTGAAGCAGACAAACGGCGCCACCGCCAGGCCGGCATCGCGCAGCACGCGCTTGGCCATGTCCTTGTCCATCGCCACCGCCGAACCAAGCACGCCGGAGCCGACGAAGGGCAGGTTGGCCATGCGCAACAAGCCCTGCAGCGAGCCGTCCTCGCCCAGGGTGCCGTGCACGATCGGAAACACCACATCGATCTGCGCCAGTGCCTGCTCGGTATCCACCGGCCGCAGCTGCGCCTGCTCGGCGCCGGGTAGCACCGCCACCGAGCGGCCGCTGCGGTGCAAGGCGATCCGGCCCGGGTCGTCGGCATCGTGCAGAAAGCTGTCCGGCGCGCTCAGATGCCACTGGCCCTGCTTGTCGATGCCGATCAGCACCGGCTCGAAGCGCTGCGGGTCGAGCGCGTCCAGGAGGTTGCGCGCCGATTGCAGCGAAACCTCGTGCTCGGCGGATTTGCCGCCAAAGATGAGACCGACCCGGATCTTGCGCATCGCCTGCTCCTGCCAACTGTTCGAGAAGGGCGCCAGCATGCCCGTGACCGGCCGGCCGAAGGAAGTCGGCAGATCGCGCGCGGTCGGCAGCTGTGCACGGACGCCGCGCTCATCGCCGCAGGGCGCGATGGCCCATCACGTGCCGCCTACAAAGCGCAGCATCCCGGCGAGCCGCCGTGCAGCGCCGGCCTGCCAGACAATCCAGACAATCCAGACAATCCAGGCAATCCAGGCAATCCAGGCAATCCAGGCAATCCAGACAATCCAGACAATCCAGACAGCGACCCCTGCATCGATCGCTCCACCGCCAGGCAAGCGCCTGCCATGGCCACCGCAACAGCCCCCGGCGCGCAACGCCTTATCACCGTCAGTCAGCTGCGACATGCGGGGGCGGTAGAATGCGCCCATGCCCGGATCATTCTTCAATTCCCTCAAGCCGCTCGCCGGCCAGGCCCTGCAGGCCGCGCTCAATCGCGCACTGGCGCTGGACCCGGATACCCGCGATGCCCTGTTGCCGCTGGAAGGCCAGCGCATCGCGCTGACCCTGGACGCGCCCGCATTGGCGCTGCTGATCCGCGTGCACGAGCGCCGGTTGCTGGTCGGCCCGGTCGATCAGACACACGAGCCGGATCTGGCGGTGCGCAGCAGCCTGGCCGGTTTGCTGGGGCAGCTGCCGTTTCTGGCCAACGCGCGCCGCAGCGGTGCACCGGCGGGGCGGCTCAAGGTCTCCGGCGATGCGGAACTGGCGCGTCAGCTGCAGCAACTGGCCGGCCGCTTCGACCCGGATTGGCAGTTGCCGTTCGTGGCGGTGTTCGGCGAGATCCTGGGCGTGCAGATCGCCGGCGCGGTGCGTGCAGCGTTGCAGCAGGCGCGTCGCAGCGCCTCGGATCTGGCGCATAGCGCGGCCGAATTCGTCACCGAAGAATCGCGCGATGTGGTGCCGCGTGCCGAGCTCGAGGCCTTCCACGATGATGTGGACGAGCTGCGCGACGACGTGGAGCGGATGGCCGCGCGCGTGAGCCGCCTGCGTGCCGCCGGAGGCGCGGCATGAAGGCGATTTTGCGGGCCAGCCGCATCGGCCGAGTGATCTTGCGCTACCGCCTGGACGACCTGCTGCAAGGCACCGCCGCCGAGCGCTGGCTGCGGTTAGCCAAGCCGTTCGTTCCGCGTGCCAGCGCCGAAATCGCCGCGCAATCGCGCGGTGCACGGCTGCGATTGGCATTGCAGGAACTCGGCCCGATCTTCGTCAAGTTCGGGCAGATCCTGTCGACCCGCCGCGACCTGATCCCCGCCGATGTGGCCGAAGAACTCACCTTGCTGCAGGACCGTGTCAAGCCGTTCGATGGGCAGGCCGCGCGCCTGATCGTGGAAGGTGCGCTCGGCCTGCCGGTCAGCGTGGCATTCGCATCCTTCGACACCGTGCCGCTGGCATCGGCTTCGATCGCCCAGGTGCATGCGGCCACCTTGCCGCCCGATGCCAATGGCGTGCGCCGCGAAGTGGTGGTCAAGGTGTTGCGCCCGGACATCGAGCGTCAGATCGACGCCGATATCGCGCTGCTGCATTCGCTGGCCACGCTGGTCGAACGCACCCATCCGCGCGCCGACAAGATCCGTCCGCGCGAAGTGGTGGCCGAGATCGAAGGCACCTTGTCGGCCGAACTCGATCTGCAGCGCGAAGGCGCCAATGCCAGCGTGCTGCGCCGGTTCTGGGAAGGCTCGGACGATCTGTACGTGCCGGAAGTGATCTGGTCGCACACCGCCGAGCGCGCGCTCACGCTGGAGCGCGTGTACGGCATTCCGTCCGACGATATCGCCAAGCTCGATGCTGCCGGCATCGACCGCAAGGCGCTGGCGGCCAAGGGCGTGCGCGTGTTCTACACGCAGGTGTTCCGCGACAACTTCTTCCATGCCGATGCGCACGCCGGCAACATCTGGGTCGATTCGGACCCGGAGCGCCGCCTCAATCCGCGTTTCATCGCGCTGGATTTCGGCATCATGGGCCAGCTCTCGCAGGAAGATCAGTACTACCTGGCCGAGAACTTCATGGCGATCTTCCACAAGGATTATCGCCGCATGGCCGAGCTGCACGTGGAGGCGGGCTGGATGCCGTCCAACGTGCGCATCGACGAGCTGGAAGCGGCCGCGCGCTCGGTCTGTGAGCCGTACTTCACCCGGCCGCTGTCGGAAATTTCGTTGGCGCAGGTGCTGATCAAGTTGTTCCGCGTGGCGCAGCGCTACGAGTTGACGCTGCAGCCGCAGTTGATCCTGCTGCAGAAGACGCTGCTCAACATCGAAGGCGTCGGCCGCCAGCTGGATCCCAAGCTGGATATCTGGGCGGTGGCGCGACCGGTGCTGGAGCGCATCCTGCGCGAGCGTTACAGCCCGCGGCGCATGCTGGGCGAGTTGAGCAAGCGGCTACCGGAAATCATGACCCACGCACCGGACATGCCGCGCCTGGTGCACAGCTGGTTGAAGCAGCAGGTGGAAGGCCGGCATCAGCTGGACATCCGTTCGAGCGAATTGCGCGCGCTGGACATCAGCCTGCGCAAGCTGCAGACCCGCGTGGTCACGGCCATCACCGGTAGCGGGCTGTTGGTGGTGGCGGCCGTGTTGTACGGCCTGCATCCGGATGGCTGGTACCTGGGCACGGTGCCGGTGTGGAGCTGGATCAGCGGCGGCGCCGGGTCGGTTGCGTTGCTGGTCGCCTGGTTGCGTCGTTAGGCAACTGGCTGCGCGACAATCCGCGCGTACACGCTACTGCACTGCCCGCGTGCAGCGCATCGCTGCACACCGCTGCGGTGATATGCAGCGCGATGTTGCCGGGCACACGCGAACGGGTGGCGGTTCGCGCCCTGGTGTGAGCCCGCACCGCCAATCCTGCACACCCGCGCGTCAGGGCGCGCGGTGGGCGTGCGCCACTTGGTCGAAGAACTGATAGATGCCGTCGTCGCTCATCTGGCGCGCGTTGGCCAGCTCGCCGGCACGCGTGGTGTAGAGCAGCGTGCCGGCCGGCGATACCACCACCGCAGCCGGGATGCCGTTCTGGATCGGGTCGCCGTAGCGCTGGCTGATGTCCAGGTTGTGGTCGAAGTTACCCACGTCCACCTTGACCACAACAAACGAGCGGTCGATCAGCGGCGCGTTCTTTGCGCTGTGCAGCGAGGTATCCAGCGCGCGGCAGTCGTGGCACCAGTTGGCGCCGAAAATCACCAGCGTGGGTTTGTGGGTTTTCTTGCCGGCGGCCAGCGCATCGCGCAGCTGGGTGCCGGCGTCGGCATGGTCGTCGTACGGCAGGGTCGAAGACTGCGCCAGCGGAGCGACCGCCAGTAGGCAAAGCAGGAGCCAGGTGCGCATGGGGGACGCTCCGTGAGGGGGAATCGGCATGCTGTGCCAGCGGCCTGATGCGGTCAACGGGCGCGTGGATAGCGCAGCGCAGTGGCATGCGGTGTCAGCGATGCGGATAATCCGCCGGTGAGCATATCCCCCAAGCATCTGCAGATTCTCTACCAGGACGATGTCCTGGCCGTCGTCGACAAACCCGCGGGCCTGATGGTCCACGACAGCAAGCTGGCGCGCGGCGAGGACGACTTTCTCGCCGATCGCCTGCGCGAGCAGCTGGGCAAACCGATCTTCCTGGTGCATCGGCTCGACCGCGCGACCAGCGGCTGCCTGCTGCTGGCGTTCGACCGCGACAGCGCCAGCGCGCTGGGCAAGGCCTTGATGGCCGGTGAGGTGGATAAAAATTATCTGACCGTGTGCCGCGGCTGGCCGGCCGAGGATCGGTTCATCGTCGATCACGACCTGGATGGCGGCCCCGGCAAACCGGTCAAGAAGCCGGCGGTGACGCACTTCCAGCGGCTGGCGACCGGCGAGCTGGAAATCCCGTCCACCGGCTTTGCCACGTCGCGCTATGCATTGCTGCGCTGCCAGCCGCAGACCGGGCGCTTTCGGCAGATTCGCCGGCACATGAAGCATCTGTCGCATCACATGATCGGCGACACCAGCCATGGCGATGGACGCCACAACCGCAGTTTCCGCATGCTCGGTATCCACCGCATGCTGTTGCACGCCGAACGCCTGGAATTTCCGCATCCGGCCGATGGCAGGCGTATCAGCATCACCGCGCCGCTGGATGTGGAATTTGCCAAGGCGTGTGCGTTGTTTGGGTGGGAGATTGCGGAGTTGGGAGTAGCGCAGACAGCGTGATGTGGCGTGCCTGGTTCAGAGATCGAGACGTCCACTCAGCCTGCTAGACATCTGCGCAAGCATCCCCTCACCCCAATCCCTCTCCCGCAGGCGGGAGAGGGGCTCAAGCGCGACGCGCGATATTCGCCTTCCCGCGTTGCCGCCCTCCCTGGTCGCCTTCCGAATTGCTTCCTTCCCTCGCCTGCGGGGGAAGGTGCCCGAAGGGCGGATGGGGGCAGGCTCGCCGCTGCGGGCTCAAGGCAGCAGCTCTTCCGGCGGCAGAAGCGCCAAGAGAGATCGAGAGGTCCACTCAGCCTGCTAGACATCTGCGCAAGAGTCCCCTCACCCCAACCCCTCTCCCGCAGGCGGGAGAGGGGCTCAAGCGCGACGCGCAATGTTCACCTTCCCGCGTTACCGCCCTCCCTGGTCGCCTTCCCCGCGTGGCTTCCTTCCCTGCGTTGCTTCCTTCCCTCGCTTGCGGGGGAAGGTGCCCAAAGGGCGGATGGGGGCACGCTCGCCACTGCGGGCTCAAGGCAACAGCTCTTCCGGCGGCAGAAGCGCCAAGAGAGATCGAGACGTCCACTGAGCCTGATCGAAACGTCCACTCAGCCTGCTAGACATCTGCGCAAGCATCCCCTCACCCAACCCTCTCCGGCAGGCGGGAGAGGGGCTCAACCGCGACGCGCAATGTTCGCCTTCCCGCGTTGCCGCCCTCCCTGGTCGCCTTCCGAATTGCTTCCTTCCCTCGCTTGCGGGGGAAGGTGCCCGAAGGGCGGATGGGGGCGCGCTCGCCGCTGCGGGCTCAAGGTAGCAGCTCTTCCGGCGGCAGAAGCGCCAAGACAGTCGTCTTCCGCCAGCTGAAGAAGGTGAAGCACTCCCGTCACCGGCAACGCACGCAACCCGCATCGGCAACCGTTGCAGGAATCGCGCACCGACGAATTCCCACTCTCCATTCCCGGCTGCCGTCCCTTCAGGGTTTCTTGGCCGCAGCAGGCTCATTGACGATCTTCTCCAGATCCTTCTGCAGATCGGCAAACAGCGGCAGCATCTTTTGCTGGATGGCGCCCATCAGGTTCTGGGTCAGCGCCGGGGTCTTGTCCAGCAGGCTCTGGCCGGCCGAGCTCTCGTAGAACTCGGCCATCGCCAGCACGTCCTCGCGCGAGAACGAGCGCTTGTAGATGTCCACGTACATCGGGCGCAGCTCCGACCACGACAGCGCCTTGCGCACGGTCTGGCGGGTGCGTTCCTGGATGCGTTGCAGCTGCGCCTGCTGATCGGCGTCGAACTGGCGCTGCGCGGTGAGCTGGGCGAATTGCTGCTGCTGCATCGCTTCGATCTGCGGCAGCATGGTGTCGAGCATGGTCTGCGCGCGCGAGGCGGCCAGCAGACGGTTGACGTCGGCATCGGTGGGTGCCTGCGCCAGCGCAGCCGGGGCGGCCACCGCCAGCAGGGCGAGCAACAGCAGGCGGCGGGCAAGCGCGCCTGCGGTGGCGAACGAATGAGGTGTCATCGGAGCATCCTGCGATCGGGGAACCGGCCGCAGGATACGGGAAGCTGGCGTTCGCGCGCGCGTCCACGCCGCTGCCGATACAATCGCGGGCTAATGGCCAGCGACCCGATCCAGATCACCCCTAGCCTGACGATTCCGCCCAGCGAACTCGTCGAACGCTTCGTGCGCGCCAGCGGCGCGGGCGGGCAGAACGTCAACAAGGTGTCCACCGCGGTGGAACTGCGTTTCGACGTGGCAGGGTCGCCCTCGCTGCCCGAGCCGCTGCGCGAGCGGCTGTTGTCGCGTCGCGACCGCCGCATGACCGCCGAGGGCGTGCTGGTGATCGACGCGCAGCGTTTTCGCACCCAGGACCGTAACCGCGACGATGCGCGCGAGCGGCTGGCCGAGATCATCAGTGCATGCCTGTCGGTGCCCAAGCGCCGGGTCGCCACCAAACCGAGTCACGGTGCCAAGCTGCGGCGGCTGGATGCCAAGCGTGAGCGCAGCCATATCAAGCGTGGACGCTCTGCGTCCCACTGGGAGTAAGCGTGAGTCACACCGACCCGTCGTTGCCGCCGGTCGCACAGGCCAACATCCTGCTGCAGTCAACCCCGCCCAGAATGCCGCGTGCGCACGGTCGCTTCGGCCGCTGGCTGGGCCGTACCGCCTTGCGCCTCACCGGCTGGCGGCTGCTCGGGCGGCTGCCCGACGAGCCCAAGTTGGTGATGATCGTGGCGCCGCACTCGTCCAACTGGGATGGCTTTGTGGGCTTTGCGGCCAAGTTCGCGCTCGGCTTCGACGTGCGGGTGCTGGGCAAGGCGCAGCTGTTCTGGTGGCCGCTGGGGCCGCTGCTGCGCAAGTTGGGCGCCATCCCGCTGGACCGCAGCTCGCCGCAGGGCACCATCGGCCAGGCGGTGCGGTTGATCCGCAACTCCGAACAGATGTGGTACGTGATCACCCCCGAAGGCACGCGCAAGCGTGTGGAGCAGTGGAAGGCCGGTTTCTGGAAGATCGCGTCCGATGCCAAGGTGCCGATCCTGCCGGTGTATTTCGACTACCCCAGCAAGACCGTGGGCATCGGCGAACCGTTCTGGACCGGCACCGACATGGCCGCCGACATCGCCGCCATCCGCACCTGGTACCGGCCGTGGCGCGGTAAGCATCGCGATACGTTGTAGGTTGCGACCGCGTGCCTTGAACACGCATGTGAGCCTAACGATGCGCTGCACTGTTTAGGCATGCCGTGGCTCGCATCGGTGGATCGGACTTAGGCGTCATGGAGAGGAGTGCCCGCATGACCGCGACACAGGAGCAGCTGTTCGCCTTCGCGCTCTACGAGATTCGGTGCCTGCTGGCTGGGCACCTCGGAAGCCAGAACGAGTCGCCTCTTTCCATCCGTGCCGCTGCGCATCTGGCGTACGCGATGCACAACGAGGCCGAGACAGTGCTGCGCGGCGGCGTATTCGATCCTGACAGCGTTGTCGTCAGACTCGGGGTGGTGGATAAGATGCTCGGAACAGACTTCCAGCGTCGTCTTGCCGAAGCAACGCGCGATGATGCCTGACACCATCACGCCGGATGTTGTCGACGCTTGGCTGATGCGGGCAGCAGTAGATCAGTGCCCGGCATGGTGACCCACTGGCGCGGACGTAGCCGAGGTCGTGCATCGCGTGCGGCGAACCTGCGGTCTTCGCCGCTTGCCCGACACCACCGGGTCACTCAATCAACTTGCAGTGAGAAAACACCATGATCGCTTCGTCCGCTCGCGCGCTATGCCTCTCACTACTGCTCTGTGCCGGCCCGGCGCTGGCCGCCACGCCGATGCTGGTGATCCATGGGGGTGCGGGCGTGGAAAAATCCAGTCTTTCGCCCGACGAACAAGCGCAGGCACGTGAGGCGATGCAACGCGCGCTGCGTGCCGGCCATGCGGTGTTGACGCGCGGCGGCAGCGCGGTGGATGCGGTGGCCGCCACCATCACCGTGCTGGAGGACGCGCCGCAGTTCAACGCCGGGCGCGGTGCGGTGTTCACTCACGACGGCAAGAACGAGCTGGATGCGGCGATCATGGACGGCGCCAGCGGCGAGGCCGGCGCGATTGCCGGCGTGCACACGGTCAAGAACCCGATTCTGCTGGCGCGTAGCGTCATGGACCACTCCAAGCACGTGATGCTGGTCGGCGACGGTGCCGAGCAGTTTGCGCGCGAGCAGGGCATCACCTTGGTCGAGCCTAGCTATTTCCGTACCGACAAGCGTTGGCAACAACTGCAAAAAGCGCGCAAGGCCGAAAGCGGCGACCGTCAGGCCCAGGCCGCGCTCGACCTGGAAACCGCCAATCACTTCGGCACCGTCGGTGCGCTCGCGCTGGATCGCGACGGCCACTTGGCTGCCGGCACGTCCACCGGCGGCATGACCAACAAGCGCTACGGCCGCGTCGGCGATGCGCCCATCATCGGCGCCGGCACCTATGCCAATGCGCAATGCGCGGTGTCCGGCACCGGCTGGGGCGAGTTCTACATCCGTGCGGTGGCGGCCTACGACATCTGTGCGCGCATGAAATACGCCGGGCAGTCGCTGCAACAGGCGGCCGACGCGGTCATCGATCAGCAGATTCCCAAGGCCGGCGGCGATGGCGGTGCCATCGCGCTGGATGCGCAAGGCAACATAGCCTTCCCGTTCAATACCGAAGGCATGTACCGCGGCTGGATCGGCGCCGACGGCAGCCCGCATGTGGCGATCTTCAAGGACGAGGCGCTCTGACGGATGGGGTCGGCCGGGTCCCGGACCCGCCAACCGTTTCGACTGAGTGTTGTCTCGCGATCGAACCCAGGAAAGCCGCAAAACCCCATGCTGCACCGTGTCGCTTACACCGGCCAAGCGTGCCGAGCCTGCGGCTGCGCGCTTGCCTGCACCATCCCCAAACCGCTGCATCCACCCAATCCAACGGCACATGCCAGCATCGCGCAAACCCGCTAGCGTGACCGGCTGCCGTACCCACTCAGGAATCACACGCCATGTCGCGTACCGTCGTTCTGGCCGCCGCCATCACCCTGGCATTGGCCGCATGTTCTGGAAAAGAGCCATCCGGTAAGGAGTCCACCACCGTGCCCGAAAAGACCACCACCCCGGCCGCCGACGCTGCGCCGAACCCGTTGTTGAGAGCCAGCACCCTGCCGTTCCAGGCGCCGCCGTTCGACAAGATCAAGGACAGCGATTACCTGCCCGCGTTTGAAGAAGGCATGCGCCTGCATCTGGCCGACGTGCGCAAGATCGCCGACAACACCGAAGCGCCCACCTTCGACAACACCATCGAAGCGATGGAGCGCAGCGGCGAAACGCTCACACGCGTGTCGCGCATCTTCTTCGGGCTGGTGCAGGCCGATACCAGCGACGCACGCCAGAAAATCCAGGAAGAGATCGCGCCCAAGCTGGCCGCGCACAAGGACGAGATCAACCTCGACCCGAAGCTGTTCGCACGCGTCAAAACCCTGTACGACCAGCGCGACACGCTGAACCTGGAGCCGGAACAAAAGCGTCTGGTCGAGCATGATTACGAAGACCTGGTGCGCGCCGGCGCGCAGCTTTCCGATGCCGACAAGGACAGCTTGCGCAAGCTCAACGTGGAAGAAACCACGCTGTCTACCCAGTTCCATACGCGTCTGGTTGCAGCCTCCGCTGCCGGTGCGGTGGTGGTCGATGACAAGGCCAAACTCGACGGTCTGAGCGAAGGCGATATTGCCGCCGCCGCCGATGCTGCCAAGGCACGCAAGTTCGATGGCAAGTATCTTCTGACCTTGCAGAACACGACCCAGCAGCCGGTACTGGCGTCGTTGAAAGATCGCGCGCTGCGCGCCGAGGTATTGAAGGCTTCCGAAACCCGTGCAGAAAAGGGCGATGCCAACGACACCCGCCAGACCATCCAGCGTCTGGCGCAGCTGCGTGCGCAAAAAGCCAAGTTGCTCGGCTTCGACAATTACGCCGCTTATAGCCTGGGCAACCAGATGGCAAAGACTCCGGAAGCGGCGCTGAAGCTGCTGACCGACACCGTGCCGGCGGCCACTGCCAAGGCGCGCCGCGAAGTGGGCGAGATGCAGAAGGTCATCGACGCGCAGCGTGCTGATGCAAAGACCGGCGATTTCAAGCTTGCCGCCTCCGATTGGGACTTTTACGCCGAGCAGGTGCGCAAGGCCAAGTACGATCTGGACGAGTCGCAGATCAAGCCGTATTTCGAACTGGATAACGTGCTGCAGAACGGCGTTTTCTATGCGGCCACCCAGCTCTACGGCATCACCTTCAAGCAGCGCACCGACATCCCGACCTACCACGCCGACATGAAGGTGTACGAAGTCTTCGATGCCGACGGCACCTCCATGGCGCTGTTCTACACCGACTACTTCAAGCGCGACAGCAAGTCCGGTGGCGCGTGGATGGACGTGTTCGTCGAACAGGACGGCCTGACCGGCACCAAGCCGGTGGTCTACAACGTCTGCAACTTCACCAAGCCCGCTGCCGGCCAGCCGGCGTTGCTGAGCTTCGACGACGTCACCACGCTGTTCCATGAGTTCGGCCACGCGCTGCATGGCATGTTCTCCAAGGTGAAGTATCCCTCGATCGCCGGCACCAGCACCTCGCGCGATTTTGTGGAATTCCCCTCGCAGTTCAACGAGCACTGGGCGTCCGATCCGAAGGTCTTCGCCAACTACGCCAAGCATTATCAAACAGGCGCGGTGATGCCGGCCGAACTGGTGGAAAAGATCAAGAAGGCCAAGACCTTCAACAGCGGCTACGCCACCACCGAATATCTGTCGGCAGCGCTGCTGGATCTGGCCTGGCACACCCAGCCGGCGGATGCGCCGTTGCAGGACGTGAGCAAGTTCGAAGCCGATGCGCTCAAGCGCTTCAAGGTGGACCTGGCCGAAGTGCCGCCGCGCTACCGCAGCAGCTATTTCGACCACATCTGGGGCGGCGGTTATTCGGCCGGCTACTACGCCTATTTCTGGTCGGAAGTGCTCGACGACGACGCTTTCGAATGGTTCAAGGAAAACGGCGGATTGAACCGCAAGAACGGCGATATTTTCCGCGCCAAGATTCTCTCGCGTGGTAACACCGTGGATCTTGCTACGCTGTACCGCGACTTCCGCGGCAAGGATCCCAGCGTCAAGGCACTGCTGGAAAATCGCGGTTTGACCGAGTGATCGGCAATCCTTAATCGGTGAACGAAACGGGATGGCGGTGCCATCCTGTTTCGTTTTCAAGGCCGCCGATTCCGTTCCTGCCGGATGTCATGCAGGCATCGCCCAGATACTTGGCGACCGCCAACGCGCAGTAGCGCAGCTGTGGCGCTCTGCTCATTCAGGGCCGATGCCGGACGTCGAGGCATCCGTCCTGTGTCCGGTTACACGTTCTGCAGGATCACTACACCATGCGACGTTCACTTATTCTGGCTGCTGCGGTCACCTTTGCGCTGGCCGCATGTTCGGAAAAGAATTCCCCGCGCACCACACCTGCCGCCGCAGGTGCCGCGACACCGGCCACCACATCTGCGGATCTGGCGTCCAATCCGCTGCTTGTGCCCAGCACGCTGCCATTTCAGGCGCCGCCATTCGACAAGATTCGCGACAGCGATTATCTGCCGGCCTTTGAAGAAGGCATTCGCCAGGTCCGGCACGAGTTGCACGGCATTACCGAAAACCCGGAGCCACCCACCTTTGAGAACACGGTTGAGGCGCTGGAACGCAGCGGCGCAACACTCGCATATGTCTCCAACATCTTCTTAGGCATTTCAACTGCCGATACCAACGCTGCGCGGCAGAAAATCGATGAAGACATCGGCCCCAAGCTGGCCACCCTCGGCGATGAGATCGCACTGGATGCGAAGCTGTTTGCACGCTTCAAGATCCTTTACGATCGGCGCGATACGCTCGCACTGACGCCGGAACAGCTGCGCCTGCTCGAGCACGGCTATGACAGCTTCATCAAGGCCGGAGCGCAGCTTTCCGATGCAGACAAAGCCACCTTGCGCAAGCTCAACTTGGAAGAGACCAACCTCACCACCCAGTACCACAATAAATTGACGGCCGCAGCTTTGGCCGCTGCGGTGGTGGTGGACGACAAGACAAGGCTCGACGGCATGAGCGAGGGCGATATCGCCGCCGCCGCTGCTGCTGCCAAGGCGCGCAAACTTGAGGGCAAATATCTTCTGAGTCTGCAAAACACCACGCAGCAGCCGGTGCTGGCCTCGCTGAAGGATCGCGCATTGCGTGCGCAGATACTGCAGGCCTCGGAAAAACGCGCCGAGCAGGGCGATGCCAATGATACGCGTGACACCATCAAGCGCTTGTTGCAGGTACGTGCGCAGCGCGCCAGCCTGCTTGGGTACGACAGCTATGCGGCCTACAGCCTGCGCAACGAGATGGCCAGAACGCCGCAGGTGGCACTGAAATTGCTGACCGACACGGTGCCTGCCGCCACGGCCAAGGCACGCCGGGAAACGGCACAGATCCAGGCGCTGATCGATGCGCAGCATGGCGGCTTTACGTTGGCTGCGTCGGATTGGGATTTTTACGCCGAGCAGGTGCGCAAGGCCAAATACGATCTGGACGTATCGCAGATCAAGCCGTATTTCGCCTTGGATACCGTGCTCAATGATGGCGTCTTCTATGCGGCCACACAGCTGTACGGGATCACCTTCAAGCAGCGCACCGATATCCCGACCTATCACCCAGACGTAAAGGTCTACGAAGTCTTCGATGTAGACGGCACCTCGTTGGCGCTGTTTTACACGGACTATTTCCAGCGGGAGAGCAAGTCCGGTGGTTCGTGGGCAGGCTCCTTGGTCCAGCGCAATGGACTCACTGGCGCCAAGTCGGTGATCTATAACGTGTGCAACTTCAGCAAGCCGGCCGATGGGCAGGCTGCGTTGCTAAGCATGGAAGAAGTCACCACGATGTTTCACGAGTTCGGCCATGCGCTGCATTACATGTTGTCGACAGTGAAGTATTCCTCGTTGGATAGCGCCGCTACGCCGCGAGATTTTTCTGAATTCCCCTCGCAGTTCAATGAGCACTGGGCGACCGACCCATCTGTTTTCGCGCACTACGCAAAGCACTACAAGACCGGCGAGGCGATGCCGGAGGCGCTGGTGAAGAAGCTGAAGAATGCAAAGACCTTCAACAGCGGATATCTAATGACCGAGTCACTCTCGGCGCAGATTGTGGACCTGGCCTTGCATGGCCAACCAGCGACCGCAGAGATGCAGGATGTGAGTGCCATGCAGGCCGACACGCTGAAGCGTTACAAGGTTGACCTGCCTGAGGTTCCGCCACGCTATGGCGCCAGTTATTTCGACCATATCTGGAGCCGTGGTTATGCGGCGAGTTACTACGCGTACTTCTGGTCGGAGGTCATCGACGATGACGCGTTCGAGTGGATCAGCGAGAACGGCGGTTTGACGCGGAAAAATGGGGATCTCTTCCGCGCCAAGATTCTCGCGCCTGGTAATTCGGTGGATGTGAGTCAGCTGTATCGCGATTTTCGTGGCAAGGATCCAAGCGTCAAGGCACTGCTAAAAAACCGCGGGTTGGCGGAGTGATCGGCAATCCTTAATCTGTGAACGAAACGGGATGGCGGTGCCATCCCGTTTCGTTTTTATCGCCAGTCATTCGCTCTCGCCAAGTCATCGGCCATTGCGCATGGGCACTATCGCTGCCCTATCGCCTTCAATGAGGTCATCGCATCTTCTGCAACAGCAAGCGCTGTCCTTAACCCCGCCATGCCGATCAGTTCGGCAGCACATGCTCGATGCCGGAAAAGCTATTAACGTTGCCGGCTGCTGTGATCACTCAGGAATTCCATACTCCATGTCGCGTACCCTAATTCTGGCAGCTGCCATTACCCTGGCGCTCGCTGCCTGTTCCGGAAAAGAAGCGCCGGATACGCAGCCCGCGACCACGACCGGCAATACCGCCACCAGCCAGTCTTCTGTAGCCAGGTCCAATCCGTTATTGACCGCCAGTACGCTGCCGTTCAAGGCGCCGCCATTCGACAAAATCCAGGACAGTGATTATCTGCCTGCCTTCGAGGAAGGCATACGTCTGGAACTTGCGGACGTGCGCAAGATCACCGCCAACCCCGAACCGGCGACCTTCGAAAACACCATCGAAGCATTCGGTCGCGGCGGCGAGCTACTGTCGCGCGTGTCGGATATTTTCTTCGGGGTGATCTCTGCCGATACCAATACGGCACGCGAGAAAATCCAGGAGGAGCTCGGGCCCAAGCTGGCGGCGCATAGTAATGAAGTTCTTCTGGATCCCAAGCTGTTTGCGCGCATCAAGGCGGTGCATGACCAGTCCGATGCGATGAAGCTCAATCCGGAGCAAAAGCGCCTGGTCGAGATCACATACAAAGGGTTCGTCGCATCCGGCGCGCTGTTGTCCGATGCCGACAAGGTCACCGTGGGCAAGCTCAATGTGGAGGAAACCACGCTGTCCACGCAATTCCACGCGAAGCTGGTGGCTGCCACGGCCGCCGCTGCGGTGGTTGTGGACGACAAGGCCCGGCTGGCTGGCTTGAGCGAGGGCGATATCGCCGCCGCCGCCGATGCCGCCAAGCAGCGCAAGTTCGACGGCAAGTATCTGTTGACCTTGCAGAACACTACCCAGCAGCCCATTCTCGCCTCGTTGAAGGATCGTGCGTTGCGTGCGCAGATCATGCAGGCTTCGCAGAAGCGCACCGAACAGGGCGATGATAACGACACGCGCAAGGTGGTGCAGCGACTGGCGCAGTTGCGCGCTCAACGCGCCAAGCTGTTGGGCTACGACAGCTATGCCGCTTACGTACTGAACGACCAGATGGCCAAGACCCCGGCTGCGGCGCTAAAGCTGCTGACCGACACCGTGCCGGCGGCCACGGCCAAGACGCGCCGCGAAGCAGCCGAGATTCAGAAAGTCATCGATGCCCAGAAGGGCGGTTTCAAGTTGGCCGCTTCCGACTGGGACTTCTATGCCGAGCAGGTACGCAAGGCCAAGTACGATCTGGATGAGTCGCAGATCAAGCCGTACTTCGAACTGGATAACGTGCTGCAGAACGGGGTTTTCTATGCGGCCAACCAGCTCTACGGCATCACCTTCAAGCAGCGCACCGACATTCCCACCTACCATCCGGACGTGAAGGTATACGAGGTGTTCGATGCAGACGGCACCTCGATGGCGCTGTTCTACACCGACTATTTCAAACGCGACAGCAAGTCCGGTGGCGCGTGGATGGACGTGTTCGTCGAACAGGACGGCCTGACCGGCACCAAGCCGGTGGTCTACAACGTCTGCAACTTCACCAAGCCCGCTGCTGGCCAGCCGGCGTTGCTGAGTTTCGACGACGTCACCACGATGTTCCATGAGTTCGGCCACGCGCTACACGGCATGTTCTCCAAGGTGACCTACGCGGGGATTTCCGGAACCAAAACGCCGCGCGACTTCAAGGAATTTCCCTCGCAGTTCAACGAGCACTGGGCCTCCGATCCCAAGGTCTTCGCCAACTATGCCAAGCATTATCAAACCGGCGCAGTGATGCCGGCCGAGCTGGTGGAAAAGATCAAGAAGGCCAAGAGCTTCAATAGCGGCTACACGATCACCGAGACCCTGTCGGCATCGCTACTCGATCTGGCCTGGCACACCCTGCCGGCCGATGCACCCTTGCAGGACGTGGGCCGGTTCGAGACCGATGCGCTCAAGCGCTTCAAGCTGGACATGGCTGACGTGCCGCCGCGGTATCACAGCAGCTATTTCAACCATATCTGGGAGATGGGTTATGCCGCCAGCTATTACGCCTACCTCTGGTCGGAAGTGCTCGACGACGATGCCTTCGAATGGTTCGAGGAAAATGGTGGCTTGAACCGCAAGAACGGCGACATTTTCCGCGCCAAGATACTCTCACGCGGCAACACCGTCGATTCGGCCACGCTGTACCGCGATTTCCGCGGCAAGGATCCCAGCGTCAAGGCATTTCTGGAAAATCGTGGTTTGACGGAATAAGCGATGCGTTTGGGTGGCTTTGTTTGCACCGGTGAGCGCTTGCAGTAGACGAAACGGGATGGCCCTTGTGCCATCCCGTTTGCGTTGGCGCAATCGGGAAGGTGCAGTAAACCTACGGTTGTGGTTGTTGTTGTTTTGGCCATTGGCTTGCTGATCCCCATGCCGCAGCGGCAGGTACGGTCGCGACAACCCGCAGGGCGGCGTGCATGGATGCGCGAGATTTTTGTAAGGAACATGCACGTCCCTGATAAAAATGTATCCCGCGGATTGCGAACCTATCGCAGCGCAACGGGATAAGGACGTGTTTCGTTGTTGCTCGATCAGCTACCGGCTGATGAAGCACGCTTGCTTACTCGCGCAAGTCCCCACACGCAACAACGGCCCTTGCCATGTCTTTCGTCACTTCCAGGGCCCGACGCCCAGGCGCATCGTCGAAGCGCCAAGCCGGCTGCCGACCACCCGACAGATCTCCCATGCACCCATCGCATCCCACCTCCCGCCTTCAGCGCGCCGCACAGTGGTCGCGCAAGGAACTGCTGCCGCTACTGGTCATGCTGGTCTTGCTGACCGCTGCGCGCTCCTCGTTTGCCAATCACTACCAGGTGCCCAGCGGCTCGATGCAGCCGACCTTGCAGCCGGGCGATCGCGTGGTAGTGGATATGCACGCCTACGGCTGGCGATTGCCGCTGAGCAACCGCATCGTCATCGATGGCGACCGACCGCAGCGTGGGGATGTGGCGGTGTTCGATTCGCCGCGCGATGGCACGCGGTTGATCAAGCGCGTGGTGGCAGTGGCAGGCGACCGTGCGGATCTGCGCAATGGGCATTTATCCATCAACGGCCAACCGCTGCAGATCGATGACGAGGGTGAGCGCGAGCGCTTCGGTGCGCGCATTGCGCACCTGAATCTGGATGCCGGCGGTGGGCCGGATCTGCACGATGTCCGCGTGCCGGCCGGCAAGGTATTGGCGGTGGGCGACCACCGCGGCGATAGCCTGGATGGGCGCTACTTCGGTTTTGTCGATGCCTCGGCGGTGTACGGCAAGGCGGTTGCGGTGTACTACCGGCGCGGCGAAGGCCTGGAGTGGAACCGGCTGTAGTCGCCGGCGCGGCGGTGCCCGCACAGCGCGTGCGGGCCTGCAGGCGAACACGCGCAGCCGATGTGCAACCGCCTGCAGCGCGTCGTGATCAGAACGCCACGTCCGCCAGCGTGCAGGAGGACTCCCATAAGCGCGTTGCCACCTGTCGGTCGTGGACCTGGCGGGCGATGGTGGCCGGGGCGGGGGCGCCCTTCAGTTCGAACAGGCCATCCGGGCCGTAATACCTGCCACCCTGTGCCTGCGGGTCGGTGGCGGCATACAACGTGGGGAGCGCGCCGGCGGCCGCGGAGTGGCTGATGTAAGGCCCCAGCAGCGCGGTCGCTGCACCGATCGCGGTGCGGCGACCACCAGCCGCCGGTCCGTTGGCGATCAGGGCGGTACGCGCCAGACCGGGATGCGCGGCGATCGCGCGCAGGCCCCAGCCTTGCGCGTCGCTGCGCCGCTGCAGTTCCATGCTGAAAATCAACATCGCCAGCTTGGACTGGCCATACGCCTTCCACGGCCGATACGGGCGTGCGGTCTGCAGATCATCGAAATCAATGCGGGCACTGCGATGCGCCAGACTCGACAGGTTGACCACACGCGGCGCCGCTGCCGCGCGCAGCAACGGCAGCAGCTGCGCGGTCAGCGCGAAATGCCCCAGATAATTACTGCCGAACTGCAGCTCCATCCCGTCGGCGGTGGTCTGCCGCTGCGGCGGCGCCATCACGCCGGCATTGTTGATCAGCAGGTCCACCCATTGCTGGCGCGCGCCAAGTCGCTCGGCGAACGCGCGCACCGATGCCAGGTGTGCAAGGTCCAGCGTTTCCACGCGCACCGTGGCGTGCGGATGCACGGCGAGCAGCGCCTGCCGTGCGGCTTCGCCCTTGTCGGCGTTGCGCGCAGTCAGCACCACGCTGGCGCCGGCACCGGCCAACGCCAGCGCGGTCTCATAGCCCAGCCCGCCCACGCTGGCGCCGGTGATGACCGCCACTTTTGCGCGCTGCGGTGGCAGGTCGGCCAGGGTCCAGCCGCTCATTGCGCCAACGCCAGCGTTTCGGGCAGCGTGCGCCACCAGCGCTCGCCGGTGGCCGGGCTGCGTAAATCCACCCGTTCGCCCATGTGCGGGGTGGCCAGCGCGACGTTCGCGTCCGCTGCCAGCGCCACGATGCGTTCCAGCGGCTCGGACCAGACATGCATGGCCAGGTCGAAGGTGCCGTTGTGGATCGGCAGCAAGGTACGGCCGCCGATATCGATAAACGCCTGCAGGCTCTGCTCCGGTTGCATGTGCACGTCCGGCCACATCTGGTCGTAGGCGCCGTTTTCGATCAGCGCCACATCGAACGGCCCCAGACGCTGGCCGATCGTCTTGAAGTGCGGGCCATAGCCGCCGTCGCCGCTGAAGAACACCCGCAGATCGGCGTCCTGGATCGCCCACGAGCACCACAGCGTGCGGTCGCGGTCGAACAGGCCGCGGCCGGAAAAATGCCGCGACGGGGTGGCGGTGAGGGTCAGGCCACCCACGTCCACCGATTGCCACCAATCCAGCTGCCGCACCTTGCCCGGGTCCACGCCCCAGCGCACCAGCAGATCGCCCACGCCCAGCGGCGCGACGAATACACCGACGCGGTCGGCCAGGGCGCGGATGGTGGCGCGGTCCAGATGGTCGTAGTGGTTGTGCGACAACAGCACGCCGGCCAGCGGCGGCAGGTCGTCCAGCGCGATCGGCGGCGCATGGAAGCGCTTGGGGCCGGCAAACGCGAACGGCGAGGCGCGCTTGGAGAACACCGGGTCGGTCAACCACAGGCCGCCACGCAGTTTCATCAGCACCGTGGAATGGCCCAGCCGGAACAGGCTATGGTCGGGCGCGTCGCGCAGCTGCGCCGCGCTCAGTGGCAGCACCGGCAGCGCCTGCGACGGCACCGTGTGCGCGGGCTTGTTGAACAGCACTTCCCACAGCAGGCGCAGGCCAGCCAACACACCGGGCTGACTCAAGCGGGTGGGCAGTGCGTTGCGGAACCGGCCGTTGCGGAACTGCGGCGAGGCGGCATGCGAAGCGGTAGGTGGCAGGTGGCGGGACTGGGTGAGCACGACGCTATCCATCGTTGGGGGCGGGCGAACCGGCGGTGCCGGCGCTTTAGTTACACTACACAGTGTAGTTTTATTTTGGGAATGTAAACTGCTCGGTGTAACATTGCGCCATGTCCAGTTCATCCGACGCAGCGCCGGCACCGCAGCGGCTTACCGACCGCAAGCGCCACGCCATTCTCGAAGCGGCCATCGCCGAATTCAGCCAGCACGGGTTCGAGGCCACCAGCATGGACCGCGTGGCCGCGACGGCGGGCGTGTCCAAGCGCACCGTCTACAACCATTTCTCCAGCAAGGACACGTTGTTCGGCGAGATCCTGCGCGGGCTGTGGCAACGCAGTGCCGAGGCAGTGAGTCTGGTTTATCGCCCCGACCAATCATTGCGCACGCAGTTGACGCAATTGCTGCAGCAAAAGCTGCGGCTGCTCGACGATGCCGCCTTTATCGATCTGTCGCGCGTGGCGATTGCCGAATGCATCCACTCGCCCGAACGCGCGCGCGCCCTGTTGGCGCAACTGGGCAGCAAGGAAGAGGGCACCACCACCTGGCTGCGCGCCGCGCTGGCCGATGGCCGCCTGGCAGCGGTCGATGCGGAATTCGCCTCGCAGCAATTGCAGGCGCTGGTGAAGGGGTTCGCGTTCTGGCCGCAGTTGGCGATGGGCCAGTCGCCGCTGTCGCCCGCCCAGCAGGCGCAGGTGGCCGAGTCGGCGGTGGAGATGTTTCTAGGGCTTTACGGGCGCGAGTAAGTGCCGCAGGCAACACGGCTTCGCATCCATCGGGCGGCGTGGGCGGTGCCTGCACTCGGCACTGCTGCCCGCACACTTTGGTTCATTCGCGCTGTCCGAGCGCATCTGACCAACGCGCTCTAGTTGTTGGCCTTCAGCTGCGCCTGTGCACACAAGCAGGCGTTACCAAACGCGCCTTGTTGTCATCTACGTGAGACTTGCGAGCGCGCACTGCCGAGCTACACGGGGCTCCCGAGTAAGGCCACGCAACTCATCGCCTGTGCAACGGTTTCGTGCATGCGGTGCCGCGGTGTTGGGCAGTATCAGCGTCCCGCACGGTGCGACGGCGACGGTGCGCAGGGGCGTTAAATCAGTTATCGCTGGCCGCATCGCTCGCTGCGAGAGCGATGTTGTTAGCGCTCCGAATCGCCGCTCTCGTCATACCCGCGCGGCGTAAACAGATCCGGCTGGATTAATTCGATAAACGCGCGTGCCTGCGGCGACAGATACTTGCCCTTGCGCACCACCACGCCATAGCTGCGGGTGGGGAAGTATTCCTTGAGCGAGCGCGTTGCCAGCTTGTCGCGATCGGCCTCGGTCACGCAGATCGCGGTGACGATGGAAATGCCCATGCCCATCGCCACGTACTGCTTGATCACTTCCCAGCCGCCCACTTCCAGCGCCACCGTGTAGGGTACGCGCGCCTGCTGAAAAATCAGGTCGACCAGGCGATAGGTCACCTGCCGACGTGGCGGCAGGATCAGCGGATAGGGCGAGAGATCCTGCAGCGACACCGTGGCCTTGTGCGCCAGCGGGTGATCGGGCGGGGTGATCAACAGCTGCTCGAAGCGATACACCGGCGCGTAGTTGAGGTCGGCTGGCACATCCAGCATCGAGCCGACCGCCAGGTCCACCGCATCCTCGCGCAACAGGTCGGTGCCGTCGGCGCTGATCGCGTTGTGCAGGGTCAGCCGCACGTCCGGATGGCGGGCGCGAAAGTTCGCCACGATGCGCGGCAGCAGATACAGGATGGTGGAACTGTTGGCGGCGATGTTGAGCTCGCCGGCATCCAGCCCGCGAACCTTCTCGCGAAAGCTCGCTTCCAGGCCGTCCAGGCTTTCCACCAGCGGCAGTGCCATGTCGTAGAGCAACTGGCCCTCCCGGCTGGGCGCCAGGCGTCGCCCGGAGCGCTCGAATAAGGCCACCCCCAGGTCGCGCTCCAGCGCCTGCAATTGCAGTGTCACCGCCGGCTGACTGACGTATAGCGCCTCAGCGGCCCGTGAGACCGAGCCCAGACGGACCGTCTGACAGAACGCGCGCAGTGGCTTGAGGCGATCGGATTTGTAGGAAAATCGAGGGGTTGGCGCCATGTCGGGCGGGCTTCCAGCGCGAGTATAAGTCCAGCTTATTTACAGCATTGATAAAACTGCTTTGTCAAATAGTTGCTCGGGGCGCACGGTGCAGGTCCGGATGCACAAGGACCTCCACATGTCTGCCACCGCTTTCGCTTCACGTCCCACCGCCCACGCCACGCCCGGTCTGTCGCTGACCACCCAGGTCGCAGGGCAGGCGGAGCTGCTGCCGCCGGCCGCGCTGGCGCTGCTGGTGTCGCTGCATCGGGCGATCGAGCCTGGCCGCCAGCAGCGGCTGGCCCAGCGACGTGCCCGCCAGGCCGCCTTCGACGCCGGCCAGCTACCGGACTTCCGTGCCGACACCCGCGCCATCCGCGAGGGCGACTGGGGCGTTGCCGCGCTGCCGGCGGCGCTGCAGGACCGCCGCGTCGAGATCACCGGCCCGACCGATCCGAAGATGGTCATCAACGCACTGAACTCCGGTGCCAAGGTGTTCATGGCCGACTTCGAGGATTCCACCGCGCCGACCTGGCGCAACCTGCTGGCCGGCCAGCGCACCCTGGCCGCCGCCGTGCGCGGCGATCTCAGCTTCGATGCGCCCAATGGCAAGCACTACGCGTTGCGCCCGGAAGCCGAGCGCGCGGTGCTGATCGTCCGCCCGCGCGGTTGGCACCTGGACGAAAAACACGTCCACATCGATGGCCAGCCGCTGGCCGGCGGCCTGTTCGATGCGGCACTGTTCGCCTTTCATAACGGCCGCGCACTGCTGGCCAAGGACCGCGGCCCGTACCTGTATCTGCCCAAGTTGCAGAGCATGGAAGAAGCCGCGCTATGGGACACCGCGCTGGCGCATATCGAAGCGATGCTTGGTCTGCCGCATGGGCAGATCAAGGTCACCGTGCTGATCGAAACGCTGCCGGCGGTGTTCGAGATGGACGAGATCCTGCACGCGCTGCGCGAGCGCATCGTCGGGCTCAATTGCGGGCGCTGGGACTACATCTTTTCGTATCTCAAGACCTTTCGTGCGCACCGCGACCGCGTGTTGCCGGAGCGTGGCCAGGTCACCATGACCCAGCCGTTTTTGAAGGCGTATTCGGAACTGCTGATCAAGACCTGTCACCGCCGTGGCGCGCATGCGATGGGCGGGATGGCCGCGCAGATTCCGATCAACCACGACGAGGCCGCCAACGAGCAGGCCATGGCCCGCGTGCGCGCCGACAAGCTGCGCGAGGTCAGCGCCGGCCACGATGGCACCTGGGTGGCGCATCCGGCCTTGATTCCGGTGGCGATGAAACTGTTCGACGAACACATGCCCACCGCGCATCAGCAGCATGTGTTGCGCAACGATGTGCAGGTGACGCGCGACATGTTGATCGCACCGTCCGCCGGTAGCGTCACCCGCGCCGGTTTCGAAGGCAATGTCGAAGTCTGCGTGCGGTATCTGGCGGCCTGGCTGGATGGCAACGGTTGCGTGCCGATCCACAACCTGATGGAAGACGCCGCCACCGCCGAAATCAGCCGCGCGCAGCTGTGGCAGTGGCTGCATCACGGCCAGCATCTGGACGACGGCACCGCCATCGATCAACAGCTGTTGCAGGCAACCTTGCGCGCATTGCCGGCACGGTTGGGCACAACCACGGCACTCCCCGGCGCAGCGCGAATCGATGAAGCCATTGCGTTGCTGGAAGAACTCAGCCGCGCCGATGAACTGGCGGACTTTCTTACCGTGCCGGCGTACCAACTGATCGATTAATCACCGCGTTGCAGCGACACCTCGCATGCTGTCGCTGCACTTCTCACCTCCACGCAGTACACCGCCCGTTGCGCGCATGCGCAACGACGGCCCCGCCATGCCGCATGCCGTGTCATGCACGCCGTTTCTTCCTCGTTCCATCCGTCGTCCCTTTTCAGGAGAACGCAAGATGAGCACCGCACTGCAAAACGCCGAACAACTGCAGCAGGACTGGACCACCAACCCGCGCTGGACCGGCATCACCCGCAACTACACCGCCGCCGATGTGGTGCGCCTGCGCGGCACCGTGCATGTGGAGCATTCGTTGGCGCGCTTGGGCGCGGACAAATTGTGGACTTCATTGCACGCCACCCCGTTCGTCAACGCCCTGGGCGCGTTGACCGGCAACCAGGCGATGCAGCAGGTCAAGGCCGGCTTGAAGGCGATCTACCTGAGCGGCTGGCAGGTGGCAGCCGATGCCAACCTGGCCGGGCAGATGTATCCGGATCAGTCGTTGTACCCGGCCGATTCGGTGCCGGCGGTGGTCAAGCGCATCAACAACACCTTGCTGCGCGCAGATCAACTGCATCATGCCGAAGGTAACGACACTATCGACTTCCTGCAGCCCATCGTGGCCGATGCCGAAGCCGGTTTTGGCGGCGTGCTCAACGCCTTCGAGCTGATGAAGGCGATGATCGAAGCCGGCGCTGCCGGCGTGCATTTCGAAGATCAGCTGGCATCGGTCAAGAAGTGCGGCCACATGGGTGGCAAGGTGCTGGTGCCCACGCGCGAAGCCATCGAAAAATTGAACGCCGCGCGCCTGGCCGCCGATGTCTTGGGTGTGCCGACGCTGCTGATTGCACGCACCGACGCAGAAGCGGCCGATCTGATCACCAGCGACGTGGATGCCAACGATCAGCCGTTCACTACCGGTGAGCGCACCGTCGAAGGTTTCTTCAAAACCCGCAACGGGCTGGATCAAGCCATCAGCCGCGGGTTGGCGTACGCACCGTATGCGGATCTGATCTGGTGCGAGACCGGCAAGCCGGATCTGGAATTCGCGCGTGCATTTGCACAGGCCATCCATGCCAAGTTTCCAGGCAAGTTGCTGGCCTATAACTGCTCGCCCAGCTTCAACTGGAAGAAGAATCTCGACGATGCCACCATTGCCAAATTCCAGACCGAGCTGGCGAGCTATGGCTATAAATTCCAGTTCATCACCCTGGCTGGTTTCCATGCACTCAACTACGGCATGTTCCACCTGGCGCACGGCTATGCGCGCCGCCAGATGAGCGCCTTCGTCGAGCTGCAACAAGCCGAATTCGATGCGGCAGAAATGGGCTTCACTGCGGTCAAGCATCAACGCGAAGTGGGCACCGGCTACTTCGATGCGGTGACGCAGGCGATTCAGCAGGGGCAGTCGTCCACCACCGCGCTGCGCGGCTCTACCGAAGAAGAACAGTTTCACGGCGAGAAGGCGGCCTAGCCTGCAGCGGGCTGCCCACGTTTCGCCACCCCGGGAGGGGGAAGGGCTCGGGAAACCGGGCCCTTTTTTTTAAAGCGGTACCCGACAATTCGTCTCTTTTGTAATGAGAACAAGTGTGATCTGGTGCTGAACAAGGGGGTCCTGTAGGATTTGTCCATGGGCTAACGTTGCAGGCCGGCCTAAGGAAACAGGATGACTTGCCACAACACCGCAGGCGCAGTCGAGCCGACGGGCAGCGTCGCCAAGACGCTCTCGGACGGGCTGCATGCGTTGATGACCGCTGACGAACTGGCGTTTTTCGCCCGTTTCGGCCGTACCCGTGAGCTTGCGGCAGGCCAGGCGCTGTTCGAGCGCGGTGCGATCGGCACGCAGATGTTCATCGTGGTGAGTGGCCAGATCGACCTGGATTTCGGCGAGGATCTGATGCTCAAGCATCTGGGCCCGGGCGAATTTTTTGGCGAACTCGGGCTGCTGATCGGCGATCATGCGCGCAGTGCCGGTGCCAGCGCATCCATGGACAGCCGCCTGATCGAACTGGCGCACGACGATTTTCAGCGCCTGGTCGACCACGACCCTTCGATGGTCGCGCATTTCCTGCGCCGCTCCATCGTGCGCGTGGTCAACAACGAGCAGTTGCTGATCCGCCAGCTGCGCCGTCGCAACCACGATCTGGAAGCGGCGCTGGATAATCTCTACGTCACCTCGCATCAGCTCAACCACACCGAAGAACTCAGCCGTACCGACGAGCTGACCGGGTTGCACAACCGGCGCGGTCTGGCGCTGTATCTGCAGGAATGCCGACGTGCCGGCAACGTGCCGGGCGTCGGCCTGATCCTGATCGACTGCGACCGCTTCAAGCGCATCAACGACGAGTTCGGTCATCTTGCCGGCGACCGCGTGTTGCAGAACGTGGCGCATGCGTTGCGTTCGGTCATCGCCGAAGGTGACCTTGCCTGCCGTCTCGGCGGCGACGAATTCTGCGTGCTGGTTGCACAAGGCACCCCGGAACTGGTGCACCACATTGGCGAGTGCATCGTGCGCGCGGTGGAGGCGCGCCTGTGCAACGGCCAGAGCGAGCAGGGCTGCTCGGTGAGCGTCGGCCTGTGCATGATCGATGCCGATGCGGCCTGGAACGACTGGTACACGCTCGCCGACAGCGCGCTGTACGAAGCCAAGCGCCAGGGCGGCAATGTGTTGGCCATGCACGAAGCGCTTGCGCCGCTGCCATCCGGTACCACGCATGCACCGGGGCATCGCTAAGGCATGAGCGCCCGCACCCACGCACGCAAGGACGCGTCGTCGGAGGCGATGCAGGCGCCCCGTCTGCGAACCCTGTTGCTCACCGATCTGTGCGATTCGACCGCACTGGTCGAACGCATCGGCGACAACGCCGCCGCCGCGCTGTTTCGCGAACACGATCGGTTGGTGGTCAAGCTGCAGCAGCAGTGGCGCGGCCGCCTGATCGACCGCTCCGACGGCTTGCTGCTGTTGTTCGACCGCCCGATCGACGGGTTGGGCTTTGCGCTGGATTACGCGCGTGGGCTCAAGGCGATGAGCGATGCCCACGCGCTCATTTTGTGTGCGCGTCAAGGCCTGCATGTCGGCGAAGTGCTGACCTGGCGCAACAGCGACGAGGCGGTGAGCATCGGTGCCAAACCGCTGGAAGTCGAAGGCCTGGCCAAACCGACCGCCGCACGCCTGATGTCGATGGCGCGGCCTGGGCAGATCCTGATCTCGGCCGTGGCCGAATCGCTGACGCACCGCGCCGCGCGCGAACTGGGCGAGCGGGTCGAGCGCATCCTGTGGAAATCCCACGGACGCTGGCGCTTCAAAGGCGTGCCCACGCCGATGGAAATCTACGAGGTCGGCGAAGTCGGCCTGACCCCGCTGCGCACCCCGAAAAACTCCGCCAAGGCGTGGCGCGATGTGCCGTTGTGGCGCCGGCCGGCGGCGTTGGCGACGGAGGTCGCATTGATCGTGCTGACCGCCGGCATCTTGTGGGTCATCGGTCGTCCGGAGCCTGCCATCGCTTTTGCCGAACGCGATTGGGTGGTGGTCGGCGACCTGCACAACCTCACCGACAGCGCCGTGCTGGATGACCCGTTGCAGCAGGCGTTACGGCTCAGTCTCCAGCAGTCCAAGCACGTCAACCTCGTGTCCGAGAAACGCGCGCACGACATGCTGGAACTGATGAAGCAGAGTGATCGTGCCAAGATCGATCGTGCATTGGGTGCGCAAATCGCCCTGCGCTCGGGCGCCAAAGCCCTGATATTGCCCAGCGTGGCGGATGTCGGCGGAAACCTCCGGGTCACCGTCGAAGTGATCGATCCTGTCACGCAGGCGACGATCTACATGTATCACTCGGAGGGCCGCGGCCAGCGCTCCCTGCTGTCTTCCATTGACGCAGTCAGCTCCAATCTGCGCGCAGGACTTGGCGAAACGCTAGCGTCGATCAAGGTGAATTCTGCACCGTTGCCGCGCGTGTCCACTGCAAACATGGATGCATTGAACGCGTACGCCCTGGCGCAGCGCGAATTTGGCACCGGGCATTATCGGCGTGCACGCGACTATTACATGAGGGCCGTGGAGCTTGATCCGACATTTGCACTGGCCAATGTCGGCGTCGCGCGCTGTAATTATTACTTGGAAGAGCCACTCCTTGGATTGCCTTATCTGGAAAAAGCCCTCAGCTTCCGAGAAAAGCTTCCTCCGCGCGAGCAGGTCTACCTGGACGCGTGGTACGCACAGATCAAGGATCCAATAAACGCATACGAGAAATGGATGCAGATGGCCAATCTGTATCCGGATGATTTCGCTGCGGCCGAAAATACGGCGTACGCGCTGGAGGCGCGCAATCGCTACAGTGAGGCGCTTGTCTATGCCAAGAGTGCGGCATCGTCGCGCTACGAATATGATCCGTTGGCATTAGAGCTTCTCGGTCGGATGCAGTTGGCGTTGGGGAAAAAGAAGGAAGCACTGGCAGCATTTCGCTCGGCAAGAGCGTCAGGTCTGGCATCGGCTGCGGTCTGGGAAGCGATCACCCTGGCGGTGATGGGAGATTTTCCGGCTGCGCATGCCATCTGGCCGGACGAGAAACGCCTGGATGTCGCCTATTTCGATCAGGTCTCCATCTATATCGATGAAGGGCGCAGCGACAAGGCGCTTCCAGAAATACAGCGTCTTTCCAACGGGATAGAGCACACGTCGACACGCTATCGCCAATCGGTCGTCGCCATGGCCGCAGCCCAATATGCGCAGGGACAGCATGCCGAGGTCCTGGCGACGATCAAGGCGACGGTTCCTGAGGCGTTGGCGAGCATCTCAACAAGCGCGGATGGTTTCAGCCAGCGCTCCAATGCCGTGGTCGCCGCTTCCTTGGCATTGTTAGGGCAACGCCTGGGGCACGCGGCAACGGCCAAGGCGGTCTTGCAGACCCTCATGGCCAAGCCGGAGCTGGCCAAGATGCCCTCTGTGGCCGAGCTGGTCTTGCTACTGCAGGCACGGACGGCGCTCCTTGAGGGGCGCGCCAGCGAGGCCGTCCAGCTGCTCAAGCCGCGTCTGGATGGTACTGAGGCGTACCAGTATCACGTCGTCCTGAAAGAGGCGTACACGTCTTTGAACGATCAACGTTCTGCGGCAAACGAATCCAGGTGGCTGAAAAACGCACATGGGCGCGCTTATGCCGAGTTCGGCGGCTGTGGGTGGTGCCAGCAGCCGATGAATGTCTTCGATGCCATGAAGGCTGGCGGCAAATGAACCAGGATGTCATTTGCCGCAGCACGATTACTTCTTGAGCTGGGGCGTCGATCCCGAGGGAACATTGAGTCGAATCGGCTGCATATTGACCGACGACGTCAGGCTGACGTGGATGTCGTCGCGTGCCTGTGCGATGGAAGCCTTGTCGGCCAGGGTTTCTACCTTGAGTTGAGCGGCGAGCAGTGCTGCATCCTCGGGGGGGTGGCCGACCTGCACCAGTGCGGCCTTCGGGTCGTTCTTGAACAGATCGCGGAATCCATCATCGGTTGCCAGAAGATCCAGCAGCCTGTGCGCGGTGTCCGGTTGTAGCGGGGCAGGGCCTTTCTCGTTCTCGTTCATGCTCTTCAATGGTAGGGAGGTCTTCAAGAAATCTAAGTCCAGACCGCTAGAAGATCAATCTAAAGATGAGTTCAAGAACATGCGGGTAAGGCGTTGTGCGGTTGTCTATCTCGAGCCCAGAGAGTCTGTTGCGATTGATCTTGTCGATTTGTGCGCAGGAGGTGCCGGTACCTCGCGTGCATTACGCTGGGTGGCGCTTGCGCCGCATCTGGATGCGGAGTGTGTGCTGACCGAAACGGAGGCGCTTGTGTTGGGCCGGGTGAGTCCGAGCAACTGGCAAGACGCCACGACCATTAAAGACCCATCTGTTGTGCGATCGCTGTTAGACAAGGGTCTGCTACTAGAAGACAGCGAACAGACGCATCCGGCACAACAGCGCGATACCGTACAGCGCCACAGCCAGTGGCATCCACTCGCAGCGACCTATCACGCCTTTACCCGTTGGAATGATGTCGACTCAGCGCAGGCAGCCAAGGACGCAGGCGCGGACACTGCAAGCGCATTGCTGCGGACCTTCGGCCCGCCGCCGCCCGAGCAGGTGCGACGGGGAACGACCGATGCAATCTGCCTCGCACGCGCCCATGACCACGGCTACCTGGACACAGTGCTCCGACGTCGTACCACCTGCAGAAATTTCGAAACCGATGCGCACATGGATGCTGCGGTGTTTGCGCGGATCATCGAGCGAACCTTCGCTGCAAATGCAGTGCTGGAGGCCGATCCGGAAACCGTGTTTCTCAAGCGCTCAAGTCCGTCGGGTGGCGGCCTGCATCCGTTGGACGCGTATCTATTGATCCGCAACGTGTCGGGTATCGCGGATGGGATTTACCATTATCTTCCCGTCGATCATGCCCTGGAGCCGCTTGGTGTGGAGGTGGACAATCTGCAGGATGTCGCGCTGACTCTACTGGCAGGGCAGGACTGGTTCGCCAATGCGCAGGTGATCGTGGCGCTCTGTCCGCGTTACTACCGCAATTTCTGGAAGTACCGCATGCATGCAAAGGCGTATCGCGCGCTTGCGCTGGAAGCAGGCCATTTTTCGCAAACGCTGTACATGGCAGCCACAGATGTGGGCTTGGGTGCATTCGTCACCTGCGCGATCAATGAAGTCCAGATCGAAGCATTGCTCGGCCTGGAGCCGATCATGGAAGGTGTTGTGGCGCTGTGCGGCTTCGGTGTGCGCGGCGATAGCATGCAAACCATGGAGCTTGATCCCAACAACGAAGTCTGGGCGTCGACCTCGCCGACAATTCTTGCGTGATCGGCTGCTGCGTTGGGCGCCGCCGTCATGCCAAGCGCGCGTATATGTCGATGCCGAAAACGGTGGGCCATCCCGCGGACTGCGCGGGTGGCCCCATCGTGGGATCACGGCATCTGTTATGGAGTGATGGCGTTCGGTCGATGTGCCGCACTCCGCATTGCGCTCGGTGGATAGCCGCCGAGCGCAATGCGATCAGTATCCGCAGATACGTTCAGCCGACTCTGGCTGCACCACCGGATGCCTACTTCCGAATCGCCTGCGTATGCGTCTTCAGCGCATCGCTCAGGCCGGTGACTTTGTCGGCACCTTCCGGGACGGTGAGGCTGGAGCCTTCGAAGTCCGCGCCGATCGGTTGCGCGCGGCCGCCCAGGCATTGGCTCAGGAACCCTTCGGTCACCGCGTTGAAGGCCTTGCTGTTTTCCGGGCGCCTGAAGCCGTGGCCTTCGTCGGGGAACAGCACGTAGGTCACCGGGATGTTCTTGGCCTTCATCGCGTTGACGATCTGGTCGCTTTCGGCCTGCTTGACGCGTGGGTCGTTGGCGCCCTGGCCAATCAGCAACGGCTTGCTGATCTTGTCGACATGGGTCAGCGGTGAGCGTTCGGTCAACCATTGCTTGCCGGCTTCGGTGGCGGGGTCGCCCATGCGCTTGGTCAGTTGCTTGTAGAGGCTGGCCCAGTACGGTGGCACGGTGCCGAGCAGCGTATTGAGGTTGGCCGGCCCGACGATGTCCACGCCGCACTTGAATGCGTCCGGCGTGAAGGTCATGCCTACCAGCGTGGCGTATCCACCGTAGCTGCCGCCCATGATGGCGACCTGGTCGGGCTTGGTGACGCCCTGCTTGACCGCCCACTGCACCGCATCGAGCAGATCGTCGTGCATCTTTGCGGCCCACTCGCCGTTACCGGCATTGGTGAAGGCCTTGCCGAAGCCGGTAGAGCCGCGGAAATTCACCGACAGCACCGCGTAGCCGCGATTGGCCAGCCATTGTTCGTAAGGGCCGTAGCCATAGCTGTCGCGCGCCCACGGGCCGCCATGCACGAACAGCACCAACGGCACCGGCTTGTCGGCCTTGCCGTCGTGGTTGGCGTCGGCCTCGGCGGGGAGCGTGAGGTAGCTGACCAGGGTGAGGCCATCGCGCGCGGTCAGTGCCTGCGGCCACATCGGCACCAGCGGCTTGCCGTCGAGTGCGGGGCGGGCGGAGAACAGTTTGCTCAGCTTGCCGCCGTCGGCGCGATCGTAGCGGTAGTACGTGGTCGGCGTTTCCGCAGCCGAGTAGGCCACGATCCAGGTGCGGTCATCGAGCGTGCGTGCGGAGACCTCGGCATCGCCGGCGCCGAGCGACTTGAGTTTCTGCAGGTCGGCAGCGATCCCGGTATCCAGCGCCTTCCATTCTTCGCGTAGATAATCGGTGGAGACCGCCTGTACCACGCCGGTCTTGGGGTCGCTCAAGGTCTTGCCGACGTCGACCTTCGGGTTTTCGAACAGCAGCGTGCGTGCATTGCTGGCGGTGTCGATGGCATACAGCGCAGCGGTATCGCGGCTGCGCGAATCCTGCATGTACAGCGTCTTGCCGTCGTCGGTCAGTCCTTGCGGCGAGGTGTTGGTGACATCCTCGAACGGAATGCGGTCCACGCTCTTCCACGCCTTGCCATCGGGCACCAGCAACTCACTGCCGGCATCGTCGGTGGCACGGGTGGCATAGCGCAGCTGGTAGTCGCCGTCGAGCAGATAGGTGCCCAGGCTGTCGGTGTTCTTCTGCACCAGGGTGCGTTTACCCGATGCCAGATCGACCCGATACAGGTCGTGCCACTTGGCGTCGCGGTCGTTCATGCCGACCATGATCGACTCCGGGTGGTGTGCGCTGATCCTGACCACCTCGGCATTGGTTTTCTGGAACGGGGTGAGGTCCTTGCTGCTGCCATCGCTCAGGTTGACCGAGAACAGATGGAAATCCTCGTCGCCGCCGTTATCGCGCAGGTACAACAAGGTGTCGGTGTGATGGGTCCAGAAATAGCTGCGGATGCCGCGTGCGGTGTCCTTGGTGATCGCGCGTGCCTGATCCGGTGCATCCACCGGCGCGACCCAGACGTTGAGCACGCCGTCCAGCGGGGCCACCCAACTCAGGTACTTGCCGTCCGGACTGATGCTGACGTTCGCCCGCTCGGGATTGCCGAACAGCGCGTCGCGGGTGATCAGTTCCGGCGGCGCCGCCGGTGCAGGCGCGGCAGTCGGCGTCGGGGTTGCCGCAGTGCTGTCGGCCGGTGCGGTCTTGTCGCTGCAGGCGGACAAGGCCAGCAGCATGCTGGAAACGAGAAGCAGGCGTTGCATGAAAGTCTCCGGTTGGGGGTCGCGGCCAATCCAGCCGATACTGCCACGCTACGACCAGGACCGATGCGCGCGGACGTGCCGTTGGTCACCCTGCCGGGCGGGTCTACGTTTTCGCGGACACGAATTCCACCAACAAGGCGGCATCGGCAACCAGATCGCCTTCGGCCACCAGATACGCCTGTACCGTGCCGTCGCTGGGGGCGTGCAGGGTGTGTTCCATCTTCATCGCCTCCAGCACGACCAACGCCTGCCCGCGAGTGACCGGTTGCCCCACTGTCGCGACCAACGCCACGATGCGGCCGGGCATCGGTGCAGTGAGTCCGCCGGTATCGTGCGCTGGCTGGTCCGCCTCCAGCAACGCGTCGTGGTGATGGAAGATCGCGCGTTGGGTGGAATCACTGACGATCAGCGCGGTGCCATCACGCAAGGCGTGCGCACGCCACTGGCGACCATCCAATTCCACGCGCAGTGCGTTGTCGTGTGGGTGGTAGCGCAGGGTGTGTGTGGTGCCTGCGTGCGTGACCTGCCAGGCATCGGCGAGGCGACGCACGCCCAGTTCGCGATGCTCGCCAGCGGCTTCCAATCGCACGGTGTGCGCTGCATGCGCACCGATGCGCCAGCCATCGCTGTCCTGCCACGGCGAAAAGGGGTCGGCCGGGTCCGGCGTCGCCTTGGGCAACGCGTGTGTCATCAACACCGCCGCCAGACACCACCAGGCGGTGTCCGGGACCACCGTATCGGCAAACAGCGCTGCATGTTCGCGTTCGATCAGCGCGGTATCCAGATCGGCAGTCGCAAATGCGTGGGTGCCGACCAGCCGCGCAAGGAAGGCGCTGTTGGTCGTGACGCCCACCGCATGCACCTGCGCCAGCGCCTCGCGCATGCGTGCCAGTGCGGCGGGGCGGTCGATATCCCAGACGATGAGTTTGGCGATCATCGGGTCGTAATACGGGCTGATGGTGTCGCCTTGCTCCACGCCTGCATCGATGCGCACATGTGCGCTGGTGGCAGGCAACTGCAGCTGGCGCAAGGTGCCGGTCGAAGGCAGAAAACCGCGGTCGGCATCTTCGGCATACAGACGCGCTTCCAGTGCATGCCCGTGGATACGCAGCGCATCCTGGCGTTGCGGTAGTGGCCCGCCTGCGGCCACGCGCAGTTGCCATTCGACCAGATCGGTGCCGGTGATCAACTCGGTCACCGGGTGCTCTACCTGCAGCCGGGTATTCATTTCCATGAAATAAAAATCGCCATCCGGCCCGGCGATGAATTCCACCGTGCCTGCGCCGACGTATCCCACCGCGCGCGCCGCATCCACGGCTGCCTTGCCCATCGCCGCGCGGCGTTGTTCGGTCATGCCGGGTGCGGGCGCTTCTTCCAGCACCTTCTGGTGCCGGCGCTGCACCGAGCAATCGCGTTCGAACAGATACACCACCTCGCCATGCGTATCGCCGAACACCTGGATCTCGATATGCCGCGGACGCTCGACATATTTCTCCACCAGCACGTGCGCATTGCCGAACGCCGATTGCGCCTCGCGCTGGCAGCTGGCCAATGCCTCGTCGAACGCGGCGCTGGTATCGACCCGCCGCATGCCCTTGCCGCCACCGCCGGCGCTGGCCTTGATCAACACCGGGTAGCCGATGGCATCGGCTTGCGCACGCAAAAACGCAGGGGCCTGTTCGTCGCCGTGATAGCCCGGCGTCAACGGCACGCCCGCACGTTCCATCAACGCCTTGGCTGCGCTCTTGTCGCCCATCGCGCGGATCGCGCTTGCAGGCGGGCCGATAAACACAATGCCGGCCTGCGCGCAGGCGTCTGCAAACGCCGCGTTTTCAGAGAGGAATCCGTAACCGGGATGAATCGCCTGGGCGCCGCTGACGCGTGCAGCATCGATAATCGCATCGCCGCGCAGATAGCTCTGTTGCGCCGGTGCCGGGCCGAGATGGATCGCTTCGTCGGCCAGACGCACATGCCGCGCATCGCGGTCGGCATCCGAATACACCGCCACCGTGGCAATGCCGAGCTTGCGGCAGGTCGCCATGATCCGGCACGCGATCTCGCCGCGATTGGCGATCAGGATCTTGTCGAACGGCCGCTGCGGTGCCGTGGCAATGGAGTCGTGCTGTGTCATCGGGTCGGTCTCTGCACATCGCCAGCGTGGCCGGCGGTCGTGCGATTAAAGTCTTGCGATTAAAAGCGCGGATGTGTCGTTGTGCGAAGACAGCAGGTGCGATGCATGCGTTAGAGACGGACGGGTGACGCTGACATCTGGTCAAACACGCTACCTGTCTGTCGATGGAGCAACCGCAGCGCGCAGCCGGCAACACCTGCAGTGCCTGCCAGCACACGCTGCCGCTTACATGCGAAATACGCCAAAACGCGTTGGCTCGATCGGCGCATTCAACGCCGCCGACAAGCCCAGGCCCAGCACACGGCGTGTATCGGCCGGATCGATGATGCCGTCGTCCCACAGCCGTGCGCTGGCGTAGTACGGATGGCCCTGCTGCTCGAACTGCGCGCGGATCGGCGCCTTGAAGGCGTCTTCGTCGTCGCCCGACCACGCGCCGCCCTTGGCTTCGATGCCGTCGCGGCGCACCGTGGCCAAGACGCTGGCGGCCTGCTCGCCACCCATCACGCCAATGCGCGCGTTCGGCCACATCCACAGGAAATTGGGCGAATATGCGCGGCCGCACATGCCGTAATTGCCGGCACCGAACGAGCCGCCGATCACCACGGTGAACTTGGGCACCTTGGCGCAGGCCACCGCCATCACCAGCTTGGCGCCGTCTTTGGCGATGCCGCCATGTTCGTATTTGCGTCCCACCATGAAGCCGGTGATGTTTTGCAGGAATACCAGCGGAATGCCGCGCTGCGTGCACAACTCGATGAAGTGTGCGCCCTTCAGCGCAGACTCGGAAAACAGGATGCCGTTGTTGGCGATGATGCCCACCGGGTAGCCGTGCAGATGCGCAAAGCCGGTGACCAGGGTGCTGCCATAGCGCGGCTTGAACTCGTCAAGTTGCGAATCATCGACGATGCGCGCGATCACTTCGCGCACATCGAACGGTTTGCGCGTATCGGCAGGGATCACCCCATACAGTTCGTCGGCGGCATGCCGCGGCGGCAACGGCGCCTGCAGCGCCAACGATGCAGCCGGCTTGCGCCAGTTGAGCTGCGCAATGATCGCGCGCACGCGTGCCAGCGCCTGCAGATCGTTGTCGGCAAAATGATCGGCCACCCCGGAGATGCGCGTGTGCACATCGGCGCCGCCCAACTCTTCAGCGCTGACTTCTTCGCCGGTGGCGGCTTTGACCAACGGCGGGCCGCCGAGAAAGATCGTGCCCTGTTCGCGCACGATTACCGTTTCATCGCTCATTGCAGGCACATAGGCACCGCCGGCGGTGCACGACCCCATCACGCAAGCGATCTGCGGGATGCCCTGCGCCGACAGGTTGGCCTGGTTGTAGAAGATGCGCCCGAAGTGATCGCGATCCGGGAAGACTTCATCCTGCAGTGGCAAGAATGCGCCGCCGGAATCGACCAGATAGATGCACGGCAGGCGGTTCTGTTGCGCGATTTCCTGCGCGCGCAGATGCTTTTTCACCGTCATCGGATAATACGTGCCGCCCTTGACGGTGGCATCGTTGGCCACGATCACGCATTCCACGCCGGACACGCGGCCAATGCCGGCCACCACGCCCGCGCACGGCACCTGATCGTCGTACAGACCATGCGCCGCCAACGGCGCGATTTCCAGCAGGGCGCTGCCGGGGTCGAGCAGCGCGTCGATGCGTGCGCGCACCAGCAGCTTGCCGCGTGCGACGTGCTTTTCACGCGCGGCCTCGCTGCCGCCGAGCGCTGTGTGCGCCAAGGTGCGGCGTAAGTCATCCACCACGACGCGCATCGCAGCGGCATTGGCCTGAAAGCTGTCGCTGCTGATCTGCAGCTTGCTGGTGATCACGCTCATGGTGGCTCCGTCAGGCGGTGCGTTCGAACAGCTCGCGGCCGATCAACATACGGCGGATCTCCGAGGTGCCCGCGCCAATCTCGTACAACTTCGCATCGCGCCACAAGCGCCCGGTGGGGTAGTCGTTGATGTAGCCGTTGCCGCCCAGCACCTGGATCGCCTGGCCGGTGAGCCAGGTCGCCTTTTCGGCAGCGTACAAGATCGCCCCGGCTGCATCCTGGCGCGTGGTGCGCCCCGCATCGCAGGCGCGCGCCACCGCATACACATACGCGCGGCAGGCATTGAGCCCTACGTACATGTCGGCCAGCTTGGCCTGCATCAACTGGAAGGTACCGATCGGCTCGCCGAACTGCTTGCGCTCATGCACATACGGAAACACCACATCCATCGCCGCGGCCATCAATCCAAGCGGGCCACCGGCCAGCACCACGCGTTCGAAATCCAGCCCGGACATCAGCACGCGCACGCCACCGTTGAGCGTGCCCAGCACGTTTTCGGCGGGCACCTCGCAGTCGGTGAACACCAACTCGCAGGTGTTGGAGCCACGCATGCCCAACTTGTCGAGTTTTTGCGCGGTCGAAAACCCGGGCATGCCCTTTTCGACGATGAACGCGGTGATGCCGCGTGCGCCGGCATCCGGGTCGGTCTTGGCGTACACCACCAGCACGTCGGCATCGGGGCCGTTGGTGATCCACATCTTGCTGCCGTTGAGCACGAAGCGGTCGCCGCGCGCGTCGGCGCGCAGCTTCATCGACACCACGTCCGAGCCGGAGCCGGCCTCGCTCATCGCCAGCGCGCCCACGTGTTCGCCGGTGCAGAGTTTGGGCAGATAGCGTTGCTTCTGTTCTTGACTGGCGTTCTTGCGCAGCTGGTTGAGGCACAGGTTGGAATGCGCGCCGTAGGACAAGCCGATGGCGCCGCCGGCGCGCGAGATTTCTTCCATCGCCACCACATGCGCCAGGTAGCCCATGCCGCTGCCGCCGTATTCTTCTTCCACGGTGAGCCCGAGCAGGCCCTGTTCGCCAAACAGGCGCCACAGCTGCGACGGAAACACATTGTCGTGATCGGCCGCGGCGGCGAGCGGGGCGATATGGTGGCTGGCGAACGCCGCGACGCTTTCGCGCAGCAGATCGATCTCTTCGCCAAGCTCGAAGTTCAAGGACGGCACATGCATGGAGCGACTCCACAAGGATCGGGACGTGCCGGGTGGGAGCGGGCGGGCCGCACGGCGTATGTGGGGCAGCCTAGCGGTCCGCGACAAAAAAGTGAACTAAAATTCAACTATTGAACCCAGAATCACACCATGGCTTATCGACGCTCCGCCCTGATGGAAGAACGCCTGGCCGGCAATCGCGAACGCATCCTGCACGCGGCCCGCGCCCTGATCGCCGAAGGCGGCTATCGCAATGCCCCGATCACTGCAGTCGCCGCCGCCGCCGGGGTCTCGACCGGGCAGATTTATCGGCATTTCCCCTCCAAGGCCGAGCTTTTCGTCGAAGTTCTCGACGCGGCGGTGCAGCGCGAGATGGCCATCCTGCGCGCCATCGCCACCACCGATGCCAGCGCGGCTGAGCGCCTGCGTAGCGCCATCGCCACCTTTGTGCGGCGAGCGCTGGCCGGCCCGGCGCTCGCCTACGCCTTCATCGCCGAGCCGGTGGAAAGCGAGGTGGATGCCGAACGTATCCGTGGCCGTCGCCTGTTTGGCGAGGTGTTTCGTCAGTTGCTGGCCGAAGGCGTGGCGGCCGGAGAGTTCCCCGAGCAGTCGCTGGATGCGGCCGCGGCCTGCATCGTCGGCGCCTTTACCGAAGCTCTGGTCGGGCCGATTGCCCCCAGCCGGGGCGACCCGCAGCAGGGTGAGCACTTGGTGGAGGCGATCTGCGGCTTCTGCCTGCGCGCCGTGGGCGCAGCCGCGCCCGCCTGAGGATGCACTGACCATGCATCTGGCTGTGCTGGATGGAGGCGGATTACTGTGCATATACTGTGCGCACTCCGTATCGAAGCACATGCCATGGTCGCCGTCCTCAATCCGCTGTCCCTGACCGAGCGGCTGCGCGCGCCCGATCGCACCATCCTCTCGCCGTCGGCCATGGCGGGCCTGCTGGAGTTGTCGCAGCAGGAGCTGGCCGAGCTTGCCGGCGTGCATCGCAACAGTCTGCGCGTGCACCCGGAGAGTCCGCGTGTGCAGGATCTGCTGCGCAACCTGTCGCGCCTGTTGGTGGCGATGGCGCAGATCCAGCCGGACGAGCGCCAACTGGTGTTCCATCTCAAAAACACGCCGATTCCTGCGTTCGAATTCGCCACGCTGCTGGAAGTGGTCAAGCAGGGCCGCACCGACGACGCGCTGACGTATCTGCGCACCGTCGCCGCCGGGGCCGCAGGTTGAGGCTGAGCGCCCCGGCGCACTGCACGCTGTATCGCGCCTTCACTCCGCGCTGGGCCGCCGAACCGCTGAGCGGCGCAGGTGCAGCGCGATCGGGTGGCCGCTTCAACCGCTTCGGTCAGCCGGCGCTGTATCTGGCCATGGAACTGGACACCGCTGCTGCCGAATATGCGCAGGCGGCGCCGTTCCTGCCGCCGTTTACGCTGGTCAGTTATGCGGCCGCGTTGCCTGCGCTGGCCGATCTGCGCTTGCTCGACGCAAGCTGGGACGCGCTATGGGCCGACTGGACCGACGACTGGCGCAAAGCTCTGGTCAACAAGGTCGAGCCGGTCAGCTGGGTGCTTGGCGACATGCTGCGCGAGGCGCTGATTCCCGGCGTGATCTTCCCCAGCATGGCCGCGCCCAATGGCGTCAACGTGGCGGTGTTCCTGGACATGCTGCAGCCCGATCAGGTGCTGCGCGTGCTCGACGATGGACGCCTGCCGCGCGATGGCCGCAGTTGGGGCGACCCGCCGACAGTGGTGTAGCGGCCAGACGCGCGGCAGTTGCGGATCCTGCATCGAACGCACGGGACGTCATGGCGGCCGCGATGCGACGAAAACGCGCGTGACCAATGTCCCGAAGATCGCCTGATCCGTCTACGCGCCCAGCAACGCCGTGTGCGCGAAAGCAGCGGAAATCGCAGCACACCAGAAACCGTTGCAACCCAGGGCACTGCCGCCGCGAAAACAGCGCGACCGGGTTCAACCGGCCAGCAGCTGCGCCATGCCGGCCAGCACCGGGGCGGCCATCGCGGCCGGCAGGATCAGTCCACGCCGGTACGGCAGCAGCCATAGCGATAACAGTGCCGCTGCAGCGGTCACTGTCCCCAGCCATAACACCGGCCCGATACCCCAGCCTTGTGCATGGACGGCGATGCCGAAGGTGAGCGACAGCAGCAACCAGCCGACGATGCGCAGTTGCCGGGTGCGGGCAGTGCCGAGACTGCGGCCACGGACCTCGTGCTGATGTTTTTCCATTGCCAGACACAGCGCGGCGAATCCGGAAAAATTCAGCGCCAGCAACAGCAGCACGCTCATGCGCCTTCCTGCACAGGGACGTTGTTTTGCACCGCTGTCGCAGTCGTGGCGGCGCGTGCACGGCGCGCGGCTGCCGATTGCGGCGCCTTCCAGTGCTGCAGGCGCCAGCCGGCAATGCCCAGGCACACGCCCAGGCCCAGGCACACCAGATCGACACCGGCCAACGCCCATTGCCCGGCCGGCAGCGTGACGCCCAGATGCACGTCGGTGGTCAGTGCGTTGACGAGCGGCACCAGCGCGAACAAGGCGGCGCCTAGATACAGCTGCCAACTCCACATCGCGCGACGCGGCCACACGAACGCGGCCAGCAACGCAGTGCCCCAGGCGGCGAAGAACAGGTTCGCTTCCATCGCCGCGCGCGATTCCAGCGTCACCGGCAACAGCCGGTTGGCCCAGAAGAAACTGGCAAAGGCGATCGGCAAGCCGGCCACCGTGCCGATATTGAGTGCATCCACCAGGCGCAATCCAAACCCGATGCGGCCGGCTTTCAGATGCTTGGGCCGTTCTTTCACCGCCCACATCACCACGCCGCTGGCCACCATCAAACAGCCCAGCAATCCGGAACTGAAAAACAGCACGCGTAACCAAGGGCCGGCGAAGTGCGCGATATGCAGGCCGACCATCACGCCGCGTGTTTCGCTCGCGCCGCCGGGCGCGCTACTGCGTTGCAGGCGCTCGCCGCTGACTGCGTCGTACAGCATGGACGGCGCGGTGGTGGACAGCTTGGCTGCCAACTGGCTCACGCCAATGGCGGCATGCGCATCGTTGGGCAGCGAAACCGCTACGTTGCCGATGTCGCCATCGCGCAGATCGCGGCGCGCACGTGCCACAAACTGCTCCAACGGCAGCATCGGCGCCCGCGTACCGGCCGCTTGCCGCGTGTCTGCTACGCGGTTGGCCGACTCGTCGTAGAAGCGCATCTCGTCGTCGGCGTAGCGTGCCTTGATGCCCCACGGCAGGTACATGAACATCAAGGTCACGATGCCGGTATAGGTGATCATCGCGTGGTAAGGCAACGCGGTCACCGCACTGACGTTGTGGAAATCCAGCCACGACCGCAGGCCTTTGCCCGGGCGGAAGGTAAAGAAGTCCTTGAAGATCTTCTTGTGCGTGATCACGCCGCTGATGATCGCCACCAGCATGAACATCGCGCAGAACCCCACGATATAGCGCGCCCACAGCACCGGCAGATAATGCAGATCGAAATGCAGCCGGTAGAAGAATTCGCCGCCCAGCGTGTCGCGCGCGGCGATCTCCTTGCCGGTGGCCGGGTCGATGATGGCATTGCCATACAGTTGCCGGCGGCTTGCCGGTTTGCCGTCGGCGGGCGCAGGATTTTGCCAGTACATGCTCACCACCGGGTTGCGCGTCTCCGGCAAGGTGATGTTCCAGCTCAGCGCATCGGCTGCATGCGTTTGCAGATAGCGTTCGGCGCTGCGCAGTGCGATCTCTGTGCTCACCGTGGTGGTGGGCAGCTCCGGGCGCATCCAGCGGCTGATTTCGTCGCGGTAATAACTGGCCGTGCCGCCCATGAAGATCAGCAGCAATACCCAGCCGACCAGCAGCCCGGTCCAGGTGTGCAGCCAGGCCATCGACTGGCGGAATCCCTGCTTCATGCCATACCCCGTTGCAGCCAGCTGGCCAGCGCAAACATCAGTGCCGCCGGCACAGTAATGCCCGCCCAGGCACGCCACACGCTGGCGGTGGCGAACGCCCACAGCGGCGCGCATGCGCACACCACGATGCCCACCAGCATGCTGGTCAAGACCGCTTCGCTACGCGGCAACGGCAAGACCAGTGCAAGCAAGAGATTGGTCGCGCTGGCCAGCGCGTAGCCGCCGAAGATCGCCGCCAGCGTGCGCGCAAGCACGCCCAGCCACGGGCGCCGGAACCACGGAAGCGACAGGGGCGATGCACTGGACATCAGGCGGGCGACAGACGTGGCTGAGCTAAAGCGATGCTTATTCGGCGACGAAGGTCAGGGTGCTGATGTGATGCACCATCGACACCTGCTTGCCGGCGATCTCACGCGTCACCGGCTCCTTGTTGTTCACCACCAGAATGTGGCGACCGGCGCGCAGTTTGGGCAGGGTGACCTGGCCCTTGTCGTCGGAGGTGAGCGTCTTTTGCCACTTCTGCGGGTCGATCACGGTGACCTCGGCCTTGGGCAGCGGCTTGTTGCGATAGAGCACGGTGAGCGTGCTGCCGTTGGCGGTGGTGGGCACCAGCTCCAGATCGAGCTTGGCCGCTGGCGTGCTGCGCCCGGCACGGGCGTAATAGCTCACCGTCTCGAACCCGCCGGCTTCGCCCTTCCAAGGCTCGAACACGCTGTCATCGCTCAGCCACGCATCGCCGGCACCGGAGAGCGGCGCGGTCAGGAAGTCGTCGCCACGCGTCAGGGCGCCGGCCTTGCCGGCGGTACCGAACACGCTCGGCTTTACCACGCGCTTGATCTCGTCCTGGCCGTGGTCGAGGGTTTCCTGCGCTGGCTCGCCGAAGAAGATGCGTACCGGGCCGCTGCCATCGCGTTCGATCCAGATTTCGTGGGCCTGGGCGGACAGACTGATGCTGGCCAAGGCCAGGCAGGACAGCAGGAAGGACTTCATCGCGGCGACTCCTCGTTGACGGGACCGGGCGAGGCAGCAGGCGCGTCACCGTGGGTTGATGGGAATGATACGCAATTCCCTTCGCAGAGACCAACATGCCATGCGGCACTGCGGCAATTTGTCGGCGGGCGCGAGCGTGTCCGTGCACAGGGGCTACAGCCGGTCAGGGCGCAGCGCACATCGCGGCAAAAACTGTCATGCACGCTGGTCAGACGGGCATGAACTGTGCTCTATACTCCGGCGTTAGCAGAGGTCTTCGACCAACAGCCAGGGGTGAGCGCGTGCGGAATTACGACCTCGAGTTCCTGAAAAAATTCTCGATGGTGATCGGATTACTTGTAGTCATCACCCTGGGCCTGATCGCCCTGGCAGCCTATTTGCAGCGTGCCATCCCCGATGAGGTGTCGCCGACGGCCGTCAAGCGCGTGCAGCAGCGCATCGCACCGGCCGGCGCGGTCTATGCCGGCACCACCGGTGCAGCCGCACAGGCTGCGGCCCAGGCGGCAGCGCTGGCCAAGGCGTCCTCGCAGTCCGCCTACGGTGGGACCACCGACGGCAAGACCATCTTCGACAACCTGTGCACCGCTTGCCACACCACCGGCGTGGGCAAGGCGCCGACGCTGGACCACTCGCATTGGGACGCGCGTATCGCCCAGGGCAAGGACACCTTGTACAAGCACGCGATCGAGGGCTACACCGGCCCGGACGGCGGCATCATGCCGCCCAAGGGTGGCAACCCGGGGTTGACCGAAGAACAGGTGCGCGCCACGGTCGACTGGATGCTGGGCAATCTGAAATAACCTTTTGCGGCGTCGTCGACGTCGACAGGCCCGCGTCTACTCTGGCGGTGGGTCTGCGGCGGGTGCGTCTGATGAGCTCGCTCGCCGGGTCGGTGCGCGCTTCAGTGCACGGGTCTGCCAACGTGACGACGTGCACACCCGGTGCCGCCGGTCCGCCATGCAGCTGTCGACGCAGGATCTGGCGGTACTTCCCAGCGGTTTGTTAGCCTGCTCCTGCGCCCCCGTCCTCACGCGCCGCCTTCCGGGCGGCGTTTGCGTTTGACCCATTTTCTGGAGTGTTTCGATGTCGCGTTGCCCGCTGCTTGTGCTCGGTGTGATCGGTTTGCTGGCGCCGCTGCTGTGCAGCGCGGCCGACAGCGCGCCGCAGCGTCTGTCGATTGCCGACGTGCAGGGCGAGGACACCCGCAGCCCCTACGACGGCCGTGTGGTCGACGTGGAAGGCATCGTCACTGCCGATACGCGTGCCGGGCTGGCCGGCCTGTTCGTGCAGCAGCCCGGCTTCGAGCCGCGGCGCTCGCATGGCCTGTTCGTCACCGGTGCAGGCAATGCCGAGGTGGCGGTGGGCGATCGCGTCCGCATCATCGGCACGGTGCGCGAGGTGTCGGCAGGCGGCGCGGCGAGTCTGACGTCGGTGGATGCCAGCAGCATCGAACGGCTCGCCAGCGGCCAGCCGGTGCCGGTGCGCATGCTCAGCGGGCCGCCGGCCAACTGGGAAGCGCTGGAAGGCGAGCACGTGCGCATCGCCGCGCTGACGCTCAACGGTAGCGACCGTCTGGACACCTACGGCGAGCTGGTCGCCGCATTCGGTGGGCGGCTGTGGCAGCCGAGCGAAGTGGCCGCCGCTGGCACCCCGGCCTTTGCCCAGGTCGAAACCGAGAACGCGCGCCGCCGCGTGCTGCTGGACGATGCGCGCAATGGACGCAGCCCCAAGACGGTGTCGTATCTGCAACCCGAGGCGGTGCTGCGCAGCGGTAGCCTGCTCAGGTCGGTCGACGGCATCGTCGACCAGCGCTATGACGGCCAGTACCGCATCCAGGTGCTGACTCCGCTCACGCTGCCAGCCATGCCGACGGCGGTGGCGCCGCAGGTCGGCGGCGATCTGCGTATTGCCTCGTTCAATCTGGAGAACTTCTTCAACGGCAATGGCCGCGGCGGCGGTTTCCCGACCAAGCGCGGCGCGCGCACGCACGAGCAATTCCAGGCCCAGCTGACCAAGCTGGTTGCCACCATCCTGCCGTTGCAGGCCGACGTGGCTGCGCTGATGGAGCTGGAAAACGACGGCAACGGCGCCGATGCGGCCGTCGCGCAGCTGGTGGCCGCGCTCAACGCCGCCGGCAAGGACAAGGACTGGCAGTTCGTCGATACCGCCAGCGGCCCGGGCGAGGACGCGATCCGGGTCGGCTTGCTCTATCGCAGCTCGCAGGTCACTCCGGTAGGCAAGCCGGCCATGCTGACCGGCGGGCCGTTCGACAACCACAGCCGCGTGCCGTTGGCGCAGGCTTTCCGCAGCAGCCGCGGCGCCACCTTCGTAGTGGTCGCCAACCACTTCAAGTCCAAGGGTTGCGGCAACGCCAGCGGCGCCGATGCCGACCAGCAGGACGGCCAAGCGTGCTGGAATGCCACGCGCACCGAATCGGCCAAGCGTCTGCACCAATGGTTGCAGACCGACCCCACCGGCGCGCAGACCAAGCTGGCTGTGCTGCTGGGCGACTTCAACGCCTACGCGATGGAAACGCCGATGCGCAGCCTGCGCGCTAGTGGCTGGCAGGATGCCTTTGCGGTGGCTGGGGTGAAGCAGCCCTACAGCTACGTCTACGACGGCATGAGCGGGCGCCTGGACCATGCGCTGCTCAGCCCGGCGATGGCCAAGCAACTGCGCGGCGCAGTGGAATGGCACGTCAATGCCGATGCGATGGACGACGCCGGCTACGCCAAGCGCAACCTGCCCGGCCCGTGGCGCAGCTCCGATCACGACCCGGTGTTGTTGGGCTTTTCGTTGTAGGTGACGCCGAGGCACGGTGGTCGCGGCGGTGCTGGTGCGCGGATGCAGCGACCAGCTATATACGTCGCCGTGTTGCCATATCACGAAGGCATGTTGTCGCCGATGCCTCAGGTCAGGCGCGCGTGCAGCAGTGACGTCGGCAACGCCATCGTGCCGATAGCCAGTGCAGCGATTGCAGCGGCGAGTCTCCGCCAAAACGGCCATCAGCGCCTGTGATTGCACCACCCGCTCGCGCCTTGAACGTCATCGTCCACAACGCCGTCTAGGCCGGGCCGGGCTGCAGCAGGTCTAGCTCTCACACTGCCCAGCGCTGCGGCGCAGCCGCAGATTGAGCAGATGCGCGCTGGCCAGGAGCAAGCTGCCTGTGACCGTGATGGGTGTTTCCAGAGGGCCGCCTGCAATGCCGCTGGCGCCCAATGCCAGGCCGGCCAGTCCCAGGCCCGCCAACGCCCACACCGGCGCCGGTAGCGCGTGGCGTCGATGCGTGCTCCACAGCGCGAAACCGCTCAGCGGCACCGCCGCAGCGGCAAACACGACGTGCACCCATTCGGCCCGGCTCCACGCACCCAGCAGTGGCAGCGCAACGGCCAGCAGGGGCAGTGCCAGGCAATGCAGCAGACACAGGCCGGACAAGGCGATGGCCGAGGTATCCAGTAACGAAGCGGTTGCACGCATGGACGCGGTCTCGTTGAGTAAGTGTTATATAGTAACACTTCACTCCCCCGAGGTTGTCCGGATGTCCCTGTCCCCCACCCGCGATCCGCGTCTTCCCGTCACCGTGTTGTCCGGTTTTCTGGGTGCCGGCAAGACCACCTTGCTCAACCGCATCCTGCACAACCGAGAGGGCCTGCGTGTGGCGGTGATCGTCAACGACATGAGCGAGATCAATATCGATGCGCAGCTGGTGCGCGACGGCGGCGCGGCATTGCGGCGGACCGAAGAGACGCTGGTGGAATTCAGCAACGGCTGCATCTGCTGCACGCTGCGCGACGACCTGCTGCAGGAGGTGCGCAGGCTGGCCGAGCAGCGCCGCTATGACTATCTGCTGATCGAATCGACCGGCATCGCCGAACCGATGCCGGTCGCGGCGACCTTTGCAGTGCGCGACGCAGATGGCTTCAGCCTGTCGGATATCGCGCGCCTGGACACCATGGTGACGGTGGTGGACGGCAGCCGTTTTCTCGAGGATTTCGGTTCGGCCACGACGCTGGCCGAACTGGGTCAGCAAGCCGGGCCGGACGATACGCGCGGATTGGTGCAATTGCTGGGCGAACAGGTCGAGTTCGCCGACGTGCTGGTGATCAGCAAGTGCGACCGTATCGATGCAGCGCAGCTGCAACGTCTGCGCGCGGTGCTGCGTGCGCTCAATCGCGAGGCGGCGATGGTGGATGCGACCCACGGGGATGTGCCATTGCATCAGCTGCTCGATACCAAGCGGTTCGATTTCACCCGTGCGCAGCTGGCGCCAGGCTGGATGCAGGAACTGCGCGGTGAGCACACGCCGGAGACCGAGGAATACGGCATCAGCAGTTTCGTGTATCGCGCACGTCGGCCGTTTCACCCGCAGCGGTTTGCGCGCATGGTGCACAACGGGCTGCCGCAGGTGATCCGCAGCAAGGGATTTTTCTGGCTGGCCAGCCGCATGGATTGGGTGGGCGAGTTGTCCAGCGTGGGTGGCGCCACCCAGACCAATGCCGCCGGCTTCTGGTTTGCCGCACGCCATCGCGTGGATGCGCAATCGATCGGCGAGCGGCTGCAGACCAGCATCACGCCGCTGCCGTACACCGACATCGGTTGGCAGCGGCAGCAGACCCAATGCTGGACCGCGCCGCTACCGCAGCTGCATGAAGTGGGCGATGCCACCGAGTACGCCGCCATGCAGCGGCTCTGGCACCCGTTATGGGGGGATCGTCGCCAGGAGCTTGCGGTGATCGGTGTGGAGATGGATACGACGCACACGCGCGCCGCACTGGATGCCTGTCTGCTCAGCGATCACGAACTGCGCCAGGGTCCGGCGCAGTGGCAACTGCTGGAGGATCCGTTCCCGCAGTGGGAGCGTTGAAGTCTTTGCACGCTGTCATGCGGGCGCCGGTGGCGTACGGATGACAGCCGCGACGTGACTAGGCAACTGGCCCCTCAGCGCGAGCCCCAGGCAATCAGCGCAATCGCCAGCACCGCCAATCCCAGACCCACGCGCGTCCAGCGCGTGGTGCGCTCGCCGAACACTGCGATACCGGCCAACGCACCGAGCGCCACCACCCCGATGTTCATCGTCGCAAAGACCGTGGCGGGGCTGTGCGGCAGCTGTTGGTGGGCGCGCACGTAAAACAGGATGTTGCCGAAATTGAGCACGCCCAGCAGCAACCCGGCGGCCATGCTGCGCGGATGCAGCCGATGGCCGCGGCGCATGCGCACCAGTTGCACGCACAGCAGTAACCCGAACGCGATTGCAAAGCACAGCGTCAGCGCAGTGAGTGAGGTCGTGCCCGAAAGCGCAATCGTCTTGAGCAGGATATCGATCAGCGCAAAGCCCACCCATACGCCCAGCAGCCAGGGCCACGCACGTGCCTGCGCGCCGGTGGTAGATGCGGGCTCGACCGGCGACGGTGCATGCGCGCGCTGCACGATGCCGACCATCGCCAGCAATCCGACGCCCAGCCCTGCCAGCTTCCAGGGCCCGACCGCCTCGCCGAAGACGGTAAACGCCGCCGCCAGCGACAACAGCAGCGACAGCCGTTGCGCCACGTCGGTGCGCACGATGCCGGCCACGCGCACCGAGCGCGCCAGCACCAGGAAAATACCTGGCAATGCAACCGCCAATCCCAGCAGTGCCAGCCACGGCGTGGTCGCCGCGCTCAGGCTAGAAAATGCGGGGTTGAGCAGGGCCACGGCCAGCACGCAGGCGGTGGCGTAATTCCAGGTAATGGCCTGAAACACGTCGATCTCGCGACGCGGTGCCAGCTTCAACAACACCGACACCAACACGCTGCAGACAACGGCAAACAGCAGAAAATGCATGGGCAACGCAACGAAGTGTGCAGGCAGGGCGATGAACGCGGCCGGCGGGGCGGCTATTATGCAGGCATGTCCAATCCCCCATTTCCCACCGAATCCGCCACGTTGACGCTGGATGGGCCGGTCGGTCCGCTCGATGTCGCGGTCGATCTGCCCGAGCCGGACGTTGCCGCGCAACCGCTCACGGCCATTCTCTGCCACCCGCTCTCTACCGAGGGCGGCAGCATGCACAACAAGGTCGTCACCATGGCCGCGCGCGCGCTGCGCGAGCTCGGTATCACCGTGGTGCGTTTCAATTTTCGCAGCGTGGGGACCTCGGCCGGCAGCTTCGATCATGGCGACGGCGAGCAGGACGATCTGCGCGCGGTCGCCGATTGGGTGCGCGCGCAGCGGCCGGGCGACACGCTCTGGCTGGGCGGTTTCAGCTTCGGTGCGTATGTGTCGTTGCGGGCTGCCGGTGCGCTCGCGCCGCAGGTGCTGATCTCGATCGCACCACCGGCCGGGCGCTGGGATTTCAGCGACATGCAGCCGCCGGAGCAGTGGCTGGTGATCCAGGGCGATGCCGACGAAATCGTCGACCCGCAAGCGGTGTACGCCTGGCTGGACACGCTGGAGCAGCAGCCCGAGTTGGTGCGCATGCCCGACACCAGCCACTTCTTCCACCGCAAATTGATCGACCTACGCGGTGCGATCCAGCATGGTGTCCGGCGCTGGTTGCCGGCCGCTGTCTGACCGCGGCATGGACCACGCGTATCGCCTGGCGATGCGCCGTTGAGCGGGCAGGGCAGCAGCCGGCCCGCGGAGAACACAATGAGTGAGATGACCCCGTCGCAGCGCTACGCCGCCGGCGTACAACGCGGCGACTGGCGCGCCGATCCTGCGCAGCAGGCGGCGCTGGCGGAACTGGACCGTATCCACGAGGCCTTGGTGGACAGCGCGCAGGACGGCTGGCTGGATCGGCTGTCGGCGTTCTGGAAAAAGCCCGAGCCGGTGCGCGGCCTGTATTTCTGGGGTGGCGTTGGGCGTGGCAAGACCTTCCTGGTCGATCTGTTCTACGACGGCTTGCCGATCAAACAGAAGTACCGCACGCACTTCCACCGCTTCATGCGCGGCGTGCACGAGCAGTTGCGCGAACACGCCGGGCAAAGCGATCCGTTGGCCAAGATCGCCCAGCAATGGCGCGAAAATCTGCGTGTGCTAGTGCTGGACGAATTCTTCGTCACCGACATCGGCGATGCGATGTTGCTGGCGCGCCTGCTGGAGCGCCTGTTCGCCGAAGGCGTGACCCTGGTGACCACCTCCAACACCGCGCCGGCCAACCTCTACGCCAACGGCTTGCAGCGCGACAGCTTCATGCCGGCGATCGGGCTGCTGCAGAAATTCTGCGTCGAGCTCTATGCTGAAGGCACCGAGGATTACCGCATGCGTGCGTTGACGCGCTCGCCGGTGTATCGCGCGCCGCTGGATGCGCAGGCCGATGACTGGCTGCTGCAGCGCTGGAGCGAATTGAGCGGCAATGCCGAGGCACGCGGCGGCAATATCGAAATCGAAGCGCGCAAGATCGCGGTGCGCGCGCGCGGCAAGAGCATCGCCTGGTTCGATTTTGCTGCGCTGTGCGAAGGCCCGCGCGGTCCGGCCGATTACATCGAGATCGCATGCGAATTCACCACCGTGTTGCTCGGTGGCATTCCGCATTTCGATCGCATGAACGAGGATGCCGCGCGGCGCTTCGTCAACCTGATCGACGAACTCTACGACCGTCACGTCAATCTGGTCTGCACCGCGCAGGATGCACCGCCAGCGTTGTACAGCGGCCAACGCCTGGCCGGCGCCTTCGAACGTACTGCCTCGCGTTTGATCGAAATGCAGAGCGCGGAGTATCTGGCGACTGCGCATCGGGCGTGAGCGCGCACGCGCGTCCTGCGCCGGGGCGCTACAAGATCGGCGCCGTCGAAGAAGAGTACGGGTAGCGCCAGTTTGGCGGCGGCGCGTGGTTGAACGAGATGCCGTTGTTGGCTAGCGCCCCGTCGACCCGCCAGCCGATGCTCCCGAGCGTCATGCTGACCGACCTGTTCCTGCCCAGTCCCGTGCTGGCCGATGGCATGGCAGCGACGGTGTTTGCAGCGATCAAACGGCGAGGCGACGGCGACCGCCGGGCTGCGTTGTGCAAGGTCGCCTCCCTCCGCAAAACCAACGCGACAACATCGCGTCGAGCGATGCCAAGACCTAGCCTGCCGATACCGATACCGATACCGATACCGATAGCTCCGGTAGGGGCCGATGGACTCCCGGCGACATGGCCGCAGCAGTCCATGACAAACGCACAAAAAATCGCTTGCAATTAAATAGTGCACTATGTAAATTGCAGCCCATGGACACCGTCACTGCCACCAACGACCGCACCAACGCCTTGTTGCAACTGGATAACCAGCTGTGCTTCGCGCTGTATTCGGCCAACCTGGCGATGCACAAGCTCTACCGCGGTCTGTTGAAGGATCTGGATCTGACCTATCCGCAGTACCTGGTGATGCTGGTGCTGTGGGAGACCGATAGCCGCAGCGTGTCTGAAATCGGCGAGCGGCTGTATCTGGATTCGGCCACGCTGACGCCGCTGCTCAAGCGGCTGCAGAGCGCGGGCCTGGTCACCCGTACGCGCGCCATCAGCGACGAGCGCCAGGTCATCATTGCACTGACCGATGCCGGGCGCGCGCTGCGCAGCAAGGCCGGTCGCGTGCCGGAGCAGGTGTTTTGCGCCTCGGCCTGCTCGTTGGACGAACTGCGTCAACTCAAGCAGGAACTGGAAAAGCTACGCTCCAGCCTGGGTGCGGGATAAGTTGGTCATCGCATCCACTCGCCACATCCACTAAGTAGCACGCTATTTAATCGCTAACAATTTATTCAACGCGCACTGCGCTCACTCAGGAGAACCACCATGGCCTCACCCGAAAAGATCCTCTACACCGCCCACGCCACTGCCACCGGCGGCCGCGAAGGCCGTGCCGTGTCTTCGGACAATGCACTGGACGCCAAGCTGTCCACCCCGCGCGAACTCGGCGGCGCTGGCGGCGACGGCACCAACCCGGAGCAGCTGTTCGCTGCCGGTTACGCGGCCTGCTTCATCGGTGCGATGAAGGCCGTGGCCGCGCAGGACAAGCTCAAGCTGCCGGGCGAAGTCAGCATCGACAGCAGCGTGGGCATTGGTCAGATTCCGGGCGGCTTCGGCATCGCGGTCGAACTGCGCGTCGCCGTGCCGGGCATGGACAAGGCCGAACTGCAGGCGTTGGTCGACAAGGCCCACCAGGTCTGCCCGTACTCCAATGCCACCCGCGGCAACATCGACGTCACCCTGACGTTGGCCTGATCCCACCCCGGACATCCCCATGAAACCCTACGCATCGTTGCTGTTGGTTGGCACGTTGGCGTCGGCAATCGGCGGCGCGCTTGCCGCGCCGACCGATTCCAGCGCACCGGCCGCCTCACCCAAGGTCCAGGCCTTTCTGGACGCGCTCAACTCCTCCGGCGGCAAGCCGATGGAGCAGCTCACCCCGCAGCAGGCCCGCAAGATACTGGTGGACGCGCAGGCCGGCGCCACGCTGCCGGCCGCCGAGGTCACCCGCAAGACCATCACCGTCGACGGCAAGCCGCTCGGCCTGGTGGTGGTCAAGCCGCCGGGCAGCGCCGGCAAGACCTTGCCGGTATTCATGTTCTTCCACGGCGGCGGCTGGGTATTGGGAGATTTCCCCACCCATGAGCGGCTGATCCGCGATCTGGCGCGCGCCTCGGGCGCGGCTGCGGTGTACGTGGACTACAGCCCGTCGCCGGAAGCGCGTTATCCGGTCGCCATCCACCAGGCCTATGCGGCCACCAAGTGGGTCGCCGAGCACGGCGCCGAGCTTGGCGTGGACGGCACGCGCCTGGCGGTGGTCGGCAACAGCGTGGGTGGCAACATGGCGACCTCGGTGGCCTTGCAGGCCAAGGCGGCCGGCACGCCGGCACTGCGCTACCAGGTGCTGCTGTGGCCGGTGACCGATGCCGCGTTCGACAACGGCTCCTACCAGCAGTATCAGCAGGGCTATTTCCTCAGCCGCAACATGATGCGTTGGTTCTGGGACAGCTACACCACCGACCCGAAGCAGCGCCGCGAGATCTATGCCGCGCCGTTGCAGGCCAGCGTGGAGCAGCTCAAGGGCTTGCCGCCGACCTTGATCCAGACCGCCGAGCTGGATGTGTTGCGCGACGAAGGCGAAGCCTACGGCCGCGAGCTGGACCAGGCCGGTGTCGATGTCACCGTGACCCGCTACAACGGCTTGATTCACGATTACGGCCTGCTCAACGCGCTCAGCGAGGTGCCGGCAGTGCGCACCGCCATCCGTCAGGCGGGCGATGAGTTGCAGCAGCATCTGGCCAAGTAACCGCGGCCGTTGACCGGTCGGTGTTCGTCAGCCCCTGTTGACGGCGCGTTCGGCAGCAGAAAGTACGAGTGGTGCACACCCTTTAAGCGAACTGCCGCGGTCACTTCACGGTGCGCCGGATGGAGGTGTGTGTCCGCTGCTCGGTGCCAACGTGTGAGTGTGGATTGCCATAGCAGATACGCCCGGTGCGGCCGCATCGGGCGTATGTGTGTGCGTCGTTTTGTGAGCCGTGCTGGAGCTGGAACAGCGGCAGGCGGTGTCGGATACGTGACGCAACTGGCTGCTGCGCCAGGCAGCAATGGGTCAAACGCGGTCGATCGCCACGCGCCTTTCCGCTAGCGCGTGGCTCTTCCGAAGAAGACACGGCGGATCAGACAATGGTGTTGGACTAGCAAATCCAGCACGCGGGCGACGCGTTCAATGCGCCGCGGTGGCAACCACGCTGGCAGACACCGGCGCGTCGTCCTTCTGCACGGGCGTGTTGAGTTCCAGCATCTGCAACTGTTCGCCCTGGAAGCGGTATTCCAACGCCTGCTGGATCGCATACAGCGCCTGCGCATGCACGCACACCGCCTGCGCCTGTGTCTCCAGCACCTGGTTGCGCTGCTGCATGGTTTGCTCCAGCCGTGCATCCAGCTCCGCGCCACGGCGTTCCAGCTGCCCGGCACGGCCAGTCATCACCGTCCACATCACGCTGCGGGTGAGGCTGCCGGCCAGATCCTCGGCCGCGTCCTCGACGCTGGCCTCGAAACGCTCGTCGAACAGTTGCTGCTCCCAGCGCCCACGCCCCAGGCTGCCATCCACCTGCGCCAGCGCGCCGGTGCGCAATTGCTCGACCTTGCGTTGCTGACGTGCGCTTCCGGACAGCACATGCACCACACCGCCAAGCGCATCGAAGGTGATGTCGACCACCGAGTGGGCGATGGAGGTCACCGCCGGCATCAGCGCGCGGGTGCGTTGTTCGAGTTCGCGCAGTCGTTGCGCATCGGCTGCGCTGACCGGTTGCGCCTGGCGGTCCACGTTGAGCTCGCCACCGTGGAAGAAAATCTCGCGTGGCGCGCCCTGCTTGCGACGCAGCCAGATGCCGCCGCTATCGGCCAGTACGTCGTAGGAGGTGCTGACCTCGCATTGCCGCGAGGACAGCTGCGGCTTGGCGGTCTCGGCCTGCGCAGCGCAGGTTGCCAACACAAGCAGCGGCACAAGGACGGCAAGGCGCATGGGAGTGACCGCTGGCGGGGGACTGCAGCATCACGCAGCGGCGCTTGGGCTGCATGGGCAGGAAGTCAGGGTGCCGGCCGTGCCGCTCCGACCGGCGGTCGTCGTAAAGCGTGAACCGGGTCGAGCATCGGTGCGCTGACGGTATCCAAACGACTGGCTCACTTGATTCTCACGGCGTATGGTGTGAATTATGTTGCATAGCAGCATCGGAGCTCCGCAATGCTCGACACACGTATCGAAAAGGTTGACCTGGCGCTGACCGAAATCGCCCAGGACCCATCGGAAAAGGTGGCGCTGTGGCAATGGGCGTGCCGCGAGATGCTGCACGAAACCCTGATCGGCATGCATCAGTTGTCGCACCTGGCCGGCATTGCCCGCCACGTCGCCAACGACTGGCGCGCGCCGGTGGATGTGATCGCACCGCCGAAGCCTTATCTGGCCGCGTCCGCCTTGGCAGACCGCCGCCTGCCGCAGGTGCTGGATGGGCTGGGCAGCACACAGGACGACGACGACCGCGCCAACCTGTGGCGTCTGCGTTACGCCAGCCTGATCGCCTCGACGCTGCAAGGCATGCAGGCGCTGGCCGAAAAGCACCGTATCGATCGGCAGGCGATGGCGATGGGTCAGTTGAACTGATTGCTGCCCACGATGCCGCGCGCTGCCGCGCGGCCAGCTGTTACCGGGGTGATGACGTCGCGAAGTAGAGCGCTCGCCATGCCGCGCGTTTAGGGCGTCGTGTGGTGCAGGCAATTTGTGTTGCCAGCTGCCTTATCGCGCCAGCGTGTGTTCGATGTTTGTAGCGTCAGCGCGCTTAAAACGGCGGCTGATTCGCGCTTACGGCCCGACCTGATTTGATGCGGTTCGCGAAAGATATCCCTTTCCAACTCAAACAACGTGGCGGTGTGCAGTCATCGCGAGCATAGGGCGCGCAGCACAACACGCAGCACGCGCTTCTTGATCGAACTACGCTGCCGTCCATCCTGCAAAATGCTCGCGTTGTGCCGAAGCTCAGTCGCCTTCAGTGCCGCACGCTTGCATCCTGCAGATGCTGCCAGGCATGGCGCACGATCCAGCGCGCCTGGTCCCACGGTACCGACAGCAGCGGTTGGTCCTGGTAGTAGGCATCCTGCAGTACCCGGTACAGCTGCGCTTCGGTGGCGCGCGGATACGCCAGGTAGATGTCGTAGCCCAGCATCAGCAGGCGGGCGTAATCGGCAAACGCGTAACCGCCCAGGTGCCCTTCGGCATGGACATCGCGCCAGTAGGCGATTTCTGCGTCGACATTGACGGTGTTGCGGGTCAGAACGGCTGCGCTGTGCATGGGTAGGACTCCGTGACCGGGCTACCCCCCTGTGCGGGCACCGTAGCAGCGCCGGTGGCGGCTCACCAGCCCGCGACGACGAGCGGTCGCCACCGCTGTCGATACATGCAGCGCCAAGCACGGCTAACACCGTAGCGAGTAGTCGTCAGATGGGTGTGGGCGGCGCACTCAGAACCGGAGTATCTGAGTGGTCCATGCCACACCGCGTACTGACTGCGCCCGCCTGGTGGTGAGCGCAGTCGTTTGGTCAGCCGCTCTCAGCCCGCTGCAGGCGCAGGTGCACCATCAGTCCCAGTCGGGCGCGATGGCGTGCGGGTTGGCCAGCCGCTGCCCGCGGTCGAGTGCGGCGATTTCGCCCATGTCCTGCTCGCTCAGGCGCAGGTCCTGCGCCTTGAGATTGCTTTCCAGATTCGCCCGCTTGGTCGATGACGGAATCACCGAATATCCCTGCTGCAGTGCCCAGGCCAGCGTGACTTGGGCCGGGGTGGCGTCGTGGCGCGCGGCAATGGCCAGGATTGCCGGATCCTTCAGCACCTCGCCCACCGCCAGCGTCATGTAGGACGTCACGTGGATCCCCTGTTCGCGCAGGAATGCAATCAACGCGCGATTTTGCAGGTACGGATGCACCTCGATCTGGTTGGTGGCAATCGCCTCGGCGCCCAGGATCTCGATCGCCTGCTTGACCAGGGCAATGGTGAAGTTGGACACGCCAATCGCACGCGTCAGGCCCTGCTGCTTGGCGTCCGCTAAGGCTTCCAGATATTCGCGCATCGGTACCTGATCCTTCGGCGACGGCCAATGGATCAGGGTGAGGTCGACATACTCGGTGCCGAGTTTGCGCAGGCTCTCCTGCAGACTCGGCAGCAGCGCATCGCGGCCGAACTTGTCGACCCAGATTTTAGTGGTCACATACAGTTGGTCGCGCGGCACGCCGGAAGCGGTGATCGCCTGGCCAACCTGCGCTTCGTTGTCGTAGATCTGTGCGGTATCGACGGCGCGATAGCCCAACGCCAACGCGTTGCGCACCGAGTCGATAACGACCTGATCTTTGAGACGGAAGGTGCCGAGGCCGAATGCGGGGACAGTCATTGTGTTCCTTTGGGAATTGGGAATAGGCAATCGTAAGAACCGGTAGAGCGCTGCGCATTGATCAGTCGAGTGCGACGACTGCTTTGCCGAAGTTTTCGCCGCGCAACAGGCTGATCAGCCCCTGCGGTGCGGCATCCAGGCCATGCAGCACATGCTCGCGATACTGGATGCGCTCTTCGCGCAGCCACTGGCCCATTTCGCGCAGAAATGCCGGCATCAGGCGGATGAAATCGTGCTGGATGAAACCGCGCACGGTCAGTCGCTTGCGCAGCACATGGCCCATGAAGTCCGGCAGGCGATCGGGTCCAGGCAGTGCCTGCCCACGGCTGTTGTACGTCGCGATCACGCCGCACACCGGAATGCGCGCAAAGTCGTTGAGTTGCGGCAGCACCGCATCGAACACCTTGCCGCCGACATTTTCGAAATAGATATCGATGCCGTCGGGCGTGGCGGCGCGCAACTGCGCAGCAAAGTCGTCAGCGCGATGGTCCAGCGCCACATCCACCTGCAACGACTCACGCAGGTAGCGCACTTTTTCTGCGCCACCGGCAATGCCCACCACGCGCAAGCCTTGCAGGCGCGCCAACTGCGCCACGGTGGCGCCGACCGGCCCACTGGCGGCGGCCACCACCAGCGTTTCGCCGGGCTGCGGCTTGCCGATCTCGTGCAGGCCGGCGTAGGCGGTAAAGCCGGGCATGCCGTAGACGCCTAGCGCGGTGCTCAGCGGCAGGCTGTCGTCCTTGGGCAGTTTGCGCAGCGGCGTTGTCGGGGTGAGCAGGCTATAGGTCTGCCAACCGCCGGAGAGCACCAGCAGATCGCCGGGCTGATAGTCGGCATGATGCGACTCGACGACTTCGCCGATGGTGCCGCCTTCCATCACCGCATCAATGGCCACGGGCGCCGCATACGACGGGCCATCGTCCATGCGGCCACGCATGTAGGGGTCGAGCGACAGGAAGCGGTTGCGCACCAGAATCTGGTCGTGTCCGGTGGGCGGCAGGGCGACTTCTTCGATGCGGAAGTTGTCTGCGTTGGGTTCGCCGTGCGGGCGCGATGCCAGCACGATGCGGCGGTTGGTGATCGATGTCATGCGGAAGATCCTCGCAGGGGAGCCGCGCGTGCGCGGCCGAGGGAACACAGCGACAGAAGTCGCCGTGCGAGTGAATGAACAGGCCGATGCTGCGCTGTTGCGGCGTTACGCTGCAGCCGGTTCCGGCGCGCTTGCGCCATCCAGTTGCGCAATCTGCTCGGCGCTCAGCGACAGCTGCGCCGCAGCCAGCACATCGTGCAGCTGGGTCACGCTGGTGGCGCTGACGATCGGCGCGGTGAGGCCGGGGCGTGCGATCAACCAGGCCAAAGCGATCTGTGCCGGCGTGGCGTTGTGGGTCGCGGCCAGGTCGTCCAGCGCCTGCAGAATGCGCAGGCCACGCGGGTTGACGTATTGCTTGACCACCGAGGCGCCACGCGCGCTGCTCTTGCCGGCATCCTCATTGCTGCGGTACTTGCCGGTCAGAAAGCCGCTGGCCAACGAGTAGTAACTGATCACGCCCAGCTCGCGCTCGCGCACCAGCGGTTCCAGCTCGGCTTCATAGCCGGCGCGGTCGTAGAGGTTGTATTCGGGCTGCAGGCTTTCGTAGCGCGGCAGCGTGTATTGCTCGGAGATATCCAGCGCATCGCGCAGGCGCGACGCGCTGTAATTGGACGCGCCGATCGCGCGCACTTTGCCTTGTTCGATCAAGCGGCCGAACGCGGCCAGCGTGGCTTCCAGCGGAATCGACTCATCGTCTTCGTGCGCCTGGTACAGGTCGATCACATCGGTCTGCAGACGCGTCAGCGAATCTTCCACCGCCGCTGCGATGTTCTCCGGCGACAGGCCGGGATGCTCGCTCCACTTGGCGACCTTGGTCGCGATCAGCACCTTGTCGCGCTTGCCGCTGCGTGCAAGCCAACGCCCGATGATGGTTTCCGATTCGCCGCCGCGATTGCCCGGCACCCAGCCCGAATACGCATCGGCGGTGTCGATCAGATTGAAGCCGGCATCGACGAATGCATCCAGCAAGGCGAACGAGGTCGCCTCATCGGCGCTCCAGCCGAACACATTGCCGCCGAAGACGATCGGTTGAACCTGCAGGCCGGAGCGGCCCAGTGCGCGGGGGTGAGTCATCGTGGAAGCTCCTGATGCGAACTGCCGACAGGATAGTCATGCACACCGATCATGCGTGTGACATCGATGTGGATTCAGCGTTCCGCCGATCGTGTGCATCGGCTCACAGGATATGAACATCTCGCGGATGCACGGCGATGCGAACCACCGCTTAGCATTGCGATTCGGGCACATGGCAGGCCCCGGGCCGCGTGCTAGGCTCGCGCTACTTTTACCCGGAAGAGGGCGCTGCGATGATCCGCAACAAGCTGGCCTGTGCGTGTGTGATGAGTGTCATGGTGGCGATGAGTGCGCCCCTGGCGATGGCCATGAAGCCGACCGACAGCGCGAGCCTGCCGGCGCCCGATGCCGCGTTGCAGGCGGCCATCAATGGCAACTGGCGCGACCGTGTGTACGTGCAGCGCGATCAGTACCGTCACCCGGGCCAGACGCTGGCGTTCTTCGGTATCAAGCCGACCCAGACCGTTATCGAGATCACGCCCGGCGGCGGCTGGTATTCGGAAATCCTGTCGCCTTACTTGCGCGAGAAGGGCAAGTACGTGGCAGCGGTGGTCGACCCGGCGTCGGCATCCGAAGGCCGTAACCGCGATTACGCTCAGCGTGCGCGCGACGAGCTGGAAAAGAAGTTCAAGGCCAAGCCCGAGGTGTATGGCAAGCCGTCGTTCGTGTCGTATGTGCCCAAGTCGCCGTCGTTCGGCGTGGACAACTCGGCCGACCTGGTGCTGACCTTCCGTAACGTGCACAACTGGCGCATGGCCGGCAGTGCCGAGGCGATGTTCGCCGGCTTCTACAAAGTGCTCAAGCCCGGCGGCGTGCTGGGCGTGGTCGAGCACCGCGCCAAGACCGATGTGCCGGCCGACGACAAGAGCGGCTATGTCGGTCAGGCGCAGGTGATTGCGATGGCCGAAGCGGCGGGCTTCAAGCTGGCAGGCAAAAGCGAGCTCAACGCCAATCCGCGCGATACCAAGGATTACCCGGGTGGCGTGTGGACGTTGCCGCCGAGCAACAGCCACGACAAGGCCGACGATGCCAAGTACAAGGCCATCGGCGAGAGCGACCGCATGACCTTGAAGTTCGTCAAACAGTAAGCACGTGTCTGCATGCCGGCGCAGATGCGGCCGGCATGCAGTGGTTGCTGCGCATAACGGCTGTCTGTGGCTTGCGGTTATGTGTGCATGACCGGCTGCGCAAGAACGCAACGCAAATGTCTTGCGCGTTTTTCAGAATCCGGTCCCTGATGCGCGGCAAACCGTTGCCGCTGATCATGGTCGATGTGCACACCTGAGATACCTGTTCTTTCCCTGCAATGGCGCATGCCAGCGATAGCACTGCTGGCTGCGCGCATCCTGCTTATGTCATACAGCCACGCGCGGCGATCGCTGCGCGCAGCGCTGTCCTGCAACAGGTCTGTCCATGTTGGTGCTGTTGAACAAACCCTATGGCGTGCTGTCGCAATTCAGCGACCGCTCGCAGCCGCCCAAGCGCACGCTGGCCGAGTTCGGCCTGCCGCCGGACGTGTACGCGGCGGGCCGCCTGGATCACGACAGCGAAGGGCTGTTGTTGCTCACCGACGATGGCGCACTGGCGCATCGGCTCACCGACCCACGGCACAAACAGCCCAAAACGTACTGGGTGCAGGTGGAAGGCGAGCCCCAGGACGCACAGCTGCAGGCCTTGCGCGATGGCGTGCTGCTCAACGACGGCCCGACCCGGCCGGCAGCGGTGCGCACGCTCGACCCCGCGCCGGAGCTGTGGCCGCGCAATCCGCCGGTGCGTGTGCGCAAGACCGTGCCCGATGCCTGGCTGGAACTGCAGATCAGCGAAGGCCGCAACCGTCAGGTGCGTCGGATGACCGCATCGGTCGGTCTGCCTACCTTGCGTCTGGTGCGGGTGGCGATCGGCGACTGGAGACTGGATGCGCTCGCGCCTGGCCAGTGGCGTGTGGATGACACGCCTGGCCCGCGACAGGGGCGTGGGTCGCGCAGATAGCGCTGGGGTGTTGCGATCACCTCGATGGTGCGATGGCTGCAATCGCCAGTGATGCGATCGAACTGCGGCGATTGCATGCGTCTTTCAACGAGCGGCTGACGACACGTAGCGAGCAGCTCTTACGTGGGTGTGGATGCCGCACTCGGATCCGGCGTGTACGTGTACGGGTATTCCGTGCTGCACCGAGCACCGAGCACAGGCCGCGCCCGCCTGACGATGGGCGCAGTCGTTTTCTTAGCTGCTCTAAAGCGGCATAGCGATCAGGCAACGTAGTGGGTTGCTATGCGGCTGAGCGCCACACAGCGCTATGAAATGCCTGCCCACAAACGACAACGCCACGGCGCGAGGCCGTGGCGTTGTGTCATGCAGTGCAATCCGCCTGTTCGGCGGACTCGATGTCTTATTCGACGCCGTCGCTCGGGGTCACTGCAGCGCGGCGCTGGTAGGCGGCGCGACGTGCGTTGGCATTGCTGGCGTGTTCGCGATCCAGACGATGCACATTGCCACTCAGCACCTGCTGATCGCGCTGGCGCTTGCGATACACCGCATAGCCGATCAGGCCGAGGCCGGCGACGGCCGCTGCCACGGTGATGGCCGGGTTGCGCTTGACCAGCTTGCTGGCCGCCTTGCCGCCGCTGCGCACTGCGCCCAGGGCCACGCCGGTCTTCAGCCATTCGCTGGCACCCGGACCGAAATGACGCAGGCTGCTGCCGGCGCTACGTGCCTGGTCGCCCGCAGTAGATGCGGCATGACGCAGTTGGTCGCCGGCGGTGCCGGCCAGTTCCAGGGCACGCTCCAGGGCGCGTTCGGTGATCACAGTCAGCTTGCTCATTGAAGGCGTTTCCTTTCCGAGTACGTGGCCTGCAGTCTGTGGCCAATGGCGTATAGGCGGCGTTAGCGGCAGTAAGCGCCGTTTGGCTAACGGTTAAAAAGCGTTGTTGCCTGCGTGCAAAAGAGATGCCGCATCGCATTGCACGATCAATGCGCGGCCGTCCCCGCACCCCAACCGCTCTCCCGGCGGGCGAGGGGCTACAGCAAAGTGGGTCAGGTGCCGCGCGGTTTTGCGCGATGGGTTGCGGCGGCTGTCCAGGGGTCGTCTGGCCATGGGTGTCTGGGATACCGGCCCTTCATTTCTTTTTTGACGTCCGGATAGGTGTTGGCCCAGAAGCTTTTCAGATCCTGCGTGACCTGCAGTGGGCGGCCGCCGGGCGACAGCAGGTGCAGGGTCAGCGGGATGCGGCCATCGGCAATGCGCGGGGTTTCGGCCAGGCCGAACAGTTCCTGCAGTTTGACCGCCAGCACCGGCGGCAGCGGTTGCTGGGTGTGGTCGAGTGCGTAGCTGATCTGGCGTTCCATGCCCGACGGCACGCTGATGCGGGTGGGAGCGTGGCGGTCGATGGCCTGGCGGCGTTCCCACGGTAGGGCGGCCTTGAGCGCCTCGCCCAGGCTGGACTCATCCAGCGCGTCGAGCCGGGTCTTGCCGGCGAAGGCCGGGCGCAGCCAACGGTCCAACGAGGCGAGCAGTGCGGTATCGGAGAGATCGGGCAGCTCCAGCTCGGGCATCCACACCCGCAGCGACAACACGCGCGCGCGCCATTGCTGCAGGGTCTCGGTCCAGGGCAGGGCGTCCAGGCCGAGCTGGCGCACCGCCTCGGTCAGGGCGCCAGCGGCCTGCGCGGGATCGACGCGGCCGGCGGGGCGGCTGTCGAGCACGATGCGGTCGAAGCTGGATTGCCGGCGCGCGACCAAGGCGCGTTTGTCGGCGTCCCACTGCACCACGTCCTGCTGCACGAAACGCTCGGGCAGGCTGCGGCGCAGATACGCCTCGTCGACCGGAGCGGCGCGCAGCAGCAGGGCGTCCTTGGCTTCGTAGCGCAGCTCGCTGGCGACCAGCCACGGTTCGCCGCGCAGGTCGCTGTGGTCGAACAGACGCGCGCTGCGGCCGTTGGCGAGCAGATAGCGCAACGGGTCGGTCGGGTGGCGTGCGGCGATGCGGTCGGGGAAGGCATGCGCGAGCAGGTCGCCCAGCGCGTGCGCCTCCACGCTGCTGGGTGGGGCAGTGTCGCAGCGTAGTCGGCGGCGCCATTGTTTGGCGGCACTGTCGATCGCGGCCAGGCCGCCGCGGTTGGCATCGGGCGCGTTGCGGCCCTGGCGAAATGCCGCCAACGCGCGCCAGCGTGCGGCCAATCCATCGCCGCCCTGCCGCAGCGGGTCGCGCGCTTCCAACAACGCGGCCAGGTCGCAGGCCAATGCCAGGCGCGATGCAGCGCCGGCCTGCGCCAGCATCGCGGCCAGACGCGGATGCGTGCCCAGCGCCAGCATGCGGCGGCCCAGCGCGGTGATGCCGCCGCTGTCGCTGAGCGCGCCCAGCCGTTGCAGCAATTCGCGCGCGGCCGCCAGCGCGCCGGTGGGCGGGGCATCGACAAAGCGCAGCGCATCGCTGCCCCAGGCGGCCAGTTCCAGTGCCAGGCCGGCCAGTTCCACCTGGGTGATCTCGGCGCGCCGTTGCGGTTCCAGGCGCTGCGATTGCGGCCACAGCCGGTACGCCCAGCCGCTGGCCACGCGTCCGGCACGGCCGGCGCGCTGGTCGGCCGACGCCTGCGAAATGGTGGCTACATCCAGCCGCGAAAAGCCGCTGTTGGGGTCGTAGTGCGGCTCGCGGGCCTGGCCGCTGTCGATCACCGCGCGCACGCCGGGCAAGGTCACCGAGGACTCTGCCACGTTGGTGGCCAGCACCACGCGGCGGCGGCCCTGCGCATCCGGCTGCAGCACCTGACTTTGCGCGTCCACCGACAACTCGCCGTGCAGCGGCAATACCTGGATGGCCGGGTCCAGTGCGTCCTGCAAGGCGCCTTGCACGCGCGCGATCTCGCGTTGGCCGGGCAAAAACACCAGCACATCGCCGGGATGGTTGAGCAGGGCATGCTCCACTGCGCGCCGCGTCTGTGGTTCCAGCGCTTCGTCGCGGCGCGCGGGGAAATGTGCGATCTCCACCGGAAAACTGCGTCCGGCGCTGCTCAGGCGCGGCGCATCCAGAAAGCCGGCCAGCCGCTCGCCATCCAACGTGGCCGACATCGCCACGATGCGCAGGTCGTCACGCACCTGTGCCTGCACGTCCAGCGCCAATGCCAGGCCGAGGTCGCCGGCCAGATGGCGTTCGTGGAATTCGTCGAACAGCAGCGCGCCCACGCGTTCCAGCATCGGGTCGTCCTGGATCATCCGGGTCAGGATGCCTTCGGTGACCACTTCGATCCGGGTGCGCGCAGAGGTCTTGTTTTCGAAGCGGATGCGGTAGCCCACCGTTTCGCCGACCGGCTCGCCCAACTGGCGCGCCATGAACAGCGCAGCGCTACGCGCGGCCACCCGGCGCGGTTCCAGCATCACGATGCTGCGGCCGGCCAGCCACGGCGCATCCAGTAACGCCAGCGGCACCTGGGTGGTCTTGCCGGCACCGGGCGGGGCTTCGAGCACCAGACGCGGGTGGGCGGCAAGGCTGTCGCGGATCTGCGGTAGCAGTGCGGCGATGGGGAATGCAGGTTCGGTCATGCGCGGCAAGGATACGGGCCTGCTCGCGCCGGTGCGATGGTCGGGGATCGAGGTGAAGCCTGTCAGGGAATGGCGTATGGCCTGTCGGCAACGCAACTGCTTGGGCTTGCCGCCAGCGCTTGCTGCCCGGCGACGTGCTGCGGGCCAAGAGCCTGCGTGCACAAAGATGTGCGCCACTTAGCCGCTCCGGCAGCGTCCGCTCGGTTGCCGCGCGGCGGATCTGACGAGTGCAAATGCAGGAGGCTTGCATGCTTCAGAGTGCATGGCCGGCGTCGATAACCCGGTTGAACCCGTCACTGGATTGACCATGTCCACCCCGTCCCCGCGTTTTGTCAGTCTGCAAAGCAAGCTGCTGGGCGCCCTTGCGCTTGGTCTGTCGATCATCCTGTTGTGCGCACTTGGCGGTCTGGGCTCTGCCTGGTTGAGTCTGTCCGGCAAGGTGCCGGTGGAAGTGGCACAGGCTTCGGCTAGCGAAGAACTCACCCGCGATTTCCGCCTGCAGGTGCAGGAGTGGAAGAACGTGCTGATCCGGGGCCGCGACCCTGCACAGCTCGAAAAACATCTGACTGCCTTCCGCGACAAGGGCAAGAACGTGCAGGGCACGGTCACCTCACTGGCAGGCGCGCTGGCCGATCCGCAGGCGCGCACGTTGGCGCAGGACTTTGCCAAGGCGCATCTTGAACTGCAGGTCAGCTACGAAGCGGCGTTGGGCAAGTTTGCCGAGTCCGGTTACGACACCCAGGTGGGCGACCAGCTGGTCAAGGGCAAGGACCGTGCGCCCAGCCAGACATTGGAGGCGTTGGTCGCGCGCAGCAAGGCGTTGGCCGATGCGGCCGTGCTGGCAAGTTCGCAATCGGCGCAGCACATGCTGGTGTATTCGGCGCTGGCCACCATTGCCGCGGCGTTATGTCTGGTGGTGGTGTTGGGGTGGTGGATTCGACGCTCGATCGTGCGGCCCATCGAAAACGTCGCGCGTGCGGCACGCCTGGTGGCGGCCGGCGATCTGTCCGCGCGCGCTGCGGTCAGCAACCGCGATGAAATCGGCCTGCTCGGCCAGGCAATGGGGCAGGTGGTCAACACGCTTACCGATGTCTCCAGCGCGCAGGCGGACATGGCGCAGCGCCACGAAGCCGGGCAGATGAGCTACCGTATGGACGCGCAGGCGTTTCCCGGCGCTTACGGCCGCATGGTCGATGACACCAACGGACTGATCGGCGCGCAGGTGGGCCTGATCGGCACCATGCTGCAGGTGATGCAGCATTACGCGGTGGGCGACATGTCGGTGGACATGCCGCGCCTGCCGGGCGAAAAGGCGCAGATCACCGATGCGATGGACACCACCAAGCGCAACCTGGCCGCCATCAATGGCGAAATTCGCGGCCTGGTGGAAGCGGCTGCGGCCGGCGACTTTGCGACCCGCGGCAATGCCGCTGCCTATAAGTTCGAATTCCGCGGCATGGTCGAGGGCCTCAATGGCCTGATGCAGAACGTGGACCAGAATCTGGGCGAGTTGTCGCAGCTGCTTAAGGCGATTGCCGATGGCGATCTGACCGCGCGCATGCGCGGTAACCAGCAGGGCGTGTTCGCGCGGATGCGCGACGATGCCAACGCCACCGTGCAACGCCTCACCGATATCGTTGGCGATATCACGCTGGCCGCGCAGACCATCCGCACCGCCTCGGCAGAAATTGCCGCCGGCAACAGCGATCTGGCGCAACGCACCGAACAACAGGCCGCGAATCTGGAAGAAACCGCCGCCTCGATGGAAGAACTCACCTCGACCGTGCGGCAGAACTCCGACACCGCGCAGCAGGCCAGCCGTGGTGCGCAGGCCGCTGCCGACATCGCCGGCCGTGGCGGCGAGATGGTCGCCAGCGTGGTCGATACCATGGGCGAGATCGAAGTGTCGTCGAAGAAGATCGCCGAGATCATCAGCGTCATCGACGGCATCGCGTTCCAGACCAATATCCTGGCGTTGAACGCGGCGGTGGAAGCCGCGCGCGCCGGCGAACAGGGCCGCGGCTTTGCGGTGGTGGCCTCCGAAGTGCGAGCGCTGGCGCAGCGCTCGGCCGGTGCCGCCAAGGAGGTCAAGCAGTTGATCGATGCATCGGTGGAGAGCGTGGCGCGCGGGAGCGCACGCGTGGATCAGGCCGGACGCACGATGCAGGACATCGTGCAATCGGTGCAGCAGGTCACCACGCTGATCGCCGAGATCTCTGCTGCCTCGCGCGAGCAATCGTCGGGCATCGAACAGGTGGCGCGCACCGTCAACGACATGGACGAAACCACCCAGCGCAATGCAGCGTTGGTGGAAGAAGCCTCGGCCGCCGCACGTGCGATGGAAGAACAGGCAGTGGAGCTGAGCGAAGCGGTGTCGGTGTTCCGCCTGGATGCACGCAAGCCGCGCTTGGTGGCGGCTGCGTGAGCGCGGCGCGCAGCCGCTGCGTCGCCGACAGGTGCGCGGTGGGTTTGCGGTGCCGGCAAGAAGGGCCTGCACGCCGGCTTCTGCGCGCCGCGCGTTGCCGCCTGACCACGGCTCGCTAGGTGGTGTGGGTTGCATCATGGCGCGGCAGCGGCGATGGATCTTCGCAGGTGCGTCGCCTGTTTCAGCGGCCGGGCGACACGGGCGGTTCCACATCGCCCTGGTATTGCCTGCCGAAGCATTTTTCCAGGCGTTGATCGCGCTCGCGCTGGTTGCAGGGCTGGCGTAAGGCCCCGGTCATCGATAAAGCCGCGCGCGCTACGCCGGAGCGGAAGGCCCAGGTCTGCTGCACTTCGCCACCATCCGGTGCCCAGGCCTGGTTGAAGCGCGTGGTGTCCACTGGCAAGGCATCCGGCGGCGTGAGCAGGCGCTGGCTGCGTGCGGCGATTACTGGCGTGGTGTCGTGCACCTGCAGGTTCAAGCCGGGCGTGCCGGCCGCTGCCGTGCCGGGAGTCAGGGGCGAGGGCGTCGCCAATGAGGGTCCGATGGGCTGTTGCGCAGTCGCGATGAGACGCGTGTTCGTGCGCGTCGGTGCCCTGGTGGCTGGTTGCCGCATCAGGACAGGCGGGGTGGGTGCTGGCGACGGGTCACGTGCGATGAACGTGAGGGTGATGCGCGTGGCGGTGATGTCGCGCTGCCGTGGCATTCGGTCAGGGGATAGGTGTATGAGCCAAACGGCAAACATCACGTGCAGCACGAACACAGCGAGCAATGCCGATGCTGACTCGTGCCAACGTGACGCGGCACGCAATCCTGGTGCACTCCCCATGCGTCACATCCGTGTGGTCACTTTTGAAGCGTAGTGATCGCGATGTTGGGTTTGCGTTATCTACATGCGTCAGCTGTGCAAGCCGCGATGCCGCTGCGCTGCGGCACGCCCGTACGGATCGGGATCCGTCGGGCAGTGCGCTAGGCACACTTAACCCGCTTCGCGCACCCGGGCGGTGAGGCCTTTGAGGAAGGCGCGCAGCAGTTGGTCGCCGCAAGGGCGGAAGTTCTTGTGGCCGGGCTGGCGGAACAGGGCCGACAGTTCCGGCTTGGACAGGGGGAAGCCGGCGCCAGCGAAGATGGCGTGCATGTCCACGTCCTTCAGTTCGAAGGCCACGCGCAGCTTTTTCAGCACCAGGTTGTTGCCGACGCGGGTTTCCAGCGGGCGGGCCGGCTGACTTTCGTCGCGGCCGCGGAAGCGCAGCACCAGGCCATCGAGAAAGCGCGCCAGCATCGCATCGGTGCAGGGCTCGAAACCTGGCTCGTCTTCCTTCTTCAGCCAGGCCTGTACCTGCGGCTTGTCGAGCGCGAACTCGGGGTCGGCCAGGTGAGTGATTTCCACCACCTTGTCGTCGCTGAGGTCGAGCATGTAGCGGATGCTGCGCAGTACATCGTTGTGGATCATGACAATTCCGGGGCCCCGGCCTGTCGCCGGAAAGGCGTCATTCTACGGGGCCGGGGTGGAATGCGGCGTGTGTCGCGCCGATCCGTTACCGATCTGAAGCCGCCCGGAAGCGGCTGACAAGGCGTTGTGGGCAGCCGTCGTGAGCCGCTGTCGGGTGCATGCGGCCGGTGCGCGGGAGTTGCAGGTCGAGCGGTAGGCGTCGGCCTACGTACCGACCGCGCCGGTCTTGCGGGCGAGCGCAGTCGGTCTGAGCGCCACTCAGCTGCCGCGATAAGTGGAATACCCGTACGGCGACAGCAGCAGCGGCACATGGTAATGGCCGTGGTCGGCAATGCCGAAGGCGATGGGCACCTGTTCCAGGAACGGCGGGTCGGCCAGTGCGGTGCCGGTGGCGCGCCAGTAGCCGGCCACATCGAATTCCAGCCGGTAGCGGCCGGGTGGCAGGGTCAGGGTAGCCAGCGCTGGGCAACGCCCGTCCTGGTCGGTGACCGCCTCCAGCTGCAATGTGTCGCCAGCGAACAGGCGCAGCGGCACACCGGCAGCAGGGCGACCGGCGGCGGTATCCAGCACATGGGTGGACAGGCTGCTCATGCGACCGCCTGGGTCGGTTGCGGCCACTGGCCGACGAATTCGGGTTGGTCGTAGGCCAGATAGCTGTCGACCATGGCCTGGCGGTCGTCCAGGAACAGCTGGTCGGCCACCGCGCGGGCCAGCCGCGGCAACGCGGCCTTGAGCCCGGACAGCGCGGCGGCCGAGGGGCCGTGGTTGATCAGCGCCGAATAGTTGAAGGCGAACAGCCCGTGCAGCAGTGCGGCGTCGTCCGGCGTGCGTGGCAACAGTTCGAAGCCCGGCCCCAGGTACGGGTGTGCATCGAGCACCGGGTTGGCCTGGCCCGGTGGCGGTTGGTAGCGGTCTGCCCAGCAGGCGATGCGCCCGGACAGCGCGGCCAGCTCCGGGCGCAGCTGCGGGTCGGTGACCAGGCCGGTGGCGACGGCCAGGAAATCGAAGCGGTGTTCGCCGTGCGGGGTACGCACCACCACCGCGCCGTCGCGCTCGGCCACCTCCAGCCACGGCGCGCCCAGGTGCAGCGCAAAGCCTGGGTGCGCGCAGGCGCGCTGGAAGGTGTCGTTGGTGGGCGGTTGGTTGTGTGCGAAGAAGCTGGCCATCATCCGGTACTTGTCCGCATCGGGCAGCGTCAGAAACCGCGGAATGATGCCGGCCTGCTCCATGTGGCGGAACGGGTTGATGCGCGGCAATTCACTGCGGCGCACGAATACTTCGGCACTGGCGACGCCTTGGTCCAGCGCAAAACAGGCATTGTCGAACGCCGAGGCGCCGCCGCCCAGAATGCCCACGCGCTTGCCGGCAAGCGCGGCAAAGTCGATGTGGCTGGAGGTATGTGCGTAGCGGTGGCTGGGCAGGGCACGGCCGATCCAGTCCGGCACCACCCACTGCCCGCCGCCCTGGATGCCGGTGGCCAGGATCAGCTTGCGCGTCAGCAACGGCGCGCCCATCGCCAGATGCAGCCGGTGGATGCCGGGTGCGACCTCGGGTTCGACGCGTGCCAGCTGCGTGGCGTTGCGCACCGGCAGCCGCAGCGCCGCGCGGTACCAGCGCAGGTAGTCCATCCAGCGGGCGCGTGGAATCTTGTCCAGCGTGTCCCAGGCCGCGCTGCCGTGTTGCGCTTCCCACCAAGCGCGGAAGGTCAGCGACGGCACGCCCAGGTCGATCGAGGTGATCTGCTTGGGCGTGCGCAGTGTCTGCATCCGTGCGTAGGTGACCCAGGGGCCTTCCTGGCCGGCCGGGTTTTCGTCGATGACCAGCACGTTGTGCACGCGCTCGCGTTGCAGTGCGAACGCCGCGCCCAGGCCGCTCTGGCCGGCGCCCACAATCACCACGTCGTAGACATGCCCGGCCGGATGTACGCGCGGTTGCACCCAGGCATCGCCGCCGTGGGCCAGACGTTGCAGGTCGCGGGCGAGCTCGCGTTCGAGTTGGGCCAGGCTCATGGCAGTGCCTCCAGGCGCAAGTGGACGATCTTGCCGATCTCGGCGAGGGCGGTGGCGATCTCGGCGTCGCGCGAGGCATCCAGGCGCCGCTCCAGCGCGGCCAGAATGCCGGCCTTGTCATGCAGCCGCACGCAGATCACGAACGGGAAACCGAAGCGCTGGCGATAGGCCTGATTGAGCGCATGGAAGCGGGTAAATTCGTCCTCGCTCAACCGATCAAGACCGGCCGAGGCCTGCTCGGCGGCCGAGGCGGCGGTGAGCGTGCGGTCGATCGCGGCCTTGCCGGCCAGCTCCGGATGCGCGCGAATCAACGCGACCTGATCTTGCGGCGATGCATCGAACACCACCTGCATCAAGCCGCGATACACATCTTCGAACGGGCGGCGACGCGCGGCGCGCTCCACCACCCACGGCGAATGTTCGAACACCTCGCGATAGCGCGCCACGAAGGCGGCATCGTCCAGCACACGGTCGTCAGTCACGCTCATGCGTGAGTCCCTTGCAGCGACACGTGCGCGGCCACCACTTTCCAGCCATCGGCAAAACGTACCCAACTCTGACTCTGGCGGCCGCGCGCGCTGCTGCCTTCGCGGACGAATTCGGCATGGGCGGTTGCGCAGTCATGGCCGTAGCTGTGCACTTCCACATGCGCAAGCTGGCGTTGTGGCGAGCCGCCGCGGCCGATGCGAAACGCGCGGATCGCGTCGATGCCGTACAGCACCTCACCCACGCCGTAACGCACGGTGCTGGGCGCTGCATGAAACAGCGCATCCATCGCGGCGATGTCATCGCGCATCAACGCGCTCTCGTAAGCGTGGAAGGCGGCAGTCACCTGGGCGATCACCTCGGGCAGATCGATGTCGGCAGTGACAATGCTCATGCCGGATGCACCTGCAACCAGTGGCGCGCGATATCGATGCGTCGCGCCACCCAGGCATCGCCGCTGGCCAGCACGTGATCGACAAAGCGCGCCAGTGCGGCCGCGCGTGCGGGCTTGCCGACGATGCGCCCGTGCAGACCGATCGAGAGCATGCGCCCGCCTTCGCTGCGCAACTGCTCGAAGCTGTCGCGCAGATAGCGAAAGAACGGCTCGCCATCGGCAAACCCGTTGTAGGCGACGAACTTCATGTCATTGGCGTCCAGCGTGTACGGCACGATCAACTGCGCGCGGCCGTGGCGGGTGTCGTAATACGGCACATCGTCGGCATAGCTGTCGGCGTCGTAGACAAACCCGCCTTCTTCGGCAACCAGGCGTGCGGTGTTGGGGCTGGTGCGGCCCTGGTACCAGCCCAGCGGGCGGCTGCCGGTGACGCGGGTGTGCACCGCGATCGCCTGCGCGATATGCGCGCGCTCGGTGGCCTCGTCGATGTGTTGGTAGTCGATCCAGCGCAGCCCGTGGCTGGCGATTTCCCACTCGGCGGCCTGCATCGCGGCCACTGCGTCGGGATTGGCGGCCAGTGCGTTCGCCACGCCAAACACGGTCACTGGCACCGCGCGTGCGGCGAACAACCGATGCAGCCGCCAGAACCCGGCGCGGCTGCCGTACTCGTACAGGCTTTCCATGGCCATGGCGCGTGCGCCGGTTTGGGCGTGTGCGCCGACCATTTCCGACAGAAATGCTTCGGATGCCGCATCGCCGTTGAGCACGCAGTTTTCTGCGCCTTCTTCGTAATTGATGACGAACTGCACGGCGATGCGCGCGCCACCCGGCCACTGCGCAGCCGGCGGGGTGGCGCCGTAGCCGACCAGGTCGCGCGTCGCGCTCATGCAGCCGGCTCCGCATGCCAGGCCGCCAGGGCGGCTTCCACCGCCAGACCCGGCGTGCAGATGTAGCCTTCGGCACGCAGCACCGCTTCCAGCGCGGCCAGGGTGAGCAGCACCTTGTGCTTCATCGCGTTGTAGCCCATCGCGCCGATGCGCCAGATCTTGCCTTGCAGCGGGCCGAAGGCGGTGCCGATCTCGATCTCGAAATCCTCGCGCATACGCCGCCGCACCCCGTCGTTGTCGATACCCGCCGGGATCACCACACCGGTGACGTTGGTCATGCGATGCGCCGCGTCGCCGAACACCTCCAGACCCATCGCGGTGATGCCGGCGCTCACCGCACGGCCGGCGGCGGTGTGGCGCGCGAACCGCGCGGGCAGGCCTTCCTGCAGCGCGACGCGTGCGCATTCGCGTGCGCCGTACAACATGGTGGTGGCTTCGGTGTGGTGGTTGAGGCGCTTGTCCGACCAGTAATCCATGATCATCGCCAGATCGAAATAATTCGATGCGATGCGTGGCCCGGTGCCGTTGACGATGTCGTTGCGCACGATGCCGCGTTCGACATGCCGGCGCGCAAAGATCGCCTCGGCCGCGCGCTCGGACACGGTGATCGGTGCCGAGCCGGACGGCCCGCCCAGGCATTTCTGCAGGCCGCCGGTGACCACGTCCACGCCCCAGCGGTCGCTGGCGATCTCCATGCCGCCGATGGTGGCGGTGGCATCCACGTAACTCAGCGCGCCGGCCGCGCGGCACAGTGCGCCCAGGCCATCGAGCGGCTGCGCCATGGTGGTGGAGGTGTCGCCGTGCACGGTGGCCACCAGTTTGGGCGCCACCCGTTCGATCGCCTCGGCAATGGCCGCCAGCGGCACCACCTCGCCCCATGGTGCATCCACGCTGTGCACGTCGGCGCCCAGGCGCTGCAGGATTTCGGTAAGCAACAAGCCGAAGCGGCCGAAGTTGATCACCAACACGCGGTCGCCCGGTTGCACCAGCGATACCAGCGCCGCTTCGATGCCTGCACGCGCGGTGCCGTCGACCAGAAACGTCCAGCGATTTTCGGTGCCGAACAAGGGCCGATACAGCGCCATCACCTCGTTCATATAGGTGGTCATTTCCGGGTCGAACTGGCCCAGCAGATCGGCCGCCATCGCGCGCAGCACGCGCGGATGCGCATTGACCGGGCCGGGGCCCATCAACAGGCGTTGTGGCGGATCGAGTTCGCCAAAGGTATGCAGGTGGCGCAGATCAGGTGACAAGGGGGTCTCCCAGGTGTTCGATGAAATGGCGCATGACCGCCAGGGCGACCTCGGCATCGGCCGGGTCGACGTGTTCGTCCGGATGATGGCTGATGCCGCCGGCGCAGCGCACGAACAGCATCGCGGTTGGGCAGAGTGCGGCCATCGTCATCGCATCGTGGCCGGCACCGGAGACCAACCGCCGCGGGGCGATACCTTGCGCGGCGACCGCGTGGTCGAGCCGGGTCATCAGCGTCGGTGCGCATGGGCTGGCGGCGAGGGTTTGCAGCGGGGTGATGGCGATGGCGATGCCGCGCGCCGCGCCGATGCGCGCCAGTGCCTGTTCGATGGCGCGCACCGCGGCGTCGCGGGTGGCATCGTCGCCGGCGCGTACATCCAGCGTGCAGTCCACGCGGCCGGGCACCACGTTGACGGCGCCGGGTGCGAGCTGCAGCTTGCCGACGGTGGCGACCAGATCGTTGCTGCCATCGCGCGCGATGCGCTCGATCGCCAGCAGCGCCTCGGCCGCTGCGCTCAAGGCATCGCGACGCAGCGCCATCGTGGTGGTGCCGGCATGCCCGGCGCGGCCGTCGAAGCGCAGCGCGAAGCGGCGTTGCGCGGCGATCGCGGTGACGATGCCAACCGGCAGGCCGTCGGCTTCGAGCACCGGACCTTGTTCGATATGGGTTTCCAGATACGCCAGCACGCTGCCCGGCGTGCGTGCGGCGTGCTGGATGTTCGCGATGTCCAGATCCCAGTCTGCCAGCGCGCTGGCGACATCGATGCCGGCGGCGTCGGTCACCGCCAACGTGGTCGGGTCGAGCGTGCCGGCTACCGCACGGCTGCAGAACATCGAGGCCGGAAAGCGCGAGCCTTCTTCGTCGCCGAACGCGATGACTTCGATGGCGAATGGCAGGCGGCGCGCTTGCGCGTGCAGTGCGGCGACGCATTCGATGCCGAGCAGGATGCCGAGCGGGCCGTCGTAGCGGCCGGCATCGCGCACGCTGTCCAGGTGGCTGCCGATCAGCAGCGCCGGTGCGTCGGCCTGCGTGCCGTCGTAGCGGCCGATCAGGTTTGCCGCCGCGTCCAGGCGCACCTGCATGCCGGCCTGGCGCATCCACGTGCTCACCTGCGCGATGGCAGCGCGGTGCGCCGGGCTGAGCCAGGCGCGGAACAGTCCCTCGGGTGTATCGCTGTAGGGCGCAACGCCCAGCGCATCGCAACGCGCCACCGCACGTGCGCCGGAGCCGCTGTCCGGTGAGATGCTCTGGGTGCTCAGCATAGGGCGTGGTGCGGGTGAGCCGATCCACAGGCGCTGTACGGACCGCGATGCGATAGCGACTGATGCATGGAGCCTCCGCAAGCGGTGGGGAAGGACGAGGTATCACCGGGCGATGGAGTGCCCGGACGATGGTGTGGCGACAGGCGCTTACCGAGCGGGCAGCGCCTTGAGATCGACTATACGAACCACCCCCGTCACCCCAAAGCGGTTTTTTTAGGGTCACGCGTTGCAAAAAATGCGACAGGCGCCGTGGCCATGCGTCCCTTCCTCCATCGGGAGAAGGGGCCCGAAGGGCGGATGAGGCGGCGTCGCAGAGCGCTGTCAGTCCTTGCAAAGACAAACGCCTCGCCACGCGCCTATAGAAGCGAGGCACCGCCTGCTTCGCCAAGCCCTCCCTCCCCAACCCCGGCTCCACGCCCCGGCCCACGCTTGCGGCGCGGGCGCACCAATGCACGCACGCCAGGGGCGCGCACGCCGTGCCTTGGAGCCCCGCAGGAAAGTGGCGATAACCGCGCCGCCTCGAATCCAAACGGCTGCTACAGTCGGCGCATTCCATGAAAGAGATTCACCAATGGCGCGCGACAATTTCAAGGATTTGTTGGCGCTGATCGCCATCGTCCGCGAAGGCAGCTTCACCCGGGCCGCGGCCACGCTGGGCGTCTCGCAGTCGGCGTTGAGCCATACCATCCGTGGGCTCGAAGCCACGCTGGGCTTGCGCCTGCTGACGCGCACCACCCGCAGCGTGGCGCCCACCGAGGCGGGCGAGCGTCTGATTCAGACGGTGGCGCCGCGATTTACGGAGATCGAAGACGCGCTGTCGGCGCTGAGCGAAATGCGCGATACCCCTGCAGGCAACGTGCGCATCACCGCCACCGACTATGCCGCGCGCGCGATCCTGTGGCCCAAGCTGTCCAAGCTGCTGCAGCAATACCCCGACATCAACGTTGAAATGTTCATCGACAATGGACTAACCGACATTGTTGCCGATCGCTACGATTTGGGCGTACGTCTGGGCGACCAGGTCGAAAAGGACATGATCGCCGCACGCATCGCCCCGGATATGCGGATGGCGCTTGTTGCATCGCCGTCGTACCTGGCGCGCCGGCCGCTGCCAAAAACGCCGCAGGACCTCACCGCGCATCGCTGCATCAACCTGCGTATGAAAACCGCCGGTGGCATCTATGCCTGGGAGCTGGAGAAGGACGGCCGCGAAGTCATCGTGCGCGTGCAGGGCCAGCTGACCTTCAACGGCACCTATGAAGCGGTGGACGCGGCCGTCGATGGTTTCGGCATCGCGTTCGTGCAGGAAGATCTTGCCCGCGCACATATCAAGGCCGGACGCCTGCGCTGGATCATGAAGGATTGGTCGCCCACCTGGCCGGGCCTGCATGCGTTCTATCCCAGCCGCCGCCACTCGTCGCCAGCGTTCAATCTGGTGCTGGATGCATTGCGTTACAAAGGCTGATGCGCGCGCGTGATGGCGGAGCACTCGGTGCAGGCGTGCGACGCGTGGCATGGCCCTGCAGAGATGTGCCAAGCGTTGTTGATGTGAGTCGAACGGCGGCACCGTGAGCCAGGGCGCTGAACCTGAAAACAGGCGCCGCAGCCGCGCAGCTGTGGCAAAGATGGCGTCTGGATCGAGGCTGCACCAGCATTGCATTCGATCTCCCGGCCTGTGCATGCATGGACGCACCGTCGAACCGCCGTGCATCGCGCGCTTCACCACGATCATCCACAGACCACGCTCATGAGTGCACCTCATAAGCCCGTGCGGCGCAGGCGTCTTACTCCGCGAAGGCGGACCACGTAACCTGCGCAACCTCCATACACGAGTATGCCGGCGCCGCGATCATGCGCTGCATCACGTTTGTCGTGCGGCCGAAGCAAGCGAGGGCCGTTGCAGTCCATCGCCGCCCGTAGCGTATCCATCCCGAACAGCACAGTCGCTTGCGCGCCGTAGCGCGCCCATGTGCCGTGTGTCCTGTCTCTTACCTAAGGCTTCCCCATGCCAGCCAACACCTTGACCACCGATACAGCCCAGCCCGATGCCGTTGTCGCGACCCGTCAGACCTGGAGCGCGGTCGGCTCGATGTCGCTGTGCGTTGCGCTGTTGATCGCATCGGAATTCATGCCGGTGAGCCTGCTGACGCCGATCGCCGCCGATTTGCACGCAAGCGCCGGCATGGCCGGGCAGGCGATCTCCATCTCCGGCCTGTTTGCGGTGATTGCCAGCCTGCTGATCGCGCCGCTGTCGTCGCGTTTGAACCGGCGCCATGTATTGCTGGGCCTGAGCGCGGTGATGTTGCTGTCGTTGTTGCTGATTGCCAGCGCACACAGCTTTGGCATGTTGATGGTCGCGCGTGCCTTGCTCGGCATCACCATCGGTGGGTTCTGGGCGCTGTCCACCGCCACGGTGATGCGCATCATGCCCGAGCATTCCGTGCCCAAGGCATTGGGCATCGTGTTTATCGGCAATGCCGTGGCAACCGCGTTTGCCGCGCCGCTGGGCAGTTACCTCGGCGCCATCATCGGCTGGCGTGGTGTGTTCTGGGGAATGGTGCCGTTGGTGTTGCTGGCCATTGCCTGGCAATGGCGCAGCCTGCCGTCGATGCCGGCGCAAGGTGCCAGTTCACTGCGCGATATCGCCAGCTTGTTGAAGCGCCGCTACGTCGCCCGCGCAATGCTTGCGGTGATGCTTGGCTTTGCTGGCGCATTCTCTGCATTCACCTACTTCCGCCCGTTCCTGGAAACCGTCGCGCAGGTCGATGTGTCGCAGCTGTCGTTGTTGCTGCTTGGCCTGGGTCTTGCCGGCTTCGTTGGCACCTACGCGGCCACCGCGCTGGTCGCCAAGCGGCTGTTCACCCTGCTCAGCGTGTTGCCGGCCGCACTGGGCGTCGTAACGCTTAGCATGTTGCTGGGCGGCCACGTGCTGTGGGCGGTGGCGGTGGCAATGATCGCCTGGGGCACGCTCAACGCGGCAATTCCGGTGGCGTGGTCCACCTGGCTGAGCCGCTGCATCAAAGATGCGCCGGAAAGTGGCGGCGGCCTGATGGTGGCTGCGATCCAGTTGTCCATCATGCTCGGTGGCGCGCTGGGCGGTGTGTTGCTGGATCACCTGTCGATCGGCGCCACATTCATTGGGGCAAGCGTATTGCTGCTGGCGTCGTCGCTGGTGGCGAGCAACGGCGCGCGGCTACAGCCGTGATGCCAGCGCCCTCGCCGGCACGGACGCAGCAACACGCAATGCGTGTTGCCTTAAGCGCCGTGCCAGCTGAGCTTCGCGCGGCGCGTACGCCAGGGCTGGAATCAGCCCATGCCGAATTGCTTGTGCAGCACCTTGTCCAGCAACGCGCGTGGCAAAAAGCGCCTGGCGAATGCGCCTTGCCGTGCCGACTTACCCGAGGGATAGCGCAGCTTGGGGTGCTGGTCGCGGGCCGCCCGCACGATGGTCTCGGCCACGCTGTCGGCGCTGTCGGCAACTGCCATCGCCGTGTCGTAGGCGCGCTGGTAGCTGGCGCGTAGCGCATCGTAGGCTGGCAGCAGGCGGTCCGCCGTTGCGGTGCCCGACTCGAAACCGGTCTTGGTGGCGCCCGGCTCGATGACCGCCACGCGAATACCGAAGCCGCGCACTTCATGATCGAGCGATTCGGAATAGCCTTCCAGCGCGTGCTTGGTGGCCGAGTAGTACGCACTGAAGGGTGCCGGCAGCAAGCCCAGACCCGAGCCCACGTTGAGGATGCGTCCGCTGCGTTGCGCACGCATGATCGGCAGCACCGCATTGGTCACCCGCACCACGCCATGCACGTTGGTGTCGAACAGCGCACGCACCTGCTCGATCGAGCTTTCCTCGGCGGCTCCGGTGATGCCGATGCCGGCGTTGTTGACCAACAGGTCGATGCGTCCTTCGCGCGTCTGTAGCGTGGCGATGGCGGCCTGCACCGACGCATCGTCAGTGACGTCCAGCGCCAGCAACGGAAAGCCGCGCTGCCCTGCATCGGCGCCGCGGCGGCTGGTGCCATAGACGGTGTAGCCGGCCGCAGCCAGTTGCGTGGCCGCGGCAAGGCCGATACCTGAAGAAGCGCCGGTGACCAGCGCCACGGGATGCTTGGATGTCATGGAATGTTCTCGATGGTCACGGTGAAGAAGGAGCGCATTGCCACACGTGGAGCGTGCGATAACGCGTGGCTGTGTTGCTGTGCAGCCGGCTGACGCGCGGCGTGCAGGGCTGTTGTGGCCTCGCCCGCGCAGCCGCGTCGTGGATTGCGCTTAGGTGCTGGTGTGATACCGCTCGGCCGCATGCGCCTGGCGCAGGTCCGACAGCAGGCCCTGGCGGGCGCCGTCCAGTGCGTCCCAGCGTTCGGCCACGTGCAGCGGCGGGATGGTGATCAGCTCGCGGCGGTCGAAACCGACCAGCGCCGCATCGACCAACTCCTCCACGTCCATGACCTCGGGCAATGCATTGACGTCCATCCCGGCGCGCTCCCAGATTTCGGTGCGGGTGGCGGCCGGCAGCACGGCCTGCACGTAGACGCCCTTGGGCGAGAGTTCCACGTGCAGGCCCTGCGACAGGAACTGCACGTAGGCCTTGGTCGCGCCATAGACGGTGGCGGCGAACTCCGGCGCCAGCCCGACCACCGAGCCGAGGTTGACGATGGCGCCGCGACCGGCAGCGGCAAGGCGCGCGGCTACCGCGGCCGCGAGGCGGGTCGGTGCGGTGGTGTTAAGCGCGACCAGGCGCTCGATGCTGGCGGCATCCTGGTCCAGAAACCCGCCGGACTGCGCAATGCCGGCGTTGTTGATCAGGATCTCGATCTGGCTGTCGTCGCGCAGGCGCGCCTCGACCGCCTCCAACTCAGAGTGGCTGGTCAGGTCTGCCTGCAAGACGTCGACCGTGACGCCGTGGGCGTCGCGCAAATGCGCGGCCAATGCCTCCAGGCGCTGCTTGTCGCGCGCCACCAGCACCAGTGCATGGCCGCGCTGCGCAAAGCGCTGGGCATAGACGGCGCCAATACCACTGGAAGCGCCGGTGATCAGAACAGTGGGACGCGTGGTCATGACAGGTCTTCGGGTTGAGATGGAATTTATGATGATTATCATCATCTAAAAAAGCAAGCGTTTGCTGATGCTCGATATCGGGTCCTGCCAAGGACTGGTTGGATGGGCGCCGCGCTTGCCCGGGCAATCGGCCGGGCAGGGTGTTGTTGGGTAGGCGCGGTGTAGCCCCGTGCAGCGCTGTCGCCAGACTGGCGTTGCATCGACAATCCGAACGGCTGCCTTGGGACTTGCGAAGTCCGCTGCGTCAACGTGACCGGTGACGGGCGCTGTTTAACGCCGTGGCGTACGCATCCTGCGTGCGCATGCCACGCCTACATCGCCGGGCATCGGCTGTCTCGGCAATGCAGTCGCAGCCGGCTAAGCCAGCACTGTTGGGCCGTGATCCCGGTGCACTCATCGAGCAGGCGCAATGCAGCAATCCCGTCGCCGTGGTCGGGCTAGCTAGCCGCTGCATGAGAGGACAACCCGGAAGCAGTGGCGGCGAAACGTCTAGCTCAACGATGCAGCAGCAATCAGATCCTGCCGCAGGGCATCCACGCAGTCATCGACAAACGTGCGCACCTTGGATGAGCCCCGACGACCTTCCACATAGACCACATGCACCGGTTCCGGTGCGATCTCGAACGTCTCGAGGATGCACGTGAGTGTGCCGTTCTGGAGGTATTCGCGGATCTGGTAAGACGGCACTTGCGTCAGTCCCCAGCCCTGTACTGCGGCGCCGATGGCGGCATTGGACGAGGTCACGCTGAGGCGTGAGCCAACCTCGACCAGAGACTCACGCCCATCGATGCGAAACGGCCACTTGGGTGCGCGCTCCGAAGATGCGACCGAGAGGGTGCGGTGCTGCGATAGATCGTCTGGGTGCTGTGCAATGCTGTGTTCTGCCAGATAGCCCGGCGACGCGCAGACCATGCGACGCACGCTGCCCACCGGGATCGCGGTCAACGATGAATCGGGGAGTGCGCCGATGCGCACCGCGACGTCGATGCCCTCGTCCAGCAGTGGTAGCACGCGGTCGGCCAGAATGGCGCGTGCGGTGACCTTTGGGTAACGACTGAGAAAGCGCGTCAACACCGGCATGACATGCAACGCGCCGAACATCTGCGGAGCCGTCACCGTCAGCGATCCGCTGGGGACTGCGTGCAACCCGGCTGCTGTATTTTCGACATCCTCCAAGTCGGCCAACAGGCGTCGGCAGTCGATGGCGTACTGCTGTCCAGCCTCGGTAAGCCGCATGGTGCGGGTGGTGCGTACCACCAGCAGCACGCCGAGGCGTTTTTCCAGCTGCGCAATGGTGCGCGTCACCGTGGCGGTGGAAATGCCAAGGCGGCGCGCGACGCCGGCAAAGCTCGCTTGCTCTGCAAGTGCGGCAAACAGCGTCATTTCCTGGATGCGATCCACCGGTGCCTCACGCTTGGTTATCGCCACAGAGTAGCAGTGCGCCGCCGATGCACGGTGCAGGGCAGGGCGTGTGCAGGGAGCGCCGCAGCATTGCGAGCGCCGCAATGGTCAATTGATGGGCGCGGTGGTTCTGCTGCTGCGAAGCGAGGCCTAGCATGTCGATCACTTCATCCGATCTTCGACGTGCCATGACGCAGTCCGCTTCACCCATCACGCTCCATGCCGATCACGCGATTGAACTCGGCCGCCGCAAGATGCTTGTTTCATGCATCGGAACGGCAGTCGCGCTGGGCGCCGGCAGCCTGCGTGCAGGCGTGCTTTCCGGCAACACGCAGACCAACAAAGGAGCCGCTATGTCTCATGATCCAAGCATCAACGTGACCTACAAGACCCAACGCGTCGGCGATGTCGAGGTGTTCTATCGCGAAGCCGGGCGCGCGGATGCGCCTGTGTTGCTGTTGCTGCATGGCTTCCCCAGCGCCAGCCACATGTTCCGCGATCTGATGCCGTTGTTGGCAAGCCGCTACCGGTTGATTGCACCGGACCTGCCGGGCTTCGGCAATACCAAGGCGCCGCCACGCGGGCAGTTCGATTACACCTTCGAACAGCTTTACAAGGTGATCGAGGGCTTTACCGAAGCGCTGGGACTGCGCCGTTACGCGCTGTATCTGTTCGATTACGGCGCGCCGGTCGGGTTTCGCCTGGCTGCGGCAAACCCGCACAAGGTGAGCGCCATCATCAGCCAGAACGGCAATGCGTACCTGGACGGCTTCAGCGACCAGTGGGGTGCGTGGCAAGCGTATTGGCGCGACCCGACTGACGCCAATCGTGAAGCGTGCCGCGCCACCTTGTCGCCGCAGACCACGCGCGACTGGCAATACGGCACCGGTGCCGACCCGAGCAAGCTCTCCCCCGATGGCTACACATTGGACATCGCGTACATGGCGCGCCCCGGTGCGGAAGACATCCAGCTGGATCTGATCCTGGATTACCGCAGCAATGTGGAGGCCTATCCGGCATTCCACGCGTATTTCCGCAAGCATCAGCCGCCGTTGCTGGCGGTGTGGGGCAAACACGATCCGGCCTTTATTCCGGCGGGTGCGCAGGCGTATGCCAAGGATCTGCCGAAGGCCGAAATCCATCTGCTGGACACGGGTCACTTCGCGCTGGAAACGCATGCGCCGGAGATCGCGCAGTACATCGGTGAGTTCCTGCAGCGGACGCTCACGGCATCGGCGTAACCGGCGCGTTGCACGGGCGCTGCGGACGCGGCGACAGGGCTGCGTGCGCACGCAGATGTGGGGCTGCAGGCGCGTGCTAGTTTGCTGCGATCATTGCCCAGAGAACGACCGAGATGCTCAGCGCGTACCGATGGAGCGGATGGCTGGTGCTTGCCAGCCTGTTGCCGGTGTCTGCCTTTGCCGGCACGCCCGATGGCGGTTACCGGCAGCCGCCGGAGCCGCTCTTGAGCGTGTTGCGCGCGCCGCTCAATCCATCGCCGCGGCTGGATCCCACCGGCAAGACCCTGTTGCTGGTGCAGCGCACGCAGTATCCGCCGATCGCGCGCGTGGCCGAGCCGTACCTGAAGCTGGCCGGCGTGCGGGTGGAGCCGCGCACGCATAGCCGTCACGACATGTCCAGCGGCTACGGCATTCGTTCCTGCCTGGAAGGCTTCAGCCTGGTCGACGTCGCCACTGGCAAGCAGACCGCGGTGACCCTGCCGGCGGGCGCCTGCCCGGCAGCGCCGGTGTGGTCGCCGGACGGGCGTCGCTTCGCCTTCAACAACACGGCCGCCGATCGCGTCGAGCTCTGGGTAGGCGAGGTGGCTACCGGCAGCGTGCGCAAGATCGACGGTGTGCAACTCAACCCGGTGCTGGGTGGCGAAATCCAGTGGTTGGGCGGCAGCGACACCTTGCTGCTGAAGACGGTGCCGCACGACCTGGGCGCCGCGCCGCGCAAGGCGGCGGTGCCACCGGGCCCGGAGGTCAAGGAAACCATCCAGGGCAAGGGCGAAAGCAGCACCTACGAGGCGCGGGACACGCTCTCCAGCCCAGAAGACGAGGCCTTGTTTAGCTACTACGCCACCTCCCAGCTGCTCACGGTGGATGCGGCCACCGGCAACCAGCGCAAGCTCGGTTCGCCTGCGGTCTACAGCACCGTGGATGGCGCGCCCGATGGCCGCCACGTGCTGGTGGAACGGTTGAAGCAGCCGTATTCCTACGTCACCACTTACGCGCGCTTCGCCCACGACGTGGCGGTGCTGGATCTGGCCAACGACAGCGAGCGCAAGCTGGCCGATCTGCCGGTTGCCGACCGGGTGCCGGTGCAAGGGGTTGCGATCGGCCCGCGCGCCTATTCCTGGCGTGCCAATCAACCGGCCACGCTGGTCTGGGCCGAGGCGCTGGATGGGGGCGACTGGAAAACCAGCGTGCCCGCGCGCGACAAGCTGATGACGCTGGCTGCACCGTTCACCGCCAAGCCGCGTGAACTCACACGCGTGCAGCAGCGCTATGCCGGCCTGTCGTGGTTTGCCGAAGGCGGCCGGGCGCTGTTGGACGAGTACGACGAAAACCGCCATTGGCGTCGCACCACGCTGCTGGATGCCGACCGCCCCGGCACTGCCGGGCGGGTGTTGTTCGACTTGTCCACCGACGACCTGTATGCCGATCCCGGCGTGCCGGAAACGCGTCTACTGGCCAACGGCCAGGCCGTACTGCGCGAAGAACAGGGTGCGTTGTTCCTGAGCGGTCAGGGCGCCTCACCGGCGGGCGACCGGCCGTTTCTGGATCGCTACGCACTGGCCAGTGGCAAGACCCAGCGACTGTTCCGCAGCGACGCCAGTGTGGACGAACTGTTCTTCGGCTTTGCCGGCGACGATGTGTCGCGCCTGCTGACCTGGCACCAGTCGCCGACCGACCCGCCCAATGTGTACCTGCGCACGTTGGGTCAGCCATTGCCGACGGCGGCGACGGGTGAGGCGATCCTTGCCTCCACTGCCACGCCGGTCACCCGTTTTCCGGATCCGACCCCGATGGTGCGGCAGATCAAGAAGCGCCTGGTGACTTACAAGCGCAAGGACGGCGTGGAGCTGTCGTTCACCCTGTACACGCCGCCCGGCTATACCGAAGGCACGCGCGTACCAGCGATCCTGTACGCCTACCCGCTCGACTATGCCGACCCCTCCAAGGCCGGCCAGGTCAGCGGCGCCAGCGAGCGCGACTTCACCCGCCTCAGCTACTACCAAGTGCTGCTGTTGGCCGGTTACGCGATCATCGACGATGCCGCCTTCCCCATCGTCGGCGACCCCAAGACCGCGTACGACACTTACCTGCAGCAGCTGGTGGACGACGCCACCGCCGCGGTGGACAAGGCAGTGGAGTTGGGCGTGGTCGACCGTCAGCGTATCGGCGTCACCGGGCATAGCCACGGCGCGCTGATGACGGCCAACCTGTTGGCACACACCGACCTGTTCCGCGCCGGCGCCGCCACCAGCGGCAGTTACAACAAGACGCTGACGCCGTTCGGTTTCCAGAGCGAGCGCCGCTCGTTCTGGGCCGCGCCGGAGATCTACGCGCAGGCGTCGGCATTCTTCCACGCCGACAAGATCAACGAGCCATTGTTGATCGTGCACGGCATGGACGACGCCAACCCCGGCACCGAAACCACCCAGGCACCGCGCTTGTTCCAGGCGATTCGTGGCAACGGCGGCACCGCGCGGCTGGTATTGCTGCCGTTCGAACCGCACTGGTATACCGCACGCGAATCCACTGAGGATGTGGTCGCCGAGATGCTGGACTGGTTCGACCGCTACGTGAAAAACGCGCCGCCGCGTGATGCGGCTGGCAAGCCAGCGCGGTAAATCAAGGGCCACTGGCGCTGGCTGGAACGACGGCGGCAACGCACGCAGCTTTCGCCGTTGTGCAGCGCTGAAGCATGCCTGGAGATCCGTTCGAACAGTTTGATGTGAGGTGGCGAGCACCTCACACCAACACCGAGCCTATCGGGCTTAATCCGCCGACAGCGATCCCAGCGTAAAGCCGGACACGGCATTGACCTTGCCGCGCCACAGCACGCCGCGGTTGCTCGGCAGCGGCTGGCCGCCGGGCGAGAAGCAACGTGACTCGATCAGGTGAATGAACTGCGGCGGCCTGCTGCTTTGCTGCGCATCGTCCTCGGTGTCGTAGATGCTGGCATGGCTGGCGAACGCACGACGGATATCCTCTTTTTCCTCGGCATCGCCGGGATAGGCAGCGGAAAATTCCTGCGCAAACGCTTCGAAGTACTGCTTCCCGCTAACCAGCTGGCCGGAAACGATGATGCCTTCCACGAACAGCGTGATGCCGAACTGCACGTTCGAGGTGTTGACGGTTGCGACCAGCTTCTGCAGATACCAATCCAGGCTCTGGCCGTCGAACGCCAGCTTGACGTCTTCCAGACTCGGTTGATTGTCTTCTTGATCTGTCATGTGGCTCTCCTTGGTGGAAGGTTTGATGCGTCTGTCGAAATAAGCGCGGCGACGTCCCTACTCATCGCCCCGCATGCCCAAGAAAGCAAGTGCATCACTGTCCAGTGATTGGCGCAGTTGGGTCCGCTATGGTCGCCTTGGAGAGCATGCCCAGAGTCTATGACATGTTCACCTTGTCGGCCTGCTTCGGCCGGAATCTCGATCCTAAGCGCCAGCGCGTGCTGCTGCGTAGGCTTTCTGCTCGCGTGCGTGTTCGATTGGGGTGTCGGTCAACGTTTGTTGTTGAGCGCCGGGCAGTCGCGGCGCAGCTTGGCGGTCCGCAGCGGTGTGAGCGACGGCTCGGCATAGGCCTGGATGACCAAGGTTCTCTGCGGAACGTGCGCGGCTGGAGGTGGCTTGCTTCGACACGTGTCAGCCTTGATGGCTCGCCATGCCTGCCCGCCTCTTCATTGAGGAGCGCCGATACAATCACACCGCGTCGAGAGAACAGGTCAATCGTCGTGGCTCCCCGATAGGCGGTGGATTTCCAAAGAACGCCATCGGCTGCGTGTCGCCCAGCCAGCAATGGAAGATGTAGAGCCACTTGCGAGGCTGGTTGCCGAGCCAAGAACGGGCATGCCATTGCAACGACTTGGCTCGGTTTCGATCAAGATTTACCTGTGTCGTCTAAACAGAAGCGCGCCATCAATGAAGACTGTAGAAGACTGCAACATGCTGGTCCAAGAGGGATATCTCTCTCCAGAGAAGTGGGAGGCGAATCTTGCGCAAGCTCAGCGGCTGCTTTGCGAAGCGCTGGAGGACGATTCAGACAACCCGCTTCTGCGCACCTGTCTGGGTGCGGTTCTTTGCGATCAAGGCCAGCACACAGACGCCGCACTGCAATTGCGCCATGCGATAGCGCACGGCTCACAAGACAAAAATACCTTCTTCAATCTCGGGGTTGCATTGCTCAACTCCAGAAGCGGCAAGGACGCCATGACGTTCTTCGACAAGGCACGATCATGTCAGGCCTCGCCTCTGTCCTGGCAGGCGTACTTCGACCCTCAGGCGCACTGAATCGATAGGGTGATGTGCAGTCTTTGAGCTGCGGCCTGGGATGCGTCAGTCCGCATTTGATCTTTGTGGTCCCCAGAGTTGGAAAACGCGCCAGGTCTTGGCTTCCCTGATCTTGTCGGCCCGCTTGGACGACTCCAATCCCCAACCTCACCACCCAGCCACTGCGCCATCGGAGCGCGGGTCACTGGCGCCGCTGATCACGCCATCCACCTCGCGCACCAATGCACCGGCGTGGCCCATCACCGAGGTATAGGCGGGCAATAGTTCCACTGCATGTCCGGCGTCGCGTAGTGCCTGTACCACGGCCCGGTCGAAGCGGCCTTCCAGCTTCAGCGAGGTGCTGTCTTCGCCCCAGGTGCGGCCGAGTAGCCAGCGTGGTGCGGTGATGGCTTGTTGCAGCGGCATGCCGTAGCGGGCGTAGCGCGAGAACATCGCCGCCTGGGTTTGCGGTTGGCCTTCGCCGCCCATGGTGCCGTAGGTCATGACGCGGCCGTCGTCGAAGGTGGCCAGCGCGGGGTTGAGCGTGTGGAAGGGTTTGCGCCCCGGGGCGAGGGCGTTCCAGCCATCGGGTGCGAGACGAAAGCTGCAACCGCGGTTTTGCCAGGTGATGCCGGTGCGTGGCAGGACCAGGCCGGAGCCGAATTCGAAATAGGTGGACTGGATGCAGCTGACCGCGCGGCCGTGCGCATCGATGGCGCCGAACCAGACAGTGTCGCCAGCCTGCGATGGTTGCGGCCACGGCAACGCGGTGGTCATGTCGATGCGCGCGGCGAGTGCGTCGAGCGCGGCGCTATCGTCGAGCAGCGCCTGTGCGTCGAGCGACATCCAGGACGGGTCGCCGATGTGCGCATCGCGAATCAGGAAGGCTTGTTTGGTGGCTTCGATCAGGCCGTGCAGATGCGCGTAGCTGTCCGGCTGGTCGGCATGCAGGCGATCGAACAAGGCCATGATCAGCAGCGAGGCCAACCCTTGGGTGGGCGGTGCATGGTTGTACAAGCGCGCACCGGCGATGGCGACCGACAGCGGCACGCTGACGTCGGCGCTGTGTGCGGCCAGGTCGTTAGCCTGCAGCGGGCTGCCGAGCGTGTGCAGATCGGCGGCGATGTCGTCAGCCAGGGCGCCGCGGTAGAAGCTGTCCAGCCCATCGTTTGCCAGCCGCTGCAGGGTGCGCGCGAGTTGCGGCTGCTGCAGCACTGCGCCTTCGTGCAGGGGCGCGCCACGTGGCTCGAAGATGCGCGCGTACGCGCCGGGCAGGCAGCGCAGTGCATCGCCCTTGCTGGCGGCGACGTGTGCACCGCCGAGGGTGATGGGGACGCCTGCGTCGGCGTGATGGATGGCCTCTTGCAGCAGCTGCGGCAAGGGCAGTGCGCCACCGGCCTGTTGCAGCGCCAGCGCCCAGCCGGAGACGGTGCCGGCCACGGTGTTGGCTGCGCCGGGGCCGCGCCAGGGGATCTGCGTGTGGCCGCGATAGAAGTCCAGCGTGGCCGCCTGCGCGGCGCGGCCGCAGGCATCGATGGCGTGCACGCGGCCATCGGGCTCATGGATCAGCCAGAAGCCATCGCCGCCGATCCCGGTCATGTGCGGATACACCACGGCCAGGCAGGCGGCGGTGGCGACGGCCGCTTCGATGGCGTTGCCGCCGGAGCGCAGGATGTCACGCCCGGCCTGTGCGGCCAGATGGTGCGGGGCGACGACCATGCCGCGACGTGCGCGCAAGGTGTGCAGCATCAGGGTGTCTCCGGCGGCGCGCTGAAGGCGAGCAAGCCGTCGCGCTCGAGTTGTGCGGCGAGCGCGAACAGGCGGTCTTCGCGGCCGGGTGCGGCGATCAATTGCACCCCCAGCGGAAGGCGCCCCGGACGCGGCAACGGTGCGGCCAGCACCGGGCAGGCGGCCAGGCCCAGCGGTTGGGTGAAGATGCCGAGATTGGCGCGCGCAGACACGGGCAGGCCATCGATCACGATGGTGTCCTGATCGATGCGCGGCGCAACGCAGGGCGTAGCCGGTGCGATCAGCACGTCTACGTCGTCCCACAGCTGTTGCATGGCTGCGCGAAACCAGTGTGCGAAGCGGTGCGCATCGGCCACCGCGCTGGCCGGCAGCTGCAGACCGGCGAACAGGCGGTCGCGTGTGGCCGGGTCGAATTGATCGCCGTGCGTGGTGAGTGCTGCGCGATGGCGGTGGCCGCCCTCGGCCGCGGTGAGTACGAAGGCAGCCGCGCGGGCGCGCTCTGCTTCCGGCAATTCGACGAGCGTGCTGCTGTTGCACGCGGTCAGCAATGCGCCGATGCCGGCATCCAGCTCGGGATCGAGATTGCGTTGAAACCAGCCGCCGAGCCGGGCGATACGCAGGTTGGCGACGTTGCAACTGCGCAGCGCATGGCTGTGCATGACCTCGTACACGCGGCGCAGATCGGCCACCGAGTTAGCGAACGGGCCGACCACATCCAGCGCATCGACGAACGGAAACACGCCCTCCAGCGGCACGGCGCCATGGGTGGGGCGCAGGCCGTACACGCCGCACAGCGCGGCCGGCACGCGGATGGAACCGTTGGTGTCCGATCCGAGTGCGAACGGCACCAGCCCGGCCGCCACTGCTGCCGCCGAGCCGCCGGACGAACCACCGGCCAGATGCCGGTGATCGTGCGGGTTGGCGGTGGTGCCGTAATGCGCGTTGACGGTGGCAAAGCCGTAGGCGAATTCGTCCATATTGGCGGTGCCCACCAGCACCGCACCGGCGTCGCACAGGCGTTGCACCACCGCCGCATCGCGGCTGGCGGGCGCGCACTGCGCGCGGACCACGGCGCCAGCGGTGGTGACCTGGCCGGCGACGTCGAATAGATCCTTGACCACGAACGGCACCCCGGCCAACGCACCGCCATCGCTGCCGCCGGCCAGCGCGGCTTGCACGCGCGCAGCATCGGCAGCGGTGCGTGCGGGCAGCAGGCGGGTGATCGCGCATAGGCGGTCGTTGGCCTGGTTGATGCGCGTGAGCGTCTGGGTGGCATGACGTGCTACCAGCGTAGGCTGGCTGCGGGTGGTGCTGACGATCGCTGCGATCTGGCCGCGCGGGGTGGTGGTGTCCGGTGATGCGGGACGCGGGACGATGAAGTTGGCAAGTAGCTGCGCGTGGCCGCGCAGGACCTCGCTATTGCGATCGATGCCGGCCTGCCACTGCGCTGGGAGTTGCATGGGGTCACCTTGGGTTGCTGGGAGTGCGGCGGGTGTGTGGTGCGTTGCTGGACCGCGGCGCCTGCGGCTGTGGGGCCGGACGACGCTGTGGATGCGCGATCAAAGCACGATGCGGCGGGAAAGTGCGGCGATTTTGTCTCAGCGTGTTGCGCTCTGGACGCTAGCCCCTTTCTGCGGGTGATGCGTTAGGTGATGGTGCCCGATAGGTTGGGGATGCGTGGGGCACTGGTAGCGCGCAAGTGGGTCATTGCGCTTGGGTCGGGGGAAAGGAAGGCAGTGCGGCGACGATGGAGCGGACCTCGCATGCGTAGGAGCGTGCCTGCGCGCGATGACGCTGTATCGATGAAGCCCATCACGCAGACGCGCTCGCATGTCGCGTGTTTCATATGCGTGGTCTCGGCCCTAGTTGCGTTGCGCCAGCAACGTGCGCTCGTACTGCGCCAGGTCGGTTTCCAGCTGCCATTGCAAGCGTGCCTTCTCGCTGGCCTTGCGGAACTCGGCGCAGGCCGCATCATCGGTTTCGCGCTGTACCGCTGCGGCACAGACCGGCACGGCGGCGCCTTCGGCGGTCCACAGGCTGTCGCCCGGCAGAAAGCTGTAACTCAGGCCGTTGCGTGCCAGCTGTTTAAGGGTCCGGTAGTCGATGGCTTGCTCCTGCATGGCACGCTGATATTCATGGGTCATGTCCGCGCGCGAAACGCCGGCATCGTCGGTGGACAGCACCACGGGGACACCGGCGCGCAGATACATCGCCAGCGGGTGCGCAGCGCCCTTGACGCCCAGAATCACATCGTTGCTGGTGAGGTTGATTTCCACCGCGACCTGTTGGCTGCGCATCTGTTGCAGTAGCCCGTTGGCATCGTCTTCGTAGGGCAGATCCACCCCATGGCCGATGCGCCGCGCACCGGCCTCCACCGCCTGGCGGATATGCGAGCGCAGTTGCGCTGGCGGCACCAACCCCAGCGTCAGCTCGCCGGCATGCAAGGACAGCGGCACCCCCGAATAGCGCGTAGCGAAGAAGCGGAACATCGCCATATGCCGGGTGTAATCGGCCAATGCCACCGGGTGGTCCTCGGGCGCGACGATATTCACCGCCACCGCGCGACTGCCGCCAGCGGCGATCAGGGCATGCGCAAGCGCCATCTGCCCGAACACCATCGGTTGCGGCAGCACGCGCAGCACATAGGGCACGTAGCGATAGCTCACCTGGCAGCCGGCGTGCGCATCCGCCTGGTCGCAGCGCAGGACACGGCGTACCTGCGTGTCGGTGGCCGCCAGCTCGCGTTGCGCGGCCTGTACCAGCGGCGGCAAGGCGTCCTGCAGGGCGCGCAGGTTTGCGGCATCGTCATCGCCACTCCACGGCAGCGACTGCATGCGCTGCGCTGCCTGATCCATCTGTGGCGGGTTGGCGATGATCTCCACATACGGCACGCGGTCGCGTGCAGCCTGGTCGAGCACCGCAGCCACGGTGTCTGCTACACGCGCCCGCACCACCGCGTCGAACTTGCCGAAGGTGCTGAAAAACTGGTCATGCCCGCTGGGCTGGGCAGCATTGGGGAGAAACTTGCGCATCGACAATGCATCGACCACCCGTCCGTACAGCGCCGCATTGCGCGCGGCCAGACCACGTGAGGGCTCCTGCCCCTGACCGCACGGCGCAGCGCGCAGGCTCAGGTCGTCCAGCTGCACGCAGGCACCGTCTTCGCTGGCCCATTGCAGATAGTCCTCGGCATACACCGAACCGGAGAGATGATTGTGCAGGTCGCCGCCCTTGGGCATGGCCTGCAGCCACGCGCGCAATTGCGCAGGTTGCGCGGCCGCGTCGTGAAACAGCTGTGCCACCTGCTGCTCGCGCTGCTGCGCGGGCGCTTGCAAAGGACGTGCGAGCGTCATGCCCGGTAACAAGGTGCACAAGGCAAGGATCAGACAGCGATAACGATGTGGCATGCGGTGAGCTCTGGGAAAGAGGCGGCAATGCTGTGGCGCTGCCGATTGCGATGCAGCTTGCCGCGCGACGCGGTGCGAGGCCAGTGGGTGGTGAGATGGAACAGGCCGGGCAATCCGTTCATTCCAACGCATAGCGCAGCACGAACAGGCCGGCAATCGCCCAGGTGGCCGGATGCACCGCGCGCCAGCGGCCACTGCCCAGCTTGAGTGCTGCGTAGGTGATGAAGCCGAAGGCCAGGCCGGTGGCGATGGAGTAGGTGAGCGGCATCGCCAGCATGCAGATGGCGGCCGGTAGTGCGTCGCCGACATCGTCCCACTGGATCTGCGTGCACTCGCGCAGCATTACCGACGCCAGGTAGATCAGCGCCGGTGCGGTGGCATACGCCGGCACCATCGCCGCCAATGGCGAGAACAACAGCGCCAGCAGAAACAGCGCTGCCACCACCAGCGCGGTGAGGCCGGTGCGCCCGCCTGCCTGCACGCCGGCAGCGCTTTCCACGTAGGCGGTGGTGCTGGAGGTGCCAAGCAGCGAGCCGGCCAGGATGGCGGTGCTGTCGGCGAGCAGGGCGCGGTCGAACTGGCGACGGTGCGCCGGGGTGCGCAACAGGCCGGCGCGCTGGGCCACGCCCATCAAGGTGCCGGTGGCATCGAACATCTCCACCAGCACGAACACCAGCACCACGTGCAGCACGGCGGTCAAAGCGCCGCTGCCGCCATGGCCTTGCAAGGCGCCGGCAATATCGAGCTGCAGCAGGGTGGGCGCAAGGCTCGGCGGCAGCGACAGCACGCCCTGGTAGTGCACCAGACCCAGCGCCAGCGCCGCCACGGTGACCGCCAGGATGCCCAGCAACATCGCCCCACGCACGCGGCGGACTTCCAGCACGCCGATCAGCAGCAGCCCCGCCAACGCAAGCAGCGGCTCGGGCCGATGCAGGTCGCCCAAGGTCACCAGTGTCTGCGGATGCGCCACCACCAGCCCGGCTTTTTGCAAACCGATCAGGGCCAAAAACATGCCAATACCTGCCGCAATCGCACTGCGCAACGCGGGCGGAATGCCATCCACCAGCCAGCGCCGCGCGCCGGTGACGCTGAGCAGCAAGAACACGCAGCCGGAGACGAACACCAGCCCCAACGTCTGCTGCCAGCTGTAGCCCAGCGTGCCCACCACCGAGAAGGCAAAAAACGCATTCAAGCCCATGCCCGGCGCCATCCCGATGGGATAGTTGGCCAGCACGCCCATCAACAGCGAGCCAAGCGCGGCGGCCAGACAGGTCGCCACGAACACCGCGCCGTGGTCCATGCCGGTGGTGGCCAGAATGTCCGGGTTGACGAAGACGATGTAGGCCATCGTCAGGAAGGTGGTGGCGCCGGCCAGAACCTCCGTGCGCACGCTGCTGCCATTGGCGGCAAGCGCAAATCCTTGCCAGCGCATCAGCGTGCGCCCCGGCAAAGGCGGGCGAAGGCGATCACACAAACGACCATCGGCAGACATCTCATCGACACAAAGGGACACGCGCGGTCGCGGTGTACGCGCGCGGGGCGATTATCTTGCACTGTGCGACGGCGGTTGCCACGGACCTTGGGCACGGAATGCGGCGCAGGCGCGTTGCGTCTTGCGTAGCAGGAAGGCATGCCGGCCCCTGTCTGGCTGGGGTTGTGCCAACGTGGCGCTGTGCCGGCCTCAATCGTCCCGTGCAAGAAGACGCAGCGCCAACGCCTGTCCGCAGGCTTTGACGGCGCTGGTACGTGCATCGCGCTGCGGCGTTACCCGCATCACCCACCTGCGCGCCCGCTGTCGTCCTGTCTGCGCACGCGCATGCCGCACAAAGCGATCAAAGATCCAGCACCAAGCGCGGCGAACGGCTACGCGAGCAGCACAGCGTGATCTGCGCGTTAGCGGCGCGCTCGCTGTCGCTGAGCACGCTGTCGCGGTGATCCGGCGTGCCGGCGATGACGCCGGTCAGGCAGGCGCCGCACATGCCTTGTTCGCAGGACAGCGGCACCGCGATACCGGCATCCAGCAAGGCGCTGGCGATGCTGCAATCGGCCGGCACCTGCACCACGCGACCACTCGCGGCCAGCTCCACTTCGAAGGCGCTGTCGGCATCATGCGCAAGGCCGGTATCGATGGCGGCAAAGTGTTCGCGATGCAGCTGCGCCGCCGTCCATCCATGCGTCCTGGCGAGTTGGGTGAAGTGATCCATGAAGGCCGCCGGCCCGCACAGATACAGTTGATCGCGCGCACCTGCCTGGACGAGTGCGTCGGGCACGTGCACGCGCGGACTCTGCCCGCCATCGCTCAGATGCACGTGCACCTGCCCATGGCTGAAGCCTTGTTGCAGCCGCTGCACGAAGGCCACATCGGCATGCCGGCGTGCGTAGTAATGCAGCACGAACGGCTCGCCACGCGCTTCCAGCGCTTCAGCCATCGACAGCAGCGGGGTGATGCCGATGCCGGCGGCCAGCAGCACATGCCGCTCGCCCGGATGCAGTGGGAACAGATTGCGCGGGCTGGAAATCTGCAGGCGGTCGCCGGTGCTGAGCTGTTCGCACAGATGGCGCGAGCCACCGCGCGAGGCGTCGGCCAATTTGACGCATAGCAAATAGTGATCGCGCGCATGCGGTGCGCTGGCAATCGAATATTGCCGGATCAAACCATCAGGCAGATGCAGGTCCACATGCGCGCCGGCCTCGAAGGCAGGCAGTTCGGCATCGATCGGTTCCAGCCGGATCGCACGCTGGCGATGCCCCTGGTCGACCACCGCGGCAACGCGCACTTGATGCAGGCTCATGGCAGTGTCCTTGGCGGTCAGCGTAGAAAGAAGTCGCTATAGCCCTGGCTGCGCAGGCCACGGCGATAGGCGATCGAGCTGCGGTCGGCCGGGATGTGCACCTCCAGCAGCGGGTCCAGCGGCAGGTATTCGGGGCGCTGCGCTTCGACCATGGCGCGGTCTTCCTCGAATACGCGCAGGTTGAAGGCGTGCACGTCTTCCACCGGCAGATGGGTGTCGAAGTTGCGTGCGATCGGCACCAGCAGCCGCGTCTTGTGCTTGGACACCGGGCTGGCGGCATTCATGATCACCAGCCGCTTGCCCGGCACCGGGAAGTGGATGGTGAGCGTGGCAGTAAACGGCAGATGGATTTCAAAGTGCCGCAGCCACTGGAAGCTGGGGTCCACCTCCGGCAACGGCATGTCCACCGAATAGTTGGCCACGCTGCTGAGGTAATCGGCGTTGAAGCCGGTCGGCGTTTCGGTGGTGGTGTAGGCCGGCACCTCGCGCTTGTCCGGCTGGGCGAAGGTGGCGGTGTGCACGAAGGCGAAATGCGCCACGTCGATGAAGCCTTCCAGCTGGCGCGCGGCGCTGCCGCCGATGTCGAACGCCGGGCACACGATCTGCTGGAAGCCGTCCTCGTCCCAACCCGGCATCGGCGGGATCTGCACCTCGGCCGCACTCACGCCCGCCGGTTTGGCCAGGCACACCCAGATCAGCCCATAGCGCTCGGCCACCGCATAGGTGTGCAGGCGCATCTTGGTCGGGATGTTCTGATTTGGGCTGGCCGGGATGTGATTGCAGCGCCCGCCCGCGCCGAAACGCAGGCCGTGATACGCACACACCACGCCACCACCGTCGGCGGTGCCCATGCTCAGCGGCACGCCGCGGTGCGGGCAGACATCGCGCGCGGCCACCAGCTCCTCGCCCAGCCGGTACAGCACCAGCGGCTCGTCCAGCAGGGTGGCCTTGAACGGCGCCTGCCCCACCTCACTGCTCAGCGCCACCGCGTGCCAATGTTGGGCCAGGCGCTGCCAGTCGGCGGCTTCGAAGGTGCAGTGCAGCGGCAGGGCGGGGACGGCGACATCCATGGGGCGGTCTCTGGCGTGAGGCGGGAGCGGTGCCCGATTGACTCTAGGAAGCCGGGGGTGTGTGATCAAACATCGTTTTTCCGCCAAGCCATTGCAAAAAATGCAACACCAACCGAGCCCCGCCGCATGCTGACCTTCTCCCGCTTCACCCGTTACTTCATCGAAGTGGCCCGCTGCGGCAGCATCCGCAAGGCGTCCGACGTGTTGCACGTGTCCGCCTCGGCGATCGACCGGCAGATCCTCAAGGCCGAAGAGGAGCTGGGCGCGCAGCTGTTCGAACGCCTGCCGGGCCGGCTGCGGCTGACCGCCGCCGGCGAGCTGCTGCTGGTGGATGTGCGCGGCTGGGAGAAGGCCTACGCGCGCACCCTGGAGCGCTTTGACGAACTCAAGGGGCTGCGCCGCGGGCATGTGGAGATCGCCATGATCGACGCGCTCAGCGAAGGCGTGGTGCCGGCAGCGGTGGCCGCGCTGGTGCAGGAATACCCGGGCATCACCTTCAATCTGTCTACCGCGCGCAACCAGCGGGTGATGGAAATGGTGACCTCCGCCGACGTGGATATCGGCTTGCTGCTGGACCCGGTGAGCAGCGTGGACCTGGAGGTGCGCGCGTTTGCGGATATCCCGTTGGGCATTGCCATGCCGGTCGGGCACCCGTTGAGCACGCGCACCGAGCTGCAGCTGAGCGAAACGCTGGAGCATCGGTTGCTGCTGCCGGCCGCCCCGCTGATCGTGGGCGAGCACGCCAAGGTGCTGTACCAGCGCCAGCACATCGACGTGAAGCGACTCACCCACTGCAACGATGTGCGCACCCTGCGCGGACTGGTGCGCGCGGGTGCGGGCGTGGGTCTGATGTCGTGGTTGGACGCCGCCCCCGATGTGGCCGACGGGCGACTGGCGTTCGTGCCGTTCCGCCAGCACCTGACCAAGCCGATGACACTGGCCTTGTGCGTGGCCCCGCAGCGACAACTCTCGCGCTCGGCGCAGCTGGCAATCCAGGCGCTGGCGGCGAAGATCGATGCGATGGTGGTGCCGGTGGTGGGGTGAGTGTGTTGCGCAAGCGGCCCTCACCCCTGCCCCTCTCCCGCAGGCGGGAGAGGGGTACGGCAACGCAGTCGCTGCAGACCGGTGGTGTGCAGGTGCTGCATGGCGGCATGCAGTGCTGTCAGCCGTGTTCGGGTGCATAGAGCGCGCGCAGATGCCGACGAGCGCATGCAGACATAGCTAGCCGCGCGCGGATACCGCGGACAGCTGCGGAGACCGCCAACAGCATGCGGATACCCCCAGCAGCATGCAGATACCCCAACAGCATGCAGATACTGCCAACAGCATGCAGATGCCGCAGCGGCTATCCCTTCTCCCGCGTGCGGGAAAACGACAAAGCGCCGAGATAATCACCCCGCCACCCGCGCCCGCAGCGCGTCCCTTCTCCCGCCTGCGGGAGAAGGTGCCCGCAGGGCGGATGAGGGCAACGCTCACCCAGTACAATCGCATCTGCTCTTTCAGGCCACACCCGCACCATGCAGTTGATCGATATCGGCGCCAACCTCACCCATGATTCCTTTGATCGCGACCGCGACGCCGTGTTGCAACGCGCACGCGAGGCGGGCGTGGCGCAGCTGGTGATCACCGGCGCCAGCCGCGAGCATTCGCCGTTGGCCCTGCAACTGGCGCAACAACATCCCGGAGTCTTGTACGCCACCGCCGGCGTCCACCCGCATCATGCCGTGGAATTTACCGCCGAATGCGAGGCCGAAATGCGCACCTTGCAGGCGCATCCGCAGGTGGTGGCGGTGGGCGAATGCGGGCTGGATTACTTCCGCGATTTCGCACCGCGCCCGGCCCAGCACAAGGCCTTCGAGCGCCAGCTGCAACTGGCCGCCAACAATGGCAAGCCGCTGTTTCTGCATCAGCGCGACGCGCACGACGACTTCCTGTCCATCATGCGCAGCTTCGACGGCAAGCTGGGTGCGGCCGTCGTGCATTGCTTCACCGGCACGCGCGAAGAACTGTTCGCCTATCTGGATCGCGATTACTACATCGGCATCACCGGCTGGCTGTGCGACGAACGCCGTGGCGCGCATCTGCGCGAGCTGGTGCGCAATATCCCCGCCAACCGCTTGATGATCGAAACCGACGCGCCCTACCTGTTGCCGCGCACGCTCAAGCCCATGCCCAAGGACCGCCGCAACGAGCCGATGTTTCTGTCGCATATCGTCGAAGAACTGGCGCGCGACCGCGGCGAAGACGTAGCGGTGACCGCTGCCAACAGTACCGCTGCGGCGCGTGCGTTTTTCCGTTTGCCCGCGCCTCAATCGGCCAGCTGAAGATACGCAGTTATCGGCTGCCACATCGCCGAGATATCGCATCGCTGAAGTGAGTGCTGGTTATCGGCACCATCGCGCGCTGTTTCGTGCATGGACAATGGTGCCGAAGGCACAATGGCTACCGTTCGATAACCCGCTGCCCGCCAGCGCGTGTGCACTGCGCTAAAACCGCCAGATTCACGACGCTCTCGTCGTGGAGACCAGGGCACTTAACGGCACGACGTGCAGCTGGACGTTAATGCGATGGTGCAGCGTGCAGCCACGTAGCGCGTTGTCGAGCGATGTGCCGGTGTTGTCACGCGCAGGTCGTCATGCGGTCACCGCCAGTGTCCACCTTCGCCGACGGGCAATCGGCCCTCGCACTGAAGGGAAAGACCATGCGCATTTCTCGTTACCTGGAGCGCGGCGTGTTCGCCGTGGCTGCAGTGCTCACCTTGACCCTTGGCGGCGTCACGTCGGCCTACGCGGATTCGTTCAAGGTCAGCGGGAATCTGTCCTATCGCTCGACCGAGGTGAAACGCCTCGCCAATTGTGCGGCGACGCACTGGTACAACAAATCCGAATCGGGCGCCAAGCTCACCGGCTGCGACAATGCCGACAAGGATGCTTATTGGGACGCGATCCATTTGTCCGCCGCAACGCAGATGGAAATCGTTGGCGAGCGTGTGGGCTATTACAAAGGCGCATGCCCGCCCAAGCGCGGTTATGCGTACATCAAGTGCTACTACGTGGGTGGCCGCGCCCGTGGCAATCCGGTCATGACGGTGGCGGTGGAGTCGTCCGGCCTGGGTGGGATGACTGCCCATGTGACCTGGTACTACCTCTGAGTTTGCAACGCGACCGATGCACTGGGCTGCCACATCGGTGGCGGCGCAGTGCATGCGTCGAGCAGGTCAGTCAGTGGGTGTGCGATGGCAGAGCGCCGTGCTGTGGCTATCGCACATCAGCACGGCAGCGGGGTAAAGCATGCATGGTTGAAGGGACGGCGATGCGGCGCGACGCCGCCTTGCACTGCAAAGCCATCGTGGTGCCGTGGCCTAGGCAGCCAGCAATTCCCAGCCCTGCGCATCGCGCAGCCGCAGGCCCGGCTTTGGTGCGTCCACGCTAACGCGCAAGCCGTCTGCCCACGGCAGCTGACGTTGTTGCGGGAACCAGCGCCGGCGCTGATCCACCACGATCAACAAGCCGTCATCGTCGCCCAGCGCGACAAAGCCTTCCACGGCCGGCGCAAACGGGTGCACGCCGAAATGATGACCAACGCTGCTGGTCACCGCGTCGACGTTATTGCTGGGCAAGCCGATCTCGCTCAGACAAAGCAATTCGCTGCCATGAAATATGCCCTGGCCGGTGGGTGCGTCTTGCAGTGCATTGCGCGCAATCAGTTCGAGCACGGCGCCATCGGGGCCGGCAAAGTAGACCGAACGCGATTGCCACACGCCATCGAGCTGGAAGCGTTCCTGGCCAGCGGGATCGGTGAGCAGCGTTGCACGTGCGCCGATCCATGCCGCCGCTGCATCGAAGCGCGCAGGCGCAACGTTGAAGGCCAGATGCACGCTGCCCACAGGCTGCTGCGCCTGGATGCATTCCAGCGTGCTCCAGCCGATGCGAACGCTGTTGCCCGACAGTGGCAACTGCAGCGTATCTGCATAGAAGCGCAGGCTGAGGGTCGGATCGAGGCAGGGTAGAACAAGGTGGCGCAGTTGCATGGCGATACTTCTGTAGCGGGGAAGTCCATATTGAACAACCTCAATCATGGTTGAGATCAAGACCCCGTTGCCAACAAAGCGCTGTCGTCGCGATGGCAGGCCCGAACCTGATCGCACTAAATGTGACCGGAATATGTCGCATGGCGAACCCTTGGAGCATTGCACGAAGTTGCCTCCGTTTTTTTGCAGAGCCGTCAAGTAGAGTCCGGATGTGATTAGCGATTGTCACTGCGCGCAACAGCGGATGCAAGTTGCCATCCTTGGGTGGAACCCATTGCACAATGATGACCGCGGTCACCGGAAGTCCCGTCAAATGGGTTTCTCATCTTTAATCGATCAAAATCCGGGAGTGAATAAAAATGAGCATAAAGAGTTCGTTTATGGCCGCCAGCGTGCTGGCTGCATCGCTGTGTTTTTTGCCGAGTGCCAATGCCCAGTTGAGCCGGGATTACCATGTGTTGATGGTCGGTGTTCCGAACAGCAGTAACATCAACTCAGTTTATGTGGTTGGCAGAGGTATCAATAATACAGGATTTGAAACGTGTATTAGAGTGACTCGTGGAAACGATCGTGGGGCAATCACGTGGGTTACACCTCCCCAATCTCTGGTGGCCAACGGAACACCCGTAACCATTCGTGGATTTACTTCAACTCGTTGTCTGAACGGCATCGTGCTACGTAGGATGTCGACTGTCCCAGGGTTTGACCGTCTTACAAATTTCTGGTTCTCACTGCGCTGATATCTGTCGCGCATATCACTGCTGCAGTCAGGGCATGTCGTTGGCAGCAGTGATGCGTGGCAGCATGAACCTTGTTCCAAGCAACGGATTACCCTGGGGGTAGGCATTAAAGTGGCGAGAGCGGTGCGGCAAGCCAGTGCGCAGGTGTGGAAAGTGCCGCGCCCGCTGCCGGGCGCGTAAAGGGCGATCAGCCGCTTGAGGTCGTTGCGACGTCGGTTCTTGATTACATTCAGATCAATTCCGCCAGCCCCCATAGATGGCGCACCAGCGGAGCGCTGTCCAGCGCGCCCGGTGCAACCGCCAGGGCCAGTCGAGCGAGCGGCATGCGTCCTTCGATATCCAGGTAGCGCACGCCGGGGCGCTGCAATTGCGCGGTGGAGGCGGGCACCACCGACACGCCCAGTTCGGCGGCGACCAGGTTGATGATCGACGACATCTGCGGCGCCTCCTGGGTGATACGCAAGGTCACTCCCGACTCGCGGCAGGCAGCGAGGATTTCGTCGTACAGGCTCGAACCGAAGCTGCGCGGAAACAGGATGAACGGCTCGCCGGCCAACGCCGCCAACGGCGCGCTGTTGTGGGCGGCCAGCGGGTGCGCCGCCGGCACCGCGATCTTCATCGGCTCATCGGCAAAGCGCAGTAGCTGTAGGTCCGGTGGCGTGCTCAGGCCATAGCGGACGAACGCCGCATCCAGGCGGCCATCGGCCAGGCCCACCAGCAAGCTGGCGGTGTTGGTTTCTTCCAGCAACAGTTCGACCTGCGGCCATTGCCGACGGAAGTCGCGGATCAGGCGCGGCACCACCGGGCTGAAGGCGGCCGAGGCGGTGAAGCCCATGCGCAGCCGGCCGGATTCGCCGCGCGCCACACGCCGGGCGGTTTCCGCGGCGCGCTCCACATCGGCCAGCACCCGACGCACTTCGCCGAGAAAGGCCTCGCCGGCCGGCGTCAGTTCCGCGCCGCTATGGGTGCGGCGGAACAGCGGTGTGCCCAGCTCGCGCTCCAGTGTCTGGATCTGCTGGCTCAGCGGCGGCTGGCCGATGCCGACCCGTGCCGCAGCGCGGGTGAAGTTGCCTTCCTCGGCAACCGCCAGGAAATAACGCAGGTGACGCAGCTCCATGGTATCTGTTTCATATATGGCAACTGCCAGCATCATATATTGGACAGGGGGTTGTGGCGGGCGAATACTCCCTGTCCCCGGTCTCATCCAGATACCCGTGCCTGCTTCCGATTCCCGCTCCAGCGCCCTACCGGCCAGTGCCGCCGTCCCCGAGATCGCGGTGCCCGCCACTGGCCGCATCCGGCTGGCATTGTTCCTGGCCGGCTTTGCCACCTTCTCGCTGCTCTACAGCGTGCAGCCGGTGCTGCCCGAGTTCGCACGCGCCTTCGGCGTGGATGCGGCCACCGCCTCGCTGCCGCTGTCGCTGGCCACCGGCGGGCTGGCCGTGGCGATTTTCTGTGCCGGTGCGGTCTCGGAAAATCTGGGCCGGCGTGGGCTGATGTTCGCTTCCATCGCGCTGGCCGCGGTGCTGAACCTCATCGCGGCGTTCCTGCCGCACTGGGGCGCGCTGGTGGTGGTGCGCACCCTGTCCGGCATCGCGTTGGGCGGCGTGCCGGCGGTAGCGATGGTGTATCTGGGCGAAGAACTACCGGCCAACAAACTTGGCGCGGCCACCGGCCTGTATGTGGCCGGCAACGCATTCGGCGGCATGAGCGGGCGCATCATGATGAGCGTACTGACCGACCACACCGACTGGCGTACGGCATTGGCGCTGTTGAGCGGATTCGACCTGCTGTGTGCCGTCGCGTTTGTGTGGCTGCTGCCGCCGTCGCGCCATTTCGTGCGTCGGCACGGGGTCAATCTGCAGTTCCACCTGCGCGCCTGGGCCGGGCATCTGCGCGATCGCAATCTGCCGTGGCTGTTTGCATTGCCATTCCTGTTGATGGGCGTGTTCGTCAGCCTCTACAACTACGCCGGGTTTCGCTTGGGCGGGCCGGAATTCAACCTGAGCCAAAGCCAGATCGGCATGATCTTCAGCGCCTATGTGTTCGGCATCGTCAGCTCGTCGGTGGCAGGGGCGGCGTCGGATCGTTTCGGTCGCGGGCCGGTGGTCAGTGCCGGCATCGTGCTGTGCGTGCTCGGCGTGGCGCTGACCCTGGCGCATGTGCTGGCGCTGGTGGTGGGCGGTATCGTGTTGCTGACGATTGGCTTTTTTATCGCGCATTCGGCCGCCAGCGCGTGGGTGAGCCGGCTCGGCGGCACGCACCGCAGTCATGCTGCGTCGCTGTATCTGCTGGCGTATTACGCCGGCTCCAGCGTGATCGGCGCGCTCGGCGGCTGGTTCTGGCAACACGGCGGTTGGGCCGGGTTGGTCGGTATGTGCCTGACGCTGTTGGTGCTGGCGTTTGCCGCCGCGCATGTGTTGCGCCAACGCGCCGATGACGCACGCCCGTATGGCCGCTTTGCGCCGCATCCTGCGCGTGGCGAATGACAGGCGAATCGAGCGACTCGACAACTTGTTGCTCAGCGTTGTCGATGTGCATGCCACCTGCGACTTTGATGCGCGCGTGCTCGGCATGCAGGTGGTGAGTTCGGCGAAGGCCGGCCTGCGTTGGCCTTCGGCCAGCAGAAGATCAACCGGCATGCCGCCGGGCGCGCGTCCGACCCCAACGCACGCGTGCCGACGCCCGGATCGGCCGATCTGTGCCTGATCACCGCAACTGTGCTGCAGCAGGCGCAGGACTGCATCGTCGCTGCCGGCGTCATCATCGAGCAGGTTCCGATCCAGCGCACCGGCGCAACCGGCGCGGTGTTGTCGGTCTCCGCCGCGACCCGGATGGCAGTTTGATCGAGGTCAGCAGCTTGCTGTAATGGCGGATTGCTGCCGCATCTGCGGACCGTGCGCCTGTGCGCGATGCTGCGGTTCTCCGCGCGGCCGAGGGTCTTGACGCGATGGTCATCGCTCACCCACACGCGCTGCGCGTTGGTGTCGCAACTCCACCGCCAGATGGCGATGCACGCAAACACCGGACCGCGCTGCACACGCTCGGCTCCCTGCCTGCAGGCACACGACGAACGACAGGCGCAAACCCGCAACTGCATACTGCCTTGTCGCAGATGCGGCGCCTGGGTCCGCCGCAGGCGTCGGCTTGGAATTGGCCCGCACGGCCCCATCGTGATCGACACAGCCGCTTGCTGCATGCGGATGGATCTGCATCCAGCGCAGCGCACAGGTCGTACCCCTGTGCTGCAGACATCACGTGGCGCCACTGGCGCGCGTCGCGCGCTACCCACTGCCCGCAGTGCAGCGGTTGAACGTGTTGCGCCGCTGCAGGCGCGTCACACCAAGGTGTTGCACAGTGATCTCACCGCTAACGGAGTTGCATGATGACGGGCCTGACCGACCACACCGGCGATGCGTTGCAAGCGTTCATCGAGCGCTACCAGCGCCTGTTCGTGCTCACCGGCGCCGGTTGCAGCACCGACTCGGGCATTCCCGATTACCGCGATCTGCAAGGCGGCTGGAAGCGTCCGCAACCGGTGACCTTTCAGGCCTTCATGGGCGAGCTGTCCACGCGGCAGCGCTATTGGGCGCGCAGCCTGGTCGGCTGGCCGCGCTTCGGGCTGGCGCAACCCAACGCCACCCATCACGCATTGGCCGCGTTGGAAGCGCGCGGGCAACTGGAAGTGTTGCTCACCCAGAACGTGGACCGCCTGCATCAGGCCGCTGGCAGCCAGGCGGTGATCGATCTGCACGGCCGGCTCGATGTAGTGCGGTGCATGAGCTGCGAGCGGCGCATGCCGCGCACCGAGTTTCAGCTGCTGCTGGAGCGGGACAATCCCGGCTGGGCCACGCTGGACGCGGCGCAGGCGCCCGATGGCGATGCGGATCTGGACGATGTCGCCTTCGAGACCTTCGTGGTGCCGCCGTGCCCGATGTGTGGCGGCGTGCTCAAGCCGGATGTGGTGTTCTTCGGCGAGAACGTGCCGCGCGAGCGTGTGGAGCGCGCGTTTGCACATTTGCAGGCCGCCGATGCGGTGCTGGTGGTGGGCTCGTCGTTGATGGTGTATTCGGGTTTTCGCTTCGTGCAGACTGCCGCACGCAACGGCCTGCCGATCGCCGCGCTGAACTTCGGGCGTACCCGCGCCGATGACTTGCTCAGCCTGAAGGTGGAGCAGTCGTGCGCGCAGGCGCTGGCCTTCCTGCAGCAGCCACCGGACCCGCTGCACAGCGCGGCGGCCAGGTACGACAGTGCGCGCTCTGCATGACGCAGTGATCCATTGCAGCGGTTGTGCGGCGGCGCGTGGCGCAGTGCAATGGGCGTCCCCATGTCGCGTCTGGATGTTGCCTTGAGCCAGTTGTTCACCCCCATCGCCTTCGGCCCGCTCGCGCTCGCCAACCGTATCGTCATCGCGCCGATGTGCCAGTACTCCGCACAGGACGGCCGCGCCAGCGATTGGCACCGCATCCATCTGGGCACGCTGTCGCAATCGGGCGCGGGCCTGTTGATCCTGGAGGCCGCCGCAGTGCTGCCGGAAGGGCGCATCAGTTACGCCGATCTGGGCTTGTACGACGACGCCACCGAGCAGGCGCTGGATGAGGTGCTGCAGTCGGTGCGACGCTGGTCGCCGATGCCGATCGGCATCCAGCTGGCGCATGCCGGCCGCAAGGCTTCCACCGATCTGCCGTGGAAGGGCGGTGAGGCCATCGCCCCCGATCACGCGCATGGCTGGCAGACCGTGTCTGCCTCGGCGCAGCCGTTCCAGCCGGGCAAACCGGCGCCGCAGGCGTTGGACGAGGCCGGAATCGATGCGGTGGTCGCCGCATTCGTCACCGCGGCCACCCGCGCCGAACGCCTGGGCCTGGAGCTGATCGAACTGCATGCCGCGCATGGCTATCTGATGCATCAGTTCCTGTCGCCGCTGAGCAATCAGCGCAGCGACGCGTATGGCGGCTCGCTGGAAAACCGCATGCGCCTGACGCTGCGCGTCTTCGACGCGGTACGTGCGGCGGTGTCCGAGCGCATCGCGGTCGGCGTGCGCATCTCGGCCACCGATTGGGTGGAAGGCGGCTGGGATCTGGAGCAGAGCATCGCCTTGTCCAAGGCGCTGGATGCACGTGGCGCGCAATACATCCATGTCTCCAGCGGTGGGCTGGATCCGCGTCAGCAGATTCCGGTGCAGGCCGGCTACCAGATTCCGTTTGCGCAGGAGATTCGTGCGCAGGTCACGATGCCGGTGATCGGCGTGGGCCTGATCACCGAGCCGGCGCAGGCCGAGGCGATTTTGCAGGAGGGCCAGGCTGACGCAATCGCACTGGCGCGCGGCATCCTGTACGACCCGCGTTGGCCGTGGCATGCCGCCGCTGCGCTGGGTGCGTCGGTCACACCGGCGCCGCAATATCTGCGCTGCGAACCGCGCGATGCACGCGGCGTGTTTGCCAGCTGACGCACGCCACCGACGTCATACCGAGGAGGAAGCATACGCATGCCGATAGGATTTCTGGGGCTGGGCACGATGGGCCTGCCGATGGCGCACAACCTGCTGCGCGGCGGCTTCGAAGTGAGCGTCTGGAACCGTTCGCCAGAACGCGCGCACACCTTGCGTGATGCCGGGGCCACGGTGGTGGATGCGCCGGTGGGCGCCGCACACGGCCCGCTGTTGTTCTCGATGCTGGCCGACGACAGCGCGGTCTGTCAGACCGTGCTGGACGGCGGCGTGCTGGACGCACTGCCGGCCGGCAGCGTGCACGTCAACATGGCCACCATCTCGGTGGCGCTGGCGCACGAGCTGACCGCACTGCACGCCGAGCGCGGCATCGCCTACGTTGCCGCACCGGTGCTGGGCCGCGTCGACGTGGCCGAGGCAGGCAAGCTCAATATCCTGGCGGCCGGCGACGCTGCAGCGCTGGCGCGGGTGCAGCCGATGTTCGATGTGCTGGGGCAAAAGACCTGGCACATCGGTAATGCCCCGGAGCAGGCTAACGCGGTGAAACTGGCGGCTAACTTCTGCCTGGCCAGCGCCATCGGCGCCATGGCCGAGGCCAGCGCACTGGCACGCGGGCACGGCGTGGACGCCACCCAATTCCTGGGCATGCTCACCACTACCTTGTTCGCCGCACCCGCGTACCAGGGCTACGGCAAGCTGATCATGCAGCGCCAGTACACACCGGCCGGCTTCACTGCCACGCTGGGGCGCAAGGATGTGGACCTGGCCATCCAGGCCGGCGCCGGCAAACAGGTGCCGATGCCACTGGGCGAACTGCTGCGCGCCAGCCTGGACGACGCCATAGGGCATGGCGATGGCAATGCAGACTGGGCCGTGCTGGCAGAGGTGTCGGCGCGGCGGGCAGGGCAGGCCTGATCGCCACGCAGAGGCGCGCGCGCTTCGCTTGAAAGCGCGGCGCGATGCGTCTTGATCACCTCAACATGCAGCAGACCTTCTAAAATGCCGGCTCGTTACAGCCGCCGCTCCAGGGAGGATGCGATGCGACACCTGCATATCACGCTCGGTTCGACCGAGCGCACACCGCGCGCACTGACCTGCGCCGGTGGCACACGATGACCGCCGAGCCGGTCGTCAACCAGGGCCCGGTGGGGCCGGACCATCCCGAACATCCGGACCACTATCTGTTTGCGCAGATCCGCGAAGCGGTGGGCGTGCTCGATGCCGAGTTGAACAAACCCACCGACGAGGCCAGCGTCCGCATGGCCGCGCGCCTGCTGCCGCTGGCCAAGCAGCATGGCTTCGATCAGGTGGATTACGTGGTGCTCAGCCGGCACGTCGGCGAGGTGGGCGAGAACGTGTTTCTGGTGCGTGGCGAACTTTCCGACCCTGCGCATCTGCGTGCGCACATCACCACCCAGGAAGCGATGGAGACCTCGGTGGAGGCCTCGATGACGCAACTGGACGAGATCAATCGGCGACTGATGTTGCGGCTGCCGCCGCGCTGACCTTGATCGGGAGTGGCATGCGCATCGCGTTTGGCGAGGCATGCCACCAGCGCAACGCCTGCAGTGCGCTGATCGGCCGATCTGCACGCACCACGGGCACCGTGCCATCGCGCATACCTGCAGTGCAGCTGCCCCGACGTTTGCACCACGTCGCAGTGTAAAAGTTACCGACGCAAGCACTGCGCCAGCGGTGTCATCCATTGGCTATCATTGCGCCGATGCGCTCCGACTACATTCTTACGCTGTCCTGCCCCGACCGTACCGGTATCGTGTACCGCGTCACCGGGCTGCTGTTCGATCTGGCTTGCAACATCCTCGACGCCCAGCAATTCGGCGACGACGAAAGCGGCCGCTTTTTCTTGCGCGTGCATTTCGACAAACCGCCATCAACCGACATCGCCACCCTGGAGCAGCAGTTTTCGGTGTTGGCCAACGCGTTTGAGATGGAATGGCAGCTGCACGACGCGCGCCGTCGCGCGCGGCTGCTGGTGCTGGTGAGCAAGCAGGGTCATTGCCTCAACGACCTGCTGTTCCGCACCCATAGCCGGCAGTTGCCGGTGGATATTGTCGCGGTGGTCTCCAATCACCCCGATTTTGCACCGCTGGCCGCGTCCTACGGCATCGCCTTCCATCATCTGCCGGTGACCGCAGACACGCGCGCCGAGCAGGAAGCGCAGCTGCTCGCGCTGGTCGACGACCTGCACATCGATCTGGTGGTGCTGGCGCGCTACATGCAGATTCTTTCGCCCGGTCTGTGCCGCGCGCTGGCCGGGCGCGCGATCAATATCCATCACAGCTTCCTGCCCAGCTTCAAGGGCGCGCAGCCGTATCACCAAGCGCACGCGCGCGGGGTCAAGATCATCGGCGCCACCGCGCATTACGTCACCGAAGATCTGGACGAAGGCCCGATCATCGAACAGGACGTCGCCCGCGTGGACCATGCCATGACCCCACGCGATCTGGTGCGCCTGGGCAGCGACACCGAATCGCTGGTGCTGGCGCGTGCGGTGCGACGCCATGTCGAGCATCGCATCGTGCTCAACGGTCATCGCACGGTGGTGTTTCGCTAGCGATAGTGATGCGTGTCATCCCATCGGACAGGGACGATTGCAGCAAGCGTGGTGCAGCAGTGGTCATGCCATGTTTCAACCAGCGAGCGCCGGCTTGGCGGCCCCGTCGCCGTTTCCGTTCGCAGCTCCCATTGGAATTTTTTGCATGTCGCTTGCACCTAGCTCCAGCGCTCGCGCGCAGCAATACGCCACGCGCGCAGCCTTCTTCATTCCCGGCTTTGCTGCAGCCATCTGGGCGGTGCTGGTGCCGTTCGCCAAGGCCAGAACCGGCGTGGACGATGGTGCGCTCGGGTTGATCCTGCTGTGCCTGGGCGCAGGCTCGTTTCTGGCGATGCCGCTGGCCGGCGCCCTGTCAGCGCGCTTCGGCTTTCGCATGGTGATGGCGGTGACGGCTGCATTGATTTGCATCAGCCTGCCGTTTCTGGCCGTTGTCGCCAACCCGTGGACGCTGGGCGCGGTGCTGTTCGTGTTCGGCGCCGGCGTGGGCGCGATGGATTGCGCGATGAACATGCAGGCGGTGGTGGTCGAACGCGATGCCAAGCGCGCGATGATGTCGGGATTTCATGCGTTTTTCAGCATCGGCGGCTTTGTCGGTGCCGGTGCGATGACACTGCTGTTGTCGGCGCGCATTGGTCCGCTGAGCGCTACGATCGCCGGTGTGATTACCATGCTGCTTGTCGGTGCACTGTCCGTTCGGCATTGGCGTGCCGAGCGTATCTCCCAGCAGGGGCCGTTGCTTGCGCTGCCCAAGGGCATCGTGCTGTTTATCGGCGTTCTGGCATTTGTGGTGTTTCTTGCCGAGGGCACCATTCTGGACTGGAGCTCGGTGTTCCTGGCAGATGTGCACCAGGTCAACCCCAGTACCGCCGGCCTGGGCTATGTGGTGTTTGCGTTGACCATGACGGTGACCCGTCTGTTGGGTGACTCGGTGGTGGAGCGGTTGGGACGCATCCGTTCGATCGTGCTTGGCGCGCTGCTGGCCAGTGTGGGTTTTCTGGTGCTCACGCTGGTGAACCCGTGGCAGGCCTCGTTGGGCGGTTACGTGTTGGTGGGGCTGGGGTGCGCCAATATAGTGCCGGCCCTTTTCTCGCTGGCCGGCAACCAGACGCGCATGCCGGAGAGCATCGCCATCACCGCAGTCACGACATTGGGCTACGCCGGTATTCTGACCGGGCCGGCATTGATCGGGTTCGCCGCCCACGGCATCGGCCTGGTCGGTGCCTTGATCGGGGTTGCGGTGTTGATGGTGGGCGTGGCGATTTCCACGCGGTGGTTGAAGGTGTGAGTGTTGGGCTTCATCCGCCTGTCGTTGGTGGGTTGTCGGTAATGTGTCGCGCGTAGGCACGTTCTTACCAAGGGCGGAGCGTGGATTACGCCTTGGTGGGTAAATACTCAAAGCCGTTAGGAGTGGTGTTGGCCGCGCTTAGGCGAGAGAGAATCAATACATGCAACACACCACGTGTTCGCATGTATGTCGCGATGGCCGACGCAGACGCCGGCCATCGCATTGCACACCGCTAGAACTGCATCACCGCGCCGCGTTAGCGTTCATCACCGCGTTGCGGTTTGCATCCAGATATTGCGCCGGGTCGCGCATGCCGGTGGTATGGCATTGGCCGGTGGTGTGGCCGCGATTCACGCCGCCCGGCAGCTGCGCATTGACCTGCTCCACGGTGCCGTCTTCGGGGTCGTTCAAGATCAGATCGGATGCGGCGTTGCAGTAGTCGTTGGTGTACCAGTTGGTCTTGGCGAACGAGGTGGTGTAGTAGTTGACCTTGGCGCGCGCGTCGGCGGGAATGCCGGCCAACCAGGCCTTGGCGCCGTCGTAGGTGAGGTCGGTGTTGGTGCCGCAGCCCACGCCGAACCACGAGCCCACCGCAGCAAGCACGCCCGACAGATTGGTGCCCTGGTAGGGCGTGCCCACCGACTGCATCACGCGCCCACCGCTGGCGTTATCCAGGCCGCTCCAGTAATACGCATACAGATGCAGTGCGGCCATGCCGCCCTGGCTGTGCGCCACGGTGGAAAACGACGACCACTGGCTGGCGAACTGTGCGATGCGCTGTGCGAACTGGTCGTTGCTGCGATTTTGCTTGGCATCGAGAAACGTCGAGGCATTGGTGAACTGCGCCTGCGGCCACACGCCGTTGGAGCAGTAACCGTGCACCAGCACCAACTGCGACCCGGCCGCCTGCGGCTGTGCCATCGCGGTGGCCAGCGTCGACGGACGCGGCCCCATGCGCATGCTGTCGTCGATCGCAGCGCTGGACCGCGCGATGCTGGCGCGTCGCAACGCGGGCACCTGCAACGGCAGCGTGCCGGCCTGCACCAATGGGATGTAGTGGTCCGGGTCTTCGATACGCAACCCACGCAGCGTGAACGGTGCACGCGCGCCGGCACGTGCGATCCAGCGTTCGTCCAGGCTCAGCGGTAACTGCCCCTGCTGCGGCGTCAGCATGCCGCCGATCCACGCTACCGGCACATCCTTGCCCTTGGCATCGGTGCCCCACACTTGGCCGAACACCCGATAGTGCGACGGCGCATTACCGCGTGCGGCCACCGGCAGTGCCACGGTCAGCCGCGTGCCTTCGGCAGCACGTGCGCTGAGCGTGTTGCCGAGCAATCGCAACGCGGTATCCAGCACCGGCAGCACGTGTTCGCTGGTACGGACAAACGCCTGCCCGGCCTGGTCGTGGCCACGCACGATCACCTGCGCGATCCAGGTGCCCTCACGCGTTGGCTGGAAGTTGCCGCCATATACGCCGTCGCCGGCGGCGCCATCGTTGTGCGCACCATCGTCGGCCATCGGCAGAACGCGCACGCCGCCTTGCGGGTCGATCACGCGCAGGCTGGCTTGGTCGATCTGCCCGGCCTGGCCGGCCAGCAAGGTTGCACCACGCGCGTCGCTGCCACTCAGCATGGCGTTGAGCGTGAGCGACTTGCCCACCAGTTGCTGGCGGTCGCGCGGATACGAAGCCAGCTGCGTGCGCGCATCGCCTTCCATCAGCACATAGCCACGCTGCGCCACCGGCGATGCCGATTGCAGGGTCAGCGACCAATCGCCGTTCTGAGCGGTGTCCACGGCATAGCGCATGCCGCTGGTGCCGCTTTCTGCGCTGCCCAGCACCGTGCGTTGTGCCTGCACCTGGGGTGCGGCAGTAGCGCGCGCGCTGGCAACGCGTGGCGCGCTCACGGCTGCATCCCAGGCCTGGTCGCCTGCCAGCACCATGAAACGCAGGTGGCCGTTTTCCACCGGCAGCGTGCCTTGCCAGCGCGCCGCAGTGCCTGCGGGCGTCAGCTCCACCGGCAGCAATGCACTCTTGGACAGGATCGCCGACTCGGCCGGGTCGGGCGCGCGCATCTGCGCAAACTCCTCCGGTGGGCCGGCGAGCAATTTGGGCTGCAACTCGGCCGCTGCCAGCGGCAGGGACACGAGCGACAGGGTGCACATCAGCGATAGCAATGACGGCTTGGGCATGGCGACATCTCTCCTTGGACGTTGCGGATGCAATGCCGCCACGCAGGGCAACGGCATCGGATGCAGCGCCCCCTCGCCGCGATTCGCCGATGGTTATACCTCGCACTTGAGACAGGTCTGCTGTGCGCTGCAGCACCTCACGCGTAGCAAACAAAACGCCAGAAATAGAAATTACAGACTGTGATCTGGGTCGTGGACATGTCGAGGCCACAACGCATTGCTTGATAAAAGCCGGAGGTCTGCAGTCGATGTGCGGCGCTGAATTAGGCGGGTGTTAGTCCGCCCTGACCCGCGCGATGCGGCAGCGGTAGCGCTCCACCCACGCGACAGTCTGTGCGATCCCGCCGAAAGGGTAGAAATGCAGGCTGACGTCTCCGTGCGCTTCGGTAAGGCCAGTGGCCAGGCGATCCACAAAACGCTCCGGCCCCGCGGTGCCCAACAGCTTGCCGAGCGAGATGCCGTACGTGGACAGCATCGCTGTGCATGCGCCAACACCGCAGCGTGCGGCATAGCGTGCGAGTACCGCCACGCCAGCAGGACCGGGAACGCCCACGCGCACGGGATGTTCAATGCCGTGCGCGCGCAGCGCTTGCAACCACGTCAGCACGATGTCGGCATCGAACGCGAATTGAGTGATGATCAGCGGCGCCATGCCGCGCGCGGAAATGCTGCGACACTTGTGCTCCAGCACCTCCCATCGATCGATGGCAGGCATGCTCGGATGCCCTTCCGGATGTCCCGCCACGGCGATGGTCTGGATACCCAAGCGCTCAAAGACCCCGGTATCGATCAGCGACACGCTGTCCGGAAACGGCCCGAGCGGAGCAGGCGGATCGCCTGCGATCACCAGGCAGCGCTCAACGCCGGCTTCATCGACAGCGCGGCTGACGAAGCTGTGCAGCGCGTCGCGCGAGGCGATGCGGCGCGCGGACAGGTGCGGCATCGGCTGAAAGCCGAGTGCGCGCACCCGCCGAGCCGCAGCCAGCCGCGCGTCGTCGTCCTGATTGGGCAGGTAGGGGATGGCAATGGTTGCGCCACGCATGATCCGCGGCGCCGCTGCTGCCAGCCCGGCAATGTCTTTTGCGCTGACTTCCAGAGAATAGGCGTCGGCGATGGTGCGGGCGACGCCGGGCGTCTTGGCATCAATCAAGGGGTCTTGTCGTCCTGTCTCAGTGGGCTGCAGATGTCGTGGCGGTGCCAGTGGCAGGCTGGCGGGCCAGTTCGATGAAGGCGCGCAGATAGTCGATGGCGATATCTGCCTCGCGTACGCCCAGGAAGATCTGTTTGGGGATACCGCGCGCACCCAGCCGCACCGGCACCACGTCCATCCTGGAGGCGTATTCCTCCACCAGCCAGCGCGGCATGGCGGCCACGCCGCGGCCACTGGCCACCATCTGCATCATGATGTCGGTGGTTTCGATGGCCTTGTGGCGCCTGGGCGTGACACCGGCCGGCAGCAGAAACTGGCTGTAGATGTCCAGGCGATCAAGGTCCACCGGATAGCTGATGAGCACTTCGCGCGTCAGCTGCTGGGGCTTGACGTAGGCCGCCGACGCCAGCGCATGGCCCTTGGCCACAACCAGCACCTGCTCATAGTCGAACACCGGCTCGAACCGCAGCCCGGGTTTGTACAGCGGGTCGGGCGTGACCAGCAGATCGATCTCGTAGCCGAACAGTGCGCCGATGCCGCCGAACTGGAACTTCTGCTTGACGTCCACATCCACATCCGGCCAGGTGGCCAGATAGGGCGCCACCAGTTTGAGCAGCCACTGGTAGCAGGGGTGGCACTCCATGCCGATGCGCAGCGCGCCGCGTTCGCCCTGCGCGAACTGCCCCAGGCGCTCTTCGGCCAGATCCAGTTGCGGCAGTACGCGGTTGGCCACCGCCAGCAGGTACTGGCCGGCCTGGGTCAGGCGCAGGCTGCGCCCTTCGCGCAGCCAGACGTCGGTGCCCAGCTGCTGTTCCAGCTTTTTCATGCTGTGGCTCAGCGCCGATTGGGTCAGGTTCAACACGCCTGCGGCGGCCGTCAGCGAGCCTTGCTGCTCGACCTGCTGGACGATGGTGAGATGGATGCGCTCAAGCATTCAGATGATCAGAATTCATGGATTGTTGAAATAACACCATTTTACTTCATCGAATGCGAGTCCTAGCATCAGGGCTCGTCGTTCTAGGTCGCCCCGCATGACTGTCAACGTGCCACACCCGCTCCGCGTCGTCGCCGTCTCCGGCGGGCTGCAACGTCCCTCCAAGGCCGTCGCCCTGGCCGAGCATCTGCTGGCCTTGATCGCCGACGCAGTGCCGTGCCAGCAGCATCTGGTCGAACTCGGGGCGTTGGCGCCGCAGTTCGCCGGTGCGCTCTGGCGTTCGCAGCTGCCCGCAACGGTGGAGCAGGAACTTGCGGCCGTGGAGCAGGCCGACATTGTGGTGGTGACCACGCCGGTCTATCGCGGTTCCTTTACCGGGTTGTTCAAGCACTTCTTCGACTTCATCCATCAGGATGCCTTGATCGACACGCCCGTGCTGTTGGCGGCAACCGGCGGCAGTGAACGCCATGCGCTGGTGATCGATCACCAGTTGCGGCCACTTTTCAGTTTCTTCCAGGCACGCACCCTGCCGCTGGGTGTCTACGCCACCGACCGCGACTTTCTGGACTACCGCGTGCACAACGAGGCCCTGGCCGAGCGCGCCAAGCTGGCGGTGCAACGCGCACTGCCGCTGATCGCATTGACGCAGCAGGCAAACGCGATCGCCGCGGGAAAAATTGCCGCAGAAAAAAACGTGGCCGCCGCCTGAGGGCCATTCGGCACAAGGCCGGCCGCAATGCCTCTTGCCGGCCACAGGATCAGCCGGCGATCGCTTGCCGATCCGCATTCCCGGCGTCCCTCCAGCGCGCATCACTGCCTGTGCAGGGCCGCGCGCTCGTCTCATCTCGGAAACAAGGCGTCAGCTCGCAATGACTCAAGAATTCACCTTCGGCATCAAGAGCCTCCGCTTCGACGAGGACTATCGTCCTGCGGGCAATACGCGCAACACGACGAACTTCGCCAACCTGGCCAGGGGTGAACGTCGCCAGCAAAACTTGCGCAACACGCTTGCAATGATCAACAACCGCTTCAACGACCTGGCGCATTGGGATAACTCAAGGCGCGACCGCTATGCTGTGGAACTCGACATCATCTCGGTGGAGATGATGGTTGCCGGGAGCGAACGGGGCGACGAGTTTCCGTTGATCGAGATACTGAAGACCAACATTCTCGATAGAACGACCGGTGCGCGCATCGATGGCATCGCAGGAAACAATTTTTCCTCCTACGTACGCGACTACGATTTCAGCGTCCTACTGCCGGCCCACAATCAGGACCGGTCCGCATTCGGCATTCCGGACGATTTCGGCAGCCTGCATGGACAGTTGTTCAAGCATTTCGTGAACTCGGATGCGTACAGCGCGCGTTTCGCCAAGCCGCCTGTCATCTGCATCAGCGTCTCCAGCAGCAGGGTCTATCACCGAACGGGAAACCGGCATCCCATCCTGGGCATCGAGTACCGGCAGGACGAGTTGTCATTGACGGATCGGTACTTCGAGAAGATGGGCCTGACCGTGCGCTACTTCATGCCTGCCAACAGTGTCGCCCCGCTGGCGTTCTATTTCTTCGGCGACCTGCTGGGCGATTACAGCAATCTCGAGCTGATCGGCACCATCAGCACCATGGAGACGTTCCAGAAGATTTACCGTCCGGAAATCTACAACGCCAATTCCGCGGCGGGGGCCATCTACCAGCCGAGCCTGACGCATCAGGATTATTCGGCGACCCAGATCGTCTACGACCGGCAAGAGCGTAGTCAGCTCGCGGTGACGCAGGGGAAATTCACCGAAGAGCACTTCATCAGGCCCTACGGACATCTTCTCGCGCAGTGGGCCTCCGGCCACGCGCTCTGATCAACCAGAACCCAAGACATCGCCCATCATGAACAAGCTGCTCCCCACCTCCACCGCCGGTAGCCTGCCCAAGCCTTCCTGGCTCGCGCAGCCGGAGAAACTCTGGTCGCCCTGGAAGTTGCAGGACGACGAACTGATCGAAGGCAAGCAGGACGCATTGCGCCTGTCGCTGCAGGAACAGCAGCACGCCGGCATTGATATCGTCAGCGACGGCGAACAGACCCGCCAACATTTCGTCACCACTTTCATCGAACACCTAAGCGGCGTCGATTTCGAAAAGCGTGAGACCGTCAGGATTCGCAATCGCTATGACGCCAGCGTGCCGACCGTCGTGGGCGCGGTGAGCCGCCCCAAGCCTGTCTTTGTCGACGATGCAACGTTCTTGCGCCAGCAAACCCGGCAGCCGATCAAATGGGCACTGCCCGGTCCCATGACGATGATCGATACCCTCTTTGATGCGCACTACAAAAGCCGCGAAAAGCTGGCATGGGAATTCGCCAAGATCCTCAATCAGGAAGCCAGGGAGCTCGAAGCTGCCGGCGTGGATATCATCCAGTTCGATGAGCCGGCCTTCAATGTCTTCTTCGACGAGGTCAACGACTGGGGTATTGCCACCCTCGAACGGGCGGTCGAAGGGCTCAAATGCGAAACCGCCGTCCATATTTGCTATGGCTACGGCATCAAGGCCAATACTGACTGGAAGCAGACCCTGGGCTCGGAGTGGCGTCAGTACGAAGAGTCGTTCCCCAAGCTGCAGACATCCACGATCGACATCGTCTCGCTGGAGTGCCACAACTCGCACGTGCCGATCGATCTGATCGAACTCGTCCGCGGCAAGAAGGTGATGGTCGGCGCCATCGACGTGGCAAGCAACACGATCGAAACACCGCAGGAAGTGGCCGATACGCTGCGCAAGGCGCTCCGCTTTGTCGATGCCGACAAGCTCTACCCGTCCACCAACTGCGGGATGGCGCCTCTCGCCCGACACATCGCGAGAGGCAAACTCTCTGCCCTCAGTGCAGGCGCAGAGATCCTTCGTGCAGAACTGGCGGCGCGGTAGCGCGTTGGTGCTTGCGTGGATCGGCGGCCGACGCAGTGGGGCCAGGCGCGCTCCATCCTGCCGAAGCAACGGGTGACCGATATCGGCGACGCAACAGCATCACGCCCCCGCACGCGAGGGCGCGATGTCTTTCATCGGGTTGCAGGACGCGGTCATTGATCTGCAACTGCAACTGCAACTGCAACTGCAACCGCAGCAGGTCGCCTTCGACCACCGGAGACGGTGCGGCGGTGACGTCGCTGCGCTTGATCTTCGCGTACGCCGACACCAGTTCCAGCGTGCTCATCGGTTGTCATGGCACAGCGGCTTCCACAGCGTCCAGGCGCAGCGCATTGGGGGCGACCACCTGGTCATTGCCTGCGACGTGCACGTCCACGCCGTCGGCCTGTTTGTCGCGCGCCATCGCGGCGTAGGCGGCCAGCGGAGCGCGCGCGGTGAGCGCAGCCGACACAATGCCGACGCTGAACCTGCGTACGTCACTGCGTCCCGCGCAATTGCCTGCGTTGCATGGCATGGCTACAGTGGCGGGGTCGAAAGAGTGCAGGCCGGATGGTAGCCCGGTCATCCATCCGATCCGGGTGGCAAGCTCTCCCGCTGAGGGTATCCGCGACACCGAGACCGGCATTGCCGGAACGAGGTGTGCCCGGTGATCTCTCACGACCCATCATCGGCGCGCCTCCACTGACCCTGGAAGGATATTGCGCATGCAACTCACCTCACACACCCTCTTGATCACCGGCGGTGCCACCGGCATTGGCTTTGCGCTCGCACGCGCGCTGGTGGAGCAGGGCAACACCGTCATCATCTGTGGGCGCAGCGCCGCGGCGTTGCGCCAGGCCAAGGACACGCTGCCAGCGTTGATCACCCAGGTCTGCGACATCACCGACACGGCGAGTCGTCGTGCACTGGTGGACTGGTTGCAGGCACACCACCCGCACTGCAACGTGCTGATCAACAATGCCGGTGTGCAACAGCATCGCGATTTCACTGGCACCGATGCTGCGGCCCATCTCGATCAGGAAATCGCCATCAACCTGGCCGCGCCGATCCATCTGATAGCCGAGCTGCTGCCGTTGCTGCAGCAGCAACAGCACGCGGCCATCATCAACATCACCTCGGGGCTGGCGTTCTCGCCGATGGCCGATGTGCCGGTGTACTGCGCCAGCAAGGCGGCGCTGCACTCCTTCACCCTGAGTCTGCGTCACCAGTTGAAGGACAGCGCTGTCCGCGTGATCGAGATTGCCCCGCCAATCGTCGATACCGGGCTAGGTGGCGGCACGCGCAGTGCAGGGACCGCAGCGCGCAACATGATGTCTGCCGAGCAGTTTGCGCAAGAGGCCATTGCCCAGCTGGAAGCCGGCAAGGACGAGGTGTTGATCGGCATTTCGGCCGACACCCGTCGGTTGGGTGAAGCCTTGTTCGAGCGGATGAATCACCGCTAGGTTGGGTGACGTCACTGGTGGTCGTTGCACAACGCCACCAGCGACGTCTTGGCGACGATAGCGATCGGTGTCGCCGCTGCAGGTCAAGCGCTCAGCAATCGCTCTGCTTGCATGGATTGCCAGCGCTAGCCCGCCATTGCTTCACCAGTTGGCGGCGATTGCGTTGATACTGCTCCTGCAGATAATCGATCCTGTCGATAGAGTCTGCCTGGAAGATGCGGAAATCGCCGCACGCTTCGCACCACGCGGCGATATGCCACCGTGCGTCGACCAAGCCCAGCATGATCGGCCAGATCGTGCGCTCCGAGATCACCCCGGTCTTGCTCGTATAGCCGATCTGCAACTTGCGCTGCGCATGCAGCGCCTTGCGGATTTTTCCAAGGTCGACGATTGCTTCTGGCCGCCGTGCCCGGCTGATGTACAGCACGTTGTCGTCCAGTGCCAGGCGCACCTCCTGCGAGATCACCCCGTCGAGTTTTGCCAGTGCGTTCTGCACTGCCTGCGTCATCGCATCGTCGCTCTGGCTGCTGACCCACTGCGCGCCGGTGACCAGCGCGCGGATTTCTTCCTCGGTGAAGGAGAGCGGCGGAAGCACAAAGCCTGGTCTCAGGATGTAGCCCACGCCCGCTTCGCCTTCGACATCGGCACCCATCGCCTGCAGGGTCGCAATGTCGCGCCGGATCGTGCGCAACGAGACGCCAAGCTCTTGTGCGAGCGTGCTGCCGGACACGGTTCCCCGGTGTCGACGCAACACTTGCAAGAGATCGAACAGGCGCTGGCTACGCGACATGTCAGTCCATTCTGACCAGGCCCTTGCCCGGGCGCTTCTGGCCGGATTCAAGGGTATTCATCAAGCCGATGGCATTTTCCAGCGGAACGATCTCGCCGATCGGCAGGCCGAAGGTTCCCGATTCCGCAGCGCTGGCGAGGTAAGCAAGGATGGCACTGGACGGCTTGCCGATCACCAGCTTGAAGCGGCGGTCCACCACGGCGCGGACGAACTTTCCCAGGTCGGGTTCCAGATCCAGGAAGCTGCCGCGCTTGTCGCGCAACAGCGCCAATCCCGCAGCAGCTTTCATGACGGCCGAGGTGTCGAAGATCACGTCGAAGCGCTCATGGATGTCTTCCGGTCGGGTCACCCTGTAATCGTAGACCTGTTTCAGGCCCAGCGATCTGGCCCGCTCCATCGACCTCGCGCTACAACTCCCGGACACGGTTGCACCCAAGAGCTGCGCCAGCTGCACCGCCGCTTCGCCCACCGCGCCGGCGCAGCCGTTGACGAACACATGCTGGCCTTTCTTCAGCGCCGCCTTGTCGACCAGACCATTCCACGCGGTGACTCCGGGCGTGCCCAGGCACGCGGCGTTTTCATAGGAGACGTTATCGGGTTTCTTGACCAGGCTCTCTTCGGTGGTGATCACCGCTTCGCCCAATGCGCCGCACTCCTTGAAGCGCGCCAGACCGAACACCGCATCGCCGGGCTTGAAGCGGGTGACGCCTTCGCCTACCGCGAGCACCACGCCCGACAGATCCATGCCCATCGCACGTGGAAAGGTCCGCCCGGTCACGATCTTCATGACGCCGTTGCGCATCTTCCAATCGACCGGATTGATCGCGGCGTACTTCACCTTCACTGCGACTTGTCCTTTTGCCGGCGCACCAAGCGTGAACTCGGCCAGCTGCATGACGTCCTGGCCACCATAGCGGTTGTATTGAAGGCGCTTCATTGGCGCGGCGCTCCGGTGGCAGCGGCACGTGTGGACGTGACCTTGCAGGCGAGAAGCACGTGTCGGCGGTCGACCGGGTTGCCGGGATGGGCGGCAGGCCCGGTGCGGCGGCCAACAAAAGGCCGGCCAGCGCTGCGGAACACAAACGTGACCGGACGCGAGGGCATCAGTGTGGGCGCGTGGGCATCGAGCGCGCTTGAAGCTGCAGGGTCGGTCGGGCGGGAGCGGGTGAAGATGGTCACCAGGACATTCCTCGGAGTGGGCGCCCAGTGTAGAAAGCGGTGGTGACAGATTTTGTCACCATGCTTTTCGCCAGATCGTGGATGCGCAACCGCCGTCGCCAGCGCCGGCATCGCGTGACTTCACGGCATGCCCGCGCAGCCCGACCGGCGCGAACCGAGCTCGTCATCCGGTCTGTCAGACAGCCGCGCGCGCTGCCAGGCCAGCGCTCCATCGAAGCGTGCGACTGCCATTCCCGTTCCCTTGTCTGTGCTGTCGCGGTGCCGCTGGGTCCTGAAAGCGGGCGGCGCCCCGTGGTCTACCGCTCGTCGGACAGCCGCCGGCGCGGCTTCCATCGCGACCGATCTTATGTATGATGACCATCATGAAAAAGACCTCGCCACGCTCCCGCGCATCGTCAGGCCGCAAGGCCGATAGCCATGCACGCATCGTCGAAGTCGCTGCGCGTGCGATCCGGCGCACCGGCTACGACGGCACCGGCGTGGCCGACATCATGAAAGAGGCCGGCCTGACCCACGGTGGCTTCTACGCGCATTTCTCTTCGCGCGATGCGCTGCTTGCCGAGGCTGCCGACCATGCCGGCGCGCAGACGGTGGCCAACTCTGCGCAGATCGCTGCCGCCGTGCCGCCGGAGCAGGCGGCGCAGGCACTGATGCGGGCGTATCTGTCCGATGGGCACGTCAACAACGTCGAATCCGGCTGCCCGATCGCTGCGCTGGGTTCGGAGATGCCGCGTCAGGCACCGGCGGTGCGCCAGGTGGCGACGCGTCGCATCAAGGAGATGATCGACCTGGCCGCGCGCCAATCGCCGGACTGGGGAACGCCGCAGGCGCATGCACGTGCGCTGGTGACCGTCTGCGCCATGGCCGGCACCTTGATGCTGGCGCGTGCCGTGGACGACCCCGCATTGTCGGCCGCGATGCGTGAGGCGGCACTCGAGCACTTCGGCGCAGCCTGAGCAAAACGCTCGGGTTGATCGTTGTTTAAAAATATGATGTTCGTAATATTTTAGCCGTGCAGATCGTAGTCCGCCGCAGCCGCGGCTCTCCACCACCACCGCGTGCGACGGCAGCCCCTCAATGGCTTGCCGGCACCCATCACTCGAGACAGAGACACCCATGAACAGCAAGATCGCACTCGTCACCGGAGCCTCCTCCGGTATCGGCGAAGCCACCGCCGCCCACCTGGTCAAGGCCGGCTACACCGTCTATGGCACCAGCCGCCGCGGTGGTCGCTCCAGCACGCCCGGCGTGCAGATGCTGTCGCTGGATGTCACCAACGACGAGTCGGTGGCCACCGCCATCGATACCTTGCTGCGCAAGGAAGGCCGCCTGGACCTGTTGGTCAACAATGCCGGCTTCAGCGTTGCACCGGCCGCGGCAGAGGAAAGCTCCATCGCGCAGGCGCAGTCGGTGTTCGACACCAACTTCTTCGGCACCGTGCGGATGAGCAATGCGGTGATCGGCCAGATGCGCAAGCAAGGCAGCGGGCGCATCCTCAACATCGGCTCGGTGCTGGGGCTGGTGCCGATTCCGTATACGGCGATGTATGTGGCCAGCAAGCACGCCGTCGAGGGTTACAGCGAATCGCTGGATCACGAATTGCGCGATTGGGGCATCCGGGTGTCGGTGATCGAGCCGGCCTACACCAGGACGCCGTTCGACGCCAATGCGCTGCAACCGGATGCTCCGCTGGAGATCTATCGGGACATGCGCGCGCATCTGGCCGCACACGTTGCACAGGTGATGCAAAAGGCCGATGCGCCCAGCGTGGTGGCCGAGGTGGTGCTCAAGGCAGCGCAGGATCCGCAACCGAAGGTGCGCTACACCGCCGGCAAGGTGGCCAAGCAGATGAGCCTGCTGCGTCGCCTGTTGCCCAACCGCATGCTCGGCAATGCGCTGCGCAAGGAACTCAAGCTGGATCAGGTTGCATCGCCAGCCCGCGCCAGCGGCTCGGCTGCTGCCGGAGCACGCGCATGATGCACAGGATCGATCGCACCGATGCCAAGATGTGGGCACGCGCCTGCGGGGAACACGCATGAAAGCCGTCATTGTCGACCAGTACAAGAAACATGGCCCGGTGCGCATCGGCGAGATGCCGATGCCGCAGCTGCGCCCCAACGATGTGTTGATCAAGGTCAGCGCCGCCAGCCTGAACCCGCTGGATGCCAAGGTGCGCGACGGCGAATTCAAGATGCTGCTGCCGTTCAAGACGCCCTTCGTGCTGGGTAACGATGTGGCCGGCGTGGTGACGCAGGTCGGCACCGCAGTGCGCGACTTTGCGGTTGGCGATGCGGTATTCGCCAAGATCGAACCCGGCCGCATCGGTACCTTGGCCGAGTTCGTGGCGATCGATGCAGCGGTGGTCGCGCACAAACCGGCCAGCCTGAGCATGGAGCAGGCCGCATCGTTTCCGCTGGTCGGCCTGACCGCCTGGCAGGCGCTTGTGGAAACCGCCGCGCTCAAGCCGGGTCAGAAGGTGTTGATCCATGCCGGCTCCGGCGGTGTGGGTACCATCGCGATCCAGCTGGCCAAGCATCTGGGAGCGTACGTGGCTGCCACCACCAGCACTGCCAATGTGGAGCTGGTCAAATCGTTGGGTGCCGATCTGGTGATCGACTACAAGCGGCAGGACTTCCAGGCGCTGGTGCGCGATTACGATGTGGTGCTGCACAGCTTGGATACGCCGACGCTGCTCAAGTCGCTGCAACTGCTCAAGCCCGGCGGTGTATTGATTTCGCTGACCGGCCCGCCGACGCCGGCATTTGCGCAACAACTTGGCCTGGCGTTTCCGCTCAAGCTGGTAATGCGCCTGCTCAGCCGCAAGGTGCGCGCGCAGGCCAGGCAGCGGCAAGTGTCGTACACCTTCCTGTTCATGCGCGGCGATGGTCCGCAGCTGCGCACGTTGGCAGGTTTGCTCGACAGCGGCGTACTGCGCCCGGTGATCGATACGGTGTATCCGCTCGCACGTGCGCAAGAAGCGCTCGCGCAGGTGGACAGCGGCCGCGTCAAAGGCAAGGTCGTGGTCACGCTGTAGCAGCGGCGATCGCGTGGTGCTGCCTTATCGGTGACAGCGATAAAGCCGTGCTTCGAAAACGATAACGTGGCGGGCAGGGTGCCCACCCCGTTTGCGTCTGCGCTATGTGCGGAGTGAGCGTTTGCAATAAGAGGGGCTTTGGCGCCTCGCACCTAAGTGTATGAGCCAGGCCTCAGCTCACTGCCGCACATAGCGCAGGTGGGCGGCCGCAGGCCCATCAAACACCCTGTCGATACGAAATTGTGTCGCGGGCTCGCCAAGGTGTTCGAACAGGCGTCGTCCGCCGCCGAATAAGACCGGTGCCAACGCAATCTCCAGCTCGTCGACAACGCCCAAGCTCAGATACTGCTGGATCAGATCCGCTCCACCGGCAATCCGAATATCACGGCTGCCAGCCGACTCGCGAGCCAGTTCCAGCGCATGTTCCGGCCCGTCGTTGATGAAGTGGAAGGTCGTTCCGCCGGGGCGCACCCAGGGCTCGCGTTTCTCGTGGGTCAGCACGTAGACCGGTGTGTGGAACGGAGCCTCCTCTGGCCAGGCAACCTCGCCTTGATCGAACATCCGCTTGCCCATGATGTTGGCGCCGATACGCGCGAAGGTGCTGCGGACCAGGTCGTTGACCGGGCCGGTGTCACCACCCGATGCGAGCTTGAGCACGTTCTCGCGGAAATACTGCGTTGTGATCAGCCACCCCATCATCGCGCCCCACTTGGCTCCCCAGTTTTTGTGCTCGGGATCGTCCATGGTCATCCCTTCCGGCGCCATGTAGCCATCAAGGCTAAGGCCGATGCTGACGAATACCTTGCTCATGATTTCACCTGTGGCGCGTCTGAGGGCTGCAGAACATCCGAATTCATCTCGACCCGCTAAGAGCGGCTAATAAACCGAAGCGAGCAGTGGTCAGCTGGGTGTGGACGGCGTGTTCAGAACCGGAGTGTACGCGTGGTACCTACCGCACCGAATATCGGCCGCGCCCGCCTGACGGTGAGCACAGTCCTTTTGTTAGCTGCTCTTAGTTGCGTCTGCTTGCATGCATTGTTAGTCCCCATGATGCGCAGTCTTCGCCTGGTACAGCGCTGATGCAACCACATCTGCAGGCCAGTGGTTTTTTTCCGTTATTGAAGATAGAAACCACCAGAAACGCCATGCGCCGTAGTCCAACGCCTGCGCATGTCGGTGGGTTGCCAACCGATCTATGCGTGCGTCCTTGTGGCGTGCTGCACGGTGTCGTTACCCGCGTCTTAGGGGGCTAACCGCAAACGATGTGCTGGCGCTGATACCGAGTGCGCCCGGTAGGGCCCGGCCGCAGCGCAACGATCCAGCAATGGCCGCAGCGCCATCGCGCGGTGCGGCGTGCAGACGTGCATTTTGAAACGCGCAACGTGCAACACCCGCAGTGACCGCCGATTCGATGGCCGCTGCGGGTGTCGTGTGGTGTGACCAGCAGTCATGCCGTCCATGCCTTCAAATCCATCCAATCTCGCGATGGGTTTGAGCCCGGTTGCGGGCCTCACCACGCAACCCGGTGCATGGCGCTCGCCGACGCCGACCGCGCCCGATTGCCGGGGCGGTCGTTTTGTCTGTCGCGGTTACTCGGCCCAGGGCTCCAGCACTACCTTGCCGGTGGTCTGGCGACTTTCCAGCAATTGGTGCGCCTGCGCGGCCTGCGACAGCGGCAACACCGTGCCGATTTGCGGGGCCAGCTTGCCGGTCATGATGAAGCCCATGATTTCGCCCAGCACCTCCTGCAGCAGTCCGGGCTGTGCCTGGTAGCCGCCGATGTAGAAGCTGGTCAGCGTGTGGTTCTTCAGCGTGAGCTGCCAGGGGTCGATCAATGCGGTCTTGCCGCTCGACTGGCCCAGAAACACCATGCGCCCGAACGGTGCCAATGCCGCCAGGCCTTCGCCCACACTGTCGCCGCCGGCACTTTCCAGGATCACATCCACGCCGCGTCCATCGGTCAGTGCCAGCACCTGCTCGGACCAGCCGGGTGCGGTGTAGTCCACCGAGGCATCGGCGCCCAGGCGTTCGGCCAGTGCGCGTTTTTCCGGCGAGCTGGCTGCAGCGATCACCTTGCCGGCGCCATAGAGTTTGGCCAGTTGCACCGCGAACGAACCCACACCGCCGGCCGCCGCTTCGATCAATATCGTCTCGCCCGGTGCCAGTCGTGCGGCTTGCCGCAACGCGATACCGGCAGTGAGCCCGTGCGCGACCACTGCGGCGGCCTGCACCGCGCTCACGCCCGGCGGCAACGGCACCACCAACGCGGCGGGGAAGGCGATGTATTGCGCATAGCCGCCCACGCCCGGCGTGGCCAGCACGGCCATGCCCACCTCCAGCCCGGTGACGCCTTCGCCGAGCGCGGCGATCGTACCGGCCACCTCGATCCCGAGGGTGTACGGCAGTGGCGATGCCTCGATGTAATCGCCGCGCCGACGCATGACGTCGGCAAAGTTCAGGCCGGCCGCTTCGATCTTGATCAGCACTTCGCCATTGCCGGGCTGCGGCTGCGGAACTTCTTCATAGACCAGCACGTCGGTGCCGCCGTGCTGGTGAAACCGTACTGCCTTCATGATGCGTGCTCGCTGGGTCAGGGGGCCGAATGGCCGGAGACGCCTGCCGCAACCAGAGTGCCGGCAGGAGATGTTGTCCCGGGGAGAGGCTGTGCAGCCGGTCGTCGCGGGATGCATCACAAGGTATATTCTATAAACCTGATGTCAATCAGGCACCACTTATCCACCAGGTATCCCACGAGACACTTGCAATGAACACAGCGATGCTGCAACCCGCTTTCAAATTCGATTGCCCAGGCCGTGAGACGTTGGAGCAACTGGCAGACAAATGGTCGGTGATGGTGCTGGCGTGTCTGCTGGTAACGCCGCTGCGTTTCAACGCGATCAAGCGCAATCTCGAAGGCGTTTCGCAAAAAGCCCTGACCCAGTGCCTGCGTCGGCTGGAGCGCAACGGCATCATCGTGCGCACGGTCATCGTGCGCTCGCCGATTGCGGTGGAATACCGCATCACTCCGCTCGGCCTGCGTCTGAAAGAACCAATCCAATTGCTGTGCGCCTGGACGCTGGATAACCAGCACGCGATCGAGCAAGCGCGTGAGGCATTCGACCGCGAAGCAGCGTAAGCGTTGGTACGGAGACAGGCGACAGGACGCGCCTGCGTTGCGATGTGCACCTCAGTGGCAGACAGTCACGCCGCGATGCTGGATGACCCGGCATCGCAGCGCACGCAATGGCGCACGATCCGCGCTTGCACCAGCCTGGCGGGCACGGACAACCGCAAGGCAATGCAGTGCTTACACCGTGTCATCGACATGTCGCTGCCGCGCGATGAGTCGCACAACACGATGCCTTGACGTGCAGCAACCATCACTGCCCTCAACGTTGTGCAGGCATCGCATTGCAGGGGCGTACCAGCACATCTGCGCCACAATACGCAGCGTCGTCATGCAAACGCCCCGCACAGGGCGGGGCGTTTGCAGTCGTAGCACCGCAGCGTTGCATCACTCCCACTGCTGCGGTGGTGCGCGCGGCGTGGCCGCGGATGGCATGACTCAGTAGTTGACCTGCAACTGCAACCGCAGCAGATCGCCTTCCACCACCGGATACGGCGCCGTGGTGACGTCGGTGCGCTTCATCTTCGAATACGCAAACACCAGTTCCAGCGCGTCCATCGGCTGCCATTCGACGCCGGCTTCCACTTCGTCCAGGCGCATGCGCGGCGCATTGGTGTCGAACTTGGAGCCGCCGCGGTAGGTCTGCCATTTCAGGTACGGCAGCAAGGTGCCGTAATTGAAGTCGTGCTTGAACATCGCCTGCACATACCCGCCGCTCAGCGAGCGGGTGCGGATGCGGCGCTGCGCCACATCCAGCTCCGGTCCGCGTCCCACCGTCCACTCGGCCTGCAAGCCGAACGGCTGCGGGTAATAGATCACGTGCGCGGCAACGCGCTGGTCGGTATAGCCGTTGGGGTCGGTGATGGCCGGGGTGAAGCTGCGGCCGCCGATATTCACCGCCGCCGCCGTCGGCACGAACTTGCCGGCGTAGGCATCGGCGCCCACTTCCAGATACTGGCCGTTGGCGAATTTGAACGGGTAGGTGGCGTGCACCACCGCATGCATGCCGTCGTTACGCTCGGCGCGGTTAGCACCTTGGCCGTTGTACACGCCCGCGCCCAGCACGCCGTAATCGCCCGAGCCCTTCAGACCGGATTTGACCAGGTCCTGGAAGCGGCCCTTGGCCACGGTGGGGCTGTAATAGAACACCGCACCGATATCGCGTTCGTCGCGCAGGCCGGAGTTGAGCGCGTCGGCGCGATCCAGGGTGAGGCGGTTCTGGCTGGACTGCAGGTTTTCCCAGCCGTACGGCATCTTCGACTGGCCCACACGCACGCGGTACTCGCGCTTCTTGTCGAAGAAGATATCGGCGTAGGCATCGCGCAGCTGCGCAAAGTTGGAGGTGGTCGAACCAGTCGGAGTACTGGCGAAATCCGGCTGGAAATACAGCGACACGTGCTCGTTGAGATCGCCGCTCAGCACCAGGCGCGCACGCCGGATGCCCAGGCTCTGGTCGTTGCCGATGAAGCGATCGCCCGGCGCACGCAGGTCCTGCGCATCGCCGCCAATGCCCTGGTTGTAGCGGATCTGGGTGTAGCCACGCAGGCTCAGCTTGTCGTACCACTTCTTGCCGACATCGCCGGCCTTGGCCGGTGCGGCGGCTGGCGCCGGTGCAGGGGCGGCCTGTGCGATGGCAGTGTCGGCCGGCACGGTTGCGCCAGGTGCCGGTGGCAGCGTCTGTGCCGGCGCGGCAGGCATCGCCGAGGCGGGCAACTTGCCGTTTTCGTCCACCTGCACGAAGGTGCCCAGCTTGTCGCGCCCGGGTGCCGGCTCGGCAAAGATCTGCTTGGTCTTGCGGTCAACGTACAACTCAAGCTCGGCGGCCAGCGTGCTGCCGCTGGCGGTCGCGCTGAGGGCGCACAGGACGGTAGCGAGATTGCGTTTTTTCATGGATCCGGCTCGGCAAGGGAAACTGGGCGGCGGTGGCGTGGCCGGTCGAAGCGCCCTCGCATAGGGCGCGTGCGACCAGACGCCGGGCACCGTCATGGCGCTCCGCACTGCTGCCGTAGCAGCGATGGGGTGCAGTTATATTTAGGTTTGATGTCAGTTTGGTGACATCCAGGCCGTTATCCGACCGGTGACTGTGTCAACTGCGTGTCCGGTAGATGTCAGTCCGGCGACGCGAGCTGTGTCGAGAAGCGGTGGCGGCCCTGCTATGGCGGGGGCCCTGGAGGCATGCCGTCGCCCTGATGCTTGCGTGGTCCATCCGCCTAAGCAGGTGCTGCGTGCAGCGATACGCCTGGCACGCACGTTGACCGTGACGGCCGAAAAGTCGAACAGTCGAACGGTCGAGCAGTCGGCCAGATTGAGGAATGCGCTCTTCGAGCGGGGCTGGTGGCACCTCGCCAGTAAGAGCGGCGAACAAAATCGAGCGAGCGCCTGTCAGCGAGTGCAGGGTCGAATGCGCGGTGCCCTCACCGCTCGCAGGACACGCGGTGAACCCGTCCCTGGGGGCTCGGTGGCGGCATCCGTGCCGCGCAATCGGCGAGGACACCGCGCCACGCCCGGCCAGCGCTATCGCCGTGCGCAGTCAGTCCGCACCGAGTGGGTCGTCCGCAGCGCACTGGCACAGGCCAAAAAAAACGCCACGCCCGACGGGCATGGCGTTGCTTGTCTTCGCTACCGGCCGCCACACGCATCGCTGCGTCTCGCGGCCGGCCCGGCCCCCTGGCTCAGGCTGCCGGCTGTGCCGCCGCCAGCGCCGCCGCCACGGTCTCGCGCCACGGCGTGGTGGGGCGGCCGATCAAACGACTCAGGGTGTGGCTGTCGTCGAACAGGCTGCCGCCGCGCGAAGAGGCCGAGCACTGCGCCAGCACCTGCGCAAAGCCGGCCGGCACGCCCACCTGCACCAGCGCCGCGGCGTAGTCGGCTTCCGGGAGGTCGTGGTACACCACCGGCTTGCCCGCCAGCTGCGATAGCTCGGCTGCGTACTCGGCCATCGTGAAGGCGGTATCGCCGGCCAGCTCATAGACCTGCCCGGCCTGCGGCGCATCCGATGCCAGGACCGCTGCGGCAGCTGCCGCATAGTCGGCACGTGTGGCGGTGCTGAGCTTGCCCTCGCCCGAGCTGCCCATCGCCCCGCCGTGCGCCACTTCGGCCGCGATCGAGCCAGTGTAGTTCTCGGTGTACCAGCCATTGCGCAGCAGCACATGCGGCACGCCGCTTTCGCGCAGCAGCGCCTCGGTGACCACATGTTCTTCGGCCAGCGACAGCGTGCTGGTGTCGGCACGCAGGATGCTGGTGTAGGCGAGCAACTCCACCCCGGCGCGCTTGGCCGCGTCGATCACATTGCGGTGCTGCTCCACGCGTGCGCCCACCGCGTTGGACGACACCAGCAGCACCCGGCCGACGCCCGCAAAGGCCAGGTCCAGGCTGTGCGGGTCGGCGTAGTCGGCCTGACGCACCGTGATGTCGCGTTTTGCGAACTCGGCAAGTGACGCAGTATCACGGGCCGTTGCTACGATGCGGCTGGCAGGCACATGTTCCAGAAGCGCGTCGACGACCAGTGCACCTAGCTGTCCGCTGGCGCCGGTAACAAGAATCAGGGGGGAGGCATGTGCCATGTGGAGCTCCAATAGGTTTAGAGAAGAGGTTTGGTCTAGTATCTAGACCTTGTGGTCAGCGAGCCTATTGTCAGGACCGCCCGGTCCTTCGCAAGGAGGCAGTTTTACTCCCCCTGGTTACTGTGAGATACCCCCGTGAATGCGATTGCCTTGTTCCCACCGCCGCCCTCCCTGGAAGGCCCCTTCGATGCCACCAAGTGCCCCGTGCGCGATGTGCTCGATCAGATCGGCGACAAGTGGACCTTGCTGATCCTGTTGACGCTGATCCCCGGCCCGTCCCGCTTCAGCGCCATCCAGCGCGCCGTGCCGGACATCTCCAAGCGGATGCTGACCCAGACCCTGCGCAACCTTGAGCGCAACGGCATGATCACCCGCAAGGTCTACGCCACCAAGCCGCCCAGCGTGGAATACGCACTGTCCAAGCTCGGCGTCGCCCTGCTCGGCCCGGTCTCGCAACTGCTCAACTGGGCAGGCGAAAACCATGCCGGCATCCGCGCCGCACGCGAGCGCTTCGATCGCGCCCAACAGCCGCTGCCCGCGTTGGATGCCGACGAAGCGATGGCGCATGCATAGGCGGGCTGACCCGCGCTGACGGCCGGGGCGGTGTCCTTGGCGTGGAAACGATGGTCGCCACGCGCGTGGCTGCGTGGCTGCGTGGCTGTGCGGTTGGCGCAGGTAGTCCGCCGACTGCTCCGATTGCCCGCCGTGTTGCCACCACTGACGTCCGGTGGCGTACGGCAGGCGGTCGGGGGTGTTGCGCCGATGCGCTCACGGCCGCCGAGCTGGAGTGATCCGGCAAGTCGCGGAGGCATAGTGGTGCTACCTCGCCCGTCTCGGCGGCGTTGACGACCTGCTGCGGGCAGCTGCAAGAGTGTGAACGTGTGCTCACAAAATCGCGTTTCAGCTAAATGCCTGATCGCCGCGGCATGGGTAGATGCGACGGCAAACGCTTGCAGCGCAACGGCCAAGCGCCTGCCTATCGCTCCCATCGCAAACTTCAATCGCAAGCTGGCTCAAGCGCACGCAGGTGCGTCCGATAAGGGCTCACCTTATTTCGCGAAGCCACTCCTCTATGCCTGTGCTCGGCAGCCTGTCTTGTGCATCGCGACGTACCCTGGGCATCGCCCTGCTCGCACTGTGGTGCGGCTGGATTGCCGTGGCCTGGACAACCCCGCGCGCGCAAGCCGGTGATCTGAGCAGTGCCTGGGCACAGGTCCAGGCGGGCCTGCCGGCCGCCCAGGCGGCGCCAATGTTGATCGGCGTCGTCGGCGCCTGCGCCTGCACCGATCTCGCATCAGATCGCGCCTGGGCCGTGCTCAGCACCGCCGTGCGCGCCCACGGCGGCCAGGTGCGGCTGCTCGACAGCCCGGCACTGCAGGGCAGCGGTTACACCGTGTGGCTACTCGGCGCCGATGGTCAGCCGCGCTATGCCGGCCCCGCAGACGGTGGCGCGGTGTGCGGCACTGCGGGTGCGGCGGCGTGGTCGCGTTGGCTGCCTGAAGTTCTAAACCGCGCGGCAAGTGCCGCAGTGGTGTCCCCCTGTCCGTGTGCCGTGGAGTCGCTGTCATGATGGAACTGTCCGCATCGGCGCCGCCGACCTCCAACTACGCCACGCGTCTGGCCATCAAGGCCGACCGGCTGTTCCTGTGGTTGGCGGTGCTGCAGAGTGCCGGCTCGCTGGTCCTGGCCTGGAGCCAGGGCCAATGGACCACCTTCCTCGCCGTCACGCTGCCCAGCCTGCTGCTGATGGCCTGGCAGGTGCATGCAAACCCCGGCACGCGCCTGACCCGGATTACCAACGCGCTGGTGCTGATGGCTCTGGTCGCCGCCACCATCCAGCAAGCGCATGGTCTGGTGGAAATGCACTTCGGCGTGTTCGTGATCCTGGCGTTGTTGCTGTATTACCGCGACTGGCTACCGGTGGTGGTCGCCGCCGGCGCCATCGCCGTGCACCATCTGGCGTTTTACTGGCTGCAATCGCGCGGGATGCCGGTGCAGGCCTTCACTGTCGGCAGCGGCTTCGGCATCGTGCTGTTGCACGCTGGCTACGTGATCGTGGAAACCGCCTTCGTCTGCGTGATGGCTATCCAACTGCGGCGACAGGTCGATGCGTTGGATCACGAAGCCGATGCATTGGCGGAACTGGCCGACACCCTGGCGACCGGTGCCACCTTGCCGCCGGCGATCATGCAGCAGACATTCCGCAGCGGGTCGCTGGCGCAAGCGCTGGTGCGGATGAGCGTGCAGGTGGAAGAACGCATCGCGCAGCAACAGCAATTACTGCTGGAAAACCGCCGCATCCGCCTGGCATTGGACGCCTCTGCGATGGCGGTGGCCATCGTCGACGGGCAGGGCGCTGCCATCTACCGCAATCAGTCGTTCCAGCAACTGAGCACGCACGTCGATGCCGATGTGCTGGAGACCGCGTTGGCCGATGCAGTACAGCTGGGGCATGCCACCGGCACCAGCAGAACGCGCGCCCTCGCTGCGCTGCAGCTGCAGGAAAACATCACGCCGGTGCACGATCATGACGGCAGTTCGCTGGGCGTGGTGGTGGAGTGGCAGGACCGCACCCAGGACCTGATGCTGGAAGATCAGCTGGCAACCGTTATCGCACAGGCCACGCGCGGCGAACTGGGCGCGCGCCTGCACGGGCATGCCAACGGCGGCACGCTCGGCCAGCTGGCCGAAGGCGTCAACCGCTTCCTCGCCATCACCGACGACAGCCTGCAGGACATGCGCCAGATGCTGGGGGCGATGTCGCGCGGCGATCTGTCGCAACGCATCGATCGCCCGTGCGAAGGCGTGTTCGAGCAGATGAAGCGCGATGCCAATGCCACCGCCGATGAACTGGCCCGCATCATTGCGCAGATCCGCAGCTCAAGCAGCGCGATCAATCATGCGGCCGGCCACATCCTCACCCGCAACGATGCGTTGGAGCAGCAAGTGCAGCGTCAGTCGGCTACGTTGGGCCACACCGCTACCCAGATGCAGGCGGTGCTCGGCACCATGCAGCAACACACCGCCCAGGCAGCGGATGCGGACAAACTCACTGCCGCTGCTTCGGAGGCCGCACGCAGTGGCGGCGACACCATGCAACAGGCGATGGGCACCATGCAGCAGATGGAGCAAGCATCGCGCCGCATCCAGGACATCATCTCGGTGATCGACGGCCTTGCGTTCCAGACCAACATTCTGGCCTTGAACGCTGCGGTCGAAGCCGCGCGCGCTGGCGACGAAGGTCGCGGTTTTGCAGTGGTCGCCAGCGAAGTGCGCGCGCTGGCGCTACGCTCGTCCACCGCCGCCAGCCAGATCAAGACGCTGATCGGCGAGTCGGTCACGCACATGCAGGCAGGCGTGCAGCAGGTGCGCCACGCTGGCCAAGGCATGCAGCACATTGTGGCCACCATCGGTCAGGTCAGCAGCACGCTCAGCAAGATTGCCATCGCCTCGCAACAGGAAGCCGGCAGCATTGCGCAGGTGCATCACACCCTTAACGACGTGGATACCGACATGCGCGACGGCGTCACCCGCATGCAGGACGCCAGTGCTGCTGCACGCGCGATGGGCGATCACGCCGCGCAGCTGGAAGATGCGGTGAGTGCGTTTGTTGCCGACGCATTCGATAACTGCGCCAAACGCGCGGCCTGAAGCGAACGATCAATCCCGGCACCGTCATCGGTATAGTGCTGCAGCAGGGTCGAGCAAGCGCTGATCAGTAACGCAGACTTGCGAGTGGGTTGGCTTCACGGGATTTCTAGAGTGCGCGCGAAGCAATCGAACGCTCATACGCCTCGTGCAAAAACGGTTTTATGGCTTCAAGATCGGCCCGTGTGTAGAGCTTCGCAATCTGGGTCACCTGCTTTCCATCTGTCACTGATTTAATGAACATCGCGTGGTCCACCCGTCGCCCAAGGTGGACAGCAAGGCGTATCGCGTCTGTCATGATGGTGGCATCCGCAAAAACCTTGCAGCTGCGGAAGAGGACATACCGCTCCCGCGCGACGCACTCCACTGCTCCAAGCGCGGTCATGAACGTCTCCAGCGCGGTATACAGCTCCACCAGATCGGCTGGCCTGCCGCGCAAGACCTCGCGTCGATCGCCTGTTCCGCACGCGTGGCGCTGATTCGTTCGAGTGAACCGGCGATTGCAGTTGGGGCATGCCCACATGCGCGTCATCACCGGTAATTCACTGAATGAAGAGCGCTAACACAACGTAGCGAGCAGTCGTCAATGTGCGAGTAGCACATGCCGATTCCAAGCACTGGCCGCGCGCATTTTGCGGCTGTACAGTCCTTTTGTTCGCCGCTCTAAACATGCGTGATCCATTGCCGAATGATCGCAAGTAATGCGTCATGCTTGAGCGCCAGATCCGCGGCCCCGGAAAAACTGAGCGAGGCGCGGTCTGTTCCGTGCCACGTCAATAGCCCTTCCGGATCAGCGATAGCGTCTGCTGGAACCTTCCGTCCGGGTTTGGCGCCCAGATGAAAAATAAGCTGCACCGCGGTTGTTGCGCGCAAATGCATGGTGGCAAAGTGCTCGGTGGTGCGAAAGCTGGGTGCGTTCCATTTGATCTCCTCCGAGATCGTCGGATCCGCACCCAGCAAGAGTTGCCTGATCGCAACAATCTCCCGCTTGAGCGGATGGTCGAGTGCATCAATGAAGGACTGCACAGATAGTGCTGGCTTGCGCTTCTTGTCCGTCACCGTGCGCTCTCCCTTGAATCGCCCCAAGTAGATATCCGAAGCGGACTCGGCTTGAATGCGTTGTTAGACCGCTGTATCACTCGCGTCGACGCTTGTTGAGGAAGCCAACAAGGGGCTCAATAGCATGTTCTCTAGCCACCTGCGGCCCCTCGTTCAAAGCAGTCTGATCTGTAGCGAACCGGTCCCCGACGGCAGCGTTGTTGAATGGCTTACCAACGTCAGGCATCCAATCCTTATCTTGTCTACGATAGATCGCAAAGCGAGCCGCCCGCGCATTGTCCGGGACCGATTGATAAAGCGGGGGCATTGCCTTCTGGAATTGATCCTCCATCATCATCTCAGTCCGGGCTACGTTTTACTGAGTCGCCGAATGTTTGAATAAGGCCGACCTGCGAAGCTGATTCGGCTTGACCGACTGGTGGACACTCATGCTGTCCGCCTTCCGTCGAGTTGATCCAGTCATCGCTGACGTTCTGCGGTCACCGACCCGGCTCGGTATCAAGCGCCTCGCCAGCATGCGCTAGGCCGGCAGTGTTCGACCTACATCTCGGGCACATCAGCAGCCAACCGCAGATCATCTGGTGTGATCTGAAACACGTCATCGGCAACGCTTACAACGGGACTGTGTGCAGAATCAATGCCTGCTGCGGAGGGCGCGTTGATAGCGGAGACTCGCACTCCACCGGCCACCTAGCGTTCGCTGAAAAAGTGCATCACCGGTGTGCGTGTCAGGCAATCGACGCGTCATGGCACGTGTAGAGGTCAAACAGGCGGTCCTGTACCGCAAGCCTGCCGGCAACACTGCTTCAGCGATTGGAACCGCTCGAGCAGCCTCGGGCCTGCCACTGCGTGTTGATCGGTGGATCAAACGCGGCCGAGTGGCTTAGAACAGTTAACAAAACGAGCGTAGAGCCGCCAGGCGGGCGCGGTCGGTACTCGGTGCGGCACGGACAATGCCTACACTTCGGTTCCTCAGCGCCGTCCACACTCACCTGACAACTGCTTGCCAGCTTTCGTCAGCCGTTCTTAGCCGGACGCGGCGTCGTTGTTCGAGGGTCGCTTACGTAACTCCCGTAGCTTGCCGATGAACCATGACTGGCTCGATACCGGCGCGGCGTTCCCGCAACGTACCTGATACGCCTTGCCCGACATGCTGCTCTTGGTCGCGGCGAGTTCGATGAAAGACTCGGTAGACGTCACCAATGCCTTTTTCTTCAGGTACTCGTACTTGCGCTGCAAGTGTTCGCTGGCTTTCGGCGCTGCATACCACGACCCGTTGCGGGAAAATTCGCAGTTGGATTGCTCAAGTGCTTTGAAAAGCTGGCCAACCTCACGTGTGGTGGTTGGCGAAACAGCTTGTGCAGAAGCAGAGGTACACAGGAATAGTGCAACAAGAAGAAATTTAGTGTTCATGACCGCATGGTAACGCAGGACGCCACCCTGTTAGCCGGTAGAACAGCCGATGGAGGCGAGGGTTGTCCAGCGTCAATCAAGAGCACGGCCCACTTCATGGTGCAAGACGGTCGGAGGCGTCGGTCTTGCAAGACAGCGCGGGTATCGGAATGGCACAGCACAGCGTGCACTGTGCGCAAGCATTACTGCGCGCCACTGCATCGCGTCCGGCTAACCGCATCAATCCAGCCTGCGCGCATCAAGGGCGAACGCTAGGCATCTGCCGGGACATAGCGCAGCAGCGTGGAGCCATCAAAATAATTTCCGTAATACTCGCTCTCCCGCAAGCCGGGGTTCGCTCTGAAATCGATGTATGGCATGGAGCAATACGGGCAGCGGAAAGGGTTGAGGTAGCTATAGCTCGACCCGTCGGGTGCCAGAGGCAATGCGCTTTCCAGCGCAGCAAGCGCGTCAGCATCGGGCTCGGACAGCGCCGCTGGGCTGCCAGGCAGATGGCTGTCGACCGTCATGGTGTACGCGCCAGATGCCGAGTAGAAGTAGCCCGCGTTGCTAAATCCGGCGTGATAGGAGCGGATCTGGAATGAACGCCGGCAGTGGTCGCACACACAGGACAGCACCACGTTGCCACTGGTGACCGTGCCGCCGTAGTGCAGTCCCCGCGCGAACAGCCCCTTGCCCGCAAGCGCGGAGTTGCTGGCCTCTGCGCCCGGCAAAAAGAACGGCTGAAACCTGATCCCGGATGCCTTGCCGGTCGCAAACGCATCCGCAGCGAGCTGCTGGTCCTCGGAAATGACGCAATCCACTTGGCATCCCAGATTGGCATGGACGCGCACGGAAAAATGGAACCATCCAGACGCACTACCGAGCTCATGCGTGCGTACGTCTCCTGCCGAATCCGCACATTCCAGCATGCTGCCAGACTTCAACTGCACTGAAGGCGTCATTTCGCAAGGGAGATCTTGTTCTGTCACGCGACACAACTCTTTTCCATCTGCTCGAACGATCAACAACGGTGTGGTTTTTTTCTTGAAGAAGGAGAACATGCGTTCCTTGGCGATTACGTGTGAGTGGCAGCGCAGGGCGCCGAGTGCAAGCGTGATAGAGCGGCGCGCAGACACAAGGCGCTAACCATGCCTGACGCGGCATCGTCTTGCCAGCCTGTCACGGAGCAGGCGACGCGCTCGCGGTCGCCGTCCATTCGCGTCGGAGTGGATGCTTGTTGTTTGACTTCGGTGCAAAGGTGCAAGTAACGAAGCACGCAGGCGTGCGCAGGGCTGGCAGAACGCAGCTGGCGAGGCACGTCGCAGGAGCCGACACCGTTGGGTTGCGCACTGCGGAGTCTGTGAGCCACGCGCACAAGAGCGGCGCCTCGATGAAAGCAACTGCAGTTCCGCCACAGCCAGTTGTCTTCTCGATGCTATCGCGACGCATCGTGCAAACTCGCCCTGTGTGCAACGTCTATGTGCAGGCGACCCGAAGATGGCACCACCACCGATCTGCCCAACGGGCTGGCTAGACGAATCCTCAGGCATCCTCTGCCTGCAGAGGCCTGTGCATGACATAGACATCCACGAGCCCCAGTCGGCGATGGTGAAACGCCTGTGGCAAAGTACCGACGATGGCGAACCCCAGCTTCTTGTAGAGCTCCACAGCTGGCGCATTGCTGCTCACCACATAGTTGAATTGCATGGCTAAATAGCCGGCATCTTTTGCCTGCGTCAGACTGTGTTGGACAAGCGCACGTCCAACCCCCCGGCTTTGCGCCTCCGGATCCACCAGATAGGTGGCAGTGGCCACATGAGACCCAGGCCCGGGGTAATTGGCCCCAAACTTATACATGCCCAACACAGCGGCATCAGTGATAGCGACGTAAGACCTCTGCGATGTGAACCAATGCGACTGAAACGTGGAAAGATCGAAGTCAGCAGCGAATGGCAGTGCATCACCCGCTGAAATAACTGCCTTGAAGATGCTCCACATCGAAGCGAGATCGGACGCGTTTGCTTGTCGAATGCGCATGATGAATCGCGGATCCTACTGATTGAGTGAAGCCGGCCGGCGAAGCGGAATTGCTAACCCACAGCCAGCATCTCGTCGGGACGTGGCGGACGTGCATGAAGGAGGTCTTTCTTTCAGCAAGCACCGAACTCTTTGTAGTTCAATTGTCCTTTGCTAAGGCTGATGTGCCTACTTCGGCCAACCCGGACCTCATCAGCATCTTCGTCATCCTGGCCATCGTCCTTCCAGAGACACACAGCGCAGTTGTCAAAACCACCAGGCTCGATAAATTGTTTACCCGCAGCAGGGACGCCGAAGGGGAAGATCTGTCATCTCTACCATCTGACCTAATGCTGGAGTGAGTTCGCACCGCAAAGAACTGTTGGCTTCGGTAAACGCTTAGAGATCGCGCTGGGCCTTGTGGTAGGCCACAAGGGCATTCGCATGGCCGTGGCCAATCTCATGTTCGGTCTTGAGGAAAGCCACCTGCTCCATATGCTTTTTGTCTTTTACGGAGTCAAGCAAATTGAACCAATGCGCAACCGGCTTCCCGTAGCTCTTCTCGATGGAGGGGAAGTACGAAGCTGGTCCCTTGACCTTCGTTTCCGTAGTCACAAACGGTTCTCGCTATTGAAGAAGTAGGGAGGTCAGGATAACTGGCTTGGCTTGCATCTGCTTGTCCAGCAACACGACGTCGGACAAGTGGCGATCAGAGCATCGCCTACAGGTCAAAAAGATATAAGTGCCTCATCAAGCGGGCCCAGCTAGGAGGATTTCAGGCGCGCTAAGGTGCGCTTCGATCCATAACTAGGTTGCTCCCGCCCGTGCTACGGACGACAAGAAACACAACAGCCAACAGCACCGCTAGTACCAGCAGGTAAGTAAGCCTATATCGGGTGACTCGAGACATTGCCTGTGAGGCTTAAAGCATTAATTAAGCCGCGCCGCGAAGCGGCGTCGGCTTGAATGAATAGTTAGCCGCCTGGCCGCATCACCGGGCAAGCCCCCACTAGCGCGTTCGACACGAGAACATTCATGGGGTCTTTCCAGACATCTTTGTTGGTCAGCAGATACTTATCAACAACGTCTCGCAATGCCTCGCTGCTCATTTCAGAAGTACATGCATGAACCTTCTGCACCTCTTCCTTAGAGGCTCCGTAGAATCCAGAGCTCAGCAGCCCGTCTACAACGCCCATTACATAGGCTGATCGAGTGGCAGGTGACTGTGTCACATACGTCTCGCCTTTCAAGTACCCATCATAGACGTGCACCGACTGCGCAGAACTAGTCGAGGCAGCTAACAACAGACCAGCAAATAATCCAAATCGCATAACCAAATCTCCTAGGGGCTAACGCCTGAATTAAGCCGACTGGCGAAGCCAGTTCGGCTTGAATGAATTGTTATCCGACAAGCTCGCATGGCAAGGTCAGCGGCACCAGGAACGAAACTTTGCTGCTGCCGGACTGCTCGCTGCTTGACTGTCCGCTGCTACCAAGTCAAGGGTGCGACGAACACACCCGCGCCACCTTTTGTGCCCGAAACGTCCTTAGTTGTGATCGACACCTCAAACTCAACGAACTGCACCGCATCACCGCCCGCAAGCGTGAAACCATGTCTGGCGAGCTGGTCAGCCATTGGGTCAAGGAACGGATTGACGCGTGCCCCGGCATTGAGCGCATCGACCTTGGCACGAGCATCAACAACTCCGCCCACAATCTGGACCAAGGTCTCGGAAATGAAATCTTTCAGCTCCACGTGATGCTCCATTGCCGGCTAACGCCTGAGTCAAGCCGAGTTGCGAAGCAACTTCGGCTTGAATGAGTTGTTAGGCCGCATTAGTGCATGACTCCCCAGGACTCACAAATGCCGCCAAATGGCTGCATTGTTGAGCTGGTGCGGCGCTGAACGGAAATGACTCCTGCGTAGGTGACGGGTCCAATGACTTGGAAGAGAACATACCCATCTCCGTCCTCATCTGGCTCAATCACCTCAATGCCGCCGTACTGCGAACGAAGTACCTCAAGTGCCAATGGAGCAGGAGGCCAAGACTCAAAGTCCACGTTGTAATCAACTGCATAGGGTTTGGAGAAATCGAAGCCATCGGCTTCAAGGCGCCGAAAAACATCCCCATCTGCATCATCTGGCCAGCTCATTGAAATCTCCATACGGCTTAACGCTTGAATTAAGCCGACACGCGAAGCGGGTTCGGCTGGAATGAATTGTTAGGAATCACTAGCGGATTTGCGCCAGAAGCGCTTTTCAAGCCTTCTGACGTTTGGTGCCTTTGCGAGTGTTGGCAAGTACTCACCTAGCTGGAACAGTTCCTGGTCAGCTAGATCACCAAAGAACGGCTTCACCCTGACGAGGTTTCCGTAGTGTTTGGCCAGCTTGGCGGGTGTGTCATCTACCATCAGCACCTGTTCAAGCCGATAACCCCGACGCTTTATCTTGCCAAGATTCTTTGTCCACTCATAGTCTTGATGCTCTGGATCAAAGCGCATCGTGCAACGCTCGCGGGACCATATGAACTTGAGGTCGATGTCCGGTGGGAAGATTGCCGCGACAACCGGCGCCGCGTACAGACGAGTAGAAGAAGTCCAAACTGCTAGGTCAAAGTGCGAACCTACCGTAGACAGAAACGAGCTAAGGCCCGGCCGCCTGTACACAGCGTACGGTCCAACCTCAAAGTCAGGATCACGGTCCAGGCAACCTTCGGTTGCATGGATGAGTGTCTCGTCGAGATCTAGAATCAAGAGTGTCATGCAGCGCTGGGTGTGGGGCTTAACGTTTGACTTAAGTGGCCCGGTCAGGCGTCCGCTTGAAGGAAGGGTGAGGCATTCAGGCGCCTCAGCCGGTATGCCATTTCTTCCGCTACGTCAGGCTTGCCTGATGCGGCGATTTCTTTGATGAGCGCGATGGACTCGGGCGTGTTGATGTCTGCGAGAGCATGGCTGAACTACTTGGCAATAACGCCTGGTTCGGAACACGTGTACTCAAACATTTGAAAGTCACCTTCGAGAACCTGACGAATGTAGCGAACGCTCGACGGACTACGAAGGAGTTGGATTTCCCTGGTTATCTCTTGATGAAGCTCGTGCCCTGGCATCACAAGCAGCTCATTGAGGATGTCTGACCGATTTTCTGGCTCGCCGATAGTTAGGGTAAGGCTCAGTAGATCACATGAGGCCTGCCAGTTATTCTGGGAAATTGCGACAGACATTTCACGCAGAACTTGCTGTTTGACCGTCTCAGGCTGCTGGTTCATGTTGGAATGCCTAACGCCTGAAATAAGCCGACTGGCGAAGCCAGTTCGTCTTGATTGAATTGTTAGGGGGGAATGTATCAGAGTTCGGCGCTACAGCGGCGATAGCAGAGGACACCGAAGCAATCACCCGAAGTCAGGCAGCTCTGGGCGCACCCGACACAGCCCCAGCGGCCTAGTCACAGAAACAAGAACTTGACAACCCAGCACACTCTCCTAGCACCGAAGCCGCATGCCAGCAGCATGAAAACCGTGAGCCAAGTGAACCCGCCGAAGCCAAGGCCGCACCAGCCAACCCCAGAAGCGTGCCGCAGAACAACACCAGCAATCTGGCCGCTCCCGGTGCAACCGCCACAGTAGCTCTTAAATCACCTAACGCCTGAATTAAGCCGACCCGTGAAGCGGGTTCGGCTTGAATGAATTGTTAGGCCGCAAGCCGACGCAGCCTGCCCCGCGACTGTCGAAGCCCAACAAGGTGCACCAGACCAATGGCGAGACATATCGCCGAGCTCACGACCCAAAAAGTGAGGCTGTTGCCAGGGAAGTAGGCCATAACCGGGACGAACGCCACACCGCGAACGATGTAAACACCTGTGATCGCCGTAAGGACTGTTCGACGTAGCGGAAACGGCCAGAATACGCCCGCGGCCGAGAGTGCGTACGCACCCCAGGTGGCCAAGACGGTGGCGATCGCGAGCGTGACAACTGTTGGGTACCAGCTGCCCCCAGCGTGAAGTTGCGCCATCTGTTCTCCAGCGCCCAAGAGGCGGAAGAGTGGCGCGCCCACTACTAAGCACGCAAGATGTATCAGTGCTGCAACGCCACTCAGTGCGCCGCCGACGATGAGGAACTTGTTGGTTGGGCCTTTCACGCGATTTCCCTTGCGGTCTAACGCCTGAATTAAGCCGCGCCGCGAAGCGGCGTCGGTTTGAATGAGTTGTTAGGCAGTGGTCGCAGAGGTTGAGTGGTGCAACCATGCTCCCCAGCACTGCCGCCGGGACCGAGTGTGCCACAGCTTGCGGGATGGAGCTTGCCCAGTGATGCAGCGGCGCCTGATACCCACCGATGCCAACTGCACCGAGCGCAGCGCGGGAACGACTCGCCAAGGCGAAGCACCGAACTTGCCGCAACCAGCAACGGTCATGACTGCTGTCCGGAGCCAACCGCAAGCACGCCTGCGAACTCACCGAAGCGGCAACCACATACACTTTTGCTCCACAACGGCCTAACGCCTGAATTAAGCCGCGCCGCGAAGCGGCGTCGGCTTGAATGAATTGTTAGGCTCCGCCCTGTGCTAGCTGAGCTCTTGCCCAACTAATCGCGCTGTCGGCCGGCACCGAGTCGCCTGCCTGAGGGTCATCAAGACAGCCGCCCGTCATCGCAGCCAGGACACTAGATGCGGCCAGGGCTGACACCAGCTCAAGCGGGCGTGAGCCGATACAGAACTGGACTGAGAAGTCAGTGCCCGGTGCCAGTCGCATCTCCTCTATGTCCTCAGCTGCAACGTTCGATGCGTAGTACTCAAAGCCGGATGTCTCACCGCTAACCGGACAAGGAAGGAAGCCAGAGAACGTGTCCACATTAAAATCGTAGTCCAACGCGACCGGAAAGCCCGCCTCAACTATGGCGTCATGCCAAGCGCCTGGTGATGGCATCACGTTACGCTTCAGATAGACAACTAGGTCGTACGACATGAGCTTCCGAGGGCTTAACGTCTGAGTTAAGTCGACCCGCGAAGCGGCTTCGGCTTAAATAAATTGTTAGGCGCGCTGCAAGACGTAGTTGGTAGGCGGCGCGTCGTTGAAAGATGTGATGAGTGTAATAGTATCCCCGTCACGAGAAATAACAAGACCCATTGGTAGACCAGAAGCCTCGAACGAGATCTCGCTCTTAGAACGAAGACTGCCGCTAAAGCGAACCACGCTGGGTAAGCCCAGTTGGGCAAGTAACTCTACAGAGTAGCCAGAAGCGCCAATCACTCCAGCAATTTGAACCTTATCTCCCAAGCGAAAATCAATGATCTGTCCGTAGCCGACGCGAGTAACCAGCAGCGAAGCTAGCCCATCACCTGAGCAGTAAGTTCCGATCAAAATTTTGCATGAATTCAAGAGCAGGGATACGGGTAATCATTTCGAGCGCCTAGCGTCTGAGATAACCGGACATGCTCCGGCTTGCCGGGGCATGTCCGGTTAATTGAAGGGTTAGAGCGCATTGGTAGTAGCAATAAAGTGGTTGATTGAGTGACGGAGACCGACTGCCTTCTCTCCGACGCGACCAAGACCCGACGTTGCGATTGCTATTGCGCAGTTGGCCTCACCCAGATGTGCAGCTATACGTGCCATGAGGAGGCAATCTGCCGGATGCACATGTTCGGGTTGAAAATTGGCAACGAGCTTGAAGAAGCTCTCTGGATATGCCTTGAAGCGTTCGAAGAAGGCAGTTCCTTGGGTTGCCCAGGCCTCTGCCACTGACAACGCGCTTGCTTCAGCTTCTTGCTCGGACGTGCCATAGCTCCAACCAAAGGCCTGCCCCTCTGGAGGTAAAATGCGAGACCGAAATGCGCATTCGTATTCCGGCAACTTATCCGGCTCCTTGTTGAAACTTGCGGAAGGCAAGAACGAAAGGTGTGCTCCGAGGTTTAGGTAGCACCGATCTCCACCGCTACTGCCTTGAACATTGACTACATAGATCAGTGGCTCATTTACCCGGCGTAGGGTAGATCCGGAACCGCGGAAGCCAGCCTTCCGTAGCACAGGATAAAAGTGTTTAGAAAGTGCCTTTTTGAATATGCCTAGATTCATGGTTCGCAGATGCGCTCTAATGCCTGAATTAAGCCGACCCGCGAAGCGGGTTCGGCTTGAATGAGTTGTTAGGCCGTGAAGTGCGAGCCACGGCCATCCCAGTCCTTTCGAGCCCAGCCCGGTGTGGGCACGAAACATTCATAACCGAGATCCGCAAGCACCATAGCTGACTCATTGGCGTATGTGTCGGCAGGCATCGAGTTTGCCGAGATGGTTAGCCAAAAACGGTGCTCGGAGAATCTCTCGTCATCTGAGTAGCAGATCTCTAACTTGGGGTCCTGACCGACAGAACAGAAGTAGTGCTCATCAACATAGTTACTACTCTCTCGCTCCTCGTGCTCAAGAACCCCAAGCGCCCGAAAAGCTCGCGCGGAGAACTCGGCGAGAGCGGTTGAGCTAGGTGCCTTAATGAAGATGTCGCTATGTGTGAGCACGGCCTAACGCCTGAATTAAGCCGACCCGCGAAGCGGGTTCGGCTTGAATGAATTGTTAGGTTGCGCCCGATGAGGCGTAACCTGGAATGTGGAACCTAAGGTAGTGATGGATATCCCCCGCCGCATCCTCTGCGTGTCCGCGGACATACTCATGCTCATCTTGAAGTGCCGCTGCAATAACTGGAGAAACTGCTACCAAGTCTAGGCGCCGACAGGTGCGTGCGAGGTGGCCGAAGCCAAGAATTGCATTGCCGCGAACATTGAAGTGCGGGTGCTGAGCCAGCGAGAGACAAATAGCCTCGGCCCACGCACGGTCATGCGGGTCCATGGTTATGACGATCGGAACATATAGCAGCTCTTCTGGAATGCCTCGAGCGACTACAGCCTCTACGTTTTGCTCTGTCCATCCGTCTCGAAATGGTCCCATTGCGCAACCTAACACCTTAATTAAGCCGCGCCGCGAAGCGGTGTCGGCTTGAATGAATTGTCAGCCAGCACGGTCTGCAAGCTCGCGTTGCATTTGCTCCTCCGACCATCTCTGATCTAAGGATACATAAAATCCATCGCGGTAGATGCGCATTCGGCCGTCATCGCCGCCCAATTGGCGTGAAGCATGCACGGGCAGGCGTGGCGGTTCCTGGATGGATTCTGCAAAAACAATAGATGCTGGTAACCCTATAGTGATGCCGGAGTCTCGATCCTCACGAATGATATATTCAGTCTCACCAAAGCTCACTGGTTCACCTGAGAGCCTCAATGCGTGACGTACCGAGTAGTACACGCGCATTGCATGACCAACGTCTGCTTCAACTGGCTCGGCCTCCTCAGTAGGAGGCGGATCAATAGCGGTGGCGCTTAATTCAGGATCAAAGAAAGCTTGCAGCCCTAGAGCACAAAGGGGTTTAGCCCCATTGATATAAGAGATCATTGCAGACTGTGCTTTTGCTTTGAGAAGCGCATCCGGAGCGAATCCGTTGGATCGCCCCTTGCACTCGACGACTACCCACTTTCCACCGTTATACGTGCACCCTATCAAGTCCGGCCGCGAACCCCCAGGCTTGTACGCAATTGCCTGCGATGCAGTTGATACGTGAAATAACCAAGGGGTATCGAGGAAGTCCTCGGCGATAAGTTTGGCTAAGGTCATGCCAAGGAAGTACGAGGCCGCTGCCTTCTCAGTAGGATCCATGAAGTGATAGAGCCCCGATTTCATCACGAATCCTGAGCTTTGATGCAGGTGCGCATAAAGAGAGAAGGCGCGTGAGCTAGCCTCTGCGAAAGAGTTTTGTGGGTGTGGCACCCAGTACAAAGGCCCCTTCTTTCCAGAAGTTACTGCAGCCCAGACGAGGTCCACCCACGAAGTGACATGGTCCACTGTTCCATTGAGCCCTGGAAAGTCCAATGGACTGAAGCTCTCAAAGTTGAGACGTATCTTCATGTGCTGGCTAACGCCTGAGTTAAGCCGAGCCGCGAAGCGGCTTCGGCTTGAACGAATTGTTAGACCACGCCCGCCATGCTCCAAGAGCAGCGAAGACGTTCGCAGCTATGGCAAACCAAAAGCCACCCTTGATCTCATGCCAGAGTCCGGTACTGGCAGAGTAAAGGCAGACGGTTGCCGCCAAGGACAAGGCGAAACCAGCACGTGGCGCGCGATAGAGCAAGATGGCAGTGGCAAGACCCAACGCTACGAAACAAAGCCAAAAAGTTTTTACTGGAGGGCTAGTAGCCCACAGCGCTTGAAGCTCTGGTGTGGCGTGGAGGAAGTGCAGGACCAGGTCAAATGCCACCAGCGAATGCAAGAGAGCGGCGAAGCCCATGAGCAGGCCTGCGTATCGGCTAGGAACTGGAACCTTAGGCTGCATAAGTGTCTCGTGCGCGGTCTAACGCCTGAATTAAGCCGGCCCACAGCAGCGCGGCGACTGAGTGCTAATATAGTCGAAGGCGCGCACTTAGGTGCCGCCCTGATGCGGGCTCGGCTTGAATGAATTGTTAGGGCTCACTAGCCCTGCGGAAGCTCCGGCATGGGAACAAACTTACCGGTAAGAGCAGCACTTGCTACGCCAGGCTCCTGAGAGGACGGGGGAACGCGGATAACCAGCGCGTGATTCTCCGGTGCATCTCGGGCCTGCTTGGCGTAGCCATCACGCCACTCTTGCGGTGCCTGAAGCAGAACCTTCTCTGCCCGAAGTGAGATTTGAAAAAGGCCACACTTTGCGCAGCGGAAATACTTGCACTTGTCGTAGTCCACCAGATAGTACTCGGCGGATGAAGCGCACAAGGGATAATCCTGCTTTGTTGTTCCTTTCATCTGCGGAGTAGCCTCATGTGAGCCCTAACACTGGATTTAAGCGGCGGCGAAGCCGTCCGCCTTGAACGAATTGTTAGGCCGCGCGCAAGCAACCTAAACGCCAAATGCAGTTTTTACGGCAGCGCAGTTTCTTGGATTTTGCGCATTCCAGATCGCGATCGCATTATTCATGCGCACGACCCAGGCGTCACAGTCAGCAGCGACGCCAAGGTTGTATTTTTCTCGGAGCTTTTCCCAAAGACCCTCACCCTCGATTCTCGGGCAGACTTGCTTGAAAGCGGAGTAAAGCGGTGTGATGTCTTTACCCTCGAGTCGACCGCAATCATCTTTTGTGACGTTACGAACAGGCATGTCTGTGTCTCCGATTGATATCAAACGCGGGAACTTATAAAAAGCGGCCTAACGTCTGAATTAAGCCGCGCCGCGAAGCGGCGTCGGCTTGAATGAATAGTTAGACGGTGGTGCCGCAGAGCAGTGACGCATGACCTCTGCTCCCCAGCACGACCATCGCTGGGCCAAGCATGCCACAACCGAAGTCACGTGGCTTGCCAAGGTAGCGCGACCGCGCAGAGCAACCGAAGCCAAAGGCAGTGAGCGCAGCGCGGCAGTGACGTTGCAAGGCGAAGTGGCAAACAGGCCGATCGCTGTTACGCAAAGACCGCGCACCGGAGCCGACCGGTAAACCACCAAGGTGTTACCGAAGACAGAAGCCACCAACGATGCCAAGCACTGCCGCCTAACGCTTGAATTAAGCCGACTGGCGGAGCCAGTTCGGCTTGAATGAATTGTTAGCCTGCAAGCTCGCGTGGCAAGGTCAGCGGCACTCGGAACGAAATTTTGCTGCTGCCGGACTGCTCGCTGCTTGACTGTCCGCTGCTACCAAGTGTGAAGGGTACGACGAACACGCCGACCCCACCTTTTGTGCCCGAAACGTCCTTAGTTGTAACCGACACCTCAAACTCAACGAACTGCACCGCGTCACCGCCCGCAAGCGTGAAGCCATGTTTGGCGAGCTGGTCAGCCATTGGGTCAAGGAACGGATTGACGCGTGCCACGGCATTGAGCGCATCGACCTTGGCGCGAGCATCAACAACTCCGCCCACAATCTGGGCCAACGTCTCGGAAATGAAATCTTTCAGCTCCACGTGATGCTCCATTGCCGGCTAACGCCTGAATTAAGCCGACCCGTAAAGCGGGATCGGCTTGAATGAATTGTTAGGCCGTGCCGGTCGAGTTGGCGAGTCTGGCCAGCATGATCTTGGACATTTCCGCTGGCACCCGACTATACGACTCTTTAAGCATGGGACCGTAGTTGTATGGCAACGCCTCCACCCCATGAACGATCGACCAGAACACTCCTGCGCCATCGTCCGCAGGGAATCGCTCAAAGACACCAAAAAGGGTGGGAAGTGAACTCACGTGTGGCTCCCCTGCAAGCCATAGCTCGTTAAGAAGATTGTCTAAGGGCAACCACGAGTCAGCTAATGGCGCGAAGCTGGCGATGTCTTTCAGGATGTCCGAGTGGGAGCGCATTTGAATAGCCGCCTAACACCTGAATTAAGCCGACCCGCGAAGCGGGTTCGGCTTGAATGAATTGTTAGCCGCCACTGTAGCCTCCGGGCTGCCAGTCAGCAGGCATGATGGTCACTAGAGCGATGCCATTGGCGCCAAAACTAAAGTGCAGGCTGTGCGAGGATGTGACGTACTTGGCCCAGGAGACCACCCCAAATGACGGGGGTTTAGTGTGGCATCTGTGGTAGGACTTCCCAGTCGCTTTAGGACGTCGGCCTGTGTGGATGAGAAATTGAGGCCGGCGATCAGTGGATGCGAGAACTGGCCAAAGCCGTCCTTGCCGAATGAATGAAGAAATATCGTGCCAATACGGTCATCGGGCCTAATCTCAATTTGAACTCCACCTGCCTTGTTAGTCAGGAAGCGCTCCGCATGCATACCCTCCTCGAGCGGTTCGAATACTTGGTCGAGCAGGTTGAAGCGAGACAGAACTTGCCGTGTCTCGTCCGAGGCGAGTGGCTTATCAATAATAGAAGCGAGTTCTTCCATGCGGCTAACGCCTGAATTAAGCCGTGCCGCGAAGCGGCATCGGCTTGAATGAATTGTTAGGCATTGCTGCCCGGAACCTCACGGACCGACTCTACGGCAAACGATATTGGTGCTGACTCAATGGGCAAGCAAGCGCAGATTGCGTCCGAGAACTCGTCTAGGGGGGCCTTTCCCTCTGGGTCAAAGTCGTTCTGAGCTTCAAGCACGATGCAATCGCTTTCCCAGCGGCAAGACACGTTCTCGTGCCATGGACGACTGGCGAACTCGTCTGCAATTTCTGAGAGGCCCGCCAACGCAGATTGCTCTGACATTCCCCGGCAAGAGACCGTGATCTTGAACATGCAATGCCTAACACCTGAATTAAGCCGACCCGCGAAGCGGGTTCGGCTTGAATGAATTGTTAGATGGCGTTCTAGTTGTCTACACGCCAATTAATCGGCAGATTAATGTTAAAGATCAAAGCGTCTTGAGTGATCTCGAACGCCAAGTCCTCGCTGTGCCAGTCATCTGAGTTTTGGTCCTTGCAGCCTGCGTAGAACGATGACATGAAATCGACTTGCGCTGAACCACTCTTGCCTCCCTCGTCGATATCAACCTGCTGCACGTCTAGACTCTCGTCAACAAGTTGCACTCGGGCGTCGTCAACATCAATTGAAAGCTCAAACAGCGGAGCAAACTGCGCCTGATTTTCTATGATCAGCTTTTCAATTTCTTCTTCATCTATCGACCAAGACCGGTTATTGATCGGGATCGTCACAGTCAACTTTCGAGTCATCGCGACACCCCCAGTGCCAGCTAACAACTATTCGAAGTCAAAAAGGTGCACAGCACCGGGGCGTAGTACGTAATTTCTGACCTCCCCATCCAGTGCAACCCCAGTCGTATCAACGCAGTGTGCCGATCGTGGTGCGTGACCACGATACATAAGTATGTCGCATTCCCTGGCGCGACTCATCTGAATGCGACCGTATCATTCCGACCGAACGGCTTCAATCTCCTGGTCTGCATCGGGTGCCAGGCAGCCGTCTTCGGCAGCGCCGACCGGGCGCCCGGCTCGGCTGCTGGATCGCGTCTGCGTTCGGTTGCGGCGGCTGGGCCGTGCCAAGCGCACCGAGGATGCCTATGTTGGCTGGATTCGGCGCTTCATCCTGGCCAACGGCAAACGGCATCCAGAGGCGATGGGAGTGCGCGACGTGGAAGCGTTCCTGATTCTGCTGGCGGCGCGCGATCACGTGGCGCCTTCGATGCAGAATCAGGTGCTGGCCGCTTTGCTGTTTCTGTATCGCGAGTGTTGGGACGCGATCTACCATGGATGGACGTGATTCGGCGGGCCAAGCGGCCGCGGCGGTTGCCTACGGTCTTGAGTGAGGCGGAGGTCATGGCGGTGCTGGCGCGGATGGAAGTGCGTCAGGCACTAATGGCGGCACTGCTCTACGGGACCGGCATGCGTTTGGTGGAATGCGTGCGCCTACGCATCAAGAATGTGGATGTGGCACGCAACGAGATCGTGGTGCGCGACGGCGAGAGTGATAGCGACGGGCTGGTGCCACTGGCGCTCAGTCTGCGCGCGGCGATGATGCAGCAATGCGAGCGGGAACCGCTGCATCGTGCGGGGAAGTGATGACCTGTGCCCGGTGGGTGGTGTTGTCGCATGCGGTAGCGCGCAAGTATTCCCATGCCCATGCCCATGCCGATGCCGATGCCGCGCCATAGTTGGCAGTATCCGTTCGGTCTCCGCGTCAGTCGGTGGATCCAGGCATCCGCCGGATTGGCCGGCGTCACGCTTACATGGACGTTCTGCTGGGTGCGTTGCAGCGGGCGCGGTTTATGTTCTTCGGCTTTGTCGCGTGATCGTGTGGCTGCCCCCATCCGCCCTTCGGGCACCTTCCCCCGCAGGCGGGGGAAGGGCGCAGGGTGGTTTTTCCGTAAATCTTCGTAAGTCTAGGGAGTGCAGTTGGTCACGGCCGCGGCTGCGGGGACGGACGGCATGGGCCTGGCTCGCAGATATCTCAGCCGTCCAGCATCGCCTTGTCGCGCACCGCGCCCTTGTCCGCGCTGGTGGCCAGCAACGCATACGCCTTCAACGCAGTGGTGACCTTGCGCGGGCGCACTTCCACCGGCTTCCAGCCCTTGGCGTCCTGCTCGGCGCGACGACTAGCAAGCTCTTCGTCGGAGACCAGCAGATTGATCGAGCGATTGGGGATGTCGATCAGGACCTTGTCGCCATCGCGCACCAAACCGATCGCGCCGCCTGCGGCCGCTTCCGGCGAGGCGTGGCCGATCGACAGGCCCGAGGTGCCGCCGGAGAAACGGCCGTCGGTGAGCAGGGCGCATTGCTTGCCCAGGCCCTTGGATTTGAGATAGCTGGTGGGGTACAGCATTTCCTGCATGCCGGGGCCGCCTTTGGGGCCTTCGTAGCGGATCACCACGATGTCGCCGGCTTTGACTTCGTCGGCAAGGATGCCCTTGACCGCCGAATCCTGGCTTTCATAGACGCGGGCGTTGCCTTCGAAGACATGGATGGATTCGTCCACGCCAGCGGTTTTGACCACGCAGCCGTCGCGGGCGATATTGCCGTACAGCACGGCGAGGCCGCCTTCCTGCGAGAACGCGTGGGCGACATCGCGAATGCAGCCGTCGCTGCGGTCGGTATCCAGGCTGTCCCAGCGCGTGGCCTGGCTGAAGGCGATCTGCGTGGGGATGCCGCCCGGTCCGGCCTTGTAGAACGTATGCACCTTTTCATCGCCGGTCTGGGTGACATCCCATTGCGCGATGGCGTCGGCCAGGGTGCGTGCATGCACCGTGGCTGCGTTGGTATGCAGCAGGCCGCCACGTGCGAGCTCGCCGAGAATGGCCATGATGCCGCCAGCGCGATGCACGTCTTCGATGTGGTACTTGGGCGTATTCGGCGCCACCTTGCACAGCTGCGGCACGCGCTTGGACAGGCGGTCGATGTCGCGCATGCCGAATGGCACTTCGCCTTCCTGCGCGGCGGCGAGTAGATGCAGGATGGTGTTGGTCGAGCCGCCCATGGCGATGTCCAACGTCATCGCATTTTCAAACGCTTCGAAGGTGGCAATGCCACGCGGCAGTGCGGTGGGATCTTCGCCGCCATACCAGCGGTGGCACAGTTCCACCGCCACGCGACCCGCACGCAGGAACAACTGCTCGCGGTCGGCGTGCGTGGCCACCACGGTGCCGTTGCCCGGCAGCGACAGGCCCAGCGCTTCGGTCAGGCAGTTCATCGAGTTGGCAGTGAACATGCCCGAGCACGAGCCGCAGGTGGGGCAGGCGCTACGTTCGAATTCGGCGACTTTCTCGTCCGATGCGCTGTCGTCGGCAGCGATCACCATGGCGTCGATCAGATCGAGTTTATGTTCGGACAACTTGGTCTTGCCGGCTTCCATCGGGCCGCCGGAGACGAACACGGTCGGGATATTCAGCCGCAACGCGGCCATCAACATGCCCGGGGTGATCTTGTCGCAGTTGGAAATGCACACCAGCGCGTCGGCGCAATGCGCATTGACCATGTACTCGACCGAATCGGCGATGATTTCGCGACTAGGCAGCGAATACAGCATGCCGTCGTGGCCCATCGCGATGCCGTCGTCCACGGCGATGGTGTCGAACTCCTTGGCCACGCCGCCGACGCGCTCGATCTCGCGCGCGACCAGCTGACCAAGATCCTTCAGGTGCACGTGGCCGGGCACGAACTGGGTGAAGGAATTGGCGATGGCGATGATGGGCTTGTGGAAGTCCCCATCCTGCATGCCGGTGGCGCGCCAGAGTGCGCGCGCGCCGGCCATGTTGCGGCCGTGGGTGGAGGTCTTGGAGCGGTATTCGGGCATGGCGATGTCGACGACTGATCAGCGAGCGGTGGCTGGCAATTAGAGCGCGTCGCGACTGTTGCTGCTGCAACCGTCACGGCCCGTTCTGGCGATCGGTCACGGTAGCACGCAGCCGCCAGGCACGAGCGCGGCGGCAGGCGAGCACGGATGCGGCGAACGCGCGGGCAGACAGGCGTTGCGGCCACCCCGAACGGTTCATCGATGCGGCGCGACGCGCGCGCCTTTCAGGCTGCACGCCGGCGCGCGGGTTCGGGGCGGCCACGACAACTACAGCGCTCACCGTCAGGCCGGTGCGTTCGCCCCGCAGCGTCGTCGCCAACCACGCGAATCGCGGGGCTGCGTGCCTCGCCCGCACGCACCTGACGTTCGCTCGCTACGTTCTGCTGGCCGCTCTAAACTGCGCGCATGACCTCTGCCATGTCGTGCCGCGCCGGCTGTGCCGCGTGCTGCATCGCGCCCTCGATCAGTTCGCCAATCCCCGGCATGCCCAACGGCAAGCCGGCCGGGGTGGCGTGCGTGCAGCTGGACGCGCAGTTGGGCTGCCGGTTGTTCGGCTCGCCGCAGCGCCCGGCGGTGTGCGGCAGCTTGCGGCCGTCGCTGGAGATGTGCGGCACATCGCGCGAACAAGCGTTGACGATGCTGACGGCGTTGGAGCGCGCCACGCAGCCCTGAAAAACCAGCTCTGCGCGGGTGCGTCGACGCCAGGCAGGACTCGGCCGCCCGCCTGCTCAGTCGCGGACAGGCGCGCTCAGATACTGATCCTTGAGCCGCACATAATGTTGCGCGGAGTAATGCAGGCTTTCGATTTCCTTGTCGCTGAGCGTGCGCGCCAGCCGCGCAGGATTGCCCAGCCACAATTCCGCTTCGCCAACGATCTTGCCCGGGCCCACCACCGCACCGGCGCCGACAAACCCGTAGCGTTTGATGGTGGCCCCATCCAGTACGCAGGCGCCCATGCCGATCAGGCACAGGTCTTCGATGGTGCAGGCGTGCAGGATGGTGCCGTGGCCCACGGTCACGTCCTCGCCGATAATGGTTGGATAGCCGGCCTTGTTGAACGGACTGTGGTGGCTGACGTGAATGATGGTGCCGTCCTGCACATTGGTGCGTGCGCCGATCTGCACATGATTGACGTCACCGCGGATCACCGTGCCTGGCCATACCGATACATCGTCGCCCAGGCTCACCTTGCCGATGATGGTGCAAGCCGGGTCGACATAGACGCGTTCACCCAGCTGTGGGGTGTGTTCCAGAAACGGGCGAATCGGGGTCACGGCACTCTCCGGTCAATCAACGTGCCGCCAACTGCGGACACGGCTGGATGATACCTGTGCGGTGCGGATTGCCGCGGCAGCAGTCGTGCTGCGCAATGGATGTCGCCAGATGCGGGCGTGTGTTGTGGATGCCGTGGACGCGGCATGCCTCGATGTGTGTTGAGCCAGACTGTGGTCAATCGCTGCAGACGAGTGACGCCCTTTGAAGTCAAACGCGGTGCTGCTGTCTGAGCATGCTGCATATCCGACGATCCGACAGACACGCAGCGCGTCCGCTGCCCATGATGCATGCATGACCAGGAGCAGGTAACAGAACTACGGCGCGGCCACCGGGCGGGCAGGGCCGGTGCTCGGAATCGGCATGGGCGACGCGTACGCTCCGGTTACGCACGCGCTGTCCGTACCCACGTGACGGCTGTTTGAGCGGGTTTGTTAGGCGCTCCAAGCTGCATGGAGCGTTGTCGCCGTGATATTCGCCGACGAACTGCATTGCGCAAGTTGGCGCAACACTGCGGACAAGCACCGCACACGCTCGTCGAAGGCGATCTCGCACACCTAACGAGATAACGCTGCGGCCGCGCCGGATCTGATCGCCAGGCGCGCCTTACCTGAAGGAGCAGCCGGCAACGCAGAGAGCACACCCGAACGCATCGCTGCGCAAGCGAAGTCCAGTTTGCCGGTCGTCCGATAAGCGCACAACACTGCGGTAATCGGTCTTGAACACCACCTGCAATCGGCCTAGCGTGCATGCGGTTGCCACGCGTTGATCGCGGTCTGCCGCACGTACCAGTTTTTCCAGTTGGCGGCCACGTGGCGTGGCACGGCGCACAAGGCACGCCGCGATGCCGCACGTCCTGCAGCGACACTAGACCAGCACGCCTCATCTCACAGGACACGCCAATGCTCCAAAGCACCCCAACTTCCACGCACTTTGTCCTGGAGCGCATGACGCCGTTCCAGTGGAGGGCCGTGGCGGTGTGCGTGCTGCTGACGATGCTCGACGGCTTCGACGTGATGGCGATGGCATTCACCGCTCCGCATGTATCGGCCGACTGGCAGCTGTCGGGCAAGCAGCTGGGGGCGCTGTTCAGTGCCGGGCTGGTCGGCATGGCGGTGGGCTCGCTGTTGCTGGCGCCGTTGGCAGACCGCATCGGCCGCCGTGCGCTGATCCTGGTGTGTCTGGCCATCCTGACCGTCGGCATGGGCGTGTCTGCGCTGGCTGGCAATGTGTGGCAGCTGGGCGCCCTGCGGGCGTTCACCGGGGTCGGGATCGGCGGCATGCTGGCCTGCGTGGCGGTGACCGCTGCCGAATATTCCACCGCACGCTGGCGCAGTACGGCGACGGTGCTGCAGGCCACCGGCTACCCGGTCGGGGCGACGATCGGGGGCGCGATCGCGGCGCTGCTGGTGCAGCACTGGTCCTGGCCAGCGGTGTTCTGGCTCGGTGCGCTCGGCTCGCTGCTCTGCGTGCCGCTGGTGCTGGCCTTTTTGCCCGAATCGCTGGACTTTTTGATCGCCCGCCGGCCGCCCCACGCGCATGCACGCTTCAATGCGGTGCTGGCACGCATGGGGATGGCGCCGCATCCGCAGTTGCCGCTGCCACCTGCGCAGGCGGCAGGGCAGGCGCAGGGGTATGCGGCCTTGTTCGTGGGTAAGCTGCGGCGGCAATCGCTGCTGATCGCGCTGGCGTTCTTCCTGCTGATGTTCGCGTTCTACTTCGTGCTCAGCTGGACGCCCAAGCTGCTGGTGACCGCCGGCCTGTCGGCGGCCGAGGGCCTTACCGGCGGGGTGCTGCTGAACCTGGGCGGCATTGTGGGCGGCACGTTATTCAGTTGGTTGGCCCTGCGCGGGCGCTTGTCGCGGCTCACCGCCGGCGCACTGGTGCTGGTGGCGATCGGGATGGTCGCGTTCGGGTTGAGCAGCACGGTGCTGAGTTGGGCATTTGTCACCGCGTTGCTGACCGGTGCGGCCCTGACGGCGGCGATGGGTGGGCTGTATGCGGTTGCGCCGGTGGTCTTTACCGCGGCGGTGCGCTCCACCGGCATGGGCTGGTCGATCGGGATCGGGCGTCTGGGCGCCATTGCCTCGCCGCTGTGCGCCGGGGTGCTGCTGGATGCCGGTTGGTCGCCGGCCATGTTGTATCTGGCCTGTGGCGTGCCGTTGCTGTTCGCCGCTGCTGCGGTGGTGGCGATGCGCTTGCCGGAGCGCTGAATTGCTCAGCTTGCGGTGCCCAATGCCGGCTGGTGTGGCGGCTGCGGTTACGTTCGTAGACCAAAGAAATCGCGACCGGTGCCGATAACTCCGGAGACCGCCAAGCCCGTGGCGGACTCTTCCGTGGATATTGTGCAGACCAGCGCCGGCATGCTCAGAACCATCGACTCCGACCAACTCCGTCCCGGCATGTATGTCTACAAGCTGCTGGGCGCGTGGGTGCACCATCCGTTCTGGAAAACGTCCTTTCTGGTCGATTCCGACGACGTGGACAAGATTCACGGCAGCCGGATCGAGCAACTGGTGATCGACACCGCCCGCGGCCTGGATGTGGACACCGGCGCGACGGTCGACGAGCAGGAGACGGGCGCTGCGCCACCGCCGCCGCCCACGCCGGAACCGGAGCCCGAACCGCCGGAGCCGGCGTCCACCGCGCGCAGTGCACGGACCAACAGCGTCACCGCGCAGGTCGGGATCGAAGCCGAAGTGGTGAGGGCGCGGCGTATTTTTGAAGACGGCCGCGACATGGTGGAAGCGATGTTTCGCGACGTGCGGCTGGGGCGCACCGTCGACACCGAGGCGGCCATGCCGCTGGTGGAAGCCATCAACGATTCGGTACTGCGTCATCCGCAGGCCTTGATCAGCGTGGCGCGGCTCAAGACCGCCGACGACTACACCTATCTGCATTCGATGGCCGTGGCCGGGCTGATGAGCGGGCTGGCGCGGCAGCTCGGTCTGCCCGAGGCGCAGGTGGTGGAAGCGGCGATGGGCGGCCTGCTGCACGACATGGGCAAGGCGGTGACGCCGTTGGACATTCTCAACAAGCCCGGCCGGCTCACCAACGACGAGATGGAAGTGATGCGCCAGCATCCGCTGGATGGACATCGCCTGCTGATGGCCGGCGGCGTGCAGAACGCGGTGGTGCTGGAAATCGCGCTGCATCATCACGAAAAGATGGATGGCAGCGGGTACCCCAACTGCCTGGTCGGCGAAGACATCTCGCTGATGTCGCGGATGGGCGCGGTGTGCGATGTGTACGACGCCATCAGTTCCGACCGCCCCTACAAACGCGCCTGGGACCCGGCCGAATCGCTCAAGCAGATGGCGTCGTGGAAGGGTCACTTCGACCCGGCGATCTTTCAGGCATTCGTGCGCCGGCTGGGCATTTATCCGGTCGGCTCGCTGGTGCGTCTGGAATCGCAAAAGTTGGCCGTGGTGATCGAACAGACCCCGGACGCGCTGCTCAAGCCCAAGGTGCGCGTGTTCTATTCGGCCAAGTTGCGCAGCCACGTGCTGGTGCAGGACATCGACCTGTCGCGGCCCGACTGCCAGGACCGCATTGCGCAGATGGAAAGCCCGACCGACTGGGGCTTCCGCGATCTCGAGAAACTCTGGCTGCCGTAAGCGCGCAGCGCAGGGCGCCTTGCCGGGCATTGCAGGCGCAGCGTGGGCGGGCGCGGCCGTCGGTGATCTCGACAGTGGGCTGCGGCGATAACGCCGTGGCAGCCATCGCAGCTGGCTCACCTGCGATCCGCACTTGCCTTCCCGCTACCCGGCACCAGGCACCAGGCACCAGGCACCCAGCACCCAGCACCCGTCTGCGGACTAGCGAGCGCGACCATGCTGCGCTGCAGCTTGGCAATGTAGTTATGATCAATAACTATTCCGGAACGCAATCACTTGCCGACCGGATCTCATGTCCAAGCCGTGCCTGGATCACCGCCGTCCCCCGCACATCGCAGCGCTGCTGTACCGATGGCAGGCGCATGCGTGGAAGAGCTGTGCGGCAGACGCACGGACGCGTGCGCAAACAACGCGCGTACCGGCAGCCTGCATGTCCACATCGGCAGGCCTGGCCGCGTCTACAATGCGCTGCACGCCGGGGATCGGCGTTGCGGACCGGGCGCATGGCGCGTACCGCTCCGCCCGCTGCCTTTGTCGCGAGAACCGTCATGCCCGCTACTGCCACTGCTGCACCGTTGCCCGATGCCATCACTGCGGTGGACCAGGCGCGTCTGCTGCGACTGCTGGGCTATCGCATCACCCGCACCGAACTGCTGGTGCGGCGGATGTTCCAGGAGTGCGTTGCCGCCTTCGATCTGAAGCCGGTCGATTTTTCCCTACTGATGCTGGTGGACGGCAATCCGGGCATCAACCAGCGCCAGATCGGCGACGTGTTGCATGTGTCGGCTCCGAATCTGGCCATCGTGGTGGCGCGGCTGGTCAAGCGCCGTCTGCTGCGTCAGGTGCGCGGGCGTCAGGACCGGCGCATGCAGCATCTGTCGTTGACGCCGGCCGGCGTCACCCTGCTGACCGATGCCGAAGCCGAAGTGCTGCGCATGGAACAGCAGCTCAGTGCGGTGCTCGGTACCAGCGAGGCGCCGCTGCTGCGCGCGCTCGATCGCCTGGATCGGCTCGACACGCTGTAAGCCCGCTGCGCCAGCCCGTTGCCGGGCGGCGTGATCTCACCAATATCTTGATGACACGTGCTGTGCGCAGCGCGGGGATCGCCCCTGCCTGATCGCGTGCCAGGTGGCACGCCCGCTGTTTTCTTCCAACGCTGGAGATGTGCGTCGTGATTCGACCCTTGGTGGTGCGTGGCGTGGCTGTAAATGCAATGTGGCGGGTGCGTGCAGCGCTCGGCATCGTGGGGCTGCTTGCGAGCGGGGCGGCGCTGGCGCAGGGCGTGCCGCAGAGCATGGCGTTGACCAATGGCCTCAACACCGGCGGGACGAGTTTTCTGGATGGCTTTACCCGCACTACGCCCGGCTGGGCGGTGATCACCTACCTGCGCCAGACCTCGCTGGATTCGGTGAAGGACGCGCGTGGCGACGATGTGCCGGTGTTCGACAACCCGCGCATCGACTCGACGCTGCTGCTGACCCAGATCGCGTACGTCACGCCTTACAAATTGTTCGGTGGCGTAGTGGGCTTCAACACGCTGCTGCCGCTGGTGAATCTGGATGCCTCGTTCGGTCGCAACAGCATCGCCACCTTGCGCGACAACGGCGCCGGCGTGGGCGATCTGACCTTCGGCCCGTATGTGCAGATGCTGCCGGTAATGCGCGACGGGCGGCCGGTGTTCTCGCAGCGTTTCGAGTTCAACGCGGTGGCACCGATCGGCAAGTTCGACCGCGACCGCGATCTCAACCAGGGCTCGGGCTATTGGTCGCTGATCCCCAATTACGCAGTGACGGTGCTGCCCACGCCCAAGTGGGAAATCAGCGCACGCTTCAACTACGTCTACAACTTTCGCAGCGAGCGCAGGCCCAACCTGCCCGACGGGTTTGCGTTCCGCAACGGCCAGGCAGGCGACGCGGGCTGGATCAATTTCGCCACCTCCTGGGAAGTGGTGCCGGATGTGCGATTCGGCATCAACGCGTATTACCTCACGCAATTTCGCGATAACCGCACCAATGGCCAGCGCGTGCCCGACAGCCGCCAGCGTGTGTTTTACGCCGGCCCGGGCGGTGTATGGCGGTTCGATGCCGACAACATTTTGTTCGCCAATCTTTACCTGCCGGTGGAAGTCAGAAACGCGGCTTCCGGCAACAACGTCAACCTGCAGTACGTTCATGTGTTCTAGTGCCGGCGCAGCTGGCTCCTACGGAGGGTGACAATGAATTTGCAAAACAAGACGATCGTGGTGACCGGTGTGGCGTCGGGTATCGGCGCAGAGGTCGCACGGCTTGCGCGGTTCCATGGCGCCACGGTGATCGGTGTCGATCGCACTCCGGTGCAGATGACCCTGCATGGCTTCCATCAGGCCGACCTGGGCGATACGGCCTCAATCGATGCGCTGGTGCGCGCGCTGCCGGAGAAGATCGATGCCCTGGCCAACGTGGCCGGCGTGCCGGGCACCGCACCGCTGGATGTGGTGGCACGCGTCAATTACCTGGGCCTGCGGCATCTGAGCCAGGCCCTGCTGCCGCGCATCGTTGCCGGCGGCAGCATCATCAATGTCGCGTCGATCCTGGGCGCAGAATGGCCGCAGCGGCTGGACCTGCACAAGCAACTGGCCGCTACCGACAGTTTCGACGCCGGCACCGCATGGCTGGCCGCGCATCCGGTGGCGCACGACACCTGCTATCAGTACTTCAAGGAAGCCCTGATCGTGTGGACCTTGCTGCAATCGCGGCCGTGGTTTGCCGAGCGCGGTGTGCGTGTCAACAACGTCTCGCCCGGGCCGGTGTTTACGCCGATCCTTGGCGATTTCGCCGCCATGCTGGGCGAGGAGCGCGTCAAGGAAGACGCCAAGCGCATGACACGCCCTGCGTATGCCGACGAAGTGGCCGAGGCCATCGTGTTTCTCGCATCCGATGCCGCGCGCTGGATCAACGGCATCACCCTGCCGGTCGATGGCGGCCTGGCATCCACCACTCTGTAATTCCCCCACTGTTTTAGCAGGAGCTAGACCATGAATGCTCTTCCCAGCGCAGCGGTCGCTGCGACCGCGACACCCGCTTGGCACGGCTGCATCTTCAATGGCGATTGGGTGCCCGGCCACGGCGGCGCGTTGCCGATCTATGAGCCGGCCACCGGCGGTTTGTTGCACGAGGTGAGCAAGGCCGATCTGGCCGATGTTGCCGCCGCCGTGGCACAGGCCAAACAGGCGCAGCGCGCCTGGGCCGCTACCGCGCCGCGTGAGCGTGCTGCGATCTTCCATCGCGCTGCACAGGTGATGCAGGCACGCAGTGCCGAAGCCGCGTTGCTGATCGCACGCGAAACCGGCGGCATCCTGCCCAAGGCGCAGCGCGAAGTCGATGAAGCTGTGGTGTTCTACCAGCAGTCCGCCGGCCTGCCGTTGCAGGCGGTTGGGCAGGTGCTGCCGACCGGCGCCGGCCAGCTCAGCCTTGCCCGTCATCTGCCGTTGGGCGTGGTGGCGGTGATTTCCCCGTTCAACTTTCCGCTGATTCTGTCGCTGCGCTCGGTTGCACCGGCATTGGCGATGGGCAATGCGGTCATCCTCAAACCCGACCCGCGCACGCCATACACCGGTGGTGTGATCATTGCGCAGGTGCTGGAAGAAGCGGGCCTGCCGAAGGGCTTGCTGCATGTGCTGCACGGCGATGCGCAGATCGGTCAGGCGTTGGTAGAAGCGCCGGATGTTCCGATGATCGCCTTTACCGGCTCCACTGCCGCCGGCCGCCGCATCGGCGAAATTGCCGGGCGACATCTGAAAAAGGTGGCGCTGGAACTCGGCGGCAACAACGCCGTGATTGTGCTCGACGACGCGGATCTAGACCGCGCTGCATCGGCGATTGCCTTTGGCGCGTACCTGCATCAGGGCCAGATCTGCATGGCCACCGGACGGGTGCTGGTACAGCGCAGCGTGGCGGATGCGTTGACCCAGCGTCTGGCGGAAAAAGCGCGGCATCTGCCGGTGGGCGACCCGGTCAGCGGCACCGTGGCATTGGGCCCGATCATCGACCAGCGCCAGCTGCAACGCGTGATCGATATCGTCACCGACAGCGTCGCTGCCGGTGCCGTGGTGGAAGCCGGCGCGACCAACGAGGGGCTGTTCTACGCGGCCACCGTGCTGTCCAACGTGCGCCCCGGTATGCGCGTGTTCGATGAAGAGGTGTTCGGGCCGGTGATCAACATCACCGTGTTCGATACCGACGAAGAAGCCGCGGAAATGGCCAACCACAGCGAGTATGGTCTGGCCGCCGGCATCATGTCGGCGTCGGTGTCGCGCGCGCTGGCCCTGGGCGAACGCCTGCATACAGGGCTGCTGCATATCAACGACCAGACCGTGGTGGACGAGGTGATCAATCCATTCGGCGGCACCGGCGCATCCGGCAACGGCACCAGCGTCGGTGGCCCTGCTGATTGGGAGCAGTACACGCACTGGCAGTGGCTGACGATCAAGAACGAGGTACCGCAGTACCCGTTCTGATGGCAGGCGCCGGGATCGGCTAGCTGGTCCCGGCGCAGCTCCAAGACATGGCGGGTTGTGTCGCTGTGTCAGTGCCGAGCTTGTGGCGACGTTTTCGTGCCGCCGGCTCGGCGGCGCTTCATCGACTCACTCGCCGGTGCGAAAACGCGTCGGCGAGCAGCCTGCCTGCCGCGCGAAGTAGCGGCTGAAATACGCAGCGTCGAAAAATCCAAGCGCTGCGGCAATCTGCTGCACGCTCAGGCTGGTGTAGCGCAGGTTGCGACGTGCTTCGAGCATGATCCGGCGCTGCAATAATTCCAATGCGGACGCATTGGCCAGCCGTCTACACAACGCAGTGAGGTGGCCTGGCGTCAGTCCCAGCTGATCCGCGTAGCGGGAGATCGGCCAGTGTGCGCGGTAGTGCTGGTCGATCAAGGCTTGATAGGCGCGCAGATGCCGCAGGGCCGGATCGGCTTGCGCGTTGGCCACGGCCGCGTCTTGCAGGCCCTGCAGCGCAGCGCGTGCGGTCCAGATCACCAGTTGCGTTGCTGCGGCCTGCAATGCGGCCTCGTGCCCGACGCGCTGATGCGCGTGGTCGTCGGCGATGCTGCCGAACAGCACATCGAGCAGGCGTTGCGAGGTTCTGACCGGCAGTACTGCCGGCGTCGCCAGGCTGGATTGCAGTAGCGGTGCAGCGCTCAGGGCGTCGCGCACCAGCGGCATGCACAAGGTGATGATGTGCCCGCGCACCTGCGGGTCGAACGCGAACCCGTGCACGCACAGCGGCGGCAGCCATACCACGGTGGCGCCCCGCAGACGCTGGGTGCGTCCATCCAGTTGCAGGGTTGCCGGCCCGCGCTGCACATACAGCAGCTGCGCCAGATCTTCATGTCGGTGCGGGGTGATGTGCCAGTCATGCAGCCGGCTGCGTGCGGCGATCGACTCCCAATGCAACAACTCCGGTGCATCGGCGTGCCGCTCGCCGTACAGGCCGAATGCGGGAACAGCAGCGACTGCAGCAGTGTGGTGTGCGCGTGTAGGCATCGTCGAAAAGTCCAAGTACTGCCTGCAATCATCCCTTCAATGGCAGCGGTTGGCTACCGACACTGCAGGTCTGATCATTGAAGGCAGGAGCGCCCCATGCGGACGCAGGTTGCAATCATCGGTGCCGGGCCATCCGGGCTGCTGCTGGGCGAGCTGTTGCTGCGCGCCGGCATCGACACCCTCATCGTCGAACGGCAGACCCCGGAACACGTGGTGGGGCGCATCCGCGCCGGTGTGCTGGAGCAGGGCAGTGTGGAGTTGCTGCAACGCGCCGGTGTCGGCGAGCGCGTGCAGCGCGAAGGGCTGCCGCATCATGGCTTCGAACTGTCGCTCGATGGCCAGCGTGAGCGCATCGATCTGCTGCGCGGCTGCGGCCGCGGAGTCACGGTATATGGCCAGACCGAAGTCACCGCCGATCTGATGCAGGCGCGTCAGCGCAGCGGTACGCCCACCTACTACGACGCACGCGACGTCACCCTGCACGCGTTGGACAGCGCCGCACCCAGCGTCGAGTTCACGCATAACGGTGCCCGCCTGCGCGTTGCCTGCGACTACATCGTCGGCTGCGACGGCTTTCATGGGGTCAGCCGCGCCAGCATCCCGGCCGAGCGCGTGCGCCTGTTCGAGCGCGTCTATCCGTTCGGCTGGTTAGGCGTGCTGGCCGATACGCCACCGGTGCACGATGAGCTGATCTATGCGCGCCATCGGCTCGGCTTTGCGTTGTGCTCGATGCGCTCGCCCACCCGCACACGCTACTACGTGCAGGTGCCGGCAGACGCCCGCGTGGAAGCCTGGAGCGATGCGGCGTTCTGGGACGCATTGCGCGCACGCTTGCCGGCAGCATTGGCCGAACAATTGGTCACCGGCCCATCGATCGAAAAGAGCATCGCGCCGCTGCGTAGCTTCGTCGCCGAACCGATGCAATACGGCCGCCTGTTTCTGGCCGGCGATGCCGCGCATATCGTGCCGCCCACCGGCGCCAAGGGGCTGAACCTGGCGTTGGCCGATGTCGGCCTGCTCGCGCAGTTGTTCGCGCGCTGGAAGGCATCCGGCGATGCCGATGTGTTGCAGCAGTACTCGTCCCTGGCGCTGCAGCGGGTGTGGAAGGCCGAGCGGTTTTCGTGGTGGATGACCACGCTGCTGCACACCTTCGACGACGAGGATGCCTTTACTGCACGCATCCGCCAGGCCGAGTTGGAGTATTTGCTGGGCAGCGAAGCCGGCCGCGCGACCATCGCGGAGAACTATGCGGGGCTGCCGATGGCCGAATTGGCCGAGGCCTGACGCAGCCATTTCGAAGGTAATTCTTTTATCACCAGGCAGTTTTGAAATGCCCTGGTGCACTTCCGGGTGGCTAGCGCAGCAGCGGATGTGCTCGGTAGGGTGGCATGGACGCGTGGCGGTTGCTGTCCATGCAAGGACGCGTCATTCCCCCAATAGCGAGCCGTGCGCCAACTCCCCCGCGAGCGCACGACCCGTTTCCTCCCAGGAGAGCCCCATGAAAAAGATTGTTTCCCGCGCCTTGTTGCTGATCATGCTGGTCGCACCGATGGCGGCGTTCGCGCAGACCGCCGTCACTGAAAATACCAATCACCAGAAGATGCTGCTCGGTTCAAATTGGTACGAGACCGCCAATAAGCGCCTGGTTTACGACTTTTGGCGCATCGTGTTCGAAGCGGGGCAGGTGCAGTACGCGCCGATGTACATGGACAAGAACTACATCCAGCACAACCCGAATGTCGCCAACGGGCGCGATGCGTTCATTGCATTTCTGACCGCCTTCGTGAGGCCCACCCCGGTACAGCCGCGCGTGCAGTTGCCGTTGGTGGCCATCACCGCCGATGGCGATCTGGTCACGCTGGTGTCGGTGCGCACGCTGCCGGACCCGCGTAACCCGGGCAAGACCTATACCACCACCTGGTTCGACATGTTCCGTATCGAAAAGGGTCTGATCAAGGAACATTGGGACCCGGACACCATTGCCGGCCGCGCAAATACCAGCGGTCAGTAATCGTGTGACGTATCGCCGGCCTGCACGGTGCAGGCCGGCGATAGATGCGTTGGGTAACCAGCGAACACTGCGGCAGAACGCACGCCGGCAGCCACCATCAGGCGCAGCTGCTTAGCTGATCTTGAAGCCCATCGTCGCTTCCACCGCCTGCTGCCAACCAGCATACAGTTGTTCGCGTTTGTCCTCGGCCATGGCCGGTTCGAAGCGTCGATCCACCGCCCATTGCTTGGCGATTTCTTCGCGGCTGCTCCAGAAGCCGGTTGCAAGACCTGCCAGATACGCTGCACCGAGCGCGGTGGTTTCGGCCACTTCCGGGCGCAGTACCGGCACGTTGAGAATGTCGCTCTGGAATTGCGCCATGAAGTCGTTGGCGATCGCGCCGCCGTCGGCACGCAGTTCCTTCAACTCGATGCCCGAATCGCTCTGCATCGCGGTGAGTACGTCGCGGGTCTGATACGCCATGGATTCGACCGCCGCCCGCACGAAGTGCTCCTTGCTGGTGCCACGGGTCAGGCCGAACACTGCACCACGAATATCGCTGCGCCAATACGGCGCGCCCAAGCCGACGAAGGCTGGCACCAGGTAGACGCCATCGTTATCGCCAGCGCGTTCGGCATAGGCCTGCGAGTCGCTGGCCTTGCCCAGCATGCGCAAGCCATCGCGCAACCACTGCACCACCGAGCCGGCGACGAAGATCGCGCCTTCCAGCGCGTACTCGACCTTGCCATCGATGCCCCAGGCAATGGTGGTCAGCAGGCCGGCCTTGGAGATCACCGCCTTGTCGCCGGTATTCATCAGCATGAAACAGCCGGTGCCATAGGTGTTTTTCGCCATGCCCGGCTCAAAACACGCCTGGCCGAACAACGCCGCCTGCTGGTCGCCGGCGATGCCGGCGATGGGCACCTGCTCGCCGTAGAAATACTGGGTTTGGGTCATGCCATAGACCTCGCTGGAGGAGCGCACCTCCGGCAGCATCTGCGCCGGTACGTCCAGCATCTCCAGCAGCTCCGCATCCCATTCCAGGGTGTGGATGTTGAACATCATGGTGCGCGAGGCGTTGGTGTAATCGGTCACGTGCACCTTGCCGCCGGTGAGGTTCCAGATCAGCCAGCTGTCGATGGTGCCGAAGGCCAGTTCGCCGTTGCGTGCGCGCTCGCGTGCGCCCTCCACGTGATCGAGGATCCACTTGACCTTGGTGCCGGAAAAATACGCATCGATCAGCAGCCCGGTCTTGTCGCGCACCATCTGCTCATGGCCGGCTTCCTTTAGCTGGGTGCAGATGTCCTTGGTCTGCCGCGATTGCCACACGATGGCGTTATAGATCGGCTGGCCGGTGGCCTTGTCCCAAACCACCGCGGTTTCGCGCTGGTTGGTGATGCCGATGCCGGCGATCGAGCGCGCATCGATCTGCGCGTTGTTGAGCAGCTCGGTAATGGTGGTGTAGACGCTGGTCATGATCTCGCGCGGGTTGTGTTCCACCCAGCCCGGCTGCGGGAAGATCTGCCCGAATTCGCGCTGCGCCACGCCGGCCACCTTGCCCTGGCGATCGAACAACATCGCGCGCGAGCTGGTGGTGCCCTGATCGATCGCAAGGACGTATTGCTTTTCCATCGAAGATTCCTCAAACAATGCCGGCATTGGCGCGCGGCGAGAGTGGTCGGTGCAGCCTGGGAGCGATATGCGGGCTGCCGGTTAGCGGCGGCCCGCACATCGTCGTGGTGGTCGATTCACTGCGCGGCGACTAGCGCGGATCCAGCGGCGCGGTGTCGCCCTGCAGATGGCGCACGCGCGCCGGCAGGAACGGCAGGATCAGCCACTGGTAGGCCAGTGCGCCGATCGGCCCGCCGATCAACGGGCCGACGATCGGGATCCACCAGTAATTGTCCTTGGCCGGCAACGCCGCCTCGCCCCAGCCGGCGAAATACGCGAACAGACGCGGGCCGAAATCGCGCGCCGGGTTCATCGCCCACGCTTCCAGATAGCCCATCGACGCACCCAGCGTTGCCACCAGCAGGCCGATCATCAACGCGCCGGAATTGGCGCCCGGCGCGGCTTCGTTGAAGCGCTCGGTGATGGCGAAGATGCCGAAGATCAGGAACGCGGTGATGATGATCTGGTCGACCAGCGCATGCATTGGCGTGACCGCAAGACCGGGCGCGGTGAAGAACACACCCGCCGCACCGCCGGCTTCGCGAGTGAGCTGCTGCACCTGGTTGAAATGGTCGATCACCGGCCCGTACAACTGATAGACGATGGCCGCGCCCAGGAAGGCGCCGATGACCTGCGCAATCCAGTACGGCACTACCTTCTTCCACGAAAAATCGCGGAATAGCGCCAGCGCCAGCGTGACCGCCGGGTTGGCGTGCGTGCCCGACACCGAGCCGGTCACGTAGATCGCCAGCGTCACCGCCAGGCCCCAGGCGATACACACACCCCAATAGGCGTTCTGGTAAGGACTGGGGTCGTAGAGGATGTACATCGCCGCGACCGAATCGCCGAGCGCGATGATGATGAACATCGCGATCGCCTCGGAAATCAACTCACCCACGAGTTGACGGCTCATGCGCGCAGGCCCGCGAGCAGGTCATTGCAACGAACAGGGGATTGCGACGCGCGCGTTGGCGCGCAGGGGGAGTGGGTCGTGCTCATCGGGGGTGCCCTCCACAGGGTGATGCAGGCAGTGCGCCAGGATACGTTGCCGGACGACCCGTCCTCGCCGGCAACGCGGTGTGTTCAAACAGTTGCGGCATCGGCTGGTTGCGGCGCCTGCGTCTGCAGATAGTCTTCCAGCCGCGCACGTCCGGCTGCATCGATCCGCAGCCCGAGTTTGCTGCGACGCCACAGGATATCGTCGGCGGTCTGCGCCCATTCGTGTTGACGCAGGTAGTCCACCTCGGCCTGATACAGGTCTGCGCCGAAGTGCATGCCCAGGCCGGCCACATCCTGCGCATCGCCCAACAGTTGCTCTGCGCAGGTGCCGTAGTTGCGCACCAGCCGCTGCGCGGTGGCGGCAGGCAACCAGGAGCGCGCGCTGCGCACACGTTCGAGCAGGCTGGCGATATCGCGTTGTTCACCGCCCGGCAGCGCGTCGCCGCGCGCGGTCCATGCCGGCTTGCGGACGCCCAGCACATGGGTGAGCCGGTCGACCGCTTCTTCGGCGAGCTTGCGGTAGGTGGTCAACTTGCCGCCGAACACGTTGAGCAGCGGCGCGCCGTCGTTGATGACTTCCAGTTGATAGTCGCGGGTCACTTCGGCTGCATTGTCTTCGGCATCGTCCAACAGCGGGCGCACGCCGCTGTAATTCCACACCACATCCTGCGGGCTGATCTGCTGTTGGAAATACAGGTTCACCGCATCGCACAGGTACTGCACCTCGGCCGCGTCGATCTTGGGTGCGGCGGGGTCGGCCTCGTAGTCGACGTCGGTGGTGCCGATCAAGGTGAAGTCATGCTCGTACGGGATGGCGAAAACGATGCGCCGGTCCGGTTGCTGGAAGATGTAGGCGTGATCGTGATCGAACAGCTTGGGCACCACGATGTGGCTGCCCTTGACCAGGCGCAGCGCATGCTGATGCGGCACCGCCGCCACCTTGTCCAGGAACGACACCGCCCACGGCCCGGCCGCATTGGCCAGTGCGCGCGCCTGCACGGTGCGGCGGCGGCCGTCGCGGTCTTCGAGCTCGGCGTACCAGAACCCGGCATCGCGCCAGGCACCCACACAGCGCGTGCGGGTGTGGATCTTGGCGCCGCGCTTGGCGGCATCCATCGCATTGAGCACCACCAAGCGCGCGTCCTGCACCCAGGCATCGGAATAGACGAAGCCGGTGCGCAGCGATTCCTGCAACGGCTGCCCGACCGGGTGCGTGCGCAGCGACAGCCGGCGCGAGCGCGGCAGGCTGCGCTTGCTGCCGCCAAGGTGGTCGTACAGGAACAAGCCGGCGCGGATCATCCAGGCCGGGCGCAAATGCGGCTGATGCGGCAACAGAAAGCGCAGCGGCCAGATGATGTGCGGGGCCAGGCGCAACAGCACTTCGCGCTCGGCCAGTGCCTTGCCGACCAGCGCGAACTCGTACTGCTCCAGATAGCGCAGCCCACCGTGGATGAGTTTGGTGCTGGCGCTACTGGTATGCGAGGCAAGATCGTCCTGCTCGCAGAGACACACCGACAGACCGCGCCCGGCCGCATCGCGGGCGATGCCGACCCCGTTGATGCCGCCGCCTACCACCAGAAGATCGTACGTCTCGCCCATCGGTATCTCCGTCCAGGTGCGCTGAGGAGCGAACCTAAGTTTTCATGTTCGAACATATTCGAACATCCAACCTTTTCGGGGCGTGAAGACGTAGATTGCCTTTGAATGAAAGGCTTTTTAGGTCATGCGGCCCATCGAAAATTGAGAATTCATTGAGTCAATGAATCAATTGAGGGGCCGGGACGACACCTAAGTATCGCAAACGTACTTAAACGAACAATCTCTCAGCCGACGTCGGTCGCGCTCGCCAGGTGCACCCGGGTGCCGGCCTCGGCCAGCACGCTGGCCAGTTCCTGCGGCGGCGGTCGGTCGGTGAACCAGTCGTGCACCTGTGCGATGGCGCCCAGCCGCACCATGGCGTTGCGGCCGAACTTGCTGTGGTCGGCAGCCAGCACCACCTGGCGCGAGTGCTCGATGATGGCCTGGGCCACCCGCACTTCCTGGTAATCGAAATCCAGCAGGGTGCCGTCCAGATCGATCCCGGAAATGCCGATCACCCCGAAGTCCACCTTGAACTGACGGATCAGCTCCACCGTGGCCTCGCCGGTCACGCCCTGGTCGCGCCCGCGCACCACGCCGCCGGCCACGATCACCTCGAAACTCGGGTTGGCGCTGAGCATCACCGCCACGTTGAGGTTGTTGGTGATCACGCGCAGGCCGCGATGCTGCAGCAATGCGCGCGCGACTTCTTCATTGGTGGTGCCGAGGTTGATGAACAGCGAGGCATCGTCGGGAATGAAGCGCGCGACGTGCGTGGCGATGTGCTGCTTTTCGCGTGCCTGCAGCGCCTTGCGCGCGGTGTAGGCCAGGTTTTCCACGCTGGAGGGCATGCTGACGCCGCCGTGGTAGCGACGCAGCACGCCGGCATCGCACAGCAAGGTCAGATCGCGCCGAATGGTTTGCGGGGTGACCTCAAAGCGCGTGGCCAGGCCTTCGACATCGGCAAAGCCCTGCTGCCGCACCAGCGCCACCAATTGCTCCTGGCGCGGGTTCAATGCCGGCGCCGGGACAGTCCTGTAGTGAGTTGACTCCATGCGCAGATGATCGCGCATGCGCGTGAGGATGCAAGCACAGCGGTTGCAGGCCTTGGTCCGCCAAGCGGACCGATCGCTCTGCGCCGCCGCACGGCGCATGGCGAGTCAGCAGCACCGCGCCGGCGCAATGGCGGGCGCGGTCAGCATGACGGCTACGCTCAGCCCAGCCCGCTGCGGTAGCCGGTATCGATGCTGATGCTGCCACCCACCGCACGCGACACGCAGGCGCACAGCTTGCGATTTTCGCGGCGTTGCTCGTCGCTGAAAAACACATCGCGGTGATCGATATCGGCCGCGCTGTCGAGCACCTCCACCACGCACAACCCGCATTCGCCACGACGGCATTCGGCAATCAGCTCTACCCCGGCACCGGCCAGGGCATCGAGCATCGATTCGTTTTCGGCCACCGGTACTTCCAGGCCGAGCCCGGGCAGCTTGACCACGAACGCTTGCGCCGGTACCCGGCCACTATTGCCGAAGGTTTCAAAATGCAACCGCGCGCGCGGGCGACCGCCGGCATGCCAGTGTTGGCGCACCGCTTCCAGCATCCCCAACGGCCCGCACACATAGACCTCGGCATTGGGCGACAACCGCGCCAGTTCGGCGGCAAGATCGGGCGGGCCGTCAGCGTCGTCGCAATGGAGCTGCAGACGCGCGCCGAGCAGCGCTTCCAACTGGTCCACGTAGGCCATCGCGCTGCGCGAGCGCCCGACATACAGCAGGCGGAACGCCTGGTGCCGCTGTGCCAGTCGCTGCGCCATGCCCAGGATCGGCGTAATGCCGATACCGCCGGCGATCAACAGGATTTCTTCGCCGCGTTCGTCCAGCGCAAAGTTGTTGTTCGGGGGAGAGATCTCCACCGCATCGCCGGGCTTCAGCGTCCACATATGCCGCGAGCCGCCACGGCTGTCCGGCATCTGCCGTACCGCGATCTGGTAATGCCCGTCCGCACGCGGCTCGCCCACCAGTGAGTAAGAGCGCACATCGCTGCGGCCATGCAATTGCACGCGAAAATCCAGGTGGCTGCCCACCTCGAAGGTGCGTGCTGCGGTGCCCGGATCGAGCACGATTTCGCGCACGCCGTCGCAGGCGTCGGCAATGCTGACGACATGGGCGCGATGCCATTGGGTGTCTTTACGCATAAGGAACTCCAGGCAGAAGAGCGTGCCGGGCACTGCCGGCGTTGAATGCATGGGCGCGGCCGATCAGTGCGCCGCCGCGCACCTGGGCGATGGCCGCGGGGGTTTGCAGGATGTGGCGCAAATTGCGGTGCGCCAGACGTGCGTGCTCGCGCATCAGCGCTTCGGCGCGGCTGCCGTGGCGCTGCTCGATGGCGGCAATCACTTCGCGATGCTGGTCCTGTGCCAGGGTCAGGATCACATGCGCGTCGGCAGCACTGGTCTGTGCCATGACCAGGCTATTGGGCGAGGCGAAGGGCAGCTGCAGCACGCGGGTGAGTTCGCGGCCGAGCACGTCGCTGCCGGCCATCGCCACCAGCAAGGCGTGGAACAGCGCATTGGCCTGGACATAGGCGGCGAAGTCGATGGCCTGCGGTGGGGTGCCGACAATGGCATCGATCTCCGCCAGCAGCGCGTGCGCCTGGGCAAGCTGCGCGTGCGAGACGCCGCGCTCGGCGGCCATGCGTGCGGCCAGCCCTTCGAGCGTGCCGCGCAGTTCGATGGCGTCGTGCACGTCGCGCTCGCTGAAGGCCTGCACCGCGTAGCCGCCACCCGGCAGTGCGCGAGCCAGGCCTTCTTCGCACAGGCGTTGCAATGCCGCACGTACCGGCGTGCGCGACATGCCCAGCCGTTGCACCACGGCTAGCTCGGACAATCGCGCACCAGAGGGCAGGGTGCCGTCGAGGATCAGCTCACGCAGCGAGAGCAGCGCGCGGGTGGTCTGCGCGGCGCTGCTGTGGAACGGTGTGGTCGGTGGCATGGCGGTCTCCTGTGCGCTGCGCTCAGCCCACCATGCGCAGCGACAGATCCTGCGCGCGCTGTTCCTGGGCAATCAGGCGGTCGATCACCCGCCGTGCCCACATGCCGCCGGAATCGACGTTGAGGTTGTAGAAGGTGTGATCCGGGTGCGCATCGATGGCGCGTTGCTGCGCTTCCAGGATCGCCTCGTCCTCACCGAACACACCGGTGACGCCGGCGCGGGTGAGCGTGGTCAACGACTGATCGTGCAGCGCGTAGTTGCGCATGAACGCCCAGAAGTAGTGGCAGGTGGTGTCGGTCTCCGGCGTAATCGTATTGAGCACGTAACCGTTGACGCCCTGGCTGCGGTCGCCCTCCGGCGCGCCGGTGCCGGTGATGGCCACACCAACATCGATGGCGATGGTGCCGGGCGCTTCGAAGCGGATGATCTGCCAGCGGTCGACCTTGCCGTGGTAATCCAGGTGTTTCGCAATCTGGCTGGCCCAGAACGGCGGCGGGTCGATGTTGCGCATCCAGCGCGAGACCACCACCGAGCGGTCGCCATGCACGACATCGAACGGCGCTTCGGCAATCTCGTCCTGGCCGATGCTGGACCCGTGCACGAAGGTCTCGTGGGTCAGGTCCATCAGGTTATCCAGCACCAATCGGTAATCGCACTTGGCATAGATGGTGCGGCCATCGCCGGCCCAGGCCGGGTCGTGCGCCCAATGCAGGTCGGGGATGAGCGCGGTGTCGGCCTGCGCAGGGTCGCCCGGCCAGATCCACACGTAGCGGTGCTTCTCGGCCACCGGAAAACTGCGCACGCAGGCGGACGGGTTGATGGTCTCCTGCGAGGGCATGTGCACGCAGCGGCCCTGGGTGTTGTAGACCAGGCCGTGATAGCCGCACACCACATCGTCGCCGCGCAGCTTGCCCATCGACAGCGGCACCAGCCGGTGCCAGCAAGCGTCTTCCAGGGCGACCACTGCGCCGGCCGTGGTGCGGTAGACCACCACTTCCAGGTTGCAGACCTTGCGTGGCGTCAGGGCGTGCTTGATTTCGTGGTCCCAGGCGACGGCATACCACGCGTTGAGGGGAAACAGCGGCTTGGACTGGGACATGACCGTGACTCCTGGGGTTTTTGTATACAACCTGGGATACGAATCGACGCACTGCGTCGGCCGGCAACCAGTTAGCGCGCATTCCAGCGCTGGCGTCTGCTTGCGAGCGAAGTTATGTATACACCGGAGACAATGTCGGAGCGTTATTGCCAGATGGAAATTGTGCGATTATCGAATTCAATCGCCGATAATCGTATTGACCGCGCTGTTCGGCCGGCTCTACCGTGGCTGCACGTTCGCAGCGCGGGGTGGTGCCATGGTCGAAATCGTCTCCCTGAGAGATGCGGTGTCCCACCTGATCGCCGACGGCGATTGCGTGGCGATGGAGGGTTTCACCCATCTGATCCCGCATGCGGCCGGCCATGAAGTGATCCGCCAGCGCAAACGCGAGCTGCGTCTGGTGCGCATGACACCGGACCTGATTTACGACCAGCTGATCGGCGCCGGCTGCGCATCGGCGCTGCGGTTTTCGTGGGGCGGCAATCCGGGGGTCGGCTCGCTGCACCGGCTGCGCGATGCGGTCGAACACGCCTGGCCGCAGCCGCTGCAGATTCGCGAACATAGCCATGCCGACATGGCCAACGCCTACGTGGCCGGTGCGTCGGGTCTGCCATTCGCGGTGCTGCGCGGCTATGTCGGTTCGGACCTGCCGCGCGTCAACGACAGCATCAAGTTCCTGCAATGCCCGTACACCGGCGAAACGCTGGCCACCACGCCGGCGGTGAACCCCGATGTCACGGTCATCCACGCACAGCAGGCCGACCGACGCGGCAACGTCTTGCTGTGGGGGATTCTTGGGGTGCAGAAAGAGGCGGCACTGGCCGCGCGCAAGCTGATCGTGACGGTGGAAGAAATCGTCGACACGCTCGACGCGCCACCCAACGCCTGCATCCTGCCGCGCTGGGTGGTCGATGCGGTGTGCCATGTGCCTGGCGGGGCGGCGCCGTCGTACGCGCATGGCTACTACGCCCGCGACAACCGGTTTTATCTGGCCTGGGACGCGATTGCGCGCGACCGCGCGCGTTTCCAGGCATGGATCCAGACGCATATTCTGGATACCGACGACTTCGCCGCATTCATGCGCGTGTATGAGCACTCGCAGCAGCAGGTGGCCGCATGAGCGCGTACAGCACCAACGAAATGATGACCGTGGCCGCGGCGCGCCGCCTGCCCGATGAGGCGGTGTGTTTCGTCGGCATCGGTCTGCCGTCCACCGCGGCCAATCTGGCCCGGCTCACGCATGCGCCGGATGTCACCTTGATCTACGAATCCGGCCCGATCGGCGCACGTCCGGACGTGCTGCCGCTCTCGATCGGCGACGGCGAGCTGGCCGAAACTGCCGACACCGTGGTCTCCACGCCGGAGATCTTTCGCTACTGGTTGCAGGGCGGCCGGGTGGATGTCGGCTTCCTGGGCGCGGCGCAGATCGATCGCCACGCCAACCTCAATACCACCGTGATCGGCGATTACGCCGCGCCAAAGACGCGGTTGCCCGGCGCCGGTGGCGCGCCGGAAATCGCGGCCAGCGCCAAGCAGGTGTTCATCATCATGCGGCAGTCCAAACGCAGCTTCGTGTCGGTGCTGGACTTCATCACCACTGTCGGGCATCTGGACGGTGGCGATGCGCGCACGCGTGCCGGCCTGCCCGGCACCGGCCCCACCGTGGTGGTCACCGACCTGTGCGTGATGGAGCCTGATGCGGTGACCCGCGAACTCACCGTGACTTCGCTGCACCCGGGGATCAGCCGCGAACAGGTCAGCGCGGCGACTGGCTGGCCGATCCGCTTTGCCGACGACCTCGCGCAGACCGCACCGCCCAGCACCACGGAACTGCAGGCATTGCGCGCGCTGCAGGCGCGTACCGACGCCGCACATGGCACCCACTCGGCGGGAGCGGAGGCATGAGCGAGGTCTATCTGATCGACGGCATCCGCACGCCCATCGGCCGTTACGGCGGCGTGCTGTCCAGCGTGCGTGCCGACGACCTGGGCGCGGCGCCGATTGCCGCGTTGCTGGCCCGTCATCCGCAGCTGGACCCGGCCGCCATCGACGACGTGTATCTGGGCTGCGCCAACCAGGCCGGCGAAGACAATCGCAATGTCGCGCGTATGAGTCTGTTGTTGGCGGGCCTGCCGAGTTCTGTGCCGGGCAGCACGCTCAATCGCCTGTGCGGTTCCGGGTTGGATGCGATCGGCACGGTGGCGCGCGGCATCCGCGCCGAGGAACTGGGCCTGGCGATCGCCGGCGGTGTCGAGTCGATGTCGCGCGCTCCCTGGGTGATGGGCAAGGCCGAAAGCGCCTTCGCCCGCACCCAGCAGCTGGAAGACACCACCATGGGCTGGCGCTTCATCAACCCGCGTCTGCAAGCCGCCTACGGCACCGAGTTGATGGGCGAAACCGCCGAGAACGTCGCGCAGCGCCATGCCATTTCGCGCGAGGATCAGGACGCTTTCGCATTGCGTAGCCAGCAACGCGTGGCCGCCGCGCAGGCGGCCGGTTTCTTCGATGCGGAGATCACCTCGGTGCCGGTGGCCGCACGCAAGGGCGGCGATGCTGTCACCGTCGAATACGACGAAGCGCCGCGCCCGAATACCACCGCCGAGATGCTGGCCAAGCTCAAACCGGTGTTCCGCCAGCCCGGCAGCGTGACGGCCGGCAATGCGTCCGGCATCAACGACGGTGCCGCCGCGTTGTTGTTGGCGTCCGCGCAGGCCGTGCAGACGCATCGGTTGACCCCGCGCGCACGCGTGCTGGGTTTTGCGTCGGCAGGTGTCGAGCCGGCCTACATGGGCATGGGTCCGGTGCCGGCCACGCAGCGTCTGTTGGCGCGGCTGAACTTGCGCATCGAGCAGTTCGATGCGATCGAACTCAACGAAGCCTTCGCCGCGCAGGCCCTGGCGTGCACGCGTGCGTTCGGGTTCCCCGACGATGCCGCGCATGTCAACGCCAACGGCGGCGCCATCGCGCTCGGTCATCCGCTCGGCATGAGCGGCGCGCGGCTGGCGCTCACCTTGCTGCGGCAATTGGAGGCGTGCAACGGCCGGCTCGGGCTGGCCAGCATGTGCGTCGGTGTGGGGCAGGGTGTGGCACTGGCGATCGAGCGCCTGTGAGCCAGCCCACTGCAACCACTGCGCCGCCACCGCACACCTACACCGCTTGACCATGCCGCAGTGCGGCGCAGGGAGATCTCACGATGCGCGATGCCCCCGATGATTCGACACTTGCCGACCCGCTGCTCGGCTACCGCCGCACCCGGCCGGGCACGCAGCCGGCCTATCTGCATCCGGCCTACGCCTCAACCGCCTTGCGCGGGCCGACGCACGCGCCCATCGATATCCCGGCCACGCTGTCGGAAGTCACCGGCCCGCGTTTGGATCGGCTCACCCTGGGCGAGCATGCTGCCGACCTCACCGCAGGGTTCAGTGGCGAGCCGCTGGGCGAGCGCATCATCGTTTCCGGCCACGTGCTCGACGAAAACGGCAAGCCGGTGCGCAACAGCGTGGTGGAAGTGTGGCAATGCAACGCGGCCGGCCGTTATCAGCATGCTGGCGATCGTCACGACGCACCGCTGGACCCCAACTTCCGCGGCACTGGCCAGGTGCTCACCGATGAGCATGGCCGCTACGTCTTCAAGACCATCAAGCCGGGCGCGTATCCGTGGCGCAATCACTACAACGCCTGGCGGCCGGCGCACATCCATTTTTCGCTGCATGGCGATGGCATCGGGCAACGGCTGATCACCCAGATGTATTTCCCGGGCGACCCGCTGCTGGCGCACGACCCCATCTACAACTGCGTCGACGATGCGCTGGCGCGCGAACGCATGGTGTCCAGTTTCGACTGGGAAAACGCCATCAGCGAATATGCCCTGGCCTACCGCTTCGACATCGTGCTGCGCGGCCGCAAGCAAACGGTCTGGGAGTGAATCGATGAGCCTGCACGCAACCCCTTCGCAAACCGTCGGCCCGTATTACCGGCTTGGGCTGGAACCGCTGTATCGCGACCAGCTCGCACCGGCGCAGGCCGCCGGCACGCATGTGCAGATCAGCGGCTGCGTCTTCGATGGTGCCGGCGTCCCGGTGGCCGACGCGGTGCTGGAACTGTGGCAAGCCGATGCCGCCGGTATCTATGCGCATGCCGCCGACAGCCGTTACCAGACGCACGACGCCAGCTTCGATGGCTGGGGCCGGGTGCCGACCGATGCGCAGGGGCGTTTTAGCTTCAGCACGGTCAAGCCGGGCTCCGTCGCCGGGCCGGAGGGCACGCCGCAGGCTGCGCATTTGAGCGTACTGGTGTTCATGCGCGGGCTGTTGCGGGGCGCATCGACGCGCCTGTACTTCGCCGATGACCCGCAGCTGGGCAGCGACCCGATCCTGGCGCTGGTGCCGGCCGCGCGCCGCGCCACCCTGCTGGCCCAGCCATCCGGCAATGGTGCCTATGCCTGGGATATCCATATGCAAGGCGACACGGAGACCGTGTTCTTCCGCTATTGATCCGTAGATCGGCGTACGTGCCGCACACGGCGGCCCGTGTCTGCACGTGCGCCGCTGGCCTGGCCAGGCGGCATGCAGCGCCGCGCACGGCAGCATGGCAGGTGCACAAGCGCACATCGGGGTGCCCAAGGCACGCATGCAAACCAGGCGTGCACGCTGTCACCTTCGCCCGCTGCGACCGCGCTGCGGGCGCTACGCGTATTGCCCTAACGTCTAGTTGGCACCCCCGTGCTTCGGTGCCATGCTGCCGGCACGCCAAGAGATGCGATGCATGAGTGCGACGTCTTTGTTGTTGGGATCCTTGTTTGGCGAGCCTGCGTGCGACGCATTGTTCAACGATGCGGCGCGTGTGCAGGCCATGCTGCACTTCGAATCCGCGCTTGCCCGCGCGCAGGCGCAGTGCGATGTCATTCCTGCCGAAGCTGCCGCGTCCATCGCAGCGGCCTGCGATGTGCAGCACTACGACATGGCCGCCTTGGCGCAGGCCACCGCGCTCGCCGGCAACCCCGCCATTCCGCTGGTCAAGGCGCTGACCGCGCGCGTCGCTGCGCACGATGCTGCGGCCGCGCGCTGGGTGCACTGGGGGGCCACCAGCCAGGACGTCATCGATACCGGCAGCGTGTTGCAGCTGCGTGCCGCGCTCGATTTGCTGCTGCCGCGCCTGCAGCGTCTGTGCGACACGTTGGCGGCGTTGGCCGCACGCGAGCGCGACACCGGTCTGCCCGGGCGCACCTTGTTGCAGCAGGCCGTGCCGGTGACCTTCGGGCTCAAGGTGGCCGGCTGGCTGGATGCCTTGCAGCGCGCGCATCGGCGCCTGCACGCGTTGCGGCACGACGCGCTGGTGCTGCAATTCGGTGGCGCGGCCGGCACCTTGGCCTCATTGCAGGCGCGCGGCCTGGACGTGGCCCAGGCGCTTGCCACCACCCTGGCGCTGCCCTTGCCTGCGTTGCCCTGGCACACCGCACGCGACCGCATCGTCGAGGTTGGCTGCGCGTTCGGCCTGCTCGCCGGCACGCTGGGCAAGATCGGCGGCGATGTGGTGCTGCTGATGCAATCGGAGGTCGGCGAAGCGTTCGAGCCTGCGGCGGCCGGCAAGGGCGGCTCATCGGCGATGCCGCACAAGCGCAATCCCGTTTCCAGCGTGGCGGCGGTTGCCGCGGCCACCCGCGTGCCCGGGCTGATTTCTACCTTGTTCAGTGCGATGGCGCAGCCGCATGAGCGTGCCGCCGGGCAGTGGCATGCCGAATGGGACACCTTGCCGCAAATCGTGTGCCTGACCGCCGGCAGCCTGGCGCAGATGCAGGCCTGCCTGGCCGAGTTGGAACTGGACCGCACGCGCATGCGCCAGCACCTGGACAGCCATGGCGGCGTGCTCTACGCCGAGGCGGTAGTGTTCGCGCTGGCCCCGCAGCTCGGCAAGCCGCAGGCGCACGCGCTGGTCGAACAGGCAGTGGCGCGTGCGCAGGCGCAGCAGCGGCATCTGCGCGAGGTCCTGGCAGAGGACGCGCAGGTGAGCGCGGTACTCACGCACGCGCAACTGCACGCGGTGTTCGATAGCGATAGCTGGCGCGGCATGTCCTCGGTCTGGATCGATCGCGTACTGGCCGCCTCTTCCTCCCGTTGACGGTGCTTCGATGGCTTATCTGCAATTGCCCACGCATCGCCTGCATTACCGTCTGGACGGCACCGACGGGCGACCCTGGCTGACCTTCTGCAATTCGCTCGGCACCGACATGCACATGTGGGACGTGCAGATCGAAGCCTTCGCTCCGCATTACCGCATCCTGCGTTACGACCGCCGAGGCCATGGCTATTCCGACTCTCCGCCAGGCCCCTACAGCGTGGCCGACCTGGGACAGGACGTGCTGGCGCTGTGGGATGCCTTGCAGATCGAGCGCAGCGATTTCTGCGGGTTGTCGATCGGCGGGCTGACCGGGCAGTGGCTGGGGCTGCATGCCGCGCAGCGGCTGCGCCGGCTGGTGGTCTGCGCCACCGCGCAGAAGATCGGTAGCACCGCCACCTGGGAAACCCGCATCGAGCAGGTGCGCAGCGAAGGCCTGCCGATGCTGATCGATGCCACGCTGCAGCGCTGGTTTACCCCGGAATTTTCCATCAGCCACGCGCAGCGCCTGGACATGATCGCCGCCGCCTTCGTCTCCACCTCCCCGGACGGGTATATCGCCTGCTGCCAGGCGGTGGCCGAGGCCGATTTCCGCGGCGCGCTGGATGGGCTGAACCTGCCGCTGCTGGCCCTGGCCGGCGACGACGACCCGGTGTGCCCGCCGCCGGACCTGCGCGAGATCGCCTACGCCGCGCCCGACGGACATTACGCCCAGGTACCGGGCCGCCATATCTGCAATCTGGAATCGCCGGCCGCGTTCAACGACGCGGTGCTGGGGTTCCTGCAAGCCGACTGATCTTTTCCGTATGACGAGGACGCCCCATGCACGAAGACGAACGCTATCAAGCCGGCCTGCGCGAACGCCGCCGTGTGCTGGGCGAAGCGCATGTCGAGCGCTCGCTGGCCGCACGCACCGAGCTCACCACCGAGTTTCAGGACCTGATCACCCGTTACGCCTGGGGCACCATCTGGACCCGCGACGGCCTGCCTGCGCATACCCGCTCGTTGATCACGTTGTCGATGATGGTCGCGTTGGGCCACGACGAAGAATTCAAGCTGCATGTGCGCGCCGCGCGTAACAACGGCGTCACCCCCGAGCAGATCAAGGAAGTGCTGCTGCAGGCGGCCATCTATTGCGGCGTCCCGGCGGCCAACCACGCCTTTGCGCTGGCCAAACCGATCCTGGAAGAACAGGCTGCCGAGACCTGACGCGGCCCGCATCGTCGTTTCCGTGTCTGCCTGCCATGCCGCGCAGCGTGCCCAGTCCACCGCGCCCATGACGAGATGCCGCATGACGTTCCGACCCGCCTACCTGCTCCTGCTGCTGTTGATCTCGCTGGCTGCCGGGGCACAACCGCAGCCCGGGCCCGGCACCCAGCTGGCGCAGGTGCGCGCCGACGATGGTCAGGCACTGGCGGTGTGGTCGCGCGTGCCGGCGCAGCCACGTGGCGCGGTACTGCTGGTGCATGGCCGCACCTGGAGTTCGCTGCCCAACTTCGACCTGCAGGTGCCGGGCGAAGCGGCCGATTCGCGCTCGGTGCTGGCCGCCTTCGCACAGGCCGGGCTCGCCGCCTACGCGGTGGACCTGCGCGGCTACGGCGGCAGTGCACGCGACCGCAGCGGATGGAACACGCCCGACCGCGCGGTGCGCGATGTCGCGCAGGTGCTGGCCTGGGTTGCCCGGCAATACCCGGGTCTGCCGCCACCGGCCTTGATTGGCTATTCCAACGGCGCGCGGGTGGCGCTGCTGGTCGGCCAGCAACACCCGCAGGCGGTGTCCGCGCTGGTGCTGTACGGCTTTCCCGACGATGTCGATGCACCGCCCACCGACGCGACAACACCTGCCCAGCCTTTGCGCGCACGCACCACCGCCACGGCGGCCGGCGAGGATTTCATCACTGCCAACGCGGCGCCCCCTGGCGTGCGTGCGGCCTACGTGTCGCAGTCGCTTGCGGCCGACCCGGTGCGCACGGACTGGCACGCGATGGCGCAGTTCGCGTTCCAGCCCGAGCAGGTCACGACGTTGCCGGTGCTGCTGCTGCGCGGCGTCGACGATCCCATCGCCACACAAGCGGATAACGCGCATTTGTTCGCACGCCTGGGCAGCCAAGACCGTAGCTGGATCACCTTGCCGCACGCCGATCATGTGGCGCATGTGGAAGACACCCACGCGGCCTGGGTGGAGGCGGTGGTGGGCTTCCTGCGTCGGCCGCGCTGAGCCCTGACGCGGGTGGCGGGTGCGTCGGGTGCATTGGGAGGGTGCAGGAGCACGCGACCAACGCGCTGCCTGCTGCATGCGAAGCAATGACATGCAGCTGTGCGCGAGGCGCACGTCACGCTTGTGTGCGGGACCCAGGCCACTCACAGCCCGAGGGTCTCAGCCGCTTCACTCAGGATCGAGACTGTTACAGCGCTCAAGACGCGCCGCACGCGCTAACTCAGCAACGCCCCCAAGCGCTGCGCCGCCAGCTTCAACGGCTCCAGCAACTGCGTCTGCATGGTTTGCAGGCTGACGCGCCCGGCCTGCGCACCGATATTGAGCGCGGCAATCACCTCGCCACGCAGGTTGCGCACCGGCACCGCGATCGAGCGCAGGCCGATTTCCAGCTCCTGGTCGGTCAGGCACATGCCTTCGCGGCGCGCGCGCGCCAGGACCTCCAGCAGCGCTGAGGCCTGGGTCACCGTCCGGTCGGTGCGCGGGCGCAGCGTGGTGCGCTCCAGGTAGGCCTGCAAGGTGTCGCCGGGCAGGGCCGCCAGCAGCACCCGGCCCATCGAGGTGCAATAGGCCGGCAATCGCGTGCCCGGGCGTAGCCCGATCGACATGATCCGCACCGTCTCCGCGCGCGCCACGTACAGCAGGTCGTCGCCGTCCAGTACGCCCAGCGAGCAGGACTCGTGCAGTTGGTCGCGCAGCCCGTCCAGCACCGGCTGGGCCGCCGCGGTCATCGCCGAAGACGCCGCATACGCGCCGCCAATCCCCAGCACGCGCGGCAACAACACATAGCCACGGCCCTGCTCGCCGACATAGCCCAGCTTGGCCAGCGTATGCAGCACCCGCCGCACCGCCGCGCGCGAGATGCCGGTTTCCAGGCTGATCTGCGACATGGTCACCTCGCGCGGGTGCTGGGCGAACACGCTCAGTACCACCAGCCCGCGCCCCAGCGAGGTCATGAAGTCCGGGTCGCCCTGGGCGGCGGCAATCTGCTGCATCAACTCGTATGGCAGGCCGCGCTCGCTCCCGGTCGCGGCGATGGCGGCGGGACGTTTGCGGCGGCTGGCGGTGGGCTCGGGCATCGGATCGCGCGTCAGGCAGGTCCACGCATGGTAAGCGCTCGCGCCAATGCCTGCTTCCGGTCGCACTGTGCGCCTCGCATGTAAGCACTTCATCCTGCTTGCCGCATAATCGCTGCCGACTTGTTTCGGATCGGTCCCCCTCGTCCATGAAAACCCCCAAGGGCCTGCAGCCGCTGATCGACGACGGTGTCATCGACGAAGTGTTGCGACCACTGAAGAGCGGCAAGGAAGCCTCCGTCTACGTGGTCAGCGCCGGCGCCGACATCCTGTGTGCCAAGGTCTACAAAGACATGGCGCAACGCAGCTTCCAGGCGCGCGTGCAATATCAGGAAGGCCGCAAGGTGCGCGGCAGCCGCCAGGCGCGCGCGATGGGCAAGGCCACCAAGTTCGGCCGTCGCGAAGCCGAGACCGCATGGAAGAACACCGAAGCCGACGCGCTCTATCAATTGGTAGATGCTGGCGTGCACGTGCCCAAGCCGCGCGGCTATTTCCATGGCGTGCTGCTGATGGATCTGGTCACCGACGCCGCCGGTCACAGCGCACCACGGCTGGGCGAAGTGGAGCTGGAGCCGGAGCAGGCGCACGCGTTCCATGTCAGCCTGATCGGCGATGTGGTCAAGATGCTGTCGCTGGGTCTGGTGCACGGCGATCTGTCCGAATACAACGTGCTGGTCTCGCCCGACGGCCCGGTGGTGATCGATTTCCCGCAGGTGGTCAGTGCCGCCGGCAATAATGCCGCGCGCGACATGCTGCTGCGCGATGTGCACAACTTGCGCGACTGCCTGGGCCGCTTCGCTCCGGAGCTGCTGGACACCCACTACGGCGAAGAAATGTGGGCGCTTTACGAAAAGGGTGAGTTGCGCCCGGACAGCGTGCTCACCGGCCGCTTCAAGTTCGACACCAAGCGCGCCGACGTGCGCGCCATCCGCGCCTCCATTGAAGACGCGCGGCAGGAAAACCTGATCCGCCAGCAAGGCCGCGAAGCCGCCGCCGAAGACGACGACTGATCGCTGCGTGCGCCACACGGCGCATTGCCTTGCTCGGCGGCCGCCGGCCGGTGGCACGGGGCCAGCCGTGGCACGGGCTGTACCTGTCCAGACGCGCGCGCATTGATGGGATTGAAGCGACGCGAGCCGGGGTGCGTCTAGAAGACGGCACTGCGATGAGGCGCGTTGCTGCTTCATGCCCCGCACGGTCTGCGCACGCGGCATGCGGTTGCGCATCCACGCGATGCAACGCAGCAATCGGCATTGCAGGTGGTCGCGTGCATGCCCGCAAGATGTAACGCGTTGCAGGTCAGAACCCTTGTGTATCAAGCCAGCACCGGCCTGCCCAGGCGATCGCGCGTCATTCGGCCAGGTAGTTATTTCATTTAATGGTTATTTAAAATAAGTATCAGGCAAACTCGGTAGTCCTCCACTGCCAACGAGACCGCCATGTTCGATCCCGATGTCGTTCGCCTGTTCGCTGTTCTTCAGCAGGCCGCCCAGCCGCCGATGGAAACGCTGCCCCTGGCAGACGCACGCGCAATGATGCGTGGGCTGGGCGCGCAGCTCGGCTTTCCGGTGCTGGAGATGGCGCAGGTGCGCGCCGTGCAGGCCGACACCGCTGTTGGCAAGGTGCCGCTCCGGTTGTATCGGCCGCCGGGCCTGAGCGACGCGCCCGCGCCAACCTGCGTGTTTGTGCACGGTGGCGGCGGCGTGGTGGGCGATCTGGAGTCGCATGACGATGTGTGCCGACAGCTCGCGGCACGCGCCGGTTGCCAGGTGCTGGCCGTCGATTACCGGCTGGCTCCCGAGCACCCCGCGCCGGCCGGCGTGGAGGACGTCATCGCCACTGTGCAGTGGCTGGCCGCGCATCCCGAGCAGGTCGGCGCAGATCCACAGCGGTTGGCGGTGGCCGGCGACAGCATCGGCGGCGCGATGGGTGCCGCCGCTGCAGTGGCGGCACGCGATGCCGGCATTGCGCTGCGCTGTCAGCTGTTGCTGTATCCGCTCACAGACGCACGCGAAGACAGCGGCGAGTATCCGTCCCGCACGATCAATGCCGACATTCCACCGCTGACCCGGCAGGCCACGCAGTTTTTCAACCAGCATTTCATCAAGGATCCAGCTATCGCCCTGGATTGGCGCGTCTCGCCGCTGCTTGCTCCGGATCTGAGCGGCGTTGCGCCGGCGCTGATCGTGCTGGCCGAGCGCGACGTTCTGCACGACGAAGGCCTGCGCTATGCCGAGCGCCTGCGCGCAGCCGGTGTCGAGGTCAGCGTGCACACCTTTCCCGGCATGGTGCACGGCTTCATCCATATGGCCAGCATCATCCAGGCAGCCGACAAGACCGTGGACCTGTTTGCCGAAATGCTGCGACAGCGGCTGTTGCCGGTGTAATCCGGCGTATTGCCGAGGTGTCGGCAATACGCGCAGCATCGTGGCGGGTTGGCGCACGGTGCGGATGCAAACGCGCTGCCGCTTCGGTCCACGCGAAGAAACTCCGGCGCGATCCGGCACTCGGTGCCGGTGCGCTACCGCGGCGTTTAGAAGTTGAAGCGCAACGTCGTCATCAATACGTGGTTTTCGCGGTCCACTGCACGCGTATTGACGAACTGGTTGAGATAACCAACGTCCATATTGGAAATGGCGTTGAATTTCCAGTTGATGCCGACGAAGACGCGGTTTTGGTCGATACCGCGGCGCGCACCCCATTGCGTCTGATCGAGATTGACGAACAGCTCGTTGAACAGCACCCAGGACAGTTGCGGACTGAATCCGCTCGGGCGGGTGGCGCGGATCATTTGCCGCACGCGGTAGCCCTCATCGCTGAAGTCTTCGCGGTGGCGCTGCTCCAGACGGGTGCGGCTGGTGATGCTGATCTCGGCGATCGGATCGAACTGATACTGAAACTGTCCCCACCAGCGATTTTCGCGGTTGGACGGCTGACCGGCCGGATGGCTGATGATGGTGTCATACCCCATCCAGACGCTGGCCTTGGGGTTGAGCCGGTAAAATACCGCAGGGCGAAGGATCAATTGATCGAACTGCTCGCCTTCCTCGCGCCAGCGCGGATGAATATCCATGCTCCAGTAAAGGTTCTCGACCGGCAATTTGCCCTGGGCGTAGATACTCAACCAATATCGGCCATCTTCTTCGGTATTGGCATGGGCGGTGGAGATACTTCCCAGCAGTAAAAACAGAACAGGACCGGCGATGCGAAACGTTGCGGTCCGTAGCGTGCCAAATGCGTTCATTTAGTGAAATGTGTCGGCGTTGGCAAATCATAGCAACATCTATCGCGTTTCCATCGACCGTCTGGTCCACCCGTAACGCCTCTGTTCGGCTGGGGCTTCGCTAATCGGGATACGCCATCGCTTCAGTGCATTCACTGGCAAGGTGTGCAGGCCTGGAGCCAAGTGACATGTCTGTGTTTGCCTTCTGTGAGACCAGGCCGATACGCCGACATCGCCAGCCCTGGGCTGCTCTGCAGTGACTGGCGGTCGATAGCCAGGCCGACAGCGCAACGCAATGTCTCAGGGCGATGCAGCGTCGTTGGAGAGCATCTGCCGAAACAAGGTGTCCAGGGCATCCGAACGCCCGCTGCCGGCCGGCAGCTGTGGCTGCGCCGTGCCCATGCGGTCGAGTTCTGCTTCGATAAAATCGCTGATCACCGCAATCCGTGGTCCATCTTCCACTTCTGTGGAGATGCGCTTGAGCGCCAGCAAACGCTCGATTTCCTCGCGCAGGTCTCCACTCGGCAGCAGTTCGTCCAGCAGCAATTCAAATGCCATCGGCGGCATGTCCTGGCGGCGCTCGATCCACTGACATGCCAGAATCGGGCGCAAAACGTACAGATATTTCTTGGTGCGAATCCGTTCACCGCGCAGGTAGCCGCGATAGTTGCTCTTGGCCATGTTGAAGTAATGCCACCAGGTGCCAAGCGGTGAATAGAAGTGCGTGGCGATCGCCCGCAACTGCTCGACAGCAACCGGATCTTGCCGATACACCACCGGCGAATGCAGCCATTCCAGCAGCGTCGGATTGGACTTGGAGACCAACCGCAGTGCCTTGCGCAGGTCCCAGCCGCTGACATCCAGATCGTCGGAGATCGGCAGCTCGATCACGTCGCGCTGCGGCTCGCCGGGACCGGTGCTTTCGTTGACGCTCAGATACCAGTCGCGCCGATGGACGTAGACAAAGCGTGCGTCGTAATCGCTGTCGGGCGACGAAAATCCCCAGCCGCGGCTGCCCGATTCGCACGCCAGCAGAATGCGGACCTCATGTTGCTGCTCGATCTCGCGCAACGCCGCCAGCACTGCCTCGCGTTTGTCCGCTGCGATGGGATGGATGTCCATGGGGTCGCTGTCCTTGTGCATGACGTGCCCCAATCATAACCAGCTCACGCAGATGCAGCCCGGCACACGACCAGATCATGCAACCTTGCTACGCCGCGCGCGTTCCAGATGCACCAGCAGCAGCGAGATCGCTGCCGGGGTCATGCCGGGAATGCGTTGTGCCTGGCCGATGTGTTGCGGGCGCACGCGTTCGAGTTTCTGCTGTACTTCGATCGACAGACCGCGCACGCCGGCGTAGTCGAAGTCTTCCGGGATCGGCGTATTTTCCTGGCGTTGCTGGCGTGCGATATCGTCGCGCTGGCGATCCAGATAACCGGCGTACTTGACGCTGATTTCGACCTGTTCGGCCACCTGCGTATCGTCCACGCCCGGCCCCAGTGTCGGCACGCGCATCAGCGTGGCGTAGGTGAGTTCCGGGCGCTTGATCAGGTCCAGCACATTGGTTTCGCGGCTAAGCGACACGTTCAGCGTTTGCGCTACTTCGCGCCCCAGTGCATTGCCCGGCGTCGCCCACAGTGCCGACAGGCGTGCGGTCTCGCGTTGCACCGCATCCTGCTTGGCCGAAAAGCGCGCCCAGCGCGCCTCATCGACCAGACCCATCGCGCGGCCCACCCCGGTCAGGCGTGCATCGGCATTGTCTTCGCGCAGCTGCAGCCGGTATTCGGCGCGGCTGGTGAACATGCGATACGGCTCGGTGGTGCCGTGGGTAATCAAATCGTCCACCAGCACGCCCAGGTAGGCCTCGTCGCGGCGCGGCGACCAGGCCGGCAGCCCCTGCACATGGCGGGCGGCATTGAGGCCGGCCAGCAGGCCTTGCGCGGCGGCCTCTTCGTAACCGGTGGTGCCGTTGATCTGTCCGGCAAAGAACAGCCCGCCGACCGCCTTGGTTTCCAGCGAGGCCTTGAGCCCGCGCGGGTCGAAGAAGTCGTATTCGATCGCGTAGCCGGGGCGGGTGATATGCGCCTGCGCAAAGCCGTGTATCGAGCGTACCAGCGCCAGCTGCACATCGAACGGCAGCGAGGTGGAAATGCCGTTGGGATAGATCTCGGTCACCTCCAGGCCTTCGGGTTCGACGAAGATCTGGTGGCTGGTCTTCTCGGCGAAGCGCACCACCTTGTCTTCGATCGACGGGCAGTAGCGCGGGCCGATGCCTTCGATCTGCCCCGAATACAGCGGCGAGCGGTGCAGTGCGCCGCGGATGATGTCGTGAGTCTGCTCGGTGGTGTGTGTGATCCAGCAGCTGACCTGGCGTGGGTGGTCGCTGACCTGGCCCATGAACGACATTACCGGCAGCGGGTCGTCGCCGGGTTGTTCGGCCATGACGCTGTAGTCGAGCGTGCGCCCGTCGATGCGCGGCGGGGTACCGGTCTTGAGGCGGTCGATCGCGAACGGCCGCTCGCGCAGACGCGCGGCCAGCGTGGTGGCCGGCGGGTCGCCCATGCGCCCGGCCGCGTATTGGGTTTCGCCGACATGGATCTTGCCGGCCAGGAAGGTGCCGGCGGTCAGCACCACCGCCGGCGCCTCAAAGCGCAGCCCGGTCTGGGTGATGACTCCGCGCACGCTGTCGCCTTCGGCGGCGCCGTTGTGGATGATCAGATCATCCACCGCCGCCTGGAACACGGTCAGGTTGGGCTGTGCCTCGACGATGCAACGGATGGCGTTGCGGTAGAGGTTGCGGTCGGCCTGGCAGCGGGTAGCACGCACAGCCGGCCCCTTGGACGCATTGAGCGTGCGCCACTGGATGCCGGCCAGATCCGCCGCATGCGCCATGGCGCCACCCAGCGCATCGATCTCCTTGACCAGATGGCCCTTGCCGATCCCGCCGATGGCCGGATTGCAGCTCATCGCGCCCACCGTCTCGATGTTGTGAGTCAGCAGCAAGGTGCGGGCACCTGCGCGCGCAGACGCCAACGCGGCCTCGGTGCCGGCATGGCCGCCGCCGATCACGATGACATCGAAGCAATAGAAAGAGTCGGACATGGGCGTGGACTGATCAGCAGAGAGAAGGAAAACGGCCGCAGAAGTATCGACTGAAGCGCCGCGATGGTCACTAAATCGTTAAATATGTGATGCAAGTCACATTTTAAGATAGTGACCCTCAAGTTGGCACGTTCCGTGCGGATATCCCTACTGCACCTATCGTGGCATTGCGACATGGGCGCAAAGGCTGGAATTGGAACAGGGGCCAGCCGCGCGTGCGATGGGGTAGCGTAAGGGTCGGTAGTCGGGGGACTGCCGACCCTTATTTTTTTCTGCGATTCCGGCAACACCTGCACGCTTTCTCGATCATTGCGCGGCTGCAGGCACTGCGCGTCCTGATGCGCCTGCGATCCTCGATCTACAAATGCATAAAGCCCCGGCATGCCGGGGCTTTATGCATTGGAGGCGCCGATATCCGACAGGGCCGGAACAGGGGGGATCCAGATTTCCCTGTCGGACATCGACATAAGTCGGTCAGTGGGGCGGGCCGGGTCATAACATGACGTGGCGGGTCACACAGAGCACCTAGCTTGCGACCAAGTGCCGACTGAACGCAAGCCCCCAATGTCGCCATTTGTGGGGCACGTCGCAGTCAGCGTGTCATGGGATTTGCTGGCGGCTGTTGCGTGGCGCTGTCTGGCGCTGGATCTCGCGAATCACACGCGGCGGCGCGCCGATCCGTGCCGGTGGCCGCGCGGGCGGTGCACCCGTCGCCGGTGGCGAATTGGGACGCTGCGGACGTGGGCCATTCGGGCGCGGGCCGTTGTTGAACGATCCGTTCGGACGCGGCGGGCGGTACTGCGGGCGGCGATCGTTTTGCCGGTAGTAATAGCCGCCACCACGGTAGACCGGATACACCGGGTAGTCGTACAGCCCGATCGCACCGGCACCATACGGGGCGCCGTAGAGGCCGCCGTAGTTGTAGGGCGAGTATCCCGGCGGATAGCGATACTGCACAGCAGGCGCGCCACGGTAATAGCCGCCCGACCCGCCCCCGGTGTAGTCGTAAGTTGCGCAGCCGCCCAAGGCCAATAGCCCGGCGGCGAAGATCAGACGGAATTTCATGGATGGTGCCCTCCTGCAACCATGATCTCACTTTCGAACCGCTGCATTGAATCGGTCCTTAACTGTGCCGCAATGTGGCGCTTTTTCATCGATCCAGCATGCGCAGGCGGTGTGCGTGCGAGCCGTGAAGAGTGAGGCGATACGTTAATCTTGCAGGCATGATCGACACGGTCCCTCTTGCCCATTCAGATGTCCTGCAAGCCGCCGCGCGCATTGCGCCGCACTGCGCGACGACACCGTTGCTGACCTCGCACCGCCTGGACGCACTGTGCGGTGCGCAGCTGTTCTTCAAGGCCGAGCACCTGCAGCGCAGCGGCGCGTTCAAGTTCCGCGGCGCCTGCAATGCGGTGTGGTCGCTGCCTGACGACGTGGCACCGCGCGGCGTGGTCACCCACTCGTCCGGTAACCATGGCGCGGCGTTGGCGCTGGCCGCTCGTACGCGCGGTATCGGCTGTCATGTCGTGGTGCCCGAAGGTGCGGTTGCCGCCAAGCTGGCCAATATTTCCCGGCATGGCGCCACGTTGTGGCGTTGTGCGCCGACCATCGCAGCACGCGAGCAGCTGTGTGCCCAGGTCCAGGCCACCAGTGGCGCGACTCTGGTGCATCCGTACACCGATCCGGCCGTGATCGCCGGCCAGGGCACGGCCACCTTGGAGTTGCTGCATCAAAGCGGCGGGCTGGATGTGCTGCTGGCGCCGGTCGGCGGCGGCGGGCTGGCGGCCGGTGCGGCGTTGGCGCTGCGGTCTGCGCCGGGCTGTGCGCTGATGCTGGCCGAGCCGAGCGGGGCGGCCGACACCGCGCGCTCGCTGGCGGCTGGGCAGCGCCTGGTCGACTTCGTGCCCGACACCGTCTGCGATGGTCTGCGCGGCACCCTGGGCGCGCCGAACTTTACGTTGCTGCAGGCGGCCGGCGCGCAGGTGATCACGGTGGACGATGCGGCCGTGGTGCAGGCGATGCGGCTGATCTGGCAGCTGCTCAAGCAGGTGGTGGAGCCGTCTTCGGCCATCACGCTGGCGGCGGTGCTGGCCGAGCCGGCGCGGTTTGCCGGGCGCAGGGTCGGGCTGATCCTGTCCGGCGGCAATGTCGATCTGGACGCACTGCCGTGGGCCGCGGCGTGAGCAGGCGTGCGCGCGGACTCGGCCTGTGGGGCTGGGGCTGGCGGTTATGCATGCTGGCGCTGATCTGGCTGGTGGCGGTGGCTGGCTGGATCGTCTGGGTCGGCGACCGCGATCAGGCCGCGCCGGCGGACGTGATCATCGTGCTGGGCGCGGCGGCTTACGACGCGCGCCCGTCGCCCGTCTTCGAAGAACGGATCCGGCATGCGCTGGATCTGTACGAGCAGGGCTATGCGCCGCGGCTGTTGTTCACTGGCGGCTTCGGCAATGGCGCGCGGTTTTCCGAGTCGCAGGTGGCACGGCGCTACGCGCTGCGCCACGGGGTGCCGCCGGAAGCGATCGTGATCGAGACGGTCTCGCGGACCACCCGGCAGAACCTGGAACAGGCGCGCATCTTGATGGCCCGTCATGGCATGCACCGGGCGATCATCGTCAGCGACCCGCTACACATGGCGCGGGCGCTGCGGCTGAGCCAGGAGCTGGGGGTGGATGCGCTGGCCTCGTCCACGCCGAGTACGCGCTTTCGCAGTTTCCACACCAGCTGGCGCTTCCTGCTGCAGGAGGTTTACTTCTTCCACCGCGATCTGGTGGTGCAGGGCCCCTGAAACGGCTGCGTGGCATCGGGCGGCATCGAGCTGGCGATTCAGCCAGTCGGCGCGATGGCGCGTCGCGGTTGCACGAGCGCCTCGCCGCGATGGATCGGCACCGGGCGTCAGCGGTGCATGGTGTGGTGGTGTGCGCTGCGCGCAACGGCGCGGCCGTCGAGGTAGGGGAACGCCTGTGATGCAGTCGGACGCTGACCGCGTCTCAGCGCGCACGCAAAACCCGCTCTATGATGCGGCTTTCCCAGCGGCAGGTTCGAGCATGAGCGAGAGCAATCGGCAACACGCCATCGGCCTGGTCCAGGCCTATTACGCCGCCTTCAATCGCGGCGATTGGGACGCCATGCTGGCGTTCCTGGCCGAGGATGTGGCGCACGACCTCAATCAAGGCGCGCGCGAGATCGGCCGCGCGGAATTCGCGGCCTTCCTGCAGCGCATGAACGACAGCTACCGCGAGCAGTTGCGCGACATCGTGATCACCGCCAACGACGACGGCACGCGGGTGGGGGCCGAATACGTGGTGCACGGGGTTTACCACACCACCGACGAAGGCCTGCCCGATGCCAACGGCCAGACCTATGTGCTGCCAGGCGGTGCGTTCTTCGATGTGCAGGACGGCGCGATCACCCGCGTCACCAACTATTACAACCTGCAGGAATGGATTGCGCAGGTGTCGCGCTGAGAGCGTCGATCGGCATGCGCTAGACCTGTGTAGGAGCGCACCCGGGCGCGATGAAGCGTTACCGGGAATGCCTCGTCGCGCCCAGGTGCGCTCCTACGCGGGTGGTCGGGCGTTACAGCCGCACGATACCGATCACCACCAGGATGAAGATGCTCCACTTGAGCACCTGGTACAGCGGGTTGTTGCGCTCTTTCAACGCTTTGGCTTTCAGGCGCGCCGCGTAGAAATACCGAAACACGCGGTTGATGCCGCCTGTCTTGTCGCCGTCCTGATTGGGCGATGCGCCGGCCGACAGCAGGCTGCGGCCGACGAAGCGATTCAGCGCCGACGCCCAGCGCCAACGCATCGGGCGTTCGATATCGCAGAACAGGATGATGCGGTCCTGGTCGGTGTCATTGCGCGCATGATGGATATAGGTCTCGTCGAACATGGTCCACTCGCCGTCGCGCCAACTGTGGCGCTGGCCATCGACGTCGATGAAGCAGCGGTCGTCGTTGGGCGTGGCCAGGCCCAGGTGCAGGCGCATCGAGCCGGCGAACGGGTCGCGGTGCGGGCGCAGCTCGCTCCCCGGCGGCAGCTCGGCGAACATCGCCGCTTTCACCGTGGGGATGGACTTGAGCAACGCGGTGGTCTGCGGGCACAACTCGGCCGCCGACGGGTGCGCGGTGCCGTACCACTTCAGATAGAAGCGCTTCCAGCCGCGGCGGAAAAACGAGTTGAAGCCGATATCGGTATAGCCGTCGGCGGCGCGGATCTTCTGCATCTGCTGCAACGCCACCGCTTCATCGCGGATCACCGGCCAGTTGGCGCGCAGCGGCGCCAGCTCGGGGAATTCCTTGCCCGGGTCGATAAACGGTGTGGTCGGCACGCGCGAACACAGGTACATCAGCGTGTTGATCGGCGCCATGAAGGTGGAATGGTCGAGCAGCTGCCGGCTGAGCCGGTGCCGCACGCGACCGCGGTAATGGATGTACAGCGCCGACGCGATGAACAGCGCGATGAGAAGCCACTTCAACATGGGGGAAACCGTTTGGGGGCGGGGGTCGCTTGGGGCGGGGACCAGAAGCGGGTAGGCCAGCACAGGATCGCGGCACTTTATTAATGAATTCTACCGGCAGTCACTACAAAGCCCGCCGGCGCAGCATCGGCGTCGGCGCAATGCTGTGTATCACCGGCACAGGCGCGCGGCGGCGGGCGATGTGCACCGCAGCGCGGTCAGTCGATGCGGCGGCGGATCGGGATGGAGGACACCGGCACGCTGGCGATGTCCTGGCCGCGCTCGCGGATGGGCGCGCCCGGTGCCGGTGCCCAGGCGTGCGCGTAGATCACTTCCCAGGAACTGGGCAGGGTGCCGTCCGGCCGCCGTAACGGTTCGTAAGCGGCGCTGGCAGCGGCAAAGCGGCCACGGCCGGTCAGCGTGGCGCGGCGGTTGCTGAGCGCATTGGTCGCGCCCATCGCACGCAACTCGCGCATCAGCGCGGGCAGGTCGTTATAGGTGAGCGTGAACAGGTCGCGGTCCAGCACCGGGTCGCGGAAGCCGGACATCAGCAAGGCATCGCCGAATTGCGCGATCGGCGGGAAGCGGCTGACGTGCGGGGCGGTGTCGGCCTGGGCGAAAGCGTCGCGCAACTCGATCAAGGTTTCCGGCCCGAAGGTGGAGCACAACAGCAGCCCGCCCGGCCGCAGCGCGCGGCGGAACCCGGCGAACACTGCCGGCAGGTCTTCCACCCACTGCAGGCACAGGTTGCTGAAGATCACATCCACGCTGCCGTCGGCCACCGGCAGCGCGCGCGCATCGGCGCAGACCTGCGCGAACGGCTTCCACCAACCGGCGGCCTTACGCGCCTGGCGCAGCATCGGCATGGCCTGGTCGAGCGCGATCACCTGCGCCTTGGGCCAGCGTTTCTTGATCGCGCCGCTGGCGTGGCCGGGGCCGGCGCCGACATCCAGCACCACCTTGGGCACCTGCTCGCCCAGGTAATCGAGCGATTCGAGCAGGCGCGTTTCCACTTCGCGCTGCAACGCGGCGGCGGCGGCATAACTGTTGGCGGCCCGCGCAAAGGCGCGGCGGACGTGGCGGGGATCGAAAGTGCTGTTCATGACGACGCTATTGTCGCCCGTGGGCGCGGCGGAGGGAATCGATGCGTGGTGTGGCGTGGCAATCGGCCTGGAGAACTCTGCGAGCGGTCGCTCTGCCAGCGACTGCGTGGCGACCGCAATGAACTAGCAATGTGTTTCGACAAGCCGAGTCGTGGCCGAACACAACCGCGACGTCGTCCGCGGTTGCCACAAGCTCCGCATGGCCGGTGCGCTAGAACGTGCCCGGATAACTGCCGCCGTCGATCAGCAGGTTTTGCCCGGTGATATAGCCGGCCTGCGCGCTGCACAGAAACGCGCAAGCCGCGCCGAATTCATCCGGCTCGCCGAAGCGCCCGGCCGGGATGGCGGCCTGCTTGCGCGCGGCGACCGCCTCGGCGGTACTACCTTGCTGTTGCGCGATGGCGGCGAAGTTGCCGCGCAGGCGGTCGGTGGCGAACTGGCCGGGCAACAGATTGTTGAGCGTGACGTTGTCGACCACCGTGCTGCGCGCCAGCCCGGCAACGAAGCCGGTGAGGCCGGCACGTGCGCCGTTGGACAGGCCCAGGATGTCGATCGGCGCCTTCACCGCACTGGAGGTGATGTTGACGATGCGGCCGAAGCGGCGCGCACGCATGGCATCGACGGTGGCGCGGATCAGTTCGATCGGCGCCAGCATGTTGGCGTCCAGCGCGCGCAGCCAGTCCTCGCGTTCCCACTGCCGGAAATCGCCCGGCGGCGGGCCGCCTGCGTTATTGATCAGGATGTCGACCTGCGGGCAGGCTGCGAGCGCTGCGGCGCGTCCTTCCGGTGTTGCGATATCGGCCACGACACTGCGCACGTCTCCGGCGCCGGGCAGTGCGCGTAACGCATCGGCGGCTGCGTCCAGTGCAGCGCGGCCGCGTGCGGCGATCACCACGTTGACGCCTTCGCGCGCCAACGCGCGGGCGCAACCCAGGCCCAACCCTTTGCTGGCAGCGCAGACCAATGCCCAGCGCCCGGCGATTCCCAGATCCATGCGATGTGTCCTCGATCAGCGAAGTCGCATGATCGGCGATCTGCTCACGGCACGGACGCAACGAAGCGTTGCAACGCCTCGGCTACCTGATCGGCGTGGCCGAGAAACGGAGCGTGACCGCCGCCGGCGATGGTGAGCGCCTGCGCGTGTGGCGCGAGCGCGGCGGCGGCGTGCATGCCGGCGGCCGGCACCAGCCGATCGCGTTGCCCGGCAATCCACAGACTAGGGCGCGCCAGCTGCGGCAATGCGCGGCGCAGGTCGGTACGTTCGAGCAGGCGCAAGCCGTGTTGCAGGGCGTCGGCCGCCGGCTCGCCGCGTGCGGTGAGCGTTTCGCGCAGGCTGCGCAGTTCGGCGCGCGCATGCGCCGAGCCCAAGGTATCCAACGCCAGAAAACGCTCCAGGGTGCCGCGGTAATCGCGCGCCAGGTCTTGGCCGAATTGCACGAACACGTCGCGCTCGACCGCATCGGCCCAGTCGGCACCCCGCACAAAGCGCGGCGTTGCCGCGATCATCGCCAGCCCACGCACCTGCGGTTGGGTGGCGGCGGCATGCAAGGCAAACAGGCCCCCCAGCGACCAGCCCACCCACACTGCCGGCGGCGTGGCCGCGGCAATCGCGGCGACCACGTACGGCAAGGCCAACGGCGTGGTGTCGTCATGACTGAAACCGTGCCCGGGCAGATCGACCAGATGCAGTTGGTAGTGCGACGACAGTCGCTCCACCAGCGGTGCGAACACGCCGCCGTGCAACGCCCAACCGTGCAGAAGAACCAGCGCAGGCCCGTGGCCGATGACATCGATATGCATGCGTGGATTGTCGCCGATTGGCGCGCGCTCAGCGTGCCGCGTGTGTGCGCACTGCGCTGATCGCAGGCGCCAGCACTGCCCATTGCTGGCGTGCATACCGGCGCCAGCACCAACGATCCGGCCAACGCCAGCGACGCGCGCGCTGTGTGGCGATCGCCGCTGCCAACCAGTCGTGATCGAAGCCCTCCCACACACCGGCCACGCTGCGCAGATTGCCGATCAGCGCCGGGTGCACCTCGTGCAGCAGCATCGTGCGCAGTTGCGGCAATGTAAACGGCGAGGCGGCCAGGATCCGGGCAATGCGCGCGTGGTCGCCATCGCACGCGCTGTCCAGATACAGCAGCGACAGCGCCTCCCAGACGCGGCGTTGCGCCGGCGTGGCGGTTTGCGTCTCGGGCGCGGTCATTGCCATGTCAGCGGACTTGTTCCGAGTGACTGCCCGCGTGGACGCTGCGGTATCGGCGCGGAGCTGTCGACACTCGGGTGGCTGCGTTCGAGTCGAAGCGCTGCCGCAGTGGGTTGATCAGGCGTGCGGTGAGGTGCCGTGCGCCCAAGGCCGCCAACGCAGGGTTGCATGCAGTCGGCAGGTGCGCTTGGACAGTGCGCACGCATCGAACCATTCGCGCGATACATCGAGCGTCCGGGCGCCGGCCGCGTCGGTCCGGCGTTGCGCACGAGCGCGCTGCCGGCAACGGTTTAGAGCAGCGAACAAAACGACTTTGCTCACCGCCAGGCGGGCGTGGGCAGTGCTCGGTGCGACATGGTCCACGCGTACACTCCGGTTTTTCCGCGCCGTCCACACCCACCTGACGACTGCTCGCTACGTTGTGTTAGCCGCTCTTAAGCGGACGCGCGCAGTGGCTGCCGGCTGACCACGTCGCGCGCCTGCACGATCGCCTCGATCAATGCTTGCACTTGCTGCGGCGTATGCAGCGCCGACAAGGTCACGCGCAGGCGCGCCTTGCCTTCGGGCACGGTGGGCGGGCGGATCGCGCCGACCATGAAACCGGCCTGTTCGAGTGCGGCCGACATCGCCATCACCGTGGCTTCCTCGCCGCATAGCAGCGGCTGGATCGGCGTGTCGGAGGCCATCAGTTCGAACCCATGCCGGCGCGCGCCATCGCGGAAGTTGCCGATCAGTTCGACCAGACGCGCACGCCGCCAATCGTCGCGCCGCGCCAGCCGTACCGCAGCCAGGGTGGCGGCTACCTGCGCCGGCGGCAGGGCGGTGGTGTAGATGTACGGGCGCGCGGTTTCGGCCAGATGGCGGATCAGCGCTTCTTCGCCGACCACGACCGCGCCGTAGCCGCCGAGCGCTTTGCCCAGCGTCACCAATTGCAGCGGCACTTCGGCAACGCCCAGGCCTGCATCGGCGACGCAGCCGCGCCCCTGCGGGCCCAGCACGCCCACGCCGTGCGCATCGTCGACATAGAACAAGGCCTCCTGCATGCGCGCCACCAGGCTCAAGGCACGCAGCGGCGCCACATCGCCATCCATGCTGAAAACGCCATCGCTGGCCAGCATCGCCGCGCCCTCGGGGGCGCCCTTGAGCTGGCGCATCGCGCCTTCTACATCCAGATGCGGATACCGCCGCAGCCGGCAGCCGGCCAGGCGCGTGGCGTCGAGCAGGCTGGCGTGGTTGAGCCGGTCCTGCACGCAGACATCGTCCTCTTCGCTGAGCAAGGCTTGCTGCACGGCCAGATTGGCGATGAAGCCGCTCCCGAACAGCAGCGCCGACGGGTAGCCCAGCCACTCGGCGATTTCGCGCTCGAGCGTTTCGTGTGCGGTGTGGTGGCCGCAGATCAGATGCGAGGCGGTCGCACCGGCGCCATCGCGCGCGGCGGCGTCCTGCAGGGCGGCAACCACTTCGAACTGTTGCGACAGGCCCAGATAGTCGTTGGAACAGAAACCGGTCAGCCAGCGGCCGTCGATCTCCAGCCGTACGCCATCGCGGCGGCCGACCTGGCGGCGCACCCGCACCCGTTCCTGGGCGACGCGCAACTTGCGAAGCGACGAAATCCGTTCGTGCAGATCGGGGCGAGCCATGAGGGAGTTCGACAACGAAAGAAGGGTCGCTAGCGTAGCGTGCCGCGGCCTCATCGCCCAGCCGGCACCGACGGCCGGTGGGGGCGGGTTGGCTGCCCGGTGAGCTTGGGCTGCCAGTCATGACGGTTTACTGCCGCGCCTGGCCCTACTGCGGTCAGCAGGGCCGGGCGCAGTGCAGGTTCATCCTTGGACGGCGTGCGCCGTCGTCACGCTGCGTGCTCACACGCCGCGCCGCGGGTGATGTCCGCATGCACCGTGCCGGGGTGATCGTGGTCGGCGGCGTCGACGGTGATCTGCATCGGGCGCAGGCCCAGGCGCTGGAACAGGGCCTGGTCGCGCTCGGTGTCCGGGTTGCCGGTGGTCAGCAGTTTTTCGCCGTAGAAGATCGAGTTGGCGCCGGCCAGGAAGCACAGCGCCTGCAGCTCGTCGCTCATCGCCTCGCGGCCGGCGGACAGGCGCACCATCGACTTGGGCATGACGATGCGTGCCACCGCGATCATGCGCACGAACTCGAACGGGTCCAGTTGCTGGGTGCCGTGCAGCGGCGTGCCGGGGACCTGCACCAGCTGGTTGATCGGCACCGAGTCCGGGTGTGCCGGCAAGGTGGCCAGCGCCAGCAGCAGGCCGATGCGGTGCTCGCGGGTCTCGCCCATGCCGACGATGCCGCCGCAGCAGGTCTTCAGGCCCACATCGCGCACGTGCTCCAGGGTGTTCAGGCGGTCCTGGTACTGGCGGGTGTGGATGATGGAATCGTAGTAATCCGGCGCGGTGTCCAGATTGTGGTTGTAGTAATCCAGCCCGGCGTCCTTGAGCGCGCGCGCCTGGCCGGCGTCGAGCATGCCGAGCGTGGCGCAGGTTTCCAGGCCCATGGCTTTGACCTCGCGGATCATCGCGGCCACCTTGGGGATGTCGCGCTCCTTCGGCGAGCGCCACGCCGCGCCCATGCAGAACCGCGAGGCGCCGGCGGCCTTGGCCTGGCGTGCCTTGGCGACCACTTCTTCGGTTTCCATCAGCTTTTGCGCGGTCACGCCGGTGTCGTAGCGCTGCGCTTGCGGGCAGTAAGCGCAATCTTCCGGGCAACCGCCGGTCTTGACCGACAGCAGCGTGGAGACCTGCACCTGCGCCGGATCGAACTGTGCGCGGTGCACGCTGGCCGCGTGATGCAGCAACTCGGGGAACGGCAGATCGAACAACGCCTGCAGCTCTTTGCGATCCCAGTCATGGCGTACGACAACAGACATCGGAGTTTCCTGACAGTCAGCGGCTTGGAAGCCAGGCAGTCTGGTGAGCATGGAAGAGGCTGTCAACTTTGAAGAGGTGGGGTCGGTTTACAGGTGGCCGCAACGGGTGTTGCGCCTGCTGCTGCCAAGCCTGTGCCTGGTCTGCGCGGAAGCGGGCATGGCCGATTGCGATCTGTGTCCATCGTGCCGGGCCGCATTGCCGGAGCACGGCCATGCCTGTCTGTGTTGCGCCACCCAACTGTTCGCCTCCGATGGGGTGGCACTGTGCGGGCAGTGCCTGCAGCAGATCCCGCCGCTGCAGCGCGTGCATGCATGCTTTACCTATCGTTGGCCGGTGGACGGGTTGCTGCGGCGCTTCAAGTTCCATCAGGACCTGGCGGCAGGGCGACTGCTCAGCGAATTGATGGCCAGGCGCTGCGCACGGTTGCCGCGGCCGCAGGCCCTGGTGCCGGTGAGCCTGCATCGGCAGCGCCTGCGTCAGCGCGGTTACGACCAAGCGCTTGAGCTGGCCAAACCGCTGGGCCGCGCGCTGCGGTTGCCGTGTTTGCCGTTGCTGCGCCGCGTGCGTGCGACGGCGCCGCAATCCGAGCTGGATGCCGTCGAGCGCCAACGCAATCTGCGCGACGCCTTCATCGCACGCGGCGCCTTGCCCGCACATGTGGCGCTGGTGGACGACGTGATGACCACCGGCGCCACGCTGCACGCCGCAGCGCTGGCCTTGCGACGCGCGGGCGTGCAGCGGGTCGATGCCTGGGTGTGCGCGCGGGTGCCGTGAGGGTGTGGCTGGGAGCGATCTGTGGTTGAGATGGCCGGGGGGCTGAGGCAAGGCTGCGGTAGGTGGTGGCAAGCTAGGTCAACGACGGGGTCGGGCGGGCTGGCGCTTTGCCGCTCTGTGCGGCTGATAAGCGCGTTACGCGTTCTCGCTTCGCTTCAGGTGCGGTGGTCAGGTGGGTGCTGTTCTTTTAGCGCGACGCTGCCCTGGGTTCTCGGGTAGCAGGCGGGCGTTCTTTTCACTCGGTGAGCGCGATCACAGGCGAAGACGCGAGTGTCGGTGGACTGCTGTCGCGCTTAAAACGCTTAAAACAGGGGCGAAGTGAGCCGAGGCCACTCGCAGATGCTGATGCGAGTGCGGGCTTGTTGCATCGGCCCGTACCCTCACCCCAACCCCTCTCCCGCAGGAGAGGGGCTTGTCGCCTGCGGAATGGCGCTCAGCACTTTGGACCTTATCTGGACAGGTCGGTGCGGGTTCTATCAGCGCGGTTGTGGAAAGAGATCGCCTGCTCGGAAAGCCTGGCGCACAGCCTTTAGCGTCTCCCAAACCCCAAACCCCAAACCCCAAACCCCAAACCCCAAACCCCACAGCCCAAAGCCCACACCCCGAATTACGAATCCCAAACTACGAATCCCCAATCCCCGCTGCTAACGCACCGCCGCCGCGATCCCGACAAAGATCGCCAGACCCACCCAGTTGTTATGCAGGAAGGCGCGAAAGCAGGGGCCGCGTTCGCGGTGGCGGGCGATGCGGAATTCGTAGAGCACCAGCGCCGCCGCCACGCCCAGGCCCGCCCAGTAGGCTGCATCCAGGCCGGCGCGCAGTCCGACGGCTGCCAGGGTCGCAAACATCGCCGCATAGAGCGCGCCTTGCGCCAGCAGGTCGTACTTGCCGAACAGAATGGCGGTGGACTTGCTGCCCATGCGGATGTCGTCGTCGCGGTCGACCATGGCGTACCAGGTGTCGTACGCGGTCGCCCACAGGATATTGGCTGCATACAACAACCAGCCCAGCAACGGCACGCTGCCTTGTACCGCCGCAAAGCCCATCGGGATGCCCCAGCCGAACGCCATGCCCAGGTAGACCTGCGGTAGGTGGGTGTGACGCTTCAGATAGGGGTAACTCGCGGCCAGGAACACGCCGGGCACGCTCAGTGCCACGGTCAGCCAGTTGAGGCTGAGCACCAATGCGAACGCCACCAGCATCAGCACCACGAATACCCACAGCGCTTCGCGCCCGGACACCGCGCCGGTGGCGAGCGGGCGCGACTTGGTGCGCTCTACATGCGGGTCCAGCCAGCGGTCGGCGTAGTCGTTGATCACGCAGCCGGCCGAGCGGGTCAGCCAGACCCCGGCGGTGAACACGAACAACGTCCATAACGGTGGCATGCCGTCGGCTGTCAGCCACAGTGCCCACCAGGTGGGCCAGAGCAGCAGCAAGCTGCCGATCGGGCGGTCGCCACGCACCAGTTTCCAGTATTGCCCCAGCCGCTCGGACCACGTCAGCGCGGGCGCTGCGGGTGCCTGTTCGAAACCATGCTTGCTCATGCTGCAAAGGGTAGCAGCGCGCCCTGGATGCGGCCATCTGGATGCGGCCATGCACGTGCCGGCTGCAAGAACTCCGGTCAACACGGGGACATGCATCTGCGGTCGGAACTGGGGCGAAGCACCATGTGCGTGAGGCTCGGTGGCTGCGTCGGGTGTCGGCTGCTCCGGGGAGGGCGTGCGCTCCGCATGAGGGAGTCTGCGGAACACATTGGACAGCTCCCGCCGGGCGGTCTGCGGACGCCAGCGGCCCAAGGCATCACGCGGGTGGCACGGGTTCTGGCATAATGCGCGGCCAGGCGCTCGTAGCTCAGCCGGATAGAGTAGTGGCTTCCGAAGCCATTGGTCGGGGGTTCGAATCCCTCCGGGCGCACCAGATCGCATCGTTCGGCCCGCTGCAGTGGCATTCCATTGCAGCGGGCCGAAGTCGTTTCTGGGGTCAGGTCTTACGGTTTCTAAGCGCCTTTGCGTCGCAAGTGACGCTGCATGTCGCCAGTGCTGGTGTCGAAGTTTGTGATGTTCTGTCCCGGCAGCGCGGATGCACCGCTGCGAAGCCGGACGTTTACCTCGCAGCGCTAGTGTGGGCCGATGTCATCGTGTGTGAGTGCTGATGGCCTTCGCTTAGTGCGCCTGTGAGCGCCATGCGAGGCGTCCATTGCGGACTGCGCTCAAGCCTGCGGCGAATCGCTCCCACGTCATGTGTCGAAGAACGTGGTGCGCCGAACAGGCCTCGACGCTGGACTCACTCAGACACTGGGCTCACGCAAAGGCAGGGCGCGTACGCCCTGCCTTTGAAGCGAATCAGAGGCTGTCCGGTGCCGGTGCGGTGGCCCTGGCGTGCTGCTTGCCGCGCGCGTGTTCGATGGCGGTGCGCAACTTGCGGGCCGCGCCGGTGACGGCGGAGGCGGTGGTTTCGGCGCTATTGGTGGCAGCGATCGGCGGCAAACCGGCGACGTGCGCTTCGATACTGCAGGTTCGATCCGCTGCGCCGCCGCGTTGGCCGTTCTCGTCGCGCAAATGCACTTCGACGCGGGTGATGTCGTTGGCGAAATGCGCCAGCTGGGCGGTGCAGGTCTTCTCGACATGCTGCACGACGGACGGGTCATGCGGCACGTGCTTGTCGGTCTGGATCTGAATCTGCATGGAGTTCTCCTTCGCGGTCATCCGCTGCGTCTGCCGCAGCGGTGACCTGATTCTGCGACAGCGCACTGTTGCCGCGAGGTGACAAGCCGCACAACGTTCATGCGCAGGTTTGGATGCGGGGATGCCACGTCACATGCGGCTGCTGGCGTGATAGCTGCCTTTGCTGACGAGCCGCCCATTGCGTCTTGCCATTGCATATTGGCGAGCTCTGCCAGCCTGAACCCGGCTGGCAGTGGCGATCGGCTGCGCTGTAGGCAGTGGCTTAAGATGCCGGCACCGCGGTGGTCCGCGCCTGTCCGATGCCTGCCTGTGTCCGAATTCCGAGTTGTTCGAAGTACTCCGTGGGGTGTGGTGCGGCGTCTGTTGTTGCTGGCCGTGCTGTGGACGGTCTGCGTGGGCGCGGCGGCGGCGCAGGACGAGGACAAGCAGCTGGAGAGTACGAAGACCCAGCTGGACAGCATGCAGCAGGTGGTGACCAAGGCCGACGCGGGCATGGACAAGGCCGATACCGAGCAGCTCGTCAAGCTGACCGATGACGTCACCGGCACCCAGCGGAAGGCGCAGGACCTGGTACGCATGTTGGAGCAGCCGCTCAAAGATCTCGATGAGCGGCTGAGTGGGCTTGGTGTCCAGCAGGACAACGAACTGGCCGACCTGTCCAAACAACGCAGATCGCTGACCAAAGAGCGCGATCAGTTGAAAGCCGAGTTCGACCGGGCCACGCTGCTGGTCTCCAACGCCAAGGACCTGGCCGATCGGCTCGAACGCGAGCGGGTGCAGCGCTTCAGCGTCAAGCTCTCGACGCGGGTCGCCTCGCCGCTGTCGCCTGCGTTGTGGGGCCAGATCACACAGCAATGGCCCGACGATCGTGGCCGCCTGCAGGCGCTGTCCGGCAAGGCGGTGCAGGTGGTGCAGGCGGGAACCGCAGCCAACGGCGTGGGTGGGTTGATCACCGGTGCCTTGGTCGCGTTGTTTCTGGCACTCCCGCTGCGTATTTTCCTGCGCCACCTGGGGCGCCGTTACGCGGCCTCGCGTGCGCCGGGCGGACGCCTGAGGCGCTCCGGGCTGGCGCTGTGGTTCCTGTTGGTCGGCACCCTGAGCCTGGGGGTGGCGGCGTTCGTGCTGGCCGAAAGCATTCGCGCGTTGAGCGAGCTGCCAGAGGATTTCGATCAATGGCTGACCGGGTTTGTCGCCATCAGTGTGGTGGCAGCCTTCGTCGGTTCGCTCAGTGCCAGCCTGCTGATGAAACACCAGCCCAGCTGGCGCCTGTTTCCGCTGGACGATGCCACTGTCGATCGCCTGCGCCTGCATTGTCTTGCCACTGCGGCAGTGATCTGGTTCAGCGGTATGGCGATGAAAACCAACGAGGTAGCCGGCAGCAGCGGCGCGCTGCTCACGGCCACCGACGCGCTGGCCGCCTTGCTGTACGCCGGCTTGATCCTGTCGGCATTGGCTGGCTTGAGCCTGTCGTTACGCGCGCATGCGGCCAATGCCGGCGTGGCCGATCCCGATAGCGATGCGCCGCCGCCGGTGGTGTCGCGCGGTGGCGGTTTTATCGTGCTGATCCGCCTGTTGGGCCACCTGGCGGTGATCTTCGCGTTGATCGCGGCCTTGTTCGGCTATCTCAATCTGGCCTTGTTCGTAGAGCGGCAGATCATCTGGATCACCTTGGTGTGCAGCCTGCTCGGCTTGCTGGTGATCTTTGCCGACGATCTGATGACCTGGTTGTTCAAGCCGGATGGGCGCTTCAGCCGCGCGCTGTCGCACGCGCTCAGCATCGGGAGCGGACGCCTGGTACAGCTGGGCTTGCTGATCTCGGCGGCGGCGCGGGTGTTGCTGGTGCTGTTGGGCATTGCGGTGCTGTTGACGCCGTATGGCGCCAACATCAACGTGGTCACCGACTGGGCGGAGAACATCGCGCACGGCATCCCCATCGGCAAGGAACTGGTGATCACTCCCGGCGATGTGTTCCGGGCGCTGTGCGTGTTCCTGCTTGGCATGGGACTGGTGCAAGTGGTGCAGCAGTGGCTGCTCAATACCTATTTGCCCAAGACCGAGCTCGATGACGGGGCGCGCAACTCGATCAGCACGGTGGCGCGCTATCTGGGCTGGTTGATCGTAGTGGTGTGGGGTCTGACCGCATTGGGTCTGGATCTGAAGCGGCTGGCTCTGGTGTTGAGCGCATTGTCGGTGGGTATCGGTTTCGGTTTGCAGGCGATCACGCAGAACTTCGTGTCGGGGTTGATCCTGTTGGCCGAGCGGCCGGTGAAAATCGGCGATTGGGTGCGTATCGGCGACCAGGAAGGCGATGTGCGCAAGATCAGTGTGCGTGCGACCGAAATCCAGGTCGGCGATCGCTCCACCCTGATCGTGCCGAATTCGGAATTGATTACCAAAAGCGTGCGCAACATGACCCTGTCCAATCCGATGGGGCGGGTGCAATTGCAGTTCTCGGTACCGCTGGAAACCGAAGTGGCGAAGGTGCGCGACATGCTGCTGGAACTGTTCGCCGAGCATGCCAAGGTGCTGGCCGAGCCGGCGCCGTCGGTATTCATCGACTCGCTGGCCGGCGGCCATGTCAACTTCAATTCGTTCGCCTACGTGCGCAGCCCGCGCGATTCGTATGGCGTGCGCAGCGAGCTGTTCTTTGCGTTGTTGCAGCGGATGGAGACGGTGGGGATTGCGCTGCAGTCGCCGCAGGAAATCCGCTTCAGTCGTGCCGGGGTGGCGGTGGCACGCGATGGTGGCGAGGACGCGTCGTCAGCGCCGCAGTGATGCGGCGTGTGCACCCCGCCTAACGTGCGTGACGTAGACGTGCGTCGGCATGTGTTGGACATCGCCGGTAACGCTGCATCGCGCGCCAGCGCGCTCCTGCGAGGCGAATGCGTTTGGCAGCACTGCTGCTTTACGAACGGTCGGCCACCGGGGTGTCCTTGACCAGTGCCAGATCGTCGACGCTGACATCTTCGGTGTAGTCGAGCCAGGCGCGAATTTCCAAGTCTTCCACCGCATGCTCCAGGCCCACCGGCATGCGGATGCGTCCGGCGGCATCGGGCACCACCCATTGCTGGGCCAGTATCACCTTGCGCTCGGACGACACCGCTTCCACCCAGAACGCGCGGGTAGGGCGACGCTTGGCGTAGAGCTCGAGCATGTAGCTGCCGGCAGCGGTCTTGCGCGCGGATTGGGTGAGCATGATCGGCTGACGCACGCGCGGGCGCGGACCTTGCGGGGTGGCATCCAGGGGCGCATCGACGGCGATGCCGCGGGTCAGGTCCGGGTCGCGGTAGAGCTTCATGTTTTGCTGGCGATCGACGACCAGCGCGCACCAGTCGCCATCGGCCGAGCCGTCCTCGAATGCGGTGCAGCGGTCCACGTAGGCCAGCGTGCCCTTGCTGTGAGTGCGGTCGAACTGGCGCGAGGTGTTTTCCAGATACACCGTTTTCAGATGGGTGTCTTCGTCGTATTCGAGCAGCACCGGCGGGCGCACCTGTTGCACGCCCACCACCATATCGCCATTGCCGTTGACGCGCAGCATGCGGGTGCTTTGCCCGGTCCAGAGCGTGCGCGCAAAGGCGAGATAGCGCGGGTAATCCTTGCCGCTGTCGCGACTGGCGGCGACGCTGGCGCTGGGCGGTGCATCGCTGGCAAGCAGGGAGCGGCCGAAGCCCAGGGTGCGCATGCCCGGCTCAAGCAACTGCAGTAGCGTGGCACCGGAATCGAGCGTGCTGCCTGCGCGCGTGAGCACCTGTTGCGGCGCGATGCCCTTGCCGAGAAACAACAGCAGGTTTTCGCGTTTCTGATGGGCCAACACATCGCTCAGATCGTTCGGCATGGCCAGATGATCGGACGCGATCACGATGATGGTGTTGTTGCCGTAGCGACTGTTGCGGATGCGCGCCACCAGCTCGCCGATCAGGCGGTCGCTGCACTTGATCGCATGCAACAGACCGATGTCGCCCAGCGCGCTGTCGTAGCGCTGGCCCTTGCACGCCAGCGGCAGGTGGCCGGCCGGGTGATGGGTGTCCATGGTCAGCGTGGTCAGCATGAACGGTTGGCCGGCGCGCGACAGGGTCTGGAAGCTGTCCCAGGCATCGTCCAGCAACACGTCGTCGTGTACGCCCCATGCGGAAAAGTGCTTGGGCGCTACGCCTTTATCGCGGAAATGCTGCACGTCATCCACCACGTCGAAGCCATGGCTGGACAGGAAACGGCCCTTGCCGGCAAAGCTGGCATCGGCACCGCCCACGTAGTGATTGCGGTAGCCCTGATCCTTGAGATAGTCGCCCAGGCAGCGCGCTTCGGGCAGGAACATGCCCATGCGATCCATGCTGTTTTCATCGCCGGGTGCGGTGGTCAGCGGCACGCCGCACATCGAGGCCACCATGCCGGCGATGGTCCACCCGCTGCCTTCGGTGGAACTGAGATTGCGTACGTCCACCGCTTCGGTGGCCAGCGCGCGCAGGTTGGGCATCAGGCCCGGAAACACCGACTCATCGAAGTAGGTGCGCTCCAGGCTCTCGCCGTAGATCCAGACGATGTTCTTGCGCTTTTGCAGCGGTTGCAGCGGCACCTGATATTCCGGCACCACCGTGGCGTAATCGACCGGACGCAACTGGTAGTACAGCCGTTTGCCATCGCGATACAGCGGGCTCAGCGCGATGCTGACCAACAACATCGCCACGAACGATCCGAACACCACACCGCCGCCGCGCGGGCGGCGGAAACGGCGCACCTTGACCAGGATGAGCGGGCTTAATGACAGCAGCAGCATGCCGATGAACACGGCGATGTAGCCGGAAAAGTCGCTGACGCCGGCGCCGTCCATGTCTGCGCGCAGGTGATAGAGCGTGGCCGCATTGACGCCGTCGCCGCTGAGCCGGTCGATCAAGCCCCAGGCGCTGAGCAGCAGCAGCAACAGCGACAGCAAGCCGGCTTTGAGCCAGGCCAGACGCGGCGAGGCGACCAACAGCCACAGCAATAGCAACAACGAGAACAACAACATCCAATGCATGCGCAACGTCCGTGGGGGAATGATGCGAGCGCGTACCGGACGCCTTGCTCGCCATGTCCTGTGCGCCACCTGCAATGTGACACCCGGATGACGGACTATGCCGCGCTGAAGCTGACTGAAATGTTTGTTGCGTTTGGATGTGGGTTTAGAGCGGCAAACAACACGTAGCGAGCAGTCGTCAGGTAGGTGTGGACGGCACGGAGGAACCGCAGTGTACGAGTGGTACATGCCGCACCGAGCGCCGGCTGCGCCCGCCTGGCGGTAAGTACAGTGGTCTTGTTAGCCGCTCTTAATGCTGTGTTCGATGCGGGTGTATGCATCCGCATGGAGTGTTGTTTGGGTGTGCTGTGGGGGCGGTGCGTGCGGTGTTGATTCAAGGCAGTCGCACTGGGTGCTGGCAAGGTAATTTGGCAATGCGCTGTGCGTGACGCATCTGTTGTGCGTGGTCACGAATGGCGGTGGATGATCGAGATCGGCCGATTACGTCGGGTTCGGTCTTCACTGATCGATGCAATCGGTCATATCGTTAGCGGGAGCGTTTGCGTCTGTTTGCGTCAGCGCGTCGTTGAGGGCGATGCGGGGTTTGCGTCACGCCGTCGAGGCTTGATGCATGGGCTCGATGAGCGGCGTTGCCCCGTACCCTCACCCCAACCCCTCTCCCGGTGGGAGAGGGGCTTTGTCGAATGGGAGCGCGCTGACTCGTCGGCCCCTATCTGTGCCCGCGCTCTTCGCGTGCGCGGACGCGGCGGTCGAATAGCAGTGCGCTGAGCACGATGCCAAGGCCCAGCACGACGCCGAGCAGAAACAGCACCATCGCAATGGCTGGATAGCCCCACAGTTTCAGGCCGGTTTCGATGCGCATCATCTGCGCCGAGGCCATGATCAGCGCAGCGGTGACGATGCCGGCTGCAACGCGGTTGGCAATCTTTTGCAGGCTTTCCATCAGATGCGATTCTTCCAGCCCGGTGACACGCATCTGCAGGCGGTTTTCCGCGGCCAGCGACAGGATCTCGGACATGCGGCGCGGTCCTTCGCGCACCAGATGCTGCAGTTCCATCGCTTCGCTGGCCAGGTTGGCGGCGGACAGCGATTTTTTCAGCCGCGCGCGCATCACATGCTGCAGGTGGCGTTCGACGATGCGGCGCGTGTCCAGGTTCGGCGACAACGCGCGGCACACGCCTTCCAGATTCAACAGGGTCTTGCCGAGCAGGCTCAGCTCAGGTGGCGTGCGCAGTCCGTTCGCGGTGGCGATACGCACCAGATCCAGTACCACGCGGCCTTCGGAGGTGGTGTCGTGCGCGGCATAGCGCGCGATCATCTGCCCGGTTTCGCGCTGGTAGCGGTCTTCGTCGTAATCCTCCAGGCGCGTGCTGAGCGCGATGGTCTCTTCGGCCACTTCTTCGCCGCGCCCGTCGACGGCGGCAAACAGCAACTTGAGCAGGCGCTCGCGCAGGCGCGGCGGTACATGCGCCACCATGCCCAGGTCGAAGATGGCCAGCCGCCCGTCCTGCAAGACACGCAGGTTGCCCGGATGCGGGTCGGCATGGATTTCGCCATGCACGAACATCTGATCCAGATAGCCCTTGACCAGCTCCGCCGCCAAATTATCCATCGGCTGCTCGGTGCGACGCAGGCCGGAGATCTTGTCCACGCGCACGCCTTCGGCCAGCTGCATGGTCAGTACCTTGCGGCTGCTCAGGTCCCAGATCGGTTGCGGTATCCACAACAACGGAAACGGCTTGAGATGTTTGCCGAAGCGCACCAGGGTTTCGGCTTCGTCTTCGTAATTGAGCTCGGCGCGCAGGGTCTTGCCGAATTCGCCCAGCCAGTCGGCAAAGCGTACGCGGCGGCCGATGCCGGTGAGCCGGTCGGCGGCGGTGGCAAAACTCTTGAGGACATCCAGGTCCGAGCGCACTTGCGCGGCGACTTCAGGTTTTTGCACCTTGATCGCCACCGGTGTGCCATCGCGCAACGCGGCCCGATGCACCTGCGCCAGCGAGGCGCAGCCCAGCGGCACCGGGTCGAAGAACGAGAACGCTTTGTTGACCGACACGCCGAGTTCTTCTTCGATGATCTGGCGGATGCGTTCCACCGGCACCGAGCTGGTGTTTTCCTGCATGCGCTCCAGCGCGGTGGCGAACTCCGGCGGCACGATGTCCGGGCGCGTGGACAACATCTGACCGAGTTTGACGAAGGTGGGGCCTAGCGATTCCAGGTCGGAGACGAACTGGTCGGGCGTGCCTTCGGCCGGCACCTCGTACTCGTTGATGGCGGCCGGATCCAGATTCATGCCGGCAAACACACCCGACCCGCGGTACCGCAGCAACAAGCGCAGGATCTGCGTACGCCGGCTCATGCCGCCCACCACGGCCTGATCGGCCGGGTGCGTTGCCGGAGCCGGTGTGCGGTGCGGGTCATTCGAACTCAAGGCCATCTCCGGGGCGTCATGCGAGCAGCGAGTGTGGCCAGCGCGGGGTCGTCAGCCGGTGAATCCGGGTGCGCAGTGACAGCGTTGCGAGCGCTGCCGATGCCTGCGCTGGCACGTGTCCGGCCTGGGCTTGGCAGTGCCGGCAACCGCCCGGCAACGGCATGCAACGACCGCACAATGGCCTGCCATCACCCCATGCGGGCGCAGGATCGGCGAGAATTCACGCCTACTCACGCACGACCACCCTCGAAGGACCTCCGCATGGCCGGTGCCAGCCTGTTTACCCTGCTCGACGACATCGCCACCCTGCTGGACGACGTTTCCATCCTGACCAAGGTTGCGGCCAAGAAAACCGCCGGCGTGCTGGGCGACGATCTGGCACTCAACGCGCAGCAGGTGACCGGCGTCAGCGCCGACCGCGAGTTGCCGGTGGTCTGGGCAGTCGCCAAGGGGTCGCTGGTCAACAAGGTGATCCTGGTGCCGGCGGCGTTGGCGATCAGCGCGCTGGAAGCCTGGCTGCGCGGACGCGGCTACAACGTGCCGCTGGTGATGCCGCTGATGATGATCGGCGGCGCCTACCTGTGCTTCGAAGGCGTGGAGAAGCTGGCGCACAAGTTCCTGCACGACGCGGACGAAGAAGCGCAGCGGCATGCCGAGCGCACCCGCGCGCTGGCCGACGAACAGGTCGATGTGGTGGCGCTGGAAAAGGACAAGGTCAAGGGCGCGATCCGCACCGACTTCATCCTGTCGGCGGAGATCATCGTGCTGTCGCTAGGCGTGGTGGCCGGTGTGTCGTTCGGCCAGCAGGTGGCAGTGCTGGTGGCGATCGCGCTGGCGATGACCATCGGCGTGTACGGCCTGGTCGCGGCGATCGTGAAGCTGGACGATCTGGGCCTGTACCTGACCCAGAAGGGCGCGTCGCTGGCGGCGCTCGGCCGCGGCATTCTGGTGGCCGCGCCATGGTTGATGAAGTTCCTGTCGGTGGCAGGCACGCTGGCGATGTTCCTGGTCGGCGGCGGCATCCTGGTCCACAACATCCCAGCGTTGCACCACCTCGTCATGGATCTGGCCAAGTCGGCCGGCGGCATGGGCTGGCTGGTCGAAGCGCTGGGCAACATGGTGGTCGGCGTGGTCGCCGGTGCGGTGGTGCTGGGAGCCGTGATGTTGTTCCAGAAGCTGCGCGGGAATAAGGCCGCGCACTGATCTTGTCTTGGAGCGGCTACCAGAACGTAGTGAGCACTCGTAGGTGAGTGCGGACGGCGCGGAGGAACACGGAGCGGACGAGTGGACCATGCCGCACCGAGCACTCACCGCATCCGCCTGGCGGTGAGCACAGTCGTTTTGTTAGCTGCCCTAATCTGCGCTGATCACCCGATTCTTGCCCGCGGCTTTGGCGTCGTACATGGCGCGGTCGGCGCGGCGCACCAGCTCGTCCTGGGTTTCGTCGGTATGGCGCAGCGCCACGCCTGCGCTGAAGCTGATGAAGATCCGCACGTCTTCGTGCAGCAAGGAGCGCTGCGCCATGGCACGTTGCAGGCGGATGACCGCCGCGCTGGCCTCGAAGATGGTCGAGTCCGGCAGCAGCAGCACGAATTCTTCGCCGCCGAAGCGGGCAATGGCATCGGTGGTACGCAATACTGCCTTGGCCACATCGACGGTGTGGCGTAGCGCGGCGTCGCCGCCGGCGTGGCCGTGGGCTTCGTTGAGGCGGCGGAAGTCGTCCAGGTCCAGCATCGCCACGCACAGCGGCTGGCCGCTGCGTTGGGTGCGCACTGCTTCGCGCTGGAACAGTTCTTCGAAGCCGCGCCGGTTGAGCGCGCCGGTCAGCTGGTCTTCGCGCACCAGTCCGGCGACTGCGTTGAGTTCCTGTTCGAGCGAGGCGATGCGTTGTTCGGCGTCTTCGACCTGGCGGCGTGCGGACAGCAGTTCGTCGCGCGCGGCCAGCGCCTGGGCCTGGACCCCGGCGGTGTCCTGCAGCACGTCCTGCAGCAGGCGGTTGAGGTCGGGAATGCTGCGAGCGTCGCCGATCGCCTGCGAATAGCCGGCAACGCGGTCGTGATACTCGCCGGTGCTGGTGGCCATGCCGTCGAGCCGGTCGACGAAGGACACCATCATTTCGCGCATGGCGCTCTTGGAATCGGCAATGCCCTGCTTGAGCAGGCCCTGCTTGTAGATCACCTCGCGCAGGGTACCGCGCGCCTGCTCGATCGATTCCACGTCCAGCGGGCCGGCCAGCAGCTGCCGCACCACCGAGATCTGGCCCTGCAACCAGCTGCGATCGTCGAGGAGTTCGCCGACGTTCTCCAACAATAGGTCGAACAAGCCGAGCAAAAGGTTCTGTTGTTCGCTGGCATCCTCGGCGCGCAGGCCGATCTGATGGCTCAGTTCGCGCAGTCGCTGCTCCAGCGTGATCAACTCGTGCCCGGGGCGCCAATGGCGCAGTGCCGAGGCCAGGGTCTGGGCTTCTTCGGCCAGCTCGGGGCTGCGTTGCAGCAGGGTGGCCAGGGCGTTGCCCAGCGCGTGCCGCAGCAGGTCGCGCAGCTGTTCGGCTTCGGTGCGGCCTTCGGCAATGGAGTCGCCGATATCGATGGTGCGGATGTATTTGTCGATCAGCTGGCGCAGCGTGCGGCCGTAGCCTGGCCAGTCGCCGGCCGCGTAGGCCGCGCTCAGGCGTACGCCCATGTCGCCCAGCTCACCGTGCAGGCTGGCGATGCCTTCGGCGAACGCCAGCAGCAGTGCCTCGGGATGCGCTGCATGCGAAAACAGACGAACGAGCATCGCGGTGGCGGCCGCCGGATCGTGCGCGCCGGACTTGGTCTTGGCGGGAACCAGCTGATGTGCCGCCAGCCCCGGCGCGGCATGCGCGCTGCCGCGCACGCTCGGCAGCGCAGCGACCGGGCGCGCGGTGTCCGTGCCGCCCCAGGGCAACAGACGGCGCAGCCCGCCACGCGGGCGGCTTGGAAGGTCAGGCTGGTCGGTCATGCCAGGTCTCGAAAGGTCGACGTGCTATCGCTGGTTATCGGCGCGTACGCGAGTCGCTTGAGCAGACCGGACCGGATGGCGCACTCCGCAGCATGCATCCAATCGCGACGCCGCGATGCGATGCATGACGCGAACATGGGCATGAACAAGTTACACAGATGACGACGAGCGCAGCCGCACTCTCCCGCATTCGGTGCATCTCAGTGCCTATGCACCGATGCGGGGATGTCATCGCACTGCAATGCATCGCTTATGCCTGCAGACCTGCGCAACTGTGCGTAAAGGAATGTGGGCTGTCGCAGAAAAGTCAGCACATGTTCACGCATATTTTATTTGTACGGGGTGTAGATTCATCACCAAGGACAACGTGGAGTACGCGCGTGGTCCCTGCTCCTCATTCGTAGCATGTCGTCTGGCCACATCGGCAGACGATGGTTTTCGCTTCGCCGTTTTCCGTCTCCACCCACTTTACGACGGACGTTTAGATGGTTGCCACGATGCCGCTTCACGCCAGCACTGCACGCTTAGAGCGCAGCACGATGATCCCCACGCTGAAGAAAAGCGGGCGGCCGCGTGATGCACGCGGGCGTTTCATTCGCCATCACGAGCGATTGCCGGTGTCGCTGGCCGATACGCGTGGTGCGTTGTTCGTGGTGTCGGAGATGGCCGACTTCGTCAAGGCTGGCGGTCTGGGCGATGTCGCGGCAGCACTGCCGCGCGCGCTGCGCCATCGCTACGACGTGCGTGTGTTGATCCCCGGCTACCGCGCGGTGCTTGAGCGCGCCGGCAAAGTCGAGATCGTTGGCCGCGTGTTGGCGCATGCCGCGCTGCCGGCCTGCGACATCGGCCGCATCGTGCAGTCCGATGGCTTGCCGATCTACATCCTGTTGTCCAAGGAACTGTTCGAACGCGATGGCTCGCCGTATGTGAGCACCAGCGGTTCGGAGTTCGAAGACAACGCGATCCGCTTCGCCACCTTGTCGCATGCCGCCGCGCAGATTGCCGCCGGTCATGCCGGCCTGGGCTGGAAGCCGCGCCTGCTGCATCTCAACGACTGGCCGTGTGCGCTGGCGGCCGGCTACGTGCGTTGGTCCGGCGGCACCACCCCGTGCCTGCTCACCATCCATAACCTGGCCTACCAGGGCCTGGTGCCGTATTCGATGGCGTCCGCACTGGGCATCCCGGCCGAGCGGGTGGCCGAGCTGGAGTTCTACGGGCAGATGTCGTTCCTGCGTGGCGGTATCGTCAATGCCGACCACGTCAACACCGTCAGCATCAGCTATGCCAAGCAGATCACCGGCCCGGCGCAGGGCTGTGGGCTGGACCGGCTGCTGGCCGGCCGCGCTGCCAAGGGCGCGCTGACCGGCATCGTCAACGGCATCGACGCCAGCTGGGACCCGCGCACCGACGTCCACCTGGATTCGCACTTCAGCGTGAACCAGTGGCAGGGCCGGCAGGCCAATGCCGCCCAGGTGCGCAAGGCTTTCGGGCTGCGCGACAGCACCGGGCCGTTGTTTGCGGTGGTGTCGCGGCTGGTGCATCAGAAGGGCCTGGACCTGATCTGCGAGGTTGCCCCGCAGATCGTGGCGGCCGGTGGCCAGATCGCCGTGATCGGCGGTGGCGAGCCGGAGATCGAACAACAGGTGGCCGAGTTGACCCGCCGGTATCCCGGCCAGGTCGGTGCCTTCATCGGCTTCGAGGAAGGCCTGGCGCGGCGCATGTTCGCCGGTGCGGACTTCCTGCTGATGCCGTCGCGCTTCGAGCCTTGCGGCCTGAGCCAGATGTACGCGCAGCGCTTCGGCTGCCTGCCGATCGCACACGCTACCGGTGGGCTGATCGATACCGTGGACGACGGCGTCACCGGTTTCCTGTTCCAGCACGCCAGCGTGGAAGCCTTGCGCCGCTGCCTGGAACGCGCGTTCCGCACCTTCCGGCTGCCCAGCCTGCTGTCGGCGATGCGCCGCGCGGCCATGCTGCGGCCCAGCGGCTGGGATGTGGCCGGCAAGAAGTATCTGTCCCTTTACGAACGCACCGCCGCAACCGCACCTGCGCTTGCGACGGTGTCATGAGCGAACGGTTGGGCGTGCAAGGGCAGGGAACGGAAGGCGAGGCTGTGACCACGGAAGGAGTGTCTGATAGCGCGCTTGCCTTACAGGCGCTGGCCGACGGAGCGCCGACCGACGCGTTCGCGGTGCTGGGCCCGCATCTGCAGGCCGATGGCCGCCGCCGCGTTCGGGTGCTGGCACCCGGCGCCGAGGCGATGGGCCTGATCGATCCACGCGGCAAGTTGCTGGCGCGCATGCAGGCCGGCGCAGTCGATGGCGTGTTCGAAGGCGAGCTGGCGGTCGATGGCCCGTATCGGCTGCGTATCGTCTGGCCGGACGTGGTGCAGGAGATCGAAGACCCGTACGCGTTTGCCCCCACCCTGGACGAGTCGCTACTGCTGCAGATCGCCACCGGCGACGGGCAGGCGTTGCGCAGCACGCTGGGCGCACAGCATCTGCGCTGCGACGAGGTACCGGGCGTACGCTTTGCGGTCTGGGCGCCACACGCCCAGCGCGTGGCCGTGGTGGGCGACTTCAATGGCTGGGAGGCGCGGCGGCATCCCATGCGTCAGCGTCTGGGCGGCTTCTGGGAGCTGTTTCTGCCGCGTGTGGAAGCCGGCGCCCGCTACAAATACGCGATCACCGCCGCCGATGGCCGTGTGCTGCTCAAGGCCGACCCGGTCGCGCGCCAGAGCGAGCTGCCGCCGGCCACCGCTTCGGTCGTGCCTGGTGGCGCCGCGTTTGCGTGGACCGATGCCGAGTGGATGGACAAGCGTGCGGTGCAGGCATTGCCGGCGCCGATGTCCATCTACGAGGTACATGCCGCTTCGTGGCGCCGCGATGGCCACAACCAGCCGCTGGACTGGCCCAGTCTGGCCAAGCAACTGATCCCGTATGTGCAGGAGCTGGGCTTCACCCATCTCGAGTTGCTGCCGATCACCGAGCACCCGTTTGGTGGCTCTTGGGGTTACCAGCCGCTGGGCCTGTATGCGCCGACTGCCCGTCACGGCAGCCCGGATGGTTTTGCGCAGTTCGTCGATGCCTGCCACCGTGCCGGCATCGGCGTGATCCTGGATTGGGTCAGCGCGCACTTTCCCGATGATGCGCACGGCCTGGCGCAGTTCGATGGCGCCGCGCTGTACGAGCATGCCGACCCGCGCGAAGGCATGCATCGCGACTGGAATACGCTGATCTACAACTACGGCCGTCCGGAAGTGACCGCCTACCTGTTGGGCAGCGCGCTGGAGTGGATCGATCATTACCACCTCGACGGCCTGCGCGTGGATGCGGTGGCCTCGATGCTGTACCGCGATTACGGCCGTGCCGAAGGCGAATGGGTGCCCAACGCGCATGGCGGCCGCGAGAATCTGGAGGCGGTGGCGTTCTTGCGCCAGCTCAACTGCGAGATTGCCGCGCGTTATCCGGGCGTGCTGACCATTGCCGAAGAATCCACCGCCTGGCCCGGCGTGACCGCGCCGATCAGCGACGGCGGGCTGGGCTTTACGCACAAGTGGAACATGGGTTGGATGCACGACACGCTGAGCTACATGCAGCGCGATCCTGCCGAGCGCGCGCAACACCACAGCCAGCTCACCTTCGGCCTGGTGTACGCGTTCTCCGAACGCTTCGTGTTGCCGCTGTCGCACGACGAAGTGGTGCATCGCACCGGCGGCCTGCTTGGGCAGATGCCGGGTGACGACTGGCGCCGCTTCGCCAACCTGCGTGCGTATCTGGCACTGATGTGGGCGCATCCGGGCGACAAACTGGTGTTCATGGGCGCCGAATTCGGCCAGTGGAGCGATTGGAATCACGATCAGTCGCTGGATTGGCATCTGCTCGACGGCGCGCCGCATCGCGGCGTGCAGCAACTGGTGGGCGATCTCAACGCCACCTTGCGCCGCGTGCCGGCGCTGTATCGCAGCACGCATCGCGCCGACGGCTTCGACTGGAGCGTGGCCGACGATGCACGCAATAGCGTGCTGGCCTTCATTCGTCACGACCCCGAAGGCGGTACGCCGCCGTTGCTGGCGGTGAGCAACCTCACCCCGCAACCGCAGCACGACTACCGCGTGGGCGTTCCGCGCGCCGGCATCTGGCGCGAAATCCTCAATACCGACAGTGCCCGTTACGGCGGCAGCAACCTCGGCAACAGCGGTCGTCTTGCGACCGAGCCGATGGGCATGCATGGGCATACGCAACGTCTGCTCCTGACTCTGCCGCCGCTGGCCACGATCTACCTGCAAGCGGAGAAATAACAATGAACCAGCGCAACGACATCATCCCGGCCTGGGGCGCATGGCCAGCGGGTGAGGGACAGGTGCGCTTCGCGCTCTGGGCACCGGACGCAACGCGCGTGGAAGTGGTGTTCGACGACGGCACGCGTAGCGCGCTGCAGGCCGGGCAGGACGGATTCTTCACCGCCACCCTGGCCTGCGCGGCAACTGCGCGCTATCGCTACAGCGTCGATGGCGGCGAGCCGGTGCCGGATCCAGCCTCGCGCTGGCAGCCCGATGGCGTGCACGGCCCCAGCGCCGTGCAGCCCACCGATAGCTACCGCTGGAGCAACACGCAGTGGCAGGGCCGTCCGTGGGACGAGGCGGTGATCTATGAGCTGCACGTGGGCACCTGCGGCGGCTATGCCGGCGTGCAGGCGCAGTTGCCGCAGCTGGCCGCGATGGGCATCACCGCCATCGAGCTGATGCCGTTGAGCGCCTTCCCCGGTGCGCACAACTGGGGCTACGACGGCGTGCTGCCGTATGCGCCGGCCGACGCCTATGGCACGCCCGACGCACTCAAGGCGTTGATCGATGCTGCGCACGGCCACGGCCTGATGGTGTTGCTGGACGTGGTCTACAACCACTTCGGCCCGGACGGCAATTACCTGCACAGCTATGCCGGCCCGTTCTTCAATGCAGACAAGCCCACCCCGTGGGGCGCGGCGATCGACTTCCACAAGCCGCCGGTGCAGCGCTATTTTCTCGATAACGCATTGATGTGGTTGCACGAATACCGCTTCGACGGCTTGCGCCTGGATGCGGTGCACGCGATCACGCCCAATGCATTTCTGGACACCTTGCGCGAGACCGTGGAGAGCAGCCTGCCGTCTGGCCGCCACGTGCATCTGGTGCTGGAAAACGAGGCCAACCAGGCCTCGCAACTGCAACGTGGCTACACCGCGCAGTGGGACGACGATTTCCACAACGCCTTGCATGTGTTGCTGACCGGAGAGGCCGAAGGCTATTACGCCGCCTTCGCCGACAAGCCCACCGAGCATCTTGCGCGCGTGCTCGGCGAAGGCTTTGCCTATCAGGGCGAGCCGGACCCGCGTGGCCACGTGCGTGGCGAGCCCAGTGGTGCGTTGCCGCCGTACAAGTTTGTGGTGTTTGCGCAGAATCACGACCAGATCGGCAACCGTGCGCGTGGCGAGCGGCTGACCGTGCTGGTCGCGCAACCGCGCTTGCGCGCAGCGTTGGCGTTGACCGCATTGACGCCGATGATTCCGCTGTTTTTCATGGGCGAGCCCTGGGGTGCGACGCAGCCGTTCCTGTTCTTCACCGACTTCGGTCCGCCGCTGGATGAGGCGGTGCGCGAAGGGCGGCGTCGCGAGTTCGCGCACTTTGCCGCGTTCGCGGATGAAGCGCAGCGCGCCACCATTCCCGACCCCAATAGTCATGCCACCTTCGCCGCCTCGCGATCGCCGATCGGCGATGCAGCGCACGGCGACGGCGCGCAGTGGGCTGCGTGGTTCACCGCGCTGCTCGCCGTGCGTCGGCAGTGGTTGGTGCCAGGCCTTGCCGACGCGCGCGCGGTGCGTGCCAGCGTGCTGGCCGATGGCGCGCTCACCGCCACCTGGGAGCTGCCGGGCGGGCTGTGGCATATCGCCTTCAACGTCGGCAGTGCAGCCGTGCCGTTGCCACCACTGCGCGGGCGCGTGGCGTTTGCCGAAAACGTGAATATCTCCGCGCAGCAGTTGCCGGTCGACAGTTTCATTGCCTGGCATGAGGACCGCTCATGAGTACGAACACCTTGCACACCCTGGCCGCCGCGGCCGGGGTGATGGTGGAGTGGGTGGACGCCAGCGACCAACCGCGGCAGGTCTCCGAGCAATCGGTGCAGGCGGTATTGACCGCCCTCGAATTGCCATCGGCCACTGCCGCACAACGCGAAGACAGCCTGCGACGCTGCAAGGCGCAGGCAGATGAGCCGGCAGTGCTGCTCACCGTGCAGGTGGGCGCGCCATTGCCGTTGCGCGTTGCCGCCAATGCGAGTGGCCGCTGGACCGATGACAACGGCAGCACCGAAGAAGCACGTGCGGATGCGCAGGGGCAATTGCTTGCACCGCAGCGTTTTGGTTATTGGACGCTACAGATCGGTGCGCTGACCCAGCAGGTGGCAGTCGCGCCGCACCGCTGTTTCAGCGTGGCCGATGCCTGCGGCCAGCCGTCGCCGCGTGCCTGGGGCATGGCGCTGCAGGTGTATTCGGCCTGCAGCCTCGATGATGGTGGCATCGGCGATGCTGCCGGCGCTGTCGATTGGCTGCGGCACGCGGCGCTGGCTGGCGCCGATGCGCTGGCACTGAGCCCGGTGCATGCCTCGCGCCCGATCACCGGTGGTTACAGCCCGTATTCGCCGAGTGACCGACGCTTTTTCGATCCCTTGCATGCCGCACCGGTCCGCGTGTTGGGCGAACTGGCGCTGGAGGCGATCGACGAGATCGCAGGCCTGCGCCAGCGCTTCGACACGCTGCACACCAATGCATTGATCGACTGGCCTGCCTCGGCGCAGGCCAAGTGGGAGCTGTTGCGCCATCTGCATGCGCGCGTGGCGCCGGATCATGCCGATCTGCTCGCCTTCCGTAACGCAGGCGGTGCAGCGCTGGACGGATTCGCACGCTTCGCCGCGCAGGATTATGGCGACAACGATCCGCAGCTGCATGTGTTCACCCAATGGCTGGCAGCGCGCAGTTGGTCCGATGCGCAGCGCGAAGCGCACGAGCGCGGCATGAAGATCGGCCTGATCGCCGATCTGGCGGTGGGCTTCGACCCCAACGGTGCCGAAGCCGCTGCCGCCGCAGAGACGGTGTTGCGTGGCCTGGTGTTGGGCGCGCCGCCGGATGCCTTCAATGCCGATGGCCAGCACTGGGGCATCGGTGCGTATTCGCCCACCGCATTGCGACGCAGCGGGTTTGCGCCGTACATCGCGCTGCTACGCGCGGTGCTGCGCGATCGTGGCGGGATCCGCATCGATCACATTCTTGGCCTGTTGCGGTTGTGGGTGGTGCCCGAGGGTGCCGGCTCCAACGAAGGCGCCTATCTGGCATACCCGCTGCACGATCTGCTCAATCTGCTGGCGCTGGAATCGTGGCGTCACCGCGCCATTGTGATCGGCGAAGATCTGGGCGTGGTGCCGCCGGGCATCCGCGAAGAACTCTCGCGCCGCGGCGTGATGGGCATCGATGTGCTGATGTTCACCCGCGACGAAGATGGTGCATTCATCGCGCCCGGCTTGTGGCGCCCGGATGCGGTAGCCACCACCACCACCCATGATCTGCCCACGCTTACCGGCTGGCGCGCTGGCCGTGATATCGACTGGCGTCGCAAGCTCGCGCTGATCAAGCCTGAGCAAGCCAGCGACGACGCAAGCCACCGTGCCAAGGATGTCGCGCGACTGGATGCGGCGGTGGAGCACGTCGGCCTGTCCAGCGACGATGCGCTGCTGGGCGCGCTGCGGTTTACCGCCAGCAGCGTGTCGCCGCTGGCCTTGCTGCCGGCCGAAGACGCACTGGCGCTGGACGAACAACCCAATCTGCCGGGCACCGTCGAAGTCCATCCCAACTGGCGTCGACGCCTGCCCGATCCCTTGCCGCATGCGCGCCTGACCACGGCGCTGCAGGGCTTTGCCGAGGCGCGTCGCGTCGCGGCCGTTTCGGAACCACAGTCATGATCGATCTTCGCGCCACCGCCCGCCTGCAGCTGCATGCCGGCTTTACCTTGCACGATGCGCTTGCGCAGGTGCCGTACTACGCCGGCCTTCGCATCAGCCATCTGTACCTGTCGCCGATCGGTACTGCGGTGCCGGGCTCCACGCACGGCTACGACAATATCGACCCGTCCGTGGTCAACCCGGAACTCGGAGGCGAAGCGGCGTTGATCGCGTTGTCGCAGGCGGCGCGCGAACACGGCATGGGTCTGATCGCCGACATCGTGCCCAACCACATGGCCACTCACGCGCAAAATGCCTGGTGGTGGGATGTGTTGCGCAACGGCCGCAGCGCCAAGCATGCCGACTGGTTCGATATCGACTGGCGTGCGCCGGGTCGCGATGGAAAGCTGTGGCTGGCAGTGCTGGACCGCCCGTATGCCACCGCGCTGGCCGACGGCTTGATCACGCTGGTGATCCAGGACGACGGCAGTGCCGCACTGGCGCATTACGACCAGCGTTACCCAATTCGTCCGCAGACGCTGGAGATTCCGGAGCCATCCGCACGGGCGCAGTGGCTGCGCGACTACAACGACGGTGCCAAGCGTGGCGATGGCCGCCTGCACAAGGTGATCGAACGCCAACCGTATCGGTTGAACTGGTGGCGGGTGGGCAACGACATGCTCAATTATCGCCGTTTCTTCGACATCACCTCGCTGGTGGCGTTGCGGGTCGAGCTGCCGGCGGTGTTCGATGCGGTGCATGCGCTGCCGCTGCGGTTGGTGGCCGAAGGGCACCTGGACGGCCTGCGCATCGACCATGTGGACGGCCTCACCGACCCCACCGGTTACGTGCGCAAGCTGCGCAGCCGGCTGGATGTGGCCGGGCGCACGCGCGGGCTCAAGCCCGGCACGCTGGGCCTGTATCTGGAAAAGATCCTCGCCCCCGGCGAGCATCTGCCGGCTGACTGGCCCTGCGATGGCACCACCGGTTACGACTTCATGGACCAGGTCGGCGGCGTGTTGCACGACGCGGCCGGCTTCAAGCCGTTGGCGCGTGCCTGGCAACGCGTGAGCGGACGCAGTGGCGACTTCGCGCAGGAAGAACGCGCGGCCCGCGATGAAATCCTGCGCGGCCCGCTGCAGACCGAATTCAATCGCGCCGTGGGTGCGTTGTCGGCACTGGCACGCCTGGACCCGCCAACACGCGAGTTCAGCCCGCAGATGCTGGCACGCGGTCTGTGCGTGCTGCTGCGCTGGTTCCCGGTGTATCGCACCTATGCCGGTGCCAAGGGCGTTACCGGCAGCGAGGCAGAGCGCCTGCGCAGCACCGCCGCGCATGCCCGCGACGGCATGCCGGAGTCGATCGTTGCAGCGGTCGACGCCATCGAGCGCTGGTTGCTGGACGATGCCGGTGCCGACCGCGCGCAGATCGCCTTGCGGCGCATCCTGCGCCGCCGCGTGGAGCAGCTGTCCGCACCGCTCAATGCCAAGTCGGTGGAAGACACCGCGTTCTACCGGCACGGCGTGCTGTTGTCGCGCAACGAGGTCGGCAGCCATCCGACCCACTTCGCCAACGAGGCCGCCGAGTTCCACGCGCAGAATCAGCAGCGCGCCAAGCACTATCCGCGCGCGCTGCTGGCCACTGCCACCCACGATCACAAGCGCGGCGAAGACCTACGCATGCGGCTGGCGGTGCTATCCGAGCAGCCGAAGTGGTGGGTCGAGCAGAGCGCCCAGTTCGATGCCCTGGCCCAGACGCTGGAATCGCCGGCGCTGGCCGGTGGCGACCAACAAATGCTGTGGCAGACGCTGGTGGCGGCCTGGCCCATCGGGCTGGGCGCCGATCAGGCCGAGCCGCTCGCCGGCTATGCCGAGCGCGTGGCGCAGTGGCTGCTCAAGGCGGTGCGCGAAGCCAAGCTGCATACCAGCTGGACCGATGGCTCGGCCGAGTACGAACAGGCCGTGCAGGCCACCGTGGAGCAGGTGCTGAGCAGCCGTGCCGGGTTGCCGCTACGCCGCGCGCTGCTACGTGCCAGTAACCACATCGCCGCGGCCGGTGCGCGTAATTCGCTGGTGCAAACCACCTTGCGCCTGACCGTGCCCGGTGTGCCCGACCTGTATCAGGGCACCGAGGGCTGGGATCTTTCGCTGGTGGATCCGGACAACCGCCGCCCGGTGGATTACACACAGCGGCAGCAGTGGCTGCAGCAGGCGCGCGACTTCAACACCTTGCTGCGCAGCTGGCGCGATGGCGCAGTCAAGGCGCGTCTGACCGCTGTGCTGCTGCAGCTGCGCAGCGAACATCCGGCGCTGTTTGCGAAGGGCGACTACCAGCCATTGAACGTCGCGGCCAGCGGTGCTGCGCAGGTGCTGGCGTTCCGTCGTCAGTACCGGGGCCAGTCGTTGGTGGTTGCGGTCACCCGGCTGGGCGCCGGTGCGCACAGCGAAGGCGATCTGCCGTTGCTGGTGCCGCCGGCCACTTGGGGTCAGGCGTCGTTGGCATTGCCGGAAGCCACATACCGTAATGTGCTCGACGGCAGCACGCTGCAGCCGCAGCGCGGCCGCGTGGCCCTATCCACGGTGTTTGCACGTGCGCCGGTGGCAGTGTTGTTGACCCCGTAATCGACCTTGAGGGAAATGTACGCAATGAATGACACGGAACGGCAAGCGCGGCTTCGCCAGTTGGCACAGGAGATCTGGGAGGCCGAAGGCCGCCCGGACGGGCATGCGCACCGCCACTGGGCAATGGCCGAGCGGCTGGTGGATGCCGAAGAACGCGCGGCCGAGCAGTCCGCCGAGCACGCGGCCACGCCGATCACTGCGCGCCAGTAACGCGGTGTCTGCCACCTTGCACGGGTTGTGCTGCGCGCTCCTGCAAGCGTGCACAGCCCGCCGCAGCCGCACACCGCGCACTGTCTTGAGTTCACCGTTTTAAGGAGTTACCGATGGCCACTCGCAAGTTCACTCAGCGCTCGCGCATCCGCGAAGGCCGTCCCAACCCCCTCGGCGCCACCTGGGACGGTTTGGGCGTCAATTTTGCGCTGTATTCGCGCAATGCCACGCGCGTGGAGTTGTGCCTGTTCGACGAGCGTGGCCGCGAGCAGGAGCGCATCGCGCTGCCCGAATACACCGATGAGGTCTGGCACGGCTATTTGCCCGACGCCCGCCCCGGTCAGCTGTATGGCTACCGCGTGCATGGGCCCTACGCCCCCGAGGCCGGGCATCGCTTCAACCACAACAAATTGCTGCTTGATCCGTATGCCAAGCAGATTGTCGGCGAACTCAAATGGGCGCCGCATCTGTTCGGGTACACCATTGGTCACCGCGACAAGGACCTGAGTTTCGATCGCCGCGACAGTGCGGCATTCATGCCTAAATCCGCGGTGATCGACCCGGCCTTTACCTGGGGCCAGGACCGCCCGCCGCAGACGCCCTGGAACCGCACGGTGATCTACGAAGCGCACGTGCGCGGGTTGAGCATGCTGCACCCGGCGGTGCCACCGGAAGAACGCGGCACGTTCTCGGCGCTGAAGACCGACGAGCTGATCGACCACATCAGCTCACTCGGCGTCACTGCGGTGGAACTGCTGCCCGTGCACGCGTTCGTCGACGACCAATACCTGCTGGAAAAAGGCCTGCGCAATTACTGGGGCTACAACACGCTCGGGTTCTTTGCGCCGCAGGGCCGCTACATGTCCACGCGCACCGTGGCCGAGTTCAAGCAGATGGTGGCGCGGTTGCACCACGCCGGCCTGGAAGTGCTGCTGGACGTGGTCTACAACCACACCGCCGAAGGCAACGAGCTGGGGCCGACGCTGTCGTTCAAGGGCATCGACAACGCCAGTTACTACCGCCTGGCCGACGATCGCCGCTTCTATATCAACGACACCGGCACCGGCAACACCTTTGACCTGACCAACGTCGGCGCGCTGCGCATGGTGATGGATTCGCTGCGTTACTGGGTGCAGGAAATGCACGTGGACGGCTTCCGCTTCGATCTGGCCAGCATCCTGGGCCGCGAGCGCTACGGTTTCGATCCGTCGGGCAGCTTTCTGGATGCGGTGCGGCAGGACCCGGTGTTGAGCCAGACCAAGTTGATCGCCGAGCCGTGGGATATCGGTCCCGGCGGCTACCAGGTCGGCAATTTCCCGCCGGGTTGGGTGGAGTGGAACGACAAGTTCCGCGACAACGTGCGCGCGTTCTGGCGCGGCGATGGCGGACAACTGGCCGAGTTGGCCACGCGTCTGACCGGCTCTGCCGATCTGTTCGATCACAGCGGCCGCCGGCCGACCGCGTCGGTCAATTTCGTCACCGCGCACGACGGGTTCACCCTGCGCGATCTGGTCAGTTACGAGGGCAAGCACAACCTCGCCAACGGCGAAGACGGCAGGGACGGCAGCGACCACAATATCTCCGCCAATTATGGCGTCGAAGGCGAGACCAACGATGCGGCGATCAAGCAGCTGCGCCGTCAACAGATGCGCAATCTGCTCGCCACCTTGCTGCTGTCGCAAGGCACGCCGATGCTGTTGGCCGGCGATGAATTCGGCCATAGCCAGAACGGCAACAACAACGCGTATTGCCAGGACAACGAACTGAGCTGGATCGACTGGACGGCCGCCACCAAGGCTGCCGCTGCCGATCAGGCCGCGTTCGTGCGCCGCTTGATCCGCATCCGTCAGCGTTACCCGTTGCTGCATCGCGCACGCTTCTTCGACGGCAAGTTCGACGAAGCGCTGGGCTTGCGGGATCTCACCTGGCTGGCGCCCAACGGCACCGAGATGGACGAAGCCGGTTGGCACGACCCGGAAGCGCGTGCGCTGATGCTGCGTCTGGATGGCCGCTCGCCGACTACCGGCCTGCGCGAAATTGCCGCCAACGTCACCTTACTGATGCTGATCAACGCCGCCTCCACCACTGTGTCGTTCACGCTGCCGGCCATGCACGACGAACACTGGCGCGTGCTGGTCGACACCGCACGTCATGGCGGCCGCGTGGTGGCCGGCGGCAGCGAGTGGAAGGCGCCCGCGCACTCGCTCACCTTGCTGGCAGTGGAGCGCGACCGCGTGATCAGCAGTGCGCGCATCGTCTCCGAAGGTGGGCGTTGATGAGCGGAGTGGCCTGATGGATGTGTTGTTGGCAGGGGCGACCGGTCTGGTCGGGAAACAGGTGTTGCAGCAGCTGCTCGCCGATGCGCGCTGCACGGGCGTGGTGGCGCTGACGCGTCGCCCGCTGACGCAGATCCATCCCAAACTGCGCAACCAGGTGATCGATTTCGAGCGCCTCGACCACTGGATCGCACCGCGTATGGAATCGGCCATCTGCACGTTGGGCAGCACCATGAAACAGGCTGGTTCGCGCGACGCGTTCTATCGCATCGACCACGATTACCCGCTGGCCCTGGCGCGCGCTGCCTGCGCGCAGGGCACCTCGGTGTTCGTGCTGAACTCGGCGGCCGGAGCAGATGCGCAATCGCGCATCTTCTACAACCGCGTCAAGGGCGAACTGGAACGCGATCTGCGCACGATCGGCTTCCCCTCGCTGACCTTCGTACGCCCTGGGCTGATCGGCGGCGAACGCGAAGAACGCCGCACCGGCGAACACCTCGGCAGCCTGGTGCTGGGCGCACTCGGCCCGATCCTGCCACGGCGCTTCCGCATCAATCCGGCCGAGCGCATTGCCGCCGCGATGGTCACCGCCGCGCTATCGCCCGCGCGTGGCGAGCATAGTGTGGAGGCGGTGGAACTGGCTGGCTAACGCTAGGCGTCTGCCTAGGCCATGATAACGCTAAGAGGACAATGGTGCCGTCAGACTCGTAGTCGTAGCAAATCTCTAAGAGTCCGTTTGAAAAATCGGGTGCTTTGCAGAGATGCAGCGGAGCCCGGGTTCCTGATAACCTTGCTTGGTCCGCGACAAGTTCGCCAAAAGGAAACGGCTATGCATTTGTTGATGAAAGGGACTTTGGTTTTGTTGGTTGGCGCATTGTGCAGTTGCACCGCGCCTTCAGGCAGCGGTGGAAAAGAGCCGCAAGCGTCAACATCGCCTTTAGCAGCTGCGAGTTCAGCAAAAATTCGGGAAATCCTGGTGGTGACCAAGGGAAGTGGGGCCACAACCCATAACCGGTCCGAGCCGGTGGGTCCTGACTCACCGATTTCAGTCACAGTGTCAGTCACCTATTCTGGGTCTGACGTGCCATCTATTTCGCTTCGGTTGATCGATCTAAAGAATGGTCAGGTGCTAGGTGAGCAGGTTCAACCGGTAGCCGTTAATAGTGATTCGGTGCACTTCGAGTTTAAGCCTACTCAGCCCTGGTCTGAGGGGCGCCATTTGTTAGAAGCGCGACTTGGTAAGACTGGGAAAGTAGTTCAGCGCGAGTTTGACGTGGTGCAAAGCCAACCCGCTGCTGCTGCCGAAGTCGACGCTAAATCTTAATGTGTGTCGTTTGCTAGGTCTTCCAGTGCATGCAGGAATGCATGTAAATCCTTTTGTTCTTCCGCAGTCAGCGAGATGGGTGTGCCACGCGCAAGACTTCGGTAATAGATCTCGCGTTGGATCGCCTCTTCAAGGCTTCGAACGCTGCCATCATGCATATACGGTGGCGTGCGGGTGACATTGCGTAGCGTTGGTGTTCGATAGGCCGCCAAGTCATTGCCTTGGCCGCTGATTGCAAACCGTCCCAATGCGGCCATGTTCGCGTCTGACAACACTAGCTCCGCTACCGGGACACCCTGCTCGCGCTTCGTTCTAAAGGATTCAATGGTAGTGCTGACTCGTCCAGCCATCCGATCCATTCCGACGTTGGAATGGTGAAACCGGTTGTCTGTGAAAGCGGCCGGTGCGCCCTTCAATGCATGGCATGAGGAGCATTCGGCTTTCCCACGGAACACATCCAGGCCGCGGCGCTCTGCCGTTGTCATGGCAGCAGTATTCCCCGCGACAAAAGCATCGTAGCGGCTGCGGCCAGTGGTCACAGAAGCCAGGTACGCCAAGATGGAACTGGAGATGCGCTCCTGATCGACACGCTCATCGCCAAATGCCGCTTTAAACCGTGTTCGGTAGTCCAGCTTCTGTGACACCGCCTCGATCACCACACTCATATCGGGTTGAGCCATTTCGGCCTGATTGGTGAAGGCCGCTACCGCTGCTTGGTCCAGCCGCTCCTCGCGGCCATCCCAGAAGAAGTGAGTGAAGTGAGGAAGGTCCAACAAGCTCGGCACGTTCCTGGTGCCGGTCCGTTGGCCATAGACGGTGGGGACCGCGACGTCTTGGGCAAACGCCTTGCTGGGGTCATGGCATGAGCTGCAGGCCAGGGTCCGACCTGCACTGAGAGTTGCGTCTCGGAACAAAGTCTCACCCAAGTCCGCTTTGGCTTGATGGCCTTTCCTTTGATCCAGATCCAATCGGGCCAGCCAGCTCACTCCCAACAAAGGAAGGGCGACGGCCAAGAAGAGAGAGATGATGATCTTTCGCGACATTTTTCTTGATTTCAAAGATTGAACAGAGTATGAATACCAGCCACAAAAATCTAGCCCCGAGCTGACCGCTCGTTGGATCAAAGGAAGCCTCATGGATGGGCGATTGACCTCGCATCGCGAGCAAGCAACGGACGTGCGTGGGTCTATGAAGGCTCCACTAGGCTTCTGGCGCGCAGGTAAATTACTCCTGCTGACGTTATTGATGTTTTTGTCCGTGGCGTCCTCAGCCACCAACTATGTCTATGACAGCAGCGGCAAACTGGTTGCCGTCAGTGACGATGTTGGATCTAGTGCTCGATACATCTACGACAGCATAGGCAATCTACTCACAGTAGATCGATTCGCTGCAGGTCAGTTGGCAATCTTTACCTTCAGTCCGGGACGTGGCGCTCCAGGCACGACCGTCAAGATCAAGGGCCAGGGCTTTAGTACGACCGCCACGCAAAATGCGGTTAAGTTCAACGGTGTGGTGGCAACGATTGTAGCCGCGACCGTCAACGAGCTAACCGCCACTGTTCCCGCTGGCGCCACCACTGGGCCCATTTCAGTTGCGGTCGGCGCCGCCGTAGCCGCAAGTCCTGGCAATTTCGTCGTTGATGCCGCTGCTGCGGTTCCCACGATCACATCTATTGCTCCTACTCTGGTGGCAGTCGGCGAGCAGGTTACGATTGCGGGTAAACAATTGTTACCTGTCGTAGGGCAGACCTCGACGTTGCTCAACGGACGGGCGGTCGCTACATCAAGTTCGTCTAATACGCAGATCGTTTTCCCAGTTCCGCCCAAGGTGGGCAGCGGCAAGGTTACGATTGTTACGCCCTACGGTTCGGCCGCCAGCAGTCAGGACGTGGTGGTGGCCCCTACAGGTGTTGAAACCGCAAATATCGAGTCTGTGAAGCGACTAGCGCTTAATGCTGCCGCGCAGACCTTGGCAGTCAACGCAACTGGGAAGGCAGTTGCTGTGTTGTATGACGCCGCTGTGGGAGATTTTCCAAGCCTGCAGTTCAGCGGTCTGGGGGCAGTGACACTCGAGTACACCGCGTATGGTCCAACGAATATCAGCATTGCTTCTGGCTCGGCTTCAGCGGCAAGTCCAACTGTCCACTTGCCGAGGATTTCGATTGGCGGAACCTACTTGCTGCTATTGCGTCCTTCCAGCGCGCCTGCCACTTGGAAGCTGGCTATAGAAAGAGCGCCATCATTGGTCGTCAATGGCGCTGCGTTATCGCAATCGCTCTCTTCTGTGGCACAGGGCAAGCGATTTTTGGTCAGCGCTACAGCGGGTCAGAACCTGGGATTTGCACTCAGTGATCTGGTGCTGCCCAATGCCTCGTACGTGTACCTGCGCATCAACAAACCTGATGGCAGCTATGCAGCTGATCAATACTGCTACGCCAACAACAACGGTTGCCAGATCAATTTGTTTAACACGGTAACCGGTACCTACAGCGTCGTCGTCGATGCGCCTTACAACGGCGACCAGACGATGAGC
>NZ_JAVTIK010000005.1:0-297300 GCF_031843525.1 Xanthomonas sp. WCS2018Noco2-27 | reverse complement strand
GGTCCCGCAAGCGGCGAGGACACCGCACCAGGAAGTTGGTCGGCGGTTTCTTTGAACGCCTGCCTGTTGCTCGGCTTGCGTTAGGAAGCTGATCGGACCCAGCGTCATCCAAACAACGCACATCATGTCCTGCTCGCAACCATGCACACCGACCATCTCGACCGGTCCTTGCCCGCCCACCGTCGCGGACCTTACGCGGCATGGATGCCGCGTAAGAGCCTCCAGGGACGGATTCACGGCGTGTCCCGTGATGTGGGCGGGCAAGGGCCCTGCACCCAAGCCGCAAATCTGCCGCTCTACAACCAATGCATCCGCACCGTTCCATTACCTCTCAAGGTGACCGAGAGCTTGTGCTTCAGCGCCGTTTGGATGGGCACAAGCCGCATTGGTCAAGCGCGCAACGCCTCACCACAACACCCCATCCACCGGCTGCATCGGCTCCGGTGCGGGTTCGCCAATCGCCTGCAGGGCATCGATCTCCACCGTGCGGCACATGGTGTCCAGCGGCAGATCGTGGATGGTGTTGGCGAACGGGTCGACCAGCTCATCGCCGATCTTCAGCACCGCCAAAAACATCAAGCCAGCGACCGTCGATCCTACCGGCGTGGCGTATTGCAACGTTTCCACCAGACCGATCGGCAACAGTACGCAAAACAGACGTGTAAACAGGTTCGGATAGAAGCGGTACTGATACGGCAGCGGCGTATTTTTCAGCCGCTCCATGCCACCTTGCGCGTTGGCGATATCCACCAGAATGCGCTCGACGCTGGCCTGCTGGATGCTGTCGATCCAGCCATCGCGGCGTGCCTGTTCCACGGCGCGGCCGGTCGTGTCGAGCAAGCCATTGGCCACGTTCGTACGCGTGATCACCGCTGCCACTTCGTCGGCATCCAACCGCGACTCCAAGGCCATCGCCACCGGCAACCGCCGCAGCTGGCAGCGCAATGCATTGACATAGGCAATCTGCCGTAGCGCAATCGTGCGCCCCAGCGCTGCGGCTTCCGGCGCAGACAGGATGCTGACGCTCAAGCGCACCAGATTGCGCGATGCATTGATCATCTGGCCCCACAGCACGCGGCCTTCCCACCAGCGCTGATAGGTGGAATTGGCGCGAAAGCCCAGAAATAACGCCAGTGCCGAACCGAAAATGGTCAACGGCAATGCCGGCGCGCGGAACGGCAGCACGTAATAGATGATCGTGATCAACACGTCCCAGACAAACAACACCGCCAGGGTCCGCCAGACCTGACTGAACACATCCGCCACACGCGGTTTCACATCGATGATCAAGGCACACTCCCTCACTAAAAACGCGTATCGCCCTTGCGCGCATCCAGTGCATGGATGCCATCGCTAGCGCACTCAAGCGTGAGAAGTCTGCCGCCACGGCGGTGCAAGTGCGGTGATGGGGCGATAGAAGCAGTGCCTCGCGAGCGCAAAACACTTCTGCGCGATCATTGACTAGCTGCGGCCGATGCCCGGAATACGCATGCAGTGCCTATCCACGTTCGCTTCCTTCGCACCCGATGCATGGCGGCGCCTGCTGATTGGCCGCACTACGTGATTGCCCGCGCTCAGGGCATCCAGGCCAGCAACTGCTCCAGGCGCTGATGCGGGTCGTCCTGCTGCAACAACGACAAGCGTTGCTGCTCGGTCAATGGCAACAACTCGGCCAGCCGCCACCCCACCCACGCGGACTGATCCAGCAACCCCGGACCGACCGAGGCAAATTCGCCACCCACCTGTTCGAGCATGCGCTCGAGCACGGTTGCCAACAGGCTGTGCTCGGGGCGCAATTCGTCGTCGAGGTCCGGCTCGCACCAGCTCACCTCGCCCACCAACAGCCCGTTGTCGCGAATGCGCGAGCGCTGCACATGAAAGCGACGCGTGCCACGCAGGCGCAGCACCAGCACGCCATCGGCGCCGACATCGAAATCCTCGATCCGCACTTCGGTGCCGAACGCCGCCGGCGTTGCCGGTACGCCTACATCATTGCCATCCAGGATCAGACATACGCCGAAGCTGGTGCCATTGCGCCCGCATTCGCGCACCAGATCCAGATAGCGGCGCTCGAATACGCGCAGCCCCATCGCCGCGCCCGGCAACAACACGCTGTGCAGCGGAAACAGCGGCAAAGCGCTGGTGTCGTCAGTGTCTGCGATCGATGCCATCACGACAGCTGCGCCAAAAAGCGACGCGGCGCGCCGTCGAACCCACCATTGGACATGAACACCACATGGTCGCCCGGCTGCGCGATATCGCCCAGCGTCTGCAGCAACGCCTCCACGTCATGCGCCACGTGTGCCTGCCCGCGCACCTGCGCGATGATCGGTGCCGCATCCCATGGCAACTCGGGACGATGCAGGAACACCACCGCGTCGGCATCGTGCAGCGACGGCGCCAGCGCCTGCGCATGCGCGCCCAACCGCATCGAATTGCTGCGCGGCTCCATCGCCACCAGCACACGCGCCGCGCCCACCTTCGCACGCAACCCCTGCAAGGTGGTCGCAATGGCGGTGGGGTGATGCGCGAAGTCGTCGTAGACGGTGATGCCGCGCGCCTGCCCCAATACTTCCAGTCGGCGTTTGACGCTCTGAAAGTGCGCCAGCGCCGGCATCACCGTTGCCGGATCCACGCCCACCGCATGCACAGCCGCCAGTGCAGCCAATCCGTTGAGCACGTTGTGCCGGCCCACCAGCGGCCACTCCACCTGGCCGATCTCCACGCCGCGATGCGCGACCGCAAACACGCTGCCATCGGCGGCAATCAAGCGCGCGCTCCACTCCAGCGCCGCATCGAAACCGAAGCGCTCCACCGGCGTCCAGCAGCCCATCGCCAACACCTCGGCGAGCCGCGCGTCTTCGCCATTGACGATCAGCCGCCCGCGCGCCGGTACGGTGCGGACCAAATGATGAAACTGCCGTTGGATGGCGGCCACGTCAGGGAAAATATCGGCGTGGTCGTATTCGAGGTTATTGAGGATCGCCACCAGCGGCCGGTAGTGCACGAACTTGCTGCGCTTGTCGAAGAAGGCGGTGTCGTATTCGTCGGCTTCCACCACGAACGCACGCCCCTGCCCCAGCCGCGCCGACACGCCGAAATCCTCGGCCACGCCGCCGATCAAAAAGCCCGGCGCGCGCCCGGCCGCCTCCAGCAGATAGCTCAGGATGGTGGTGGTGGTGGTCTTGCCATGGGTGCCGGCGACCGCCAGCGTGTCGCGGCCCGGCAGCACCTGCTCGGCAAGCCATTGGGCGCCGGAGCTATAGCGGCGGCCTGCATCGAGCACCGCTTCCACAGCCGGATTGCCGCGCGACAAGGCATTGCCGATGACCACCTCGGTGGCGTCGGCGGAAATATTGGACGGCGCGTAGCCCTGGGCCAGCGAAATCCCGAGCGTTTCCAGCTGGGTGGACATCGGTGGATAGATGGCCTGGTCGCTGCCTTCTACCTGCCAGCCCAGCTCGCGTGCCAGGGCGGCCACACCGCCCATGAAAGTCCCGGCGATGCCGAGGATGTGGAGTTTGCTCATGGAGCACATTGTCGCCGATCACCGGAGTTGCAGGACATTCCGATCCGCACCCGGCGCCGCTGTCAGGAAACTCCTACCGTACTGTCGGGAATTTCCCGATATGCGAACTGCGTCACATCCCTCACTATGCTGAACGCCAGTCGCAGCACCCTTTGGTTCTACTCCCCAAGAGACCAAATCCCCAGGGAGCTCATGCTGTTGGGGCTCTGAGCAAGCTCATTACTGGCGTTATTCTGCCCCGGTCATCTTGTATGGCCGGGGTTTTTCTTTTCCGGGGTCTTGATCTGCAGACGGCGCGGCCAACAGGCACGCGGTAAACACAGACCGGGCGTTGCGCCCGGTCCGGGTGACTCAGCGGCCGAGCGCCTTGCTGATGCGTTCCAGCACTTCGTCCAGCGACCCCACGCCATCCACACGCGCCAACTTGCCGCGCTGCTCGTAGAAGCCGATCACCGGCGCCGTTGAGTCGGTATAGACCTGCAGACGCTTGCGCACCGATTCCGGGTTGTCGTCCTCACGGCCTTCGGCCTTGGCACGTCCGGCGATGCGCTCGACCAGCAACTCGCTGGCGACGTCCAGCTGCACCACCGCATCCAGTGGCTGACCGATCTTGCTGAGCAGGTTGTCCAGCGCATTGGCCTGCGCCACATTGCGCGGATAACCATCGAGGATGAACCCCTTGGCGACATCGGCCTGACCAAGCCGCGACTCCAGCATGCCGAGCAGGATGTCGTCGGACACCAGATCGCCGCGTGCCATGACTTCCTTAGCCTTCAGGCCGAGCGGCGAGCCGGCGGCAACTTCGGCACGCAGCAGGTCGCCGGTGGAAATGTGCGGGATCTCAAACGAATCTTTGAGACGTGTCGCCTGGGTGCCCTTGCCCGAACCGGGCGGTCCCAACAGAACCAATCGCATCAGTGGACTCCACTTTCGAATAAAAACGCGTTGCGGTTGGCGGCGTTAGACTCAAGCCTTCGCCGGCACTGACCGTATGGTCGTGCAGCTTACCCCATCCGGGGAATGTCCCGGCACTGTCCCCTGCGCCATGTTTCCATGTGAGGAGTCCGTCCCCCTATGTCCACTGGCAACTTGTTGTATGCCCAATCCGGCGGCGTCACCGCCGTCATCAACGCCACCGCTGCCGGCGTTATCACCGAAGCGCGTGCGCGCAAGATCAAGGTATTGGCCGCCCGTAACGGCATCCTGGGCGCGCTGCGCGAGGAGTTGATCGATACCTCCAAGGAATCGGCCTCCGCGATCGCCGCACTGGCGCAGACACCCGGCGGCGCGTTCGGCTCGTGCCGCTACAAGCTCAAGTCGCTCGAACAGGACAGCGCCAAGTACGAACGCCTGCTCGACGTGCTGCGCGCACACGACGTGCGCTGGTTCCTCTACAACGGCGGCAACGATTCGGCCGACACCGCATGGAAGGTCTCGCAGCTGGCCAAGGCCTACGACTACCCGCTGCACTGCATCGGCGTGCCCAAGACCATCGACAACGATCTTGCGGTGACCGATACCTGCCCCGGCTTCGGCTCGGCGGCCAAATACACCGCGGTGTCGGTGCGCGAAGCCGCACTGGATGTCGCCGCGATGGCCGACACCTCCACCAAGGTCTTCATCTACGAAGCGATGGGCCGCCACGCCGGCTGGCTTGCGGCCGCAGCGGGGCTCGCAGGTCAGGGCCCGGACGATGCACCGCAGATCATCCTGCTGCCCGAGCGCGCCTACGATCAGGCCGCGTTCGTGGCCAAGGTGAAACAGGTCGTCGAAAAGGTTGGCTGGTGCGTAGTGGTCGCCAGCGAAGGCATCCAGGACGCACACGGCAACTTCGTCGCCGATGCCGGTGGCGCAGCCGACTCATTCGGCCACGCGCAACTGGGCGGTGTCGCCGCATTCCTGGCCGCACAGGTCAAACAGGAACTGGGCTACAAGGTGCACTGGACCCTGCCGGATTACCTGCAGCGTTCCGCGCGCCACCTCGCCTCCAAGACCGACTGGGAACAGGCCCAGGCCGTCGGCAAGGCCGCCGTGCAATACGCACTCAAGGGCATGAACGCGGTGATTCCGGTGATCGAACGCGTCAGCGACGCCCCCTATCGCTGGAAGATCGTGCCCGCCCCGCTGCACAAGGTGGCCAATCACGAAAAGAAGATGCCGCCCAGCTTCCTGCGCAAGGATGGCTTCGGCATCACCGACCGCGCCCGTCGCTATTTCGCCCCACTGATCAAGGGCGAGGCCCCGCTGGCCTATGGCAACGACGGCCTGCCGAAGTATGTGACGTTGAAGAACGTGGCGGTGGCGAAGAAATTGCCGGTGTGGGAGGGGTAAGGCCGCCAAGGCGACGGCTAGCAGTGTGAGACGTCGCCTTGTCCTGGATCGAGCCCGAGCTATGAACGAGACACATATGTTGTGCGCGCTGTCACAGTTGCGATAGGCTTGAGACGCACGCTGACCGCAACGGCCAGCGCTGCATCCAGGGGAAACAACAGTGCAGGGAACGCCGTCTCATCCATTAATCGTGGGCGTCATTTTTTTGCTCGCATTGCGACTGTTGGGCGATGGCGCGTATGCAGAACAGGCGTCTGAACCTAGACGTGCTTCATGGCATTTGTCAGCGCCACCATCTCCCGTATCTTTCGGCATCCAAACGCCGGTGTCTGACCAAGCAAAATCTTCCGCTTCCGTCATTCCGGAAGGAACATCGGTGATCGTTGAACTCACCGAAGTCCTGTCGTCATCGACGCATCGGCGCGGCGATCGCTTTCGACTGCAGTTGGCCGAACCACTGGTCATTGATGGACAGCAGGTACTCGCTGCGGGAATCGCTGGCGTGGGGGAAGTGGTGCATGCCGCAGTGGCTCGCAGCGGCGGTGCAGCGGGAGAACTGCTACTTGCCGCACGCAGCCTTCAATGCAACGAGCAGACCATCGTATTACGCGGCTTCAAATTGGGCGCCACCGGAAAAGACCGTAGCGCGCCCGCGATTGGCGTTGCCACGCTGGGCGGGCCGCTGGGAATGTTTATCCGTGGCGGAGAGATCGAAATCCCGTCAGGCACGCGTGGCACTGCAAAACTGGCAGTCGCAGTACCGCGCGCAATATGCGCACCTCAAACCTTTCCCTCTACCACTTCTTAGGAGCAACCATGCGTCAACTGTTGAGCATCACCTCACTGGCCCTCTTGCTGACGGCGGCGCAAGCCTCAGCGCTCCCCGTCAACGCAGTGAGTACTGCTACCACCGAGGCCGCCGCTTCGGCCAACGCCGGTTTGATTGGATCCGCTCCAGCAGACAAGGCGCAGATTGTGTTTTTCAGACCATCCAAGTTTGCCGGCGGAGCCGTCGGATTCAAGGTGCGCGAGGGCGAAACCGAATTGGGTAAACTGCGTAGCGGAAAGTATTTCGTGGCGCTGGTGCAACCGGGGACGCATCAATACGCCGTGCATTCCGAAAAGAAAGACATCCTGAACATCGAAGTCGAGGCGGGTGAGACCTACTACGTCCAGGGTGGCATCACCATGGGCATCCTAGCCGGCCGTCCGAATCTCTCACCCTCTGATCAAGCGACATTCGAAGGCATGGCTGCCAAGCTCGAACGCGCGGAATAACGCCAAGGTTCGCAACGGGCTTGCATAGCGCGTTGCGAACACGACTTCACTACTGACAAGCCTTGCCTTCGACCGCCATCTGCGCAGCAAACATCGGCACCTGCGGGATCTTGCCGGCGGCCGCTTGTTGCTTGGCATCTTCCAGGTAGATGCGTGACTGGCCTTGGCCGTCGAGCTGCGGTTTGGCATCGACTGGTTTGCGCCACACGCGCACAACCGCCTGTTGACTCGGGCAGGCAGCACTTGGGATGCGGATCACGTCGTTGAAGATCCAGCCCGACGCAACGCTCGGTGTTGCTTTGGCGTAGTCCACAAAGCGCGCACGTGGCTGACAGGTGGGGCTGCTGCGCACGACCGAGAACGTGTAGGGCTGTGCAGCATTGCCGGTGAACACGCCTTCCAAGCGCGCACAGGCTTCTGGAATCTGTCGCAAGGTGTGTACTGCACCGACGGCTTGCGCAGTGCCAGGCGGGCGTGGCTTCAACTCCGGCGTTGGATCTGCAGCGATTGCGCTACCGGTAAACAGCATGGCGGCCAGCACAGCGGCGTACCTGGACGCGGCATCGTTCGACATAGTTACTCCTGGATCGGCTCGGTCACGTTGGCCGCAGGCTGTCATGTCGCGACTGAACGACGCGCCAAAGCCGCGGTGGTGGCACCCCTGCAAGCTGCGGCGCATACTCGATCGCGATCCGGCCACCTGAACATCGCGACGCGCATTACGGCCCTTGTGGCCGTCGAGTCCGTATTCGTTGTCACTCGTTGCGTGCGTCGCCCTTGGTTCGTCCCGACCGGATGACATCCATTCTCTTGGGAGGGGTCATGCTGGAACACTACGGGTTAGGGCTTGCGCTGGGCTGTGCGGTATTGGCAATTTTGTACGGGATTGTGTCGGCGCGCTGGGTGGTCGCGCAGCCAAGCGGTAACGCGCGCATGCAGGAGATCGCGGCGGCGATCCAGGAAGGTGCACGCGCCTATCTCAATCGGCAGTACCTCACGATTTCGATCGCCGGCGGCGTGCTGTTCGTATTGGTCGGGCTGTTTCTGAGCTGGTACACGGCGATCGGGTTTGCGCTCGGCGCGGTGCTGTCGGGGTTGGCCGGCTATATCGGCATGAACGTCTCGGTACGCGCCAACGTGCGCACTGCCGAAGCCGCACGGCATGGCATCGGCCGTGCGATGGATGTGGCATTCCGGGGCGGCGCCATCACCGGCATGTTGGTGGTGGGACTGGGCTTGCTGGGCGTGGCCGGTTATTACGCCGTGCTGCAGGCCATGGGGTTGCCGCTGGAGCAGAACCTGCATGCCTTGGTCGGCCTGGCGTTTGGCTCATCGTTGATTTCGATCTTCGCGCGTCTGGGTGGCGGTATTTTCACCAAGGGGGCGGACGTGGGGGCGGATCTGGTTGGCAAGGTCGAGGCCGGCATACCCGAAGACGACCCGCGTAATCCTGCGGTGATTGCCGACAACGTCGGCGATAACGTGGGCGACTGCGCGGGCATGGCAGCGGATCTGTTCGAGACCTACGCCGTCACCGTGATCGCCACCATGCTGCTCGGCAGCCTGACCCTGGCTGAAACCGGGCCGCATGCGGTGCTGTATCCGCTAGTGTTGGGCGGTGTCTCGATCATCGCCTCGATCGTGGGCGCGGCCTTCGTCAAGGTCAAAGCAGGCGGCTCGATCATGGGGGCGCTCTACAAAGGCGTGATCGTCTCCGGCGTGCTGGCTGCGCTGGCCTATTGGCCGATCACCCAGACACTGATGCGCGACAACAGCCATGGCGCGACGTCGCTCTATGCCTGCGCATTGATCGGCCTGGTGCTCACCGGCCTGATCGTGTGGATCACCGAGTACTACACCGGCACCCAGTACGCACCGGTACAGCATGTCGCCTCTGCCAGCACCACCGGACACGGCACCAATATCATCGCCGGCCTCGGTATCTCGATGAAGTCCACCGCGCTGCCGGTGATCGCGGTGTGCGCAGCGATCTGGGGTGCGTTTCACTTTGGCGGCCTGTATGGCATTGCGATCGCTGCCACGGCGATGCTGTCGATGGCCGGCATGATCGTGGCGCTGGATGCGTATGGCCCCATCACCGACAACGCCGGTGGCATCGCAGAGATGGCCGAACTGCCACCGGAAGTGCGCGCGATCACCGATCCCTTGGATGCCGTCGGCAACACCACCAAGGCGGTTACCAAAGGCTACGCGATCGGCTCGGCCGCTCTAGCGGCGCTGGTGCTGTTTGCCGACTACACCCACAACCTGCAGGCGGCCAATCCCACGGAGGTCTTCGCCTTCGATCTGTCTGACCATACCGTGATCATCGGTCTATTGATCGGCGGATTGATCCCCTATCTATTCGGCGCAATGGCAATGGAAGCGGTGGGCCGCGCGGCGGGCGCAGTGGTCGAAGAAGTGCGACGTCAGTTCCGCGAGATCCCCGGCATCATGGCCGGCACCGCCAAGCCGCAATACGACCGCGCGGTGGACATGCTGACCCGCTCGGCGATCCGCGAAATGATCGTGCCCTCGCTGTTGCCGGTGGTGGTCCCGATCGTGGTCGGGCTGTTGCTGGGGCCACGGGCACTGGGTGGATTGTTGATCGGCACCATCGTGACCGGGCTGTTCCTGGCCATTTCGATGACCACCGGCGGCGGAGCCTGGGACAACGCCAAGAAGTACATCGAAGACGGCCATTTCGGCGGCAAGGGCAGCGAAGCGCACAAGGCGGCGATCACCGGCGACACCGTCGGCGACCCGTACAAGGACACCGCAGGGCCGGCAATCAATCCGTTGATCAAGATCATCAACATCGTGGCGCTGCTGCTGGTGCCGCTGTTGTAGCACGGCATGCCCGCAGGGATCTCGGACCTGCGGCCATAGGGCCGCAGGTCATTGCGCGGGAAAGCTGGCTATCGCGTCGGACAATACTGACGTCACTGTCTTCGCAGCGAACGTATTGGCGGTCGTTTGGCGTCCCTGCGGCACTGCGAACGTGCGCCGTCATAACGTGGCAGCAACGACACCCGCCTTTGCCATCTCTCAAAGACAGCCAATCTCAAAGACAACCAATCAGGCCATCGTAGATCGGCGGTGCGCCGCCCGGCAGCGGCTCGAACAAGGGGTTGGTCACCGCAAGCACACGGTACATCTCGTCCAGGCGCGTGCCAGCCTTCAGGGGCGCCGTGCAGCGCCAGACCCGGCTGTCGGAGCGGAGATAGCCGCTACGCGGATCGACGCTGATCTCGCTCGCACCGAAGGTCCAGATGCAGCTGCGCACCACGCCGGTGACGCGGTGGACCGAGCAACGAAAGCGCAGCGGCTGGTAGTCGCTGAATTCGCCTCCGCAGAAGGTGTCGCCGCAAATATTGTCGAAATCACGGTCCAAGCGCTGCTCCAGATCGACGAAGGCCTCCCAGCCCTCTCCATTGGCCGGCCAGTCCACCGCGTCCACGTAGGTGGGTAGTGGCGTTGCCGCAGCGGCCAGCTGGGCCGCGAGGGACAGCAGCAGTACGACGAGCAAGCGTGCGAGCCTGAACATGGCGTTTCCCCGAGCAGTGGATGAGCCTGCAGCGTGCCCGGTGCCCAGAGAAGCAGCGATCAGCGAGCCACCCGTGATGAATGCAGGCTATGCCGCATCGAACCCTCAGAAGATTGCCCATTCAGTGTCGCTGCAGCGCAACAGCCGAACGCGTAGAATCGCGCTCCACACACTGCTGACGCTTCGGAGCTACCCGCATGGGCCTTGAACTGGTCACCTCTGGCAAGAATCTGCCGGAAGAAATCAACGTCGTCATCGAAATCCCCAAGGATTCGGAGCCGGTCAAGTACGAAGTGGACAAGGCCAGCGGCGCGATCTTTGTCGACCGCATCCTGTCGACCCCGATGCGTTACCCCTGCAACTACGGCTACGTGCCCAACACCCTGTGCGGCGACGGCGATCCGGCCGACGTGCTGGTGGTCCTGCCGCTGCCGCTGGTCCCGGGGTCGGTGGTGCGCTGCCGTCCGGTCGGCGTGCTGCGCATGAGCGACGAGGCCGGCAGCGACGAAAAGATCCTGGCGGTGCCGATCGAGAAGATCTTCTCCGGCTACGCGCATATCGAAGATATCAACCAGGTGTCCAGCCACTGGATGGAGCGCATCGGTCACTTCTTCGAGCATTACAAGGATCTGGAGAAGGGCAAGTGGGTCAAGCTCGACGGTTGGGGCGGCGCGGCCGAGGCCAAGCGCATCCTGGTCGAATCGGTGGAACGCTATAATTCCGACGCGCCCTGAGCCGTTGGCCGTAACACTGCTCCGCACTTGCGGAGCGACCGGGATCACGCTTTTGCCGTGATCCCGGTGACCGCCGCCGGTAGATTGGGTACATTGCCGAGTTGCGTTTGGCCGGCGTCTACCGTCGGTGACTTCTGGGGAAGTGTCTTGCGTATTCTGTTTGTTGGGGACGAAGCCAGTCTTCCGTCCGACCTGGTCGACTACGTCGCCGATCTCGGCGACCAGTGGCAGGCGCAGCAGGTGGCCGATGGAAATTCGGCGATCGAAGCTGCCGCCTTGTCGCCATTCGATGCCGTCATCGTTGCCCCGGTGTTACCGGACCTGACTGCTGCCACGTTGCTGGGGCAGATCCGCACGCTGCGCCCGGACACCATCCGCATCGCGCTGATCGATGCCCAGGACGGCCAGCGGACGCCGCCGGCCCGCATCATCGGCGTGGCCCATCGTTTCCTTCCGATGCCGCTGGCGCCGGAAGTGCTGCTCGAGGCCGTCACCAGCCTGGAAGAACTGCGCGACCTGCTCAGCAATCCACGTCTGCGCGCGGCGATCGGGCGCATCGAAAAGCTGCCCTCGCCGCCGCATCTGTATCTGAGCCTGATGCATGCGCTGGAAGAAGACGATGGCGCCGATGCGGCCGACATCGCCAAGCTCATCGCCGGCGACCCGGCGATTGCGGCCAAGGTGCTGCAGCTGTGCAATTCGGCGTTCTTTTCCGGCGGACGCAGCATCACCGACCTGCGCACGGCGGTCACCCGCCTGGGCGTGGCGACGCTGCGCGACCTGGTGCTGGCCAGCGAAGTGTTCTCGGTGCAGACGTTGACCCCGGCCGAGCGTAGCGCGATGCAGCGCCGCGCCCTGCTCTCTTCGCGACTGGCGGCGAAAGTGTTGCCACCCACCAGCGCCGAACTCGGCTCCACCGCCGCCTTGCTGGCCGACATCGGCTTGCTGTTGCCGGGCGTGCGCGACGAGCGCGAACCACCACTGGAAGGCGGCGACGAGCGCCTGGGCCATACCGAAGCCGGCGCGTATCTGCTTGGCCTGTGGGGCCTGCCGATGCCGATCATCGAAGCGGTGGCGTTCCATCGCCATCCGCAGCGCTCCAGCCTGCGCAGCTTCTGGGTGACCGGTGCGGTGCACGTCGCCACGGCACTGGCCAGCGGCGAGACGGTGGACGAAGAGTATCTGTCCAAGGTCGGCGTCATTTCCCGACTGCCGACCTGGCGCGAGCAGGCCGAGACGTTGCTGGGGCTTGCCGAGGCGTGAGTGACCGCACCACTTAGTGCGAATAGTGAAACGATGGAGGCGCGAGAGATTCGCGCCTTTTTCTTTGGCGTTGCAGATAGCGCAGAGGGGTGCAGCAGCCCTTTGCAGCGTACAGCTTTCGCATGGTTGCCCTGAACAACGGGATGCGTGTTCCAGATGGCTATGCAGGTTTCTACGCAGCGCTGGCGCACGACACAACGCATGAGCGCTGCGTTCGTCGCATCCCGGCACCAGCAATGACGGACATAAAAAAAGCGGGCCTTTCGGCCCGCTTTTCATTACGACGCTTCGATGATCAGAAGCGCTGGTTGTACTGCACGAACAGGAAGCGGTCGTAATCGAGCATCGGATCGATCGCCGCAGTGCTGCTGTTGGTGATCGAGTAGGTCACCGGCGGCTGCTTGTTCCAGATGTTGCGGGCACCAACGGTCACGCTGCCATCCCACGGAGCCTGCCAAGTGACAGAGACGTCCTGATAGGAGATCGAGCCCTTCTTGTTGGAACCGGTACCACCGCCCCAGCCCGGATTCGGGGTCTGGTAGTTCGGGTTGTTGCACTCGATGCCTGCCGCTGCATCCCAGCAGTAATCGCGGAAGCCGCCGTAGTAACGCAGGTTCCAGTTGGCCGACAACGCGCCCAGCGACCAGTCCAGACCCAAGGTGGCACGCACGCGCGGGAAGTTCCAGTAGCCGGCGGAGTTTGCCCACTCGGCACCGGCTTCTGCCTGCGACTTGTAGGTCGCCAGGTAGTTGGTGTCCAGGTTGACAGCGAACTTGCCGTACGCGGTTTCCGGCATGCGGTAACGCACACCGAAGTTGTAGCCTTCGGTTTCCAGACGGCCCAGGTTGACGTTGCCGCGGCTCAGCGTGGTGACCTGGCCGGTGACCGCGTCGCGACCGTAGTCGGCGCAGTAGCTGGCCAGATTGTTGAGGTAGCAGTTGTTCAACACATCATTGGCCGACAGGGCGGTGATGATGTTGGAGATCGAAATGCGGTACCAGTCCAGCGAGAAGTCCAGGCCCTGCACCCAATGCGGGCTGTAGACCATGCCCACGGTGCGGGTGATGCTGTACTCGGGTTCGAGTTCGGCATTGCCCACGCCCGAGTTGAACGGTGCGTTGCCCTGCACGTCGCGACGCGTGACCGCGTTGCCCGCGGTATCGGTCTGACGGAAGCCAGCCGGCAAGCCTTCGCCAGCGCAACGTGCTGCCACGCCCGCGTTGCCCAGCGAGCCGAAGGTGGCGTCGCACGGATCGGTGAAGGTATCGAACGTCTGCGAGCCGCCACCGAAGGTGTCCGACAGGGTCGGCGCACGGAAACCGGTGCCGTAGGTACCGCGCACCAGCAGGTCGTCGATCGGCTTCCAGGTGAAGCTGAACTTGCTGTTGGTGGTATCGCCGAAGCGGCTGTAGTTGCTGTAACGGGCGGCCACGTCGAACGACAGTTCCTTGGCGCCCGGCAGATCCTTCAGCACCGGAATCAACAACTCCAGGTAGGCTTCGTTGGTCTGGTAGCGACCTTCGGTGGCCTGTGCCGCCAGGTCGGTGGTGTAACCGGCGCTGGACAGCTGATCCGGATAGTCGTAACCGCTGATTTCGCGGTGCTCGACGCCTGCGGCGAAGCCCAGCTCACCGGCCGGCAGATCGAACAGACCACCGGTGACGTTGGCGGTCCACTGCTTGCTCAGGCTCTGCTGCGTGGCCTGACCCAGCGCATTGATGTACTGCAGCGCGTTCGGCGTGGAGGCCGACGGGCCACCCAGGATGTTGAACGGGGTGCACTGGCCCAGCGCATTGCTGGTACCCAGCGCGATCGGAGCCGCTGCGGTACCGCACTGCACCTGACCCTGTGCATTGAGGAACGACGGGCCCAGTGCCTTCTGCAGCGCCAGCAAGTTGATGTTGCCGCGCGAAACCTGCGTCACATCGTACTTGTTGTAGTTGAAGCCAACGTCCCAGTTCCAGCCGTGGCTGCCGACGTCGAACACGCCTTCCAGCGCTGCATCGAAATGCAGGGTCTTGACGTTGCTTTCGGTGGTGCGCGGCAATTCAACCGTACGACGGAACCAGCTGTTGATGTCCTGGCCAACCGGGTTGTAGTAGCTGCTGCCACTGATCGCCACCGGGAACTGCGGCTGCGAAGAAGCCTGCAGCGGGTAGCCGGCGATCTGACGGTTCGAGTCGCGCTCGGAGTACATCGCGGTCGACTTGAAGGTCACGCTGTCGGTCAGGTTGTAGCTGCCGGTCGTGAAGATCGACTTGTTGCGGCTGGACTGCTGCAACATCATCTGGTCGACGGAATTGAAGTAGTCGTCGGTGGTGATGTCGTTGTGGTAGTTGGCGATGTTGCGCGAATCCGCACCCACGCCACGGCCGTCGAACGAACCGGTGTGATTGAGGATGTAGGTCTGGTCGTTGGAGGTGAAGCGACCCCACGGGCCGGTTGCACTCAGACCATCTTCGATGTGGTTCGGGCCGGCCGAGTAACGGGTCAGCGCGCGGTCCTTGGCCCACACCGGGTCTTCGTTGGTGTAGTTGACGCCGAACACCAGCGAGGCGCGGTCGGTGGTGGTGCCGGCGGTGAAGGAGTACTGCTCCTTGGAACCGTCGCCACGGCCGTTCTGGCCGAAGTACGCCGAGGCTTCTGCACCGTCGTAGTTCTGACGCAGGATGATGTTGACCACACCGGCCACAGCGTCGGAGCCGTAGATCGCCGAGGCGCCATCCTTCAGGACTTCGATGCGCTCGATCAGCGAGCTCGGGATGGTGGACATGTCGGTCAGGCCGTTCAGGCTGCTGGTCCAACGCTTGCCGTTCACCAACACCAGGGTACGGTTCTCACCCAGGTTGTAGAGGTTGACGTACTGGCCGCCCTGTTCCGGATCGGAGGTCAGCACAGCAGCCTTGCTGTAAGTCTGCGTACCGGCAATCGACAGGTTCTGGAGGATGTCACCAACGCTCACCAGGCCGGACTTCTGAATGTCCTGCTGGGAGACGGTGAAGACCGGCTGTGCGGTTTCGACGTCGACCGAGCGGATGCGCGAGCCGGTGATTTCGATGCGGTCCAGCGTCGTGGTCGACGGGGCGGACTGCTCTTGTGCGTTGGCGGCAAAAGCCGGCGTCAACGCGATCGCAATACCGGCGGGCAACAGGCCCAGCCGCACTGCGGAGGTGCGAAGGTTCATCAATCTCTCCAGGGTTCGTTAGTGGCGCGTTAAGCGCCCCCGTGCAAATTACGTTTGCGTGAACGCCGTCGCTTTGCGCGTCACGTTCCGTGGCTTTGCCGAATCTGGCGGATTGGTCGTCTGCTCGCGATAACGCGATGCAGAGACGCCAAAACGCGCACGAAATGCGCGTGCGAAGCTGCAGCAATTGTCGAACCCGCTAGCGGCCGCAACCTCACCGATCATCATCGAGGTATCGCGCAGCAAGTCGGAGGCTCGCTCCAACCGCAAACGTGCCGACAGCGCCTGCGGGCTTTCTTCATACAGGCTCTGGAATGTCTTGGACACATACCAACTGGAGAAGTTGGTCAGCTGCGCCAGTTCGCTGATGCGCACGACGCGGTCACTGTTGCCTTCCAGATAGAGCCGGGCCCGCTGCATGCGGCCGAACACTTGACGGCGGCGGCTACGCGAGCGGCCCGGGCAACGCTGCTCCTGCTCAACGAAGTCGCGCTGCATCGCCGCCAGATGCAGCAACAACGGGCGCGCCGATGCGCTGCCGCTCTGCAATGCCGCGTTACGCCACAGCCGCAGCGCAATGCGCAGGTCGCTGCGCGACAACTGACTACGGCCCGGGTACAGCGTGGCGTCGGTCAACTCGGCCAACGACTGCAAGCTGGTGCCATCCAGGCTGACGCCAACGCACAGCGCGCTGCGATCTGCCTGCACGGTGGGATGCGAATCCTTGTCGAAGGCGATCCAGTCGCCGGCGCGCAGCCGGAAACGGCCTTCCTTGGACTCCACCCAGGCGCGACCCCGCAACTGCACCCACAAGGTGAATGTCGAAGCGGCAGTGCGGATGCTGCCAAGACGCGAGACGGCCAGACAGGTGGTCGATGTCGAGTCGCTGGCACCGTCCAGGCAGAGTGCGAGCCCGCGATCGGCAGTGATGACCTGTTGCATGTTGGCAGCCCCTTGTACAAAAGAGGGCGTAGTGTTTTGCCGAATCTGGCGTGAGTCAGGACGTTTCGACGAATCTCTGCCGAAATTGCCACGAAGCCTTTCCGAAGGAGTTACGAGGCTATTTTTCTCAACATCATCAACAGGTTGGAGATGAAGCCGACGGACACCGATGGCTGCTCCGGCAATGCCATGTAGGCGATCGCACTGCCGTCTTCTTCTGCCAGCGCCACATACATCGCACCGCTGCGCTGATCCAGGCTGAAACCGTTGATGGTGGTGAACTTCGCCGCGTCCAGGCACTGCGCGCGACCGCCGCCGAGCGCACTGTCGTGCGTGGCGCAACTGTCATTGGACGACAGGTAATGCACCTGACCCTGAGTTCCCGTTGCCCAGCTGCGATAGCGCCAACGCGATGGTTGCTGCGCGTCCACCGGCTGCACGGTATCGGCAGCCAGGGTTGGCGCAACCTGCCATAGCCCTGCCCCGCTCAGATGCGTCAACAGCACCTGCCCGCTGATGCGATCCAGGCGCAGTTGCGAGACATCCTGCAGCGTGGCCAGCGCGCGCCAGGGGCTGCTGCTGCGGTCATATAGCGTGGCAAAGGTATGACCATCGTCGGCCGCAGCCACGACCAGCAACCGGTTGGGATCGGGAAGATGGATCGCCTGCAATGGCCGCGGTTGCGGTACCGGCAGGCGTACCGTCTTGCCGGTGCTCGGAGTCACTTCAAAGAGCGCAGCGTGTCCATCCGCGTCGCTGCCGCTGACCAGCACTTGCTGCGAATCAGCCGACCAATCGGCAGCCTGTCGCGCATCCGGGCGGATCCCTTCGATCAACCGCACCGAGCCAGGATTGGTGACATCGCCCCACCACAACCCATACGCACCGGAGCGATTGGACGCGAAGATGAGCTGACGCCCGTCGGGCGCAATCATTGGTTGATCGTCGCGCCCATTGGAGGGAAACAGGCGACGCCGGATGTAGCCACCATTCATGGGGTCGTGGATGACCTGATACACCCCGAACTGCGGCTTGCGCTGCACGAAGACCAGATGCCCGTGTGCCACGTCCGGCGCCTGCGCATCGTCCACGCCCAGATCGTGCAGGCTACGAGCGACCAGATCGAGCCGATACAAACGCGCTTCGCTATCTACGCGACGCCCGAAGATCAGCCCACTGCCGTCCGGCAACCAGCTCCAACCACGGATATCGGCATTGTCGTGCGTCAATCGCTCCGCGCTGCCGCCTTGCGCGGGTATCCGCCACAAATCGCCCAGCTGCGGATTGCGCAGAAACACAATCCATTGCCCGTCCGGGGAATAGCGCGGTGCGTAGTCGAAGTCGGTCGGTTGCGCGCTGTACGTCAATCCCTGCCATTGCCCGGTCTCAAGATCCAGACGCCGGATTCGGGGCGCACCTTGCGGGCCGGTCATGCTGCCGAACAACAACGCGCGGCCGTCGGGCGACCAGCTGAAACTGAGCATGTCCGCGCCATCGCAGCGCACCACCTCGCGGGCTGCAGACTCACCTGCCGCAGCAGCGATCATGATCCTGCAACTTCCATCCGGCGCCTGCCGGGAGAACGCGATTTCGCGCCCATCCGGCGACCAGGCAGGCAGTCGATCCGAGATGCCGGGCGCAGGCGCTTCCAGCACGCGCGGATAGGCGTTGTCGGTCGTCTTGACCAGGATCGAGGTCCCCTGCCGATCGCTGGTCAGCGAGGCGTAAGCCACCCTGCTGCCGTCGGGCGAGAGGCTGGGCGTGAGGTCGAATCCGCCGCCTGCGGTGATGACCTGGTACGGCCGCTTGGGGCTGCCCGGAACAGCTGCCGACGTTGCGCCCTCGGTTGCCGGCGCACGCAGCCACAGCGTGCGTGCCGCAAGGCCTAGCACCACCACCAGCGCCAGGCTGGCCACAGCCAGCGTCATCCAGCGGCGTCGGCGCGGCGTCATTGCTGCTGCAGGCAACGGCGCTGCAGCCTGTTTCGGCGTGCGATGACTGGCCTCAGCCGCAGTGCTCACCGCTTCTGTAGCGGACGGCGCGTTCTGCACGGGCTGCTGCACGCCAGGCGACGCCGGCGTGGATGCGGTCTGCGCCTGCATCGCCGACACATCCGCGTACGCCTCCCACGCCACCGGCGCCATCAGGCGGTACCCGGTCTTGGCAATCGTCTCGATGTACTCGGAACGCTGACTGCCGCTGCTGGCAAACGCTTTTCGCAGCTGCGTCACCGCCTGGGTCACGACATCGTTGGTCGGCAGGGTATCCGGCCACACCTCGGCGAGCAGCTGCTCGCGCGTGACCACCTGCCCTGGCTGTCGTGCCAGGGTCAGCAGCACAGCCAACGATTTGGGAGGCAACCGCAACGCCCGCCGCGCGCCCGGTGCGTGCACTTCGCGCGAGGCAACGTCGACCACACACGGCCCGACGCGCAGCCGGCCAGATGACATTGCAGTAGCAGGAGGAACACTCATCGGCAAAGACACGCATCGGCATGCAAGGACTACAAAGACGCATCGCACTGAGTGCGAAACGCCAAATTCAGCAAAGGACCACGACCAACTGTGTCATGCATCCAATTGGTGCAAATTTTACTCTATGCCTCGTTGCTTCCTATGACAGGCGGCGACGTCAGGCTCTCTCTCTCTCGCCGACGAATTCAAATAATTACGATGTTCCCTTCGCGCCTTCTGGCGCGATTTTTTTATCTGCGATTCAGCTAAAACGCCGCAAAGCCTTATCTGTTGTAACCGCTTGCAGCGCGATCGCATCGCGGCACTTGCGCGCAGCGATGCGATCTGGTCAACCAAAGCTGAATTTTTGATAAGCGGGCCGTGCGCTACGGGCAACCCAATGCAGGTCTGCGGACTAGGAGGCGCGATAGACCTGCGCGCCCTGCGCCAGAAACTGCGAGGCCTTCTCTTCCATGCCAGCCGACAAGGCGTGCTCTTCGCCCATGCCATGTTCGGCCGCGTAGTCGCGCACATCTTGGGTGATCTTCATCGAACAGAAGTGCGGCCCGCACATCGAACAGAAATGCGCCAGCTTGTGCGCGTCCTTGGGCAGGGTTTCGTCGTGAAATTCCTTGGCCTTTTCCGGATCCAGCCCGAGATGGAACTGGTCGTCCCAACGGAACTCGAAGCGCGCCTTGCTCAGCGCGTTGTCGCGCACCTGTGCGCCTGGATGTCCCTTGGCCAGATCGGCCGCATGCGCGGCAATCTTGTAAGCCATGATGCCGTCGCGCACGTCCTGCCGGTTGGGCAGGCCCAGATGCTCCTTGGGCGTGACATAGCAGAGCATCGCGGTACCGAACCAGCCGATCATCGCCGCGCCGATCGCGCTGGTGATGTGGTCGTAGCCGGGCGCGATGTCCGTGGTGAGCGGCCCCAAGGTGTAGAACGGCGCCTCGCCGCATTCGCGCAGCTGCTTGTCCATGTTTTCCTTGATCAACTGCATCGGCACATGGCCCGGCCCTTCGATCATGGTCTGCACGTCGTGCTTCCACGCCAGTTTGGTCAACTCGCCCAGCGTTTCCAGCTCACCGAACTGCGCGGCGTCGTTGGCATCGGCGATGCAACCCGGACGTAACCCATCGCCCAGCGAAAACGCCACGTCGTAGGCCTTCATGATCTGGCAGATATCTTCGAAGTGCGTGTAGAGAAAGTTCTCCTTGTGGTGCGCCAGACACCACTTGGCCATGATCGATCCACCACGCGACACGATGCCCGTCACCCGCTTCGCAGTGAGCGGCACATAGCGCAACAGCACACCGGCGTGGATGGTGAAGTAGTCCACGCCCTGCTCGGCCTGCTCGATCAAGGTGTCGCGAAAGATCTCCCAGGTCAGTTCTTCCGCACGACCATCGACTTTTTCCAGCGCCTGATAGATCGGCACCGTGCCGATCGGCACCGGCGAGTTGCGGATGATCCACTCGCGCGTTTCATGAATGTGCTTGCCGGTGGACAGATCCATCACCGTGTCGCCGCCCCAGCGGATCGACCACACCAGTTTCTCCACTTCCTCGGCAATGCCAGACGACACCGCGCTGTTGCCGATATTGGCGTTGATCTTGGTCAGGAAATTGCGACCGATGATCATCGGTTCGCTTTCCGGGTGGTTGATGTTGTTGGGCAGGATCGCGCGGCCGCGGGCGATTTCGTCGCGCACGAATTCCGGCGTGATGCGTTGCTGGATCGACGCACCGAACGCTTCGCCCGGATGTTGCTTGCGCAGCATCGCATCGGTCACCGCCTCCAGGCGCTGGTTCTCGCGGATCGCCACGAACTCCATCTCCGGAGTGACGATGCCACGCCGTGCGTAATGCATCTGGGTGACATTGGCGCCAGCAAGCGCCACCCGCGGCAAGCGCCGTGTGGGGAAGCGCACCGCATCCAGCCGCGCATCGTGTTCGCGGCCGCGCCCGAAGTGCGAACTCAAGGTGTCCAGCGCCACCGTATCGCCACGTTCGGCAATCCAGTCGGCACGCAACGGCGCGAGGCCGGCAGCAAGATCGATCGCCGCCTGCGGATCGGTGTACGGCCCGGAGGTGTCGTAGACGCTGAGCGGCGCATTGTCTTCGCCACCGAACAGCGTCGGCGTGCGCGTCAATGCGATCTCGCGCATCGGCACCTGCAGGTCGGCACGCGAGCCGGAAACGAAGATCTTGCGAGAGCCGGGGATCGGCTGGGTCACAGCCTCGGATAACGATTGGGCTTGTTGTTGCAAAACGGTGGGCGCGGCATTCATGGCGTTCGTCCTGTGTGCTGGAAAACCAGCACCAAGGGCGCTGGCTCTGCGAAGAAGTCGCAGTGCGGACGAAGCGGCGGCGCTCAACACTCAGGTGCCCGTGCAGTCACGGACCCTCGCATCTAACGAAGCTTCCCTACGCCGGTATGAGCCGGATCAGGTTCGAAGGGACTATCTCAACCGCAGCGCACTGCGGTACCCCCACTTCGGCGGCGATTAAACCACATCGCCGATACCGGCAGCATGCGCGGTTGCGTGGATACCGCACTGACGCGCCGCGTAGAAGCTGCCCGATGAACGCAGGAGTGCAGCTGACATGCCCAGACATGTTCACGGCACATCGGCTGGCTAGCGTGGCCGCACAACAACCAGAAAACTGCTCTCTCTCCCTTGCCGCCGCACTCCGGCGGCATTTTTTATCGGCCACTTGCAGCCGCCGGCTACGTTTCGTTATCGTCGTGTGAAACACAGGGATTGGAGACGCGAATGCAATAGATGCAACGGTGTGCGTGGATCGCAGTAATGCTGATCGGGACGGTAGGACCTGGCGCGGCGGCCGAGCCGCTACCGGCGGAAGCATTCGTCGAATCCGGCCCTATCTCCTCGCCCGCGATGTCGCCGGACGGCAAGCATCTGGCGGTCAGCGCCGATCTTGGGGATGGCAGCTACGCGCTGGTGGTGTATCGCATCGCCGACATGCAATCCACCACCATGCTGCGCCTGCCGCGCTGCGAGTTGCCGGTGCGCATTGCCTGGGTCAGCGAGCGGCGGCTGGTGATCGGCAAGGGCCGCAAGCTTGGCTCGCTGGAAGAACCTGTGCCGATGGGCGAGATCATCGCCACCGACCTGGATGGCGGCAATCAGCGCTACGTCTACGGCTACCAGCAAAGCACGCGCAATGCGGGGCTGGAGCGCGGCTTCGGCTACATCGAAGGGCTGCCGAGCCGGCGTAATGGGCACTTCTACATGCGGCGGCTGTCGCTGGATTCGCGCCATTCGATGCTGTACGACGTGGACGCGAGCACCACCACCCACCGGCTGATGGCCGACATCGACGTGCCGCGCCTGAGGTTCGTGCTCGACAACGATGATGTGGCGCAGTACGCCTACGGCACCGATGACGACGACAATTCGCTGCTGTTCCGCCGCAACGGCAACGGCTGGACACCGCTGACGCAGGTCCAGGCCAATTGGCGCCCGATTGCGTTTGCCGAACAGCCCGGTCGTGTCTATGGCTGGTACAGCGTCTCCGGCGGCCCGGCGGCATTGGTGTCCAGCGATCCGGACGGCCAACAGCGCAGCGTACTGGCGTCCGACCCGTTCTACGACGTGGATGATCTGCAATGGAGCCCGGCACCCTATGCACCGTTCGCGGCCCGACTGGGACCGGGCCGGCCCGCGCTGCGCTATGTCGCGCCCGACAGCGCACCGGCGCAGTTGCATCGCAGCCTCAGCGAGACCTTGGCGGGTCAGTACGTGGATTTCGTCAACTTCACCGAAGATGGCAGCGCCGTGCTGCTGAAGGCCTATAGCGACCGCGATGCCGGCGCCTGGTACATCTTCAATCGCCCGACCAATACGCTCAAGCTCGTCATCAAAGCCCGTAGCGCCCTGCCCGCGGCACTGATGAGCGAGCGGCGCATGGTGCGCTTCCAGGCTCGCGACGGGCTGACGCTGGACGGCGTACTGACCGTTCCGGCGACGGCCGGCCAGGGCGCGCCCCTGCCGATGATCCTGCTGCCACATGGCGGCCCGCATGCCGACGGCGACGGTTGGGCGTTCGATACCGATGCGCAATTTCTCGCCAACCGTGGCTACCTGGTGCTGCAGGTCAACTACCGCGGCGGCACCGGCCGCGGCAATGCCTTCGAACGGGCGGGCTACCGCCAGTGGGGAGAAAAGATCCAGGACGATCTGGTGGATGGCGTGCGTTGGGCGATCGACCAGGGCCTGGCCGATCGCTCGCGGATCTGCAGCTACGGGGCCAGTTTTGGCGCGTACGCGGCGATGATGGTGCAGGTGAAGGCACCGGACCTGTTCCGCTGCGCGGTGGGGGTGGCCGGCATCTACGACCTGCAGATGATGTACACCAAAGGCGATATCAATCAGAGCGCGTCCGGCACCAATTACCTGCAACGTGTGATCGGCCGCGACGCAGCCGAGCTTGCCGCGCACTCGCCGGTTTCGCTGGCCGAACGCATCAAGGCACCCGTGCTGTTGGTCCACGGCGAAGAGGACGAGCGTGCACCCTTTGCCCAGGCCAAGAGCCTGAGTGCTGCGCTCACGCGTAGCGGCAACGCGCCCGAATGGATGGCGGTGCCCAAGGAAGGCCACGGGTTTTACAAGGACGCCAACCAGATCGCCTTTTACCGCACCCTAGAAGGCTTCCTGGCCAAACAGTTGGGGAATCCGACAACCGCAGCGGCGGGGGCGGGCGGCACCACGCCGACCACGCCGCAGTAAGGCCAGCTCACGTCACTCCAGCGTATAGCCCACCCGCAGGCCACCCCAATGCTTGCGGCCGACGAAGATCGGGGCAGACAGATCGAACATGATCTGGCCGGTATCGCGGCGGTAGACCTGCAAGCGGTATGGGTCGGTATGCGCGCCGACGCTGCGGCCAACGCGGTCGGAGAACTTGCGCTTGGTGCGGTTGCCGACCAGATCGCGCTTGGGGTCGCCGGTCAGTGGCTGGGTGAAACGGAGATTGTGGGTAGGTACGTAGCCGTCGGGATTGGCGCAGATCGCAAACACGATCCACGGATGCGCATCCAGCAAGGGCTCCTGCAACGGAGGCAGCACGTGATCGCACACCGCGTCGAAGTCGGTGCTGAACTTGGGCGGCTCCACACCGGCAATCGGGGTGTAGGTGCGCGCGAACAACGCCGCTTCGTCAATCTGCCCACGCGCGATGGCCTGCGCCAATGCAGTACCGATCTTGCCCGCCGTGGCGACGGCGAGCTCCTTGACGCGCGCGTGCCTGGGCACCTGCAGCGGATCGGCCGGCAGGCGGAACAGGCCCACGCAGTCGCGCAGAGTTTCGGTGCCGCGTTCCAGCGCTTCGCTGCGTTCGGCCACGTGCGCGGCGTGCTGCAGATTGCTGCGGCCCAGCGCCACCACTCCATCCACGGCACGCTCGATGCCGCGAATTTCGCCGTCCTGCGCCTGGATGCGCCCGGCCACCGTGGTCATCGCGCTACTGGCCTGCCCAAGCACACGGGTGATGCCATCGAGCACCGCCTCGGTGCCGCGCGCGGAGGCCGCGCCCTCGCCCACTGCAGCGCTGGTTTCGGCCAGGATCGCGCGCACATCGCGCGCCGCCGCAGCGGCACGTTCGGCCAGACGGCGAATCTCGGTGGCGACCACCGCAAAGCCGCGCCCGGCAGCGCCGGCATGCGCCGCTTCGATACTGGCGTTGATCGACAGAATATTGGTCTGAAACGCCACCGAGTCGATGACCTCGATGACCTCGCCGGCACGTGCCGCGCGGCGTTCCACTTCGTGCATGGCCTGGCCCAGCGCATGTGCCGCGGCCACGCCTTGCCGCGCGCTTTCATCGGCGCTGGCAGCCAGCGCGATGACCTGGGCCAGTTCGGCGTTGACGTCCTGCAGGCTCGACGACAGCCGCTCCACCGCAGTGCGTGCGCCGTCCAGCGCCTCGGTTTGCGCCTGCGACTGGCGCACCATCTCGTCGTTTTCGGCCACCAACGGCGGCACTTCGGCGGCGATCTGCACCGACAGCGCCACTGCCTGGCGGATCGCTTCGGCCAGATTGCCGAAGCCGGCCTGCAGCCGGCGCCCCATGTCGGTGTCTGCCAGACCGGGCGGGAGCAGCAGTTCCAGTTCGCAGCCAGCCAACGCCTGCGCGGTGCGCTCCAGCACGGTGCGGTCTTCGTGTTCGGCCTGCAGGCGTGCCACCAAGGGCTGCAGCAGCGGGGAGATCGGCACCGGGCGGCTGCCGTCGGCCAGCCGCGTGGCTTCGCGCAACAAAATGGCGGTCTCGACATGCGGCAACGACAGCATCCAGCCGCCGTGCTCGCGGTCGCGGACGTAACGCACGCGCCGGGCCGGGTCGTCGCCCGGCGCAGCCCACACGCCTTCGTCGCCAACCAGATCAGTGGCGCTCAATCCCCACAGCACGGATGCCGGCAGACCATCCAATTCAGTGGCGGTCTTGCCCAGCACGTCGAGGCCGGCGCGGTTGCAGGCCACCACACACGCCTCCGCCGACAGCCGCAGCAAGGCGACCGGCGCGTCGGGAAGCAGGGCCGCACGCGTGTGCGACGGCAGGTCAGGCGATTGCATCGAGCTCATGGGGATTCCTAAACCATCAGTGTCATTAGCGGCGCGCGGCGGGCAGAATTGAGCGGCGTACTCATCCGTGGCGGCTTGCTCAGTAGCCGGCGGCCTGCCCATCCTTGCGGCTTTCCGAGGCGCCGTAATACACGCCGTTGGCCGGGTCGCGCGCGATCGCCTGATAGCCGCCATACGGGCCGTCGGCAAAGATCACCCGGTGGCCTTTGCGCATCAACGCGCGAATGGTGTCGTAGGAGAATCCGGTTTCCAGATTGAGCTCGCCGCCATCGCTCATCGCGGTGGCCTGCCCGGTCGGCTCGGTGGAACCCTCGTGCTGGATGCGCGGCGCATCGCCGGCTTCCTGCAGATTCATATGAAAGTCCACCAGGTTCATCACGATCTGCACGTGCCCCTGCGGCTGCATCGCCCCGCCCATCACGCCAAAGCTCAACCACGGCTTGCCGTCCTTGGTGACGAACGCCGGGATGATGGTCTGGAACGGCCGCTTGCCCGGCGCGTAGCCGTTGGGGTGGTCCTTCTTCAACACGAACATTTCGCCGCGGTCCTGCAGGATGAAGCCCAGCCCCGGTGGCGCCATGCCGCTGCCCATGCCGCGATAGTTGGACTGGATCAACGACACCATCATGCCGTCGGCATCGGCCACGGTCATGTAGATGGTGTCGCCCTCTTCCAGTTGTTTGGGCGTGCCGGGCTGCACTTCCTTCAAGGCCTTGTCCATGGAAATGAGCGACCGGCGCTGGGCGGCGTACTCCTTGGACACCAGCCTGGCCAGTGGTGCCGGCTGGAAGGCAGGGTCGGCATAGAAGCGCGCACGGTCGGCAAAGGCCAGCTTCTTGGCCTCGGTGAACAGGTGCACATGCTCGGCCGAGCCGAACGGGATCTTGGAAAAATCGTAGCCTTCCAGGATGTTGAGCATCTGCAACGCCGCGATGCCCTGACTATTGGGTGGCAGCTCCCACACATCAACGCCGCGGTAGTTGGTGCTGACCGGCTCCACCCATTCGCCCTGATGGCTGGCCATGTCCTCGTAGCTCAGGTAGCCGCCATTGGCCTTGAAGTAGGTGCCGATGGTGTGTGCGATCGGCCCCTTGTAGAACGCATCGCGGCCGCCGTCGGCGATCTGCTGCAAGGTGTTGGCCAGGTTCGGGTTCTTCCACAGCTCGCCCTTGCGCGGGGCGTGCCCGTCGATGGTGAACTGCTCCTTGAAGCCTGGGTATTGCGACAGCCGCGGCACCGAGCGGTCCCAGTAATAGGCAATGGTTTCCGCCACCGGGTGGCCTTCGCGCGCGTAGCGGATCGCCGGCGCCAGGTTCTGCGCCATCGGCTTGCGCCCGAAGCGCTCGTGCAATGCGAACCAGCCATCCACCGCGCCCGGCACCGACACCGGCAGCGGCCCGGTCGGCGGAATGTCTTTCAGCCCGCGCCGCTGGAACTCGGCCAGGGTCAGCGACTTGGGCGAGCGGCCCGAGCCGTTGTAGCCGTAAAGCTTGCTGGTCTTGGGATCCCACACGATGGCGAACAGATCCCCACCCACCCCATTGCCGGTCGGCTCCATCAAGCCCAACGCCGCATTGGCGGCGATCGCCGCGTCCACCGCCGAACCGCCGTTTTTCATCACATCCAACGCGATCTGGGTGGCCAGCGGTTGCGAGGTCGCCGCCATCGCATGCGGGGCGATCACTTCGGAGCGGGTGGCGAAGGCTTGTCCGGTGACACGGTCGGCGGCGCCAAGAGGCGGCGCAAGCAGCGCCAGAGCAGACACCAATAAGACGGGTACGCGACGCATGATCAAGAGCTCCCCCATGACACAACGAATGAAACACCAACCATAACAGCGGCCTCCGTCGCAGCGTTCGATCCCGGTCGCACTGAGGCGATAAAACCGCGCAGTTGGTGATGCAGGTTGGCGTTATTGACACGCCGCCGATCCGGTTTCAGCAGAAACCATGCTGCTGCCATGCGGCTTCGCGCTGAGCGCATGCTGCCAATACAGATGTTTCACCCGCAAGGGTTGACACCTCACCGGCGGCGATGGTTATCTCAGTCCATGCCGCACCGCCCCACCACCTCGAACGCTTTGATGTCCGCGCCTTTCGGCGCGTTGGCAGCGTCGCTTCTCGTGCTCGTACTTATTAGCTCGCCAACCGATGCGGGACGAGACTTCGTGTAGGCAACAGACACACAAGGCTTCGATCAGACCCCGCACCGGCAACGGCGCGGGGTTTCGCGTTTCAGGGACCCCCAAAAGTTTCGAATGACATGAACGACATCACTGACATCGCCGCACTGTCTTCCATCAGCGCCAGTCATTGCGCTGCTGCAAGCGTATGCATGTGTAGCGTTTTCGCTCATCCCCGCTTTGCTCGGCCGACCAGCGTCCGCGCTGCCAGCTGATCTCTTTTCCACTGCCAACCCCGCAAGGATTACTTCATGAGCAACGACACCCAACCGAAAATCGCGATCATCGGCTACGGCAGCCAGGGCCGCGCGCATGCGCTGAACCTGCGCGATTCCGGTTTCGACGTCACCGTCGGCCTGCGTCCCGGTGGCCCGACCGAATCCAAGGCGCAGGCTGATGGCTTCACCGTGGTGGCGCCGTCCGACGCGGTGAAGACCGCCGACCTGGTCGCGATCCTGACCCCGGACATGGTGCAGAAGAAGCTCTACGAAGAGGTCATCGCGCCGAACATGAAACAAGGCGCCTGCCTGCTGTTCGCGCATGGTTTGAACGTGCATTTCGACATGATCAAGCCGCGTGCCGATCTGGACGTGGTGCTGGTCGCGCCCAAGGGCCCGGGCGCGCTGGTGCGTCGCGAGTATGAAATTGGCCGCGGCGTGCCGTGCATCTATGCGGTGTACCAGGACACCAGCGGCAAGGCCGAGCAGTTTGCGCTGACCTATGCCGGCGGCCTGGGCGGCGCACGTGCCAACATCATCAAGACCACTTTCAAGGAAGAGACCGAGACCGATCTGTTCGGCGAGCAGGCCGTGCTGTGCGGCGGTGCCTCGTCGCTGGTACAGGCCGGTTTCGAAGTGCTGGTGGAAGCCGGCTACCAGCCGGAAATCGCGTATTACGAAGTACTGCACGAACTGAAGTTGATCGTGGACCTGTTCTACGAAGGCGGCATCACCCGCATGCTGGAATTCGTGTCCGAAACCGCACAATACGGCGACTATGTCAGCGGCCCGCGCGTGATCGACGCCAGCACCAAGGCGCGCATGAAGGACGTGCTGACCGACATCCAGAACGGCACCTTCACCAAGAACTGGGTGGCCGAATACGAAGCCGGTCTGCCGAACTACACCAAGTTCAAGCAGGCCGATCTGGAGCACCCGATCGAGGAAGTGGGCAAGAAACTGCGCGCAAAGATGGTCTGGCTCAACGGCGAACAGCAAGCCGCTGCCGCACCGGCGAATCAACAAGCGGCATAACGCCGCCGCATCCCCCACCGCTTAACACCGAAGGTTCGCAACGCATGAATACCTCCGCACACAGCACGCCCCGCAATGGCGCGCGCTGGCTGACGCAGGCCCTGGAAGCCGAGGGCGTGGAAACGCTGTTCGGTTATCCGGGCGGCACCATCATGCCGTTCTACGACGCCCTGGTGGATTCCAGGCTCAAGCACATCCTGGTCCGTCACGAACAGGGCGCCGCCCTCGCCGCCAACGGCTACGCTCGTGCCAGCGGCAAGGTGGGCGTGTGCGTGGCGACCTCCGGCCCGGGCGCGTCCAATCTGGTCACCGGCATCGCAGACGCGATGCTCGATTCGGTGCCGATGGTGTGCCTGACCGGCCAGGTCGCGACGCCCTTGCTGGGCACCGATGCGTTCCAGGAACTGGACGTGTTCGGCATGACCATGCCGATCGTCAAGCACAGTTTTCTGGCGCGCAGCGTGGACCAGTTGCCGGAGATCGTGCGCGATGCGTTTCGCATCGCGCGGGAAGGTCGCCCGGGCCCGGTGTTGATCGACTTGCCGAAGGACGTGCAGATCGCCGATGCCTCGCATCTGCCCGAGCATGTGCCCGCCGCAGTGCTGCCGCCACCGGCACCGTCGGACGCGAAACTGGCCGACGCACTGGCAGCCATCGCCATCGCCGAGCGCCCGGTGGTGTACGGCGGTGGCGGGATAGCACTGGCCGATGCGGTGGAAGCATTCCGGCGCTTTGTCGAAGCCACCGGCATCCCGACCGCGCTGACCTTGCGCGGGCTGGGTGCGTTGCCGCACGCGCATCCGGATTACCTGGGGATGCTGGGCATGCATGGCACGCGGGCCGCCAATATGGCGATCCAGGAATGCGATCTGTTGGTGGTGGTCGGTGCCCGTTTCGACGACCGCGCCACCGGCAAGTTGAGTGAGTTCGCACCGTTCGCACGTGTCATCCATCTGGATGCCGATGCGTATGAAATTTCCAAGCTGCGCACTGCCGATATCGCCGTACCTGGCGACGTGGCAACCAGTCTCAAGGCGTTGAGCGCAGCACGCGGCAACTGCCAGGCATGGCGGACGCGCTGCTTTGCCAATCGCGAAAAATTCGGTGCGCGTTACGACGCGCCCGGTACCGATATCTACGCACCGGCGCTGCTGAAGCGCCTGAGCGAAGTGGCCCCGCCCGATACCATCATCGCCTGCGATGTGGGGCAGCATCAGATGTGGGTGGCCCAGCATTGCCGCTTCAACGATCCGCGTAATCACCTCACCAGCGGCGCGCTCGGCACCATGGGCTTCGGCCTGCCAGCGGCGATGGGGGCGCAGTTCGCCTGCCCCGATCGCACCGTGGTGCTGGTCTCCGGCGACGGCAGTTTCATGATGAATGTGCAGGAGCTGGTGACCATTGCGCGCTGCAAGCTGCCGGTGAAGATCGTGCTGCTCGATAACAGCTCGCTGGGCATGGTGCGGCAGTGGCAGGAGTTGTTCTTCGCCGAGCGCTACAGCGAGATCGATCTGTCCGACAACCCGGATTTCGCCGCGCTGGCGCAAGTGTTCGGTATTCCGGCCAAGCGCATCATCGCGCGCGGCGATGTCGATGCAGCGCTGGCGGAGTTGCTGGCGCAGCCGGGCCCCGGCCTGCTGCATGTGGCCATCGACGCACGCGCCAACGTGTGGCCGCTGGTGCCGCCCAATAACGCCAACAGCACCATGCTGGACAGCAATCCCGCACACGCGGTCAAGGAGACGACACATGCGTTACCGGCTTGACCTGGTGCTGAAGCCGGCCGAAGGCGCATTGGTGCGCGTGATCGGCATGACCGAGCGCCGCGGGTTTCGCCCGTGCGCCATCCAGGGCGCCGCCGCGCCCGACGATGCCGGGCGCTGGCATTTGCAGCTGGACGTGGACAGCAGCCGGCCGCCGGAAACACTGCGCCTGCAGCTGGAAAAGGTCTACGACTGCGAGTCGGTGGTGATCACGGCACTGGAAACGGTCGAGGCGGCCGCATGACCACCCAGACCTCGGGCATGCAGACTTCGCGCGACCATCAGACTGCCATCCGGAGGTGTCTTCTTCCGGATGGGCCGCGCGCGTGCCGCAATGCCTGATTCCGGCCGCCCCTCTTCGCAGGAACCAGACGTAAGCGACGTGGCCGTCAGCGTGGCCGACGTGCTGGCCGCACAGGCGCGTTTGCGCAAGTACTTGTCGCCGACGCCGCTGCACTACGCCGAGCGTTTCGGCGTGTGGCTGAAGCTGGAAAACCTGCAGCGCACCGGCTCCTACAAGGTGCGCGGTGCATTGAATGCATTGCTGGCGGGACTGGAGCGCGGCGACGAGCGCCCGGTGATCTGCGCCTCGGCCGGCAACCATGCGCAAGGTGTGGCGTGGTCGGCGTATCGGCTCGGCGTGCAGGCCATCACGGTGATGCCGTACGGCGCACCGCAAACCAAGATCGCCGGTGTCGCGCACTGGGGCGCCACCGTGCGGCAACACGGCAACAGCTATGACGAAGCGTTTGCGTTTGCGCGCGAGCTGGCCGACCAGAACGGCTATCGCTTCCTGTCGGCCTTCGACGACCCGGACGTGATTGCCGGGCAAGGCACGGTCGGCATCGAACTGGCCGCGCACGCACCGGATGTGGTGATCGTGCCGATCGGCGGCGGTGGCCTGGCCTCCGGTGTGGCGCTGGCGTTGAAATCGCAAGGCGTGCGCATTGTCGGCGCGCAGGTCGAGGGCGTCGATTCGATGGCGCGTGCGGTGCGCGGCGACTTCCGTGAAATCACCCCCGTCGCCACGCTGGCCGACGGCGTCAAGGTCAAGATTCCCGGCTTTCTGACTCGCCGCCTGTGCGCGAGCCTGCTCGACGACGTAGTGATCGTGCGTGAGGCCGAACTCCGCGAAACCCTGGTGCGTCTGGCACTGGAAGAACACGTCATCGCCGAAGGCGCTGGCGCCCTGGCATTGGCCGCCGGTCGCCGTGTTGCAGGCAAACGCAAATGTGCGGTGGTCTCTGGCGGTAATATCGACGCAACCGTTTTGGCCGCACTCTTGTCCGAGGTGCGGCCGCGTCCGCCACGCAAACCGCGGCGTCGCAATACCGAGCGACTTCGCAACGAACGCAGCGTCAAGCCTCCACCCCAAACACACGCTCTTTCCCGCCCATCCGCAGTCGCTTCAACGCCTGTCACCGCCATCGCCGTAGAGGAGTCTTCCTGGTGAACACGACCGTATCCAACCAGACCCCGCGTATCCGAATTTTCGACACCACCCTGCGCGACGGCGAGCAATCCCCCGGCTGCAGCATGACGCCCCAGCAAAAGCTGGTCATGGCGCGCGCGCTGGACGAACTCGGCGTCGACATCATCGAAACCGGATTCCCGGCCAGCTCGCACTCCGACCGCGAAGCTATCGCGATGATCGGCCGCGAGCTGCGCCGCCCCACCCTGGCGGTGTTGTCGCGCTGCCTGCAGGCCGATATCGAAACCTCGGCAAAGGCGCTGGAAGCTGCGGCCAACCCGCGCCTGCATGTGTTCCTGTCCACCAGCCCGCTGCACCGCGAGCACAAGCTGCGCATGAGCCGCGAGCAGGTGCTGGAGTCGGTGCACAAGCACGTGACGCTGGCGCGCGGCTACATCGATGACGTGGAGTTTTCTGCCGAAGACGCCACCCGTACCGAAGAAGATTTCCTGGCCGAAGTCACCCGTGTGGCGATTGCGGCCGGGGCCACCACGATCAACTTGCCCGACACAGTGGGCTTCACCACGCCGGAAGAAATCCGCGGCATGTTCGCGCGGCTGATCGCCAGCGTGGAAGGTGCCGACAAGGTGATCTTCAGCGCGCACTGCCACAACGATCTGGGCCTGGCGGTAGCCAATTCGCTGGCGGCCATCGAAGGCGGCGCGCGTCAGGTGGAGTGCACCGTCAACGGCATCGGCGAGCGCGCCGGCAACTGTGCGCTGGAAGAAATCACCATGGCGCTGAAGGTGCGTGGTGCGTTCTACAACATCGATTCGGCGATCAACACACCGCGCATCGTGTCGACCTCGCAGTTATTGCAGCGCCTGGTTGGCATGCCGGTGCAGCGCAACAAGGCCGTGGTCGGCGGCAACGCCTTTGCACATGAATCGGGTATCCACCAGCACGGCATGCTGCGTCACCGCGGCACCTACGAAATCATGCGCCCGGAAGATGTGGGCTGGGAATCGTCGCAGATGGTGCTGGGCCGCCACAGCGGCCGCGCAGCGGTCGAGCAGCGCCTGCGTGCGCTGGGGTATCTGCTGGAAGAGGAAGAGGTCAAGCTGGTCTTCGAACAGTTCAAGGCCTTGTGCGAGAAGCAGCGCGTGGTCACCGATGCCGATCTGCAGGCATTGATGCAGGACGCCACCGTGCAGGAAGGCTACCGTCTGGCCTCGATGACCATCAGCGACGTCGGCAGCCGCGCCAACGCGTTGGTGGAGCTATCGGATCCGGATGGCAATCGGGTGGCGGAAACCGCGCAGGGCAATGGCCCGGTTGATGCCTTGTTCGGTGCATTGGCGTCCGCCACCGGCGTGAAGCTGGAGCTGGACAGCTACCAGGTGCACAGCGTGGGCATCGGCGCGGATGCACGCGGCGAAGCCAGCCTGAGCGTGCGCCACGATGGTGTGGAGTACGAAGGCACCGGCACCAGCAAGGACATCATCGAGGCCAGCGCACTCGCTTGGCTGGATGTAGCCAACCGACTGTTGCGCCAACGCGAGCGCGGCGTGGTTGCTGGCAAGACGGCTGCGGTGGCGTAACGACGCACCGACTGACAGTTTGCAACAGACCTGACGGCCAGCGGAGCGATCTGCTGGCCGTTTTGGTTCTTGGGCTTTGGGTTTTGACTTTTGGCTTTTGGCTTTTGGCTTTTGGCTTTTGGCTTTTGGCTTTTGGTTTCGTATCCAGCCTTGCCCCACTCGCTGTTAACGCTTGATGCGTGGTTGTTCAATCTTGTGCTGGCACCGACAGTCAAGGTGTTTTTGCTCTTCGATCCGCAGCATTGAAATGAAAGCGCGGTGTCGTCTCTGGGGTCGGGACCATGTGGCGGCATGGATGCCGCCACTGAGCCTCCAGGGACGGATTTACGGCGTGTCCCGACACCGGAGACGGCACCGTGCCACCGGCATATCGACACACGAAGTCTGTCAGTTCTGGGCGGAAGCAAAGATTTACTGAGGGACGCTTGCACGCGCGCCGCCGTGAGACACGGCCGCAAGTACGTCCGTGTAGCAACTGTGTTGGTCAGGACCTCAATCCGCGACCTTTGATCGGTTTCCTTCGGGCGTGTCCCGACACCGGATGCGGCGGCGCGCACCGATGGACTCCGCAAAAACGAAAGCGGCCATCGCCCAAACAGGACGATGACCGCCAGTACGTTCGACAAAACGATACATCCAACCAACGCTTTACAGCGCAGCCACCACCGCATCACCCATCGCGACCGTACCGACCTTGGTGGTGCCTTCTGACCAGATGTCGGCGGTGCGCAGGCCCTGGTCGAGCACCTTGCCGACGGCCTTCTCGATTGCATCCGCGGCGGCAGCCTGCGCGAAGGTGTAGCGCAGCATCATTGCCACCGACAGGATGGTCGCGAGCGGATTGGCGATGCCCTGCCCCGCGATATCCGGCGCCGAGCCGTGACACGGCTCGTACATGCCTTTGCTGTTGGCATCCAGCGAGGCCGAAGGCAGCATGCCGATCGAGCCGGTGAGCATCGACGCCTGGTCGGACAGAATGTCGCCGAACATGTTGTCGGTCACGATCACATCGAACTGCTTGGGCGCGCGCACCAATTGCATGGCCGCGTTGTCCACGTACATATGCGATAGCGCGATGTCCGGATAGTCTTTGGCGACTTCTTCCACCACCGCGCGCCACAACTGGCTGGAGGCCAACACGTTGGCCTTGTCGACCGAGCACAGTTTCTTGCCGCGCAAACGCGCCATCTCGAAACCGGCCTTGGCGATGCGACGAATCTCGCTTTCGCTGTAGGGCAAGGTGTCGTAGGCCTGACGCTCGCCATTTTCCAGCGTGCGATTGCCGCGCGGCTGGCCAAAGTAGATGCCGCCGGTGAGCTCGCGCAGGATCAGCAGATCCAGTCCCGCAACGACCTCCGGCTTGAGCGTGGAGGCATCGGCCAACTGCGGATACAACAACGCTGGACGCAGGTTGGCGAACAAACCCAGCTGCGAGCGGATCTTGAGCAAACCACGCTCCGGGCGCAGCGACGGATCGATGCTGTCCCATTGCGGCCCACCCACGGCGCCCAGCAGCACCGCGTCGGCAGCGCGCGCGCGCTCCAGCGTTTCGTCGGCTAGCGGGCTGCCGTACTTGTCGTAGGCCGCACCACCCAGTTCGTCGTACACCAGGCTGAAACCCAGGCCATGTTGTGCGTCGACCCGCGTCAACACCTTGACCGCTTCGGCCATGATCTCCGGGCCGATGCCGTCGCCAGGAAGAATCAAAATCTGCTTGCTCATGCAATCCTCGTGAGTTGGTGCCGTAGCAACCTGAAAATCAACGTGCTGCCCATACCACCAGCACGTCACTGCTGAAGGAGCCATCGGCTGCAATCTGAAAGTAATCGCGTACTTCGTCTACCGCCGCGTCCTGCAACCCGCGAATGGCTGCGCGCAACACCTCGGGCGTGCGCATGCGGTCGACCCAGCTCAGATAGTCCAGCTGTAGCCGTTGGCAATGATGACGCTGCACCTGCAAGCCGGCATCGCCCAGCATCTGCAACCACTGCGCAACACTGTAGTCGCGCACATGACTGGTATCGCGCAACACCTCGATCGCCTGCAGGTGCGTGTCCAGCAATGGCAACCCCGGCGCGACCACATCGATAAAGGCGGCAACGCCGCCGGGACGCAAGACGCGCCGCACTTCGCGCAGTGCCTGCCCCACGTCGCTCCAGTGATGCGCCGAGTAGCGGCTGACCACTGCATCCAGGCTGCCGGTCTCGAACGGCAAGCGCTCGGCAACGCCTTGCACAGTGCGCACTTGCGTCAGCCCACGCTCGGCGGCGGTGGCCGCCACGACGGTGAGCATATCGGTAGACAAATCGTAGGCCACCACCTCGGCCATCAACGGCGCCAGCTGGAAACTCACATGCCCGGCACCGCAGCCAAGGTCGAGCAATCGCCCGTTGCGATGACCCGCCAGGCCAGCGCGGAGCTCGGCGAACTCGGCGCCTTGCGCATGCACGTCGCTCTGCAGATACGCGTGCGCCTGCGGCCCGAACTGCGCAGCGACATGTTCGCCCAGCGCCCCCGTATCGGCGGTGTTGGCAATCGCGTTCACTGCAGTGCGCCGAACAACCACGGTTGGCGCGCGCGATGGCCTTGTTCGAAGCGGCCGATTGCATCGGCGTCCTGCAAGGTCAGGCCGATGTCGTCCAGCCCGTTGAGCAGACAGTGTTTGCGGAATGCATCGACCTCGAAGCTGTACTCCACGCCGTCGGGGCGGCGCACGCGTTGTGCGGCCAGATCCACGGTGAGTTGATAGCCCTCGGTGGAAAAACATTGCTCGAACAAGGCGTCGACTTCTGCTTCGGTCAGCACGATCGGCAGCAGGCCGTTCTTGAAACTGTTGTTGAAGAAGATGTCGGCAAAGCTCGGTGCAATCACCACGCGAAACCCATATTCGTCCAACGCCCAAGGCGCATGCTCGCGCGAGGAACCGCAGCCGAAATTCTTGCGTGTCAGCAACACGCTGGCGCCTTGATAGCGCGGGAAATTGAGCACGAACTCCGGGTTGATCGGCCGCTGGCTGTTATCGCGCCCAGGCTCGCCGATATCCAGATAACGCCACTCGTCGAACAGGTTCGGACCGAAGCCGGTGCGCTTGATCGACTTGAGGAATTGCTTGGGAATGATCTGGTCGGTATCGACATTGGCGCGATCCAGCGGCGCCACCAGTCCGGTGTGTTGCGTGAAAGGAGTCATAGAAAGGCCGGGAATTGGGAGTGGGAAATAGGGAATAGGCAGAGCGGAACGGGGCGTGGCGATTCCCTATTCCCGATTCTCGATTCCCTGCAGCTCACGCACATCGACAAAGTGGCCGCTCACCGCCGCCGCTGCAGCCATTGCCGGGCTGACCAGGTGGGTGCGTCCGCCGGCGCCCTGGCGGCCTTCGAAATTGCGATTGGAGGTGGAGGCGCAATGCTCGCCGCTGCCGAGCTTGTCCGGGTTCATTGCCAGGCACATCGAGCAACCCGGCTCGCGCCATTCGAAACCGGCCTCCAGAAAGATCTTGTCCAGGCCTTCGGACTCGGCTTGGGCCTTGACCAGACCCGAGCCCGGCACCACCAGCGCCTGCTTGATCGTGGACGCCACCTTGCGGCCCTTGGCCACTGCGGCGGCGGCGCGCAGGTCTTCGATGCGCGAGTTGGTGCACGAGCCAATGAACACCCGATCCAGGCGGATGTCGGTGATCGACTGATTGGCCTTCAGGCCCATGTATTTGAGCGCGCGCTCGATCGAGTCGCGCTTGGTCGGGTCCTGTTCGGCTGCCGGGTCAGGTATCTGCTGATCTACCGCCAGCACCATTTCCGGCGAGGTGCCCCAGCTCACTTGCGGCTTGATGTCTTCGGCACGCATCTCCACCACGGTGTCGAAGTGCGCCCCCGGGTCGGAGACCAGCGTCTTCCACAGTGCAACGGCGGCATCCCAGTTCGCATCCTTGGGCGCGAACGGGCGGCCTTTGACGTAGGAGATCGTCTTGTCATCCACCGCCACCATGCCCACGCGCGCACCGGCTTCGATGGACATATTGCAGATGGTCATGCGCCCTTCCATCGACAGCGCTTCAATGGCGCTCCCGGCAAATTCCAGGGCGTGCCCGTTGCCACCGGCCGTGCCGATCTTGCCGATCACCGCCAGCACAATGTCTTTGGCAGTCACGCCGAACGGCAGCGTGCCGTCGACACGCACCTGCATGTTCTTCATCTTCTGGGCGATCAGGCACTGCGTGGCGAGCACGTGCTCGACCTCGGAGGTACCGATGCCGTGCGCCAGCGCGCCGAACGCGCCATGCGTGGAAGTGTGCGAATCGCCGCAGACCACGGTCATGCCCGGCAAGGTGGCGCCCTGCTCGGGGCCGACCACATGCACGATGCCCTGGCGCGCATCGTTCATCTTGAACTCGAGGATGCCGAAGTCGTCGCAGTTCTCGTCCAGGGTCTGTACCTGCAGGCGCGAGACTTCATCGCTGATCGACTCCAGGCCACCCTGCCGCTCGGCGCGCGTGGTCGGCACGTTGTGGTCGGGTGTGGCGATGTTGGCGTCGATGCGCCACGGCTTGCGGCCGGCCAGACGCAGTCCTTCGAAGGCTTGCGGCGAGGTCACTTCATGCAGGATGTGGCGGTCGATATAGATCAGCGACGAACCGTCGTCGCGGCGCGTGACCTCATGCAGGTCCCACAATTTGTCGTACAGGGTCTTGGCAGTCATCGCGGCGATCCGGTGAAGTGGCGGTTGGTGGGTGCACCATTTGGCTGCATTCGATGCTAGGAGCTTGCCTTCGATAACGCAAATTCATATTGTTTATTCAACAAATGAAATTCAGGAATGGTATGGATCTGGCGAGTCTCAGCGCTTTCGTCGCAATTGCTGACAGCGGCAGCTTTTCGGCGGCCGGTGAAGCGCTGCATCTCACCCAGCCTGCGGTAAGTAAACGTATCGCCTTGCTGGAGGGGCAATTGTCGGCTCGGCTGTTCGACCGCCTGGGCCGCCAGGTGGTGCTGACCGAGGCCGGCCAAGCCTTGTTGCCGCGCGCCCAACGCATCCTTGCCGAACTGGAAGACACGCGTCGTGTGCTGGAGCACCTGGGCGCCTCGGTTGGCGGGCGCTTGAGTCTAGCCACCAGCCACCACGTCGGCCTGCATCGGCTTCCTGCATTGCTACGCAACTTCGCCGCGCAACACCCGCAGGCCGCACTGGACATCCAGTTTCTGGATTCTGAACTGGCCTATGCGGCGGTGCTGCGCGGGGAGGTGGAACTGGCGGTGACCACGTTGGCGCCGGACACGCGTGCACCGCTGCGTGCGCAACCGATCTGGCACGACCGCCTGCAATGCGTGGTGGCGCCCGACCACCCGTTGGCCGCATTGCGCAAGGTGACGCTGGACGATGTGGTGGCGCATCCGGCGGTGCTACCCGACCCCGGCACGTTTACCCATCGCATCGTCGCCGGCCTGTTTGCCGAGCGCGGCCTGGTGCCGCACCTGCGCATGACCACCAACTATCTGGAGACGATCAAGATGTTGGTCTCGGTAGGACTGGCGTGGAGCGTCTTGCCCGAACGCATGATCGATCACCAGATCGTGGCGCTACCGCTGGCCGATGTGGCGCTATCGCGCGAGTTGGGATGCGTCACGCACGGCGGACGCACCTTGTCGCGTGCGGCACAGGCGTTTGTTGCGTTGTTGCAGTTGCAGGCGGAGCGGCCTTAGGGCGCCCGAAACAACCTTGAATGGGTTGTTGAACGCTCAATCATTGCGCGGCAATAGCCCGGCCTTTTGGTACCACCGAATGCAAGCACCTTCCAACACAGCTCCGACAATCAAGCCAGGAAGAAACAGTGCGCCATGCCAAAAAATCGTGCCGACGCAGAGCGGAATCACACCGAACCAGCAACACCACTTGTCAGGCAGTGGCAACACTTTGTAACGCTCGCCCTTTTCCGGACTCCGGCGAAAATCCGCCTTGTTGAGCACAGCGAGCAGCCCCAAGATTGCGAAATAAGTAAGCACCATCCATAGCAGCAACATAAGTTCTCTAGCCTTCACGATTCGATACACCACCACGCGCGTGAGACTTACGCACCGGGGTCACAGCGCCTTCTTCAACGCACCACCGTGCCATCGCACTACCGAACGACCAATCGATCGCGCCCCTGCCGCTTGGCCTGATACAGCCGACGGTCTGCCAACGCGAGCAGTTCGCGTCGAGTCGGCGCTTCATCGCTCATCGCCATACCCATGCTGGCGGTGCACCGCACCGTGATGCCTTGCGCATCGACGTCGATTGCCGCAAGACGTTGCCGCATGCGTTCGAACAGCGCGCGCGCCTGCACGGCATCCAGCCCGGTGGCCGCCAGCAGAAACTCTTCGCCGCCATGGCGCGCAGCGAAGCACTGCGCCTGATCCTGATCGCTCAATGCCTCGCCCAGCGCGCTCAATACCGCATCGCCGACGTCATGGCCATACTCGTCGTTGATGTGCTTGAAGTGGTCGATATCCATCAAGGCCAGCGCCAGCGCGGCACCACCGCTACGCGCATCGTCGAACCATTGCTGCAGCACACGCTCGGCTTCGCGCCGGTTGGGCAATGCGGTCAGCACATCGTGGCTGGCGCGGTATTCCAGCTGGCGCATCAAGGCTTCGCGCTCCTGACTGGCCTGTTGCAGCGCGAGATTCTTGTCGCTCAGTTCGCGGGTGCGCTTATCGATCACGGTATTGAGTTGGCGCTGGCTGCGCCGATAGCTGGCCGTGCGCCACAGATAAAATCCGTAGATCAGGCTCGCCAGCGCAAGGATGCCCAATGCGATCACTTCGCCACGGCGCCACCAGGGCGGCGCTAACGCGATGACCAGACTGGATTCCCCCAGCAGCGCGGTCTGACGCCAATCCACCGGCAGCGACATCGCCTGCACGCGGAAGCGAAAACGGCCCGGCGGCAGGTTGGTGTACACCGCCTCGGTTGCGTTGTCGGCATCCACCCAATCCGGGTCGAAGCCGTCCAGGCGATAGCGGTAACGCACCTTGTCCGGGCCACGGAAATTCAGGCCGGCATAAGTGATTGCAATGCGGCGGGTCTCTGCGCCGAGCTGGTGGGGGCCGCTCAACGGTTGCACCATGCCGTCGACCAGCAAGCGCTCGAACACGATCGGCACGCGATGGCCTTGCAAGGTGCCGACGCGCGCCGGATCGATCACGCCCAGCCCGGCCGAGGTGGGAAACAACAACCGCCCGGCCTGTGTCAGCCAGCCAGCGGGGGCGCTGCTGCCGTTGCCTTGATTGCTGGGCATGCCATCGCTGCGGTCCACCACCTCCACACTCAATTGTTCGCGGGTACCGGCATCGATCTGGTCGAAGTCGTTGCGCGCGATGCGGAAGACGCCGTGGTTGCTGGATAACCACAGATAGCCGTGGCCATCGTCGATCACGCGGAACACCTTGTCGCGTGGCAATCCGACGCGATGGTCGTAGACGCGGAAGTGGTCGCCCTGCAGGCGCAGCAAGCCGCGATCGCTGGCGATCCAGAGATCGCCACCGGCATCGCGCAAAAAGTCGAAGGCGTTCTGCCCGGGGAAATCCTGTTCGCCCAGCCACGCTCGCGTGCTGCCGCCCGGCGACAGCCCGGTCATACCGCGATCGGTGCCGATCCAGATGATGCCCTGCGTGTCGCGATACAGCGCCTGCACCGAGCCGTCGGGCACGCCATCGGCGGCGGTGTAGCGGCGCGCCTTGCCATGCCGCCAGCGCACCAACCCGCCGGTGGTGCCGATCCACAGATCGTCGCCATCGGGCAACACCGCGCGCACCGACAACGACGGCAGGCCATCGCCGGCGCCGATGCGCACCAGCACCTTCCCTTGCGCATCCAGCCGCAGCACGCCCTGACTGTAGGTACCCGCCCAAACCCCGCCGTCGCCGGCATCGGCCAGCGACAACACCGACTGCTCCAGCACACGGCCGCCTTCGGCCGGCGACAGCGATATGCGGCTGATCTGATCGTCGCGCCAACGGTCCAGACCCACCGCGCTGCCCACCCACACGGTGCCGTTGCTGGTCTGCAACACGGTGCGCACGTAATCGGAGGCCAGGCCGTCCTCATGGGTCACGCCGTGCGCGGCGCCCTCGGCAATCCGGAACAGGCCATGCGTGCTGCCGACCCAGATCAGGCCTTCGGCATCTTCCAGCAATGCCGGGCTGGCGACGCCGGTGATCGAAATCTGCTCGTCCGGCACAGCCACCCCGCTGTGCACCACCAACGTACCGGTGGGCATGCTCATCCATAGATGCCCACGCCGATCCAGTAGCAGCGCATCGACCCGCTGCCCCTGGCGAAACCGCTGCAGCCCGCCGCCGCGACTCCACCACCACACACCGTCATCGCCGGCGACCAGCAATCCGCCCTGGCGATCGCTGGCAAGCCGGCGCACCGGCACCGCCTGCATGCCATGCATTGTTCCCCAGGCCTCGGCGGCGCCGCCATTGCGGGGCAGACGGTACAGCCCGACCTCCGTGCCCACCCACAGATCGCCAGTGTCGTCGGCCGACAACGCGGTGATGCGTGCGCGTGGCAGGTCGGTCTGACGCCCAACGTCAACCAGGCGCCCATCGGCTTCGAGCCGATACAGCGTCTGCGGCGTGCCCACCCACAGGGCGCCGTCGGCACGACGCAATAGCGCGCTGACCGCCAGATGGCGTGCCGTAGCGTCCCCCAATTGCTGCCAGTGGCCGTCCTGATAGTGATAGACCCCGTCGAACGCGGTGCCGAACAACATGCCGCCGGTGCTGTCGCGCACCACCACGAACACGCCGCCCAATTCGGCGCCCGGCGTGTTCTGGCGGTCGTACACGGTGAAGTCGCGGCCGTTGAAGCGCGCCACGCCTTCCCAGGTGCCCACCCAGATCAGCCCGTCTTCGCCCTGGGCCACGGCGTGCACCAGGTTGTGCGGCAGGCCGTCGTCCATGTTCCAGCGCGTGACGGTGTGATAGGCGGTGTGATCGAGCGCCTGTGCGCCAGCCTGGGACAGTCCCAGAACCCCGCAACACAGCCCAAACCACAGCCACACAAGGGCCGCCCGCAGCACGCGTGTGCTGCGAACGCAGCTTGCATGCGTCTGCGCCCCGACCCCGTCCACGTTCCCCATACCCCTCATCCGTGCCCGCTGACCATGCGTGCCGGTATGTACCGACAGGCCTGAGGCAATCTATCACCGGGGTTTTCGGGCCGCCCTAGGTGGATTCCCCACAGCTGCCGGGCCAACCATGACACCGGGAGGCATTCAACTGAAACAATGAATGCCCATCATCATCTGCATGGCGGTTGGGCATTGCGCCCACAGTGTCGTCGCTTCGCTGCGGCTCGTCCGTTGCCTCGATCGCTCCCAGGCTCGACCAGTTGAAGCACCCGCGCGCTGATGCATTCAGGCCGTCGAGTATAAATATAGAACCCGATGGTCTAGTATTGACCGTATGTCCAGCTCGCCCCCCCTCAAGTCCAAGGCCAAGAGCAACGGCCCTGGGCGTCCCAAGGATCTTGGGAAACGTGCCGCCATCCTGGGTGCTGCCCGCGCCCTGTTCATGGAGCTAGGCTATGCCGGGGTCAGCATGGATGGCATCGCTGCCCAGGCTGGCGTCTCCAAGCTCACCGTCTATAGCCACTTTGGCGACAAGGAGAGCCTGTTTTCCGAGGCGATCCGTGCGCAATGCCAGCAGATGATGCCGGACGACCTGTTCGACCACGCGCCCGAGGGTGCGCTGCGCGACCAGTTGGTCGAAATCGCGCATGCGTTCTTTGCCATGGTCAGCACCGAGTCGGCCATTTCCACCCACCGCATGATGATGGCGCCCGGCACCGGCGATGTGCATGTGCGCGAAATGTTCTGGGAAGCCGGCCCCAAGCGAACCCAACAGGCATTGGCGGATTTCCTGTCGGCGCGTGTGGCCGACGGCCAGCTCGACATCGCCGATCTGGCGCGCGCGGCCTCGCAATTCTTCTGCCTGCTCAAGGGCGAGCTGTATGCCTTGATGATGTGCGGCCTGCACGGCCAGCCCACCCGCGCGCAGGTGGATGAGCACATTCAGTCCAGCGTGGACTTCTTTTTGAGGGCGTATGCGCCCCGTTGATCGCCCCGGGCCTTTGGTGGCGATGACTTCCGGCACTGCGCCAGCGGCCGGCGCGCAGCGATGCTAGATGCGCCAGTTGCCCCGTGCACCGGTAAAATGTTCGCCCCACCGCGTTGGATAACCGCACCATGACGATCGATTTCACCCAGGCCCGCGAAAAGATGGTCGAACAGCAGATCCGGCCGTGGGACGTGCTGGACCTGCGCGTGCTCGACGTGCTGGCGCGCCTGCCGCGCGAAGCCTTCGTGCCGGAGGCCTACAAGACCTTGGCCTATGTCGACGTGGAAATTCCGCTATCGGCCGGTCACAAGATGATGAAGCCGGTAGTCGAAGGCCGGATGTTGCAGGCGCTGGATCTGCAGCCGGGCGAAGACGTGCTGGAAATCGGCACCGGCAGCGGTTTTTCCACCGCCTGCCTGGCCGCACTCGCGCGCGAAGTGGTCAGCCTGGAGATCGATCCGGCACTGGCAGCGGCAGCACGCGCCAATCTGGACAGCACCGGTGTGGGCAGCAATGTGCGCATCGAAACTGCCGACGTGTTCGGGTGGCAGAGCGAGCGTCGTTTCGATGCCATCTGCGTGACCGGCGCGGTCGATACGCTGCCGACGCAGTGGCTGCAGTGGTTGCGCCCGAACGGCCGGTTGTTTGTGGTGCGCGGTCACGCACCGGTGATGGAAGCGGTCCTGGTGCGTGGCGACGTCAACGCCCCGCGCATCGAATCGTTATTCGAAACCGATCTCGCTTATCTCCAGGGCGCCGCACCGACGCCCCGATTCCAATTCTGATTCCCAAGGAAGCTTCCCCGATGATCCGCCGATCCCTCGCCCTGGCCCTGGCCCTGGCCGCCGCCCTGTCACCGATGGCAGCGCATGCCACCGATCTGCTGCAGGTCTATGAAATGGCACGCAACGGCGACCCGCAGCTGGCCGTGGCCGAGTCCACGCGTCTGGTGAATCGGGAGGGGCAGGTGCAGGCGCGTGCGGCGCTGTTGCCGCAGTTGGACGGTAGCGCCGGCTACACCCAGGCACATCGCGAGCTGGAAGGCGTGGATGGTCGCTCCACCACCAAGCAGCGGCAGTACACGGTTCAGGGCAGCCAGACCATCTTCAACTGGGCGCAGTTCGCCAACCTGCGTGCGCAGCGCGAAGTGGCCAAGGCCGCAGACTTCACGTTGGCATCGGCCAACAACGACCTGATCACCCGCACCTCGGCGGCGTATTTTCAGGTGCTGGTCGGTATCGAGTCGCTGGCGGCGGCAGAAACCAACGAAGCGGCGGCCAAGAAGCAGTTCGACTACGCCGACAAGCGCCTGGAAGTAGGCCTGGCGCCAATCACCGACGTGCACGAAGCGCGTGCGCAGTACGACCAGGCGCGTGCCGACAGCATCAACGCACGCAATACGCTGAAGGATTACTACCAGGCGTTGACCGAACTGACCGGCCAACCGGTAGTCGGCCTGCGTGCGCTGCCGGAAGACTTCCGCCCGGAAGTGCCGGCTGCTTACAGCAACGTCGATCAGCTGGTATCGGCCGCCATCGCCGACAACCCGGCGCTGAAGGCGCAGCAGCTGCAGGTCAGTGCAGCCGAGGCGCAGGTCAATGCGGCGCGTGCCGGCCATTACCCCACCTTGAGCCTGGGCGCCAATATCGGTCGCAGCAATAGTTGGGGCGGCCAGGGCACGGTCGATCAGGCCGCAGGTAACTTCACCACCGCGGGCCGCGATATCGATACCGATTCGGTCGGCATCACGCTGTCGATCCCGATCTTCGCCGGCGGTGCGACGCAGTCGGCCGTGCGTCAGGCGCTGTCGCGTCGCGATATCCAGCAGGACACCTACGAGCAGCAGAAGCGCGCGTTGGACCGCAATACGCGCAATGCCTATCAGACCGTGGTCGCCGGCATCAGCGAAGTGGAAGCGCGCCGTTTGGCAGTGGTCTCCGCGCAAGCCGCCTACGATGCCTCGCAGGTGGGTCTGGAAGTCGGCACGCGGACCGTGCTGGACGTGGTGCAGAACCAGCGCACCCTGTTCCAGGCGCAGTTGAACTACGCGCAGTCGCGCTACACCTTCCTGCAGAATCGCCTGCTGCTCGGCCAGGCCATCGGCAAGCTCGACATCACCGACCTGCAGGATGTGAATCGCCTGCTGTCGCAGGATGCCGAAGCCAGGCTGCAGGGCAGCGGCTCGCTGCAGTAAAGCGAGCGGATAGGTCACTAAAAAGGCGGGCGAAGGCCCGCCTTTTTTATGTCCGATGCAAGCGCGTACCTGGCTGCGTGCGATACCTGCGATGACTGCCGCATCAGCGGGTGATCTGCCGCTTGGCTGGAGTGCCCTTGCCGCCCGCCATCGCGGGACACGCCGCAAGTAGGTCCTTGTAGCGGCATTCATGCCGCGTAAGAGCCCGCGACGGTGGGCGGGCAAGGACCAATCAAGATGGTCGATGTGCGTAGCTCTTCTCAAAGCAAACCACACCCTGTCTGGTGCGGTGTCCTCGCCACTTGCGGGACCGTGTGGCGGCATGGATGCCGCCACCGGGCCTCCACGGACGGAGTCACGGCGTGTCCCGCGAGCTGTGAGGACACCGCGCCCTCGACCAATGCGGCTTGAGACTCTCCAGATGACGCCAAAAAGTGGCTAACGAAACGACCGCGCGATCGCCACGTTTGATTGGTCGCGCCAATACCGCTTGATGACGTGACTTGGCATGACTGCAATAGGTTCTCTGCAACGATGCAGCACGCACGCAGTTAGATCTTTCAAGACTCCACACCATCACCAACCACCTGCGGCAAATCAGGCGCGATCTGCACCAGCGTGCGTGCCACTGCGCCCTTGCCATTGGCGACCAATGCCAGGCCAGCGGCGGCCATCACGTCGCGCTGCGCGGAGTCGGACAGCAGACGCGCAAGATCACGATAAACACAGTCGGCGTCCTCGCAGATTGCGACCGCATCAGCTTCGCGCATGCGTCGCGAAATTTCCGAGAAGTTATGCAGATGCGGGCCGGTCACTGCCGGCGTGCCAACCGCTGCCGGTTCGAGCAAGTTGTGCCCGCCGATCGGCTGCAGGCTGCCACCAACGAAAGCGACCTGCGCGCATGCATAAAAACTCATCAGCTCGCCCAAGGTATCGATGACGAAGACCGTATCGTGCGCTTGCGGCCACTGCTGCGCTTTGCGTGTCGCCACGCGCCAGCCGCGCTCGCGCGCCAACGCCTCGACCTTCGGAAACCGCTCGGGATGGCGTGGCGCCCACAGCAGCAGCAGGTCCGGAAACTGCACCAGCAACTGCGCATGAATATCGGCCACCGCCGCCTCTTCGCCCTCATGCGTGCTGGCGGCAATCCACACCGGTCGCGTTGCCGGCACATGGGTACGGAACTGCGCGACCAGCGCCTGTAATTGTTCGGGGGCGGCGATATCGAATTTGAGATTGCCCAGCGCCACCACTTGGTCCGGACGCGCGCCAAGGGTGATGAAGCGCTCCGCATCGTCCTGCGACTGCGCCGCCACGCAGGTCACCGTGCGCAGCGCGCGGCTGATCAAGGGCGCCAGCACGCGGTAACCGCGCAACGAGCGCGCTGACAAGCGGGCGTTGAGGATGTACAGCGGAATCTGGCGGTCGCGGCAACCGAACAACATGTTCGGCCATAGCTCGGTTTCCAGAATCAGCGCCAGCCGCGGGCGAAAATGTTCCAGAAACCGCCCCACGCTGCCGGGCACGTCGTACGGCAGATACACATGGTCGACCGCATCGCCCCACACCGCGCGCACGCGCTCGGAACCGGTGGGCGTGATGGTGGTGATCACCCAGCGAATATCCGGGCGCTGCGCGCGCAAGGCGTTGACCAGCGGCGCGGCTGCATTGACCTCGCCCACCGACACCGCGTGCACCCACACCCGCGGGCGGCCGCAGGCATGCGTGTACGACGCATAGCGCTCGTTCCAGCGGTTGAAGTATTCGCGCACGCGAAAACCGCGCCACACCAGGTGGTACACCGTGACCGGCAACAACAGGTAGAGCAGCGCCGAGTACAGCCCGCGCAACAGCCATTCGATCGGGTCTTTCCGCATGCGTGCAGGATACGGGAGCGCCTGCACGTGCGCATGTGCACGCTGCCCGATGCGCCCGATCCCTTAGAATCGCACCATGTCCGAGTCCGCCAACGTCGCCGTCCGCCCCTCCCTGCGCAACCCCAAGCATTGGCCCATGTACCTGGGCCTTGCGGTGATGGTGCTGGCCGGGCGCCTGCCCTGGACGCTGCAACGCGCGGTGGGCCGTGGCGTGGGCTGGATCGCGATGCGCGTGGCGGGCACGCGTCGACGCGCTGCAGAGGTCAACCTCAAACTGTGCTTTCCCGAGCAGGACGATGCGTGGCGAGCGCGACTACTGCGCGACAGTTTCGATGCGCTGGGCGTGGGCCTGTTCGAATTTGCGCGTGCGTGGTGGGGCAGCATCGACGCCATTCGCCCAGGCGTGCAGATCGAAGGACTGGAGCATCTGCGGCAGCTGCAGGAACAAAAGCGCGGCGTGTTGTTGGTGTCCGGCCACTTCATGACGCTGGAAATGTGCGGGCGGCTACTGTGCGACCACATACCGCTGGCCGGCATGTACCGCAAGCACCGAAACCCGGTGTTCGAATGGGCGGTCAAGCGCGGCCGCTTGCGCTATGCCACGCACATGTTCGCCAACGAGGATCTGCGCGCCACCATCAAGCACCTCAAGCGCGGCGGTTTTCTGTGGTACGCGCCGGACCAGGACATGCGCGGCAAGGACACCGTGTTCGTGCCGTTTTTCGGGCACCCGGCCTCCACCATCACGGCCACCCATCAGCTGGCACGGCTGACCGGTTGCGCGGTGGTGCCGTATTTCCATCGCCGCGAAGGCGGCCGCTACATCCTCAAGATTGCGCCGCCGCTGGCAGGCATTCCGTCGGAGGATGTGATCGCCGATACCACGCAGGTCAATGCGGCGATCGAGGACATGGTGCGCGAGGCGCCGGATCAATACCTGTGGATCCACCGCCGCTTCAAGCGTCAGCCGGGTGGGCGCAGCGCGTTCTATCAGTGAGCTGTCGCCGCAGGTGGCGCGCCGATGATGGCGCGTTGCGCGCAGGTCTCCCCTGCCCGGCACCCGCGATCACGATGCCAGCGGCTCAGCCCAGCGGCGGCTGATCCGCGTCGTCGTTGAGCAACGCGCCGGCATACAACCCGGCCAGCATCAGACTCAAGCCGCCCCAGAAGCTGGAATAGAACGCCAGATGGGTATTGAGCGGGAAGACGGTGGCCACCAACGCGATCATCGCCGGCCGCGCCTGCTCGCGCGCAGCCACGCTGGAATAGCGCCACGCACGCCACGCCTGCGCCGCACCGGCCAGCCATAGCAGCAAGCCGATCACACCGGTTTCGGCCAGAATTTCCAGCACGATCTGATGCGCGTGGAAGGCCGGGCCATCGCCCCAGGCCGGCGCCTGTGCAGGGGCCGGATTGCAGGCTGGATATGCCTGTCGGAACCCGCGCGCGCCCACCCCATTGAGCGGATGCGCGCGGATCATGCACAGCGCTGCGCCCCAGATCTGGCCGCGCCCGGACAAGGCCTGATCCACGCCCTGCTCGCCATTGCCAAATGCCAGGGTGGTGCGCTGGATGCGCTCGCGTGCCTGTGGTGCCACCACCACCACGCCACCAGCCAGCAGCACGCCAGCCACCGCAACTGCCAGCAGGCGCCGGCCACCCAGCAGTTGCCAGCCGGACAGCAGCACGATCACGCCGTAGGTGATCCACGAGGCGCGCGACCCCGCCAACACCAGCACCACGCCGACCGCCGCCGCCGCGCCCGCCCAGGCCCAGACATTGCGCCGCCCCAGTGCCAGCAGCAGGAACGGCGACAGGCTGGCCAGGGTCTGCCCGAACTTGAGATTGCACGGCCCCAGCACGCCGCTGAGGCGGTCGGCCAGCGCCAGCTCCTGCGGCGTGCACAGCCCGTGGCCGCTGATCAGCTGCTTGAGTTGATCCAGCGCGAAGAACAAGGGACTGCTGCCGATGGCGGCCTGCAACAGCGCGTCCAGCGTCCACACCCCGCCGATCACCGCCAGGCCGATGAAGGTGCGGCGTCGCCGCTGCGCATTGGCCACCGCAATCGCGCACAGCCACATGAAAGGCAGATAGCGCAGATCGGTGGCTGATTTGCGCAGCGCGCGACCGACATCCATCGCATCGAACGCGGACAGCATCTGCGGCAGCCAGTACGCAAAGAACAACACACTGGTCAGCGCCCAGGCCGCACCGCTGAGCAGGCGTGTGCCACCGCGAAAACGTGCGTGCAGCAAGCGATACGCCGCGAACAACGCGCCCAGCGACAGCACGGTTTCGGCCAAGCCGGGCGTGGGCCACAGCGCGACAAACAGGAGCACCCATAGCGGCGCCCAGCGCCCGGCATCAGGCGTCAATGCGGGCGCGCTTATTGGAGCGTCAGCGGCGGAGTTCGTCATAGACCTTCAAGGTGGCCGATTGCATGGCCTGCAACGTATAGGGGAGGACCGCCGGCGGTGTGGGCGGGTGCTGCAGAAGCTGCAGTGCCTGAGCGCGCAGCGCATCGGCATTGAAGGCCGGCACCGCGCCGCCGGGCTGCAGCTCGGCAAGCAATTCGCCAACGCCGCCATGCTGCCAGCCCAGGACCGGCCGGCCCACCGACAAAGCCTCGACCACGGTACGGCCGAAGGCTTCGGGCTTGCGCGACAGCTGCAGCACCAGATCGCTGGCGGCATAGGCATCGGCAATGCGCGTGGTGGGCTCGGTGAAGGCGACCGCTTCGGCCACCCCCAACCGCGCTGCTTCGGCTTCCAGCTCGCGCACATACGCCTCGCGCCCGGGTTCGCGCGCACCCGGCAGCCACAGCCAGGCCGGCACGCCGGCAGCGCGCACATCGGCCAGCAGCTGCAGACCATCGGCATGGCCCTTCAAGCGCGTGCCGCGACCCGGCAGCAGCAGCAGCGGTGCGTCGGACGGCAGCCCAGGCAACAGGGTCTGGACCCAGCTGCGCGCGCGCCGATCCGGTCGCAAGCGGCGCGGAAACTGGGCGATGTCGACGCCACGCGGAATCGTGCGCAGATGCGCCGGATCGGTCTGCGGATAGTGCGTGCAGACATAGTCGCGCACGGTTTGCGAGACGCAGATGACGCGTTCGCCATAGGTCATGACCGCGCTGTAGCGGCTGGGCGAATTGAGCCCGTGCACGGTGGTGACGAAGCGCGGGCGCGTGGCTGCGGGCATCCCGCGCAGCGCGTACCAGCCCAACCAGGCCGGCAGCCGCGAACGCGCGTGCACGATGTCGGCACCGAGTTCGGCAAACAGACGACGCAGGCCGACCACGTGGCGCAGGGTCAGCAGCGACTTGCGGCCGATGTCCAGGGTGAGGTGCTCACCGCCGGCTTCCAGCAACTGCGGGACCAGTCGCCCGCCAGCCGATACGACCACGGCGCGATGGCCGGCGCGCACCAGCGCAGCAGTCACTTCCAGGGTGGAGCGTTCCACGCCGCCGGACTGCAGCGCCGGCAGCAATTGCACCACGGTCAGGCGGTGCATGCAGCCAGGATCAGTCGGCGAGTACGAACAGCGAGCCGCAATACGGGCACTTGGCTTCGCCGTTGGGTTCGTCTTCGATCGGCAGATACACGCGCGGATGCGAGTTCCACAGCGCCATCTGCGGCGTCGGGCAGCTCAGCGGCAGGTCTGCCCGCTGCACGGTGTAACGCTTTTCGGCATTGGCGGGCGCGGTGGCGGTCTGGCTCATGGCGGTGCGATCGGTAAACGAAGACAGAGCGCGGATTCTAGCAGCCTGCCTGCATGCGCAGGGCCGCGCAGTTGCGGGCGTTTTGCTTGCGCACGCGATTGGCAGCCGGGAAGACGGGCGTGGCCCACATGAATGAGCGTGAGTTGCCGAGCCAGGGGGGCATCGGGATCGTGGGGTTGGGAGCGCTAACAAATCGCACCGGAGGGCGCCGCCAGGGAACGGATGACCGAATCGTGATGCCCAAACGGTGCCGCGTACCAATGCACCTCGCTGCCGGACGTGCAGCGCGATTGATGGTCGCTCGCGTTGATGCAAGGCAGACCTGCTTGCCAACCACAGAGTCGTTACGCAGGTCTCGCCGTTGTCGGTAGCAACCGGAGCGGTCGAGATGTGCGGTGCCTTGCATGGTGAACGGGTATCGGTGAGCGCTCATCGAGGTGACTGCGCAAACGTCGATATGGAAGAGCGGCATTTGGATGACTCTCTCACCTCCCGCACGCCCAGCGGCGCAGCATCCAGCGCACAGCTCGCTTGCGTGCGCTCGGTGTTTTGTCCACGATCGGCCGGCACCCGAATCTGTGCGGATCGAACAGCACGCATCCCTCTCGCCCGCTGCCGGCATTGCAGCGCAGCGTCCATGCGACGCAACCGGGGCGGCGATGAACGCGCTGCTGCTGGTCCGCCCTCAAGGAGACACCACCACGTGAGTCTGTCGGTCGTTGTGCGGCGTTTGCCGTTGGTTGTTGCGTTGGCACTCGCATCTGCGCACGCAGGTGCGGCAAGCGGGTTTGCCAGTTCCTTCGATCAAGGGCAGCCCATGCCGGTCCAAGCGATGCCTGGCGATGTGCGGATCGCGGTCGGCAGCGGCCCTGCCGCGCCCTACGCGGCCAAGCCCAGCACCGGCTACAGCGGCGCGCATGCGCTGCGTTACGACAGCAGCGGCACGGGAAGGCGCACCTTGTTTGCCACCGACATCGTGATCGATGCGCAGACCACCTTGTCGTGGATGGTGCTGCCGGAGAGCGTCGGCACCGATCATGTCGCCTCGACCTATGTGTCGCTGGATCTGGTTCTCGACGATGGCACGCGGCTGTCCGGCACGTCGGCGCAGGACCAGCATGGCGTGGCGATAGGCGCGCGTGCGCAAGGGCAGTCGAAGACCTTGTACCCGCAGCAGTGGGCACGCAAGGAAGTGCGACTGGGTGAGGTGGCCGGCCTGCGTGGGCGACGCGTGCGGGCGATCGAATTGGAAGTTGCGCCACCTGCAGGCGCGGCCAGTTCCGGCTGGATCGACGACATCGCGCTGGGCGATGTGCCGCTGCCGACGCCAGCACGCCCGTCGGACTGGGTATTGACCACGCGGGGTACGCAGTCCAACGGCACGTTTTCGCGCGGCAACAATTTCCCCGCCACGGCGGTGCCGCATGGATTCAACTTCTGGACGCCGGTGACCGATGCGGGAACGCTGACCTGGCTGTACCGCTGGAACGAGCAGAACGATGCCGACAACCGGCCACGCCTGCAGGCGCTGGCGCTGAGTCATCAACCCAGTCCGTGGATGGGCGACCGGCAGACCTTTCAAGTCATGCCCTCAGTCGGCGCGGGTGTGCCCGAAGCCGATCGCAGCAAGCGTGCGCTGGCGTTTTCGCATGCCAATGAAATAGCGCGCCCGTACCGCTACGCGGTGCAGTTCGACAATGGCCTGCACGCCGAGATCGCACCGACCGACCATGCGGCACTGTTCCGCTTTCGCTTCCCGGATCACGGCGATGCCAATCTGCTGTTCGACAATGTAGATGCGCGCGGCGGACTGCGTCTGGATGCCGCGACGCAGACCCTGTCCGGTTACACCGATGTGCGCAGCGGGCTGTCGACCGGTGCGACACGCATGTATGTGGTTGCGAGCTTCGATCGGCCGTGGACATCTAGCGGCCGCATCGATACCGGGCGACCCACCGGCTGGATCAAGTTCGATGCTGGTAAAGCGCGTCAGGTGCAGATGCGCATCGCCACCTCGTTGATCTCGCTGGAACAGGCCAGACACAACCTGGCGTTGGAAATCGCACCGCAAGCATCCTTCGAGCAGATCGCCGCGCAAGCGCAGGACGCGTGGGACGCATTACTGGGGCGGTTCGATGTGCCCGATGCGACTGCCGACCAGAAAACCACGCTGTATTCCAATCTCTATCGGCTGCATCTGTACCCGAACTCCGCGCATGAAAACGCAGGGAATGCAGACGCACCCGACTGGCGTTACGCAAGCCAGAACAGCTGGTTGGACGACAACATCGACGGCAGCGCGGTGCGCAGTTTTGCACCGATCCGCGATGGCCGGGTCTACGTCAACAATGGGTTGTGGGACACCTTTCGCACCGCGTGGCCGGCCTATGCGCTGTTTGCGCCCGACGCTGCCGGAACCTTTGTGCAAGGCTTTATCGAGCAAGCACGTGCGGGGGGATGGATTGCGCGTTGGTCTTCGCCCGGCTACGCCGACCTGATGGTCGGCACCAGTTCCGATGTGGCGTTTGCCGATGCCTGGCTCAAGGGCGTACAAGGCTTCGACCCGGCCGAGGCGTACACCGCTGCGCTCAAGAACGCCACCGTGGTGGCGCCGGATCGTCACGTAGGCCGCAAAGGCATGGCGCGTTCGACCTTCCGCGGCTACGCCGATACCGATACGCACGAAGGCATGTCGTGGTCGATGGAAGGCGCGCTCAACGACTTCGGCATCGCCAACATGGCCGATGGATTAGCCAGGCAGGCGACCAACGCGAACGTGCGCGAGCGCTATGCGACCGAGGCGATGTATTTCCGCCAGCGTGCGGCCGGGTATTCGGCACTATTCGATCCGGCAATCGGTTTTTTTCAGGGGCGAAACGCGGATGGACGCTGGCGGGTGGATGCGGCGCACTACGACCCGCGCGTCTGGGGCAACGACTACACCGAATCCAGCGGCTGGACGTTCGCGTTCACGGCGCCGCACGATGGCGAAGGGTTGGCCTCGCTCTACGGTGGGCGCGCCGCGTTGGCGGCAAAACTGGATACTTTCTTTGCCACCCCGGAAACCGCCGAGGCAAAATTTGCCGGCTCGTACGGCGACACCATCCACGAAATGACCGAGGCGCGCGACGTGCGCCTGGGCATGTATGCGCACAGCAACCAGACCGCGCACCATATTCCGTGGATGTATCTGTTCGCCGGGCAGCCTTGGAAAACCCAGCAGCTGACGCGCGAGATGCTGTCGCGCCTGTATCTGGGGAGCGAGATCGGCCAGGGCTATGCCGGCGATGAAGACAACGGCGAGATGTCCGCGTGGTATCTGTTCGCAGCGCTGGGGCTGTACCCGTTGCGCATGGGCGCACCGGAGTACGTGATCGGCTCGCCGCTGTTCAAGCATGCAAAGGTGCGCTTGCCCGATGGCGGCACGCTTGTGGTCAATGCGCCGCAGAACTCGCCGCAGAATGTTTACGTGCAATCGCTCACGCTCAACGGCAAGCCGTGGCACAAGACCTGGTTGGCGCATGCGGACATTGCCAAGGGCGCAACGCTGGAGTTCGTGATGGGCCCCACGCCATCACGCTGGGGGAGCGAACCGAAGGATGTGCCGCCATCGTTGACGCCGGCCGGGCAGCGCCCTGCCCCGCTGCACGATCTGCTGGGTGCTACCGCGCGCATTGTGATGAACGATGGCCGCGATATCGCGGCGCTGCATGATGACGATGCAGGCACGGTCAGTGCGCTATCGGCCGTGTCGACGTTGACGCTGAGTGGGCTCGAACCTGGCAAGGCGACGCTATATACCTTGACCAATGGCAGTGCGGCGATTGCTGCAGCTGGCTGGACGTTGGAAGCGCGCAATGCAGATGGTGCGTGGCGGGTGGTCGATCAACGCAGCGACGAGCGTTTTCAGTGGGCGTTACAGACGCGCCCGTTTCGGATTGCGACGCCTGGCGCGTATGCGGAGTATCGGCTGCGGCTGACGATGCCTGCGCGCGCGCAGTTGGCCGAAATCGAGCTATTGGGTGCTGTTCCGGATGCGCGTTGAGAGGGGATGCTTGCTGGCGTGATCGTTTTTGAGTGATGCGGGATTGCTAGCGTTGTTGCTTGCGTCGTTGATCAGCGTTTCAGTGGGTGGCAACGCTGATTCGCTGCTGAGGGTGGATCGTACCCTCACCCCAACCCCTCTCCCGAGGGGAGAGGGGCTTTCAGGCAGTGACTGCACGCTTGGTGTTGCGCTGCTCGATGTCTTGTAGCAACAAGGTTCTCGACAGGTTTCCGTCGTTGCCCTGTCGACCGAGCGCTTGCCACTTCAGATCAACTGTTGCTTGTCAGCTGACTGCTGCCACTTCGGTTCAACTGTTGCTTGTCGGCTGACTGCTGGCACTTCGGATCAACTGCTACTTGTCGGCTGACTGCTGGCACTTCGCTCAGCCATTGCCTCGTCGGCTGATTGCTGGCACGTCGATAGCCGTCGCCTTACGGCCGACTACCAACACTCGATCAACCATTGCCCCGTTGATCGAATGCTTACCAGCACAACCCAGCCGTTACCGCATCAACTCAAGCGTTGCCCTTTTCAGCCGCCGCTTTTTCCGCATCGCGTTGCCTGCGGATTTGCGCATCTACCGCGGCGATCGCGGTCATGTTCATCACCCGGCGCGAGGTGGCGCTGGTGGTGAGGATGTGCACCGGCTTGGAGATGCCCATCAGGATCGGGCCGATCGCCACGCCGTCGGTGAACACGCGCACCAGGTTGTAGGCGATGTTGGCCGCTTCCAGGTTAGGCAGCACGAACAGGTTGGCGCGGCCCTTCAAGGTGCTGTTGGGCATGATCTGCTTGCGCAGCGCTTCGTCCCAGGCGGTGTCGCCCTGCATTTCGCCGTCGATGTTGAGCTCGGGTTTGCGCTTGAGCAGCGCTTCGCGCACCTGGCGCATCTTCAACGCGTCGCGCGAGTCGTGGCTGCCGAAGTTGGAGTGCGACAGCAGCGCGATGTTGGGTTCGATACCGAACAACTTGAGGCGATAGGCGGCCTGCAGGGTGGCTTCGACCACCTGTTCGACAGTGGGGTCTTCCTGCACGTGCGTGTCCAGGAAGAAGAACACGCCCAGCTGGTTGATCACCCCGGTCATCGCCGAGGTGGAACTCACGCGCGGCTCCAGCGGGATCACGCTGCGGGCGTAGCCCAGCTTCTTGTGGAAGCGCCCCACCACGCCGGACAACATCGCATCGGCTTCGCCGCGCGCCACCATCACCGCGGCGATCAGGGTCGGGCGTGAGCGCATCAGCTCCTTGGCAGCAGTGACGGTGACGCCGCGACGCTCGGTGAGCGCGTGGTAGTACTGCCAGTATTCGTTGAAGCGGGGGTCGTCGAGAATATTGGTGATCTCGAAGTCCACGCCGGCGGTCAGGCGCAGGCCCATCCGCTCGATACGCGCTTCGATCACGTCCGGGCGGCCGATCAGGATCGGGAAGGCCAGGCCTTCGTCGACCACGTTCTGCACCGCGCGCAACACCACTTCTTCTTCGCCTTCGGCATACACCACACGCTGCTTGTCGGCACGCGCGCGGTCGTAGACCGGCTTCATCATCAGGCTGGTGCGGTAGACGAACTGGCTGAGCTTGTCGCGATAGGCCTCCATGTCGGCGATCGGGCGCGTGGCCACGCCCGAGTCCATCGCCGCCTGCGCAACCGCCGACGACAGCTCCACCAGCAGACGCGGGTCCAGCGGCCGCGGAATCAGATACTCCGGGCCAAAGCTCGGGGTCTCGCCGCCATAGGCCGCGCCCAGGTCGGAGGCCTCGCGCCGCGCCATCGCCGCAATCGCCTTGACGCAGGCGATCTTCATCTCTTCGTTGATGCCGGTGGCACCCACGTCCAGCGCGCCGCGGAACAGATACGGGAAGCACAGCACGTTGTTGATCTGGTTCGGATAGTCCGAACGGCCGGTGCCGATGATGCAATCCGGACGCACCGCCTTGGCCGCTTCCGGGGTGATCTCCGGGTTGGGATTGGCCAGCGCAAAGATCACCGGCTGGCGTGCCATCGTGGCGACCATTTCCGGCTTGAGGATGCCGGCCGCCGACAGGCCCAGGAAAATATCCGCACCCTCGACGATCTCGGCCAGCGTGCGCTTGTCGGTGTCGCGTGCGTAGCGCTGCTTGTCCGGATCCAGATCGGTGCGGCCGGTGTGGATCACGCCATCGCGGTCCAGCGCCAGGATGTTCTCCGGCTTCAGGCCCAGCGAGACCAGCATGTTGACGCAGGAAATACCGGCCGCGCCCATCCCGGTGGTGGCCAGCTTGACCTCTTCGATCTTCTTGCCGGTGACCACCAGCGCGTTGAGCACCGCGGCGCCGACGATGATCGCAGTGCCGTGCTGATCGTCATGGAACACCGGGATGTTCATGCGCTCGCGCAGCTTGCGCTCGACGATGAAGCACTCCGGCGCCTTGATGTCTTCCAGATTGATGCCGCCGAAGGTCGGCTCCAGGCTGGCGATGATGTCCACCAGCTTGTCCGGGTCGTTCTCGTTGATTTCGATGTCGAACACATCGATGCCGGCGAACTTCTGGAACAGCACGCCCTTGCCTTCCATCACCGGCTTGGACGCCAGCGGGCCGATGTTGCCCAGGCCCAGCACGGCGGTGCCGTTGGTGATGACCGCCACCAGATTGCCGCGCGCGGTGAGCTCGCTGGCCTGGGTGGGTTCTTCGACGATTGCCTCGCAGGCGAAGGCCACGCCCGGCGAATACGCCAGCGACAGATCGCGCTGGGTCAGCATCGGCTTGGTCGCGGTGACCTTGATCTTGCCGGCCGGCTGCTGGCGGTGATAGTCGAGGGCGGCCTGTTTGAAGTCGTCGTTGGACATCGGCTGTGTGAGTCTCGAAGGCGCAGGAGGGCTGAATTCTACCCTCCTGCCTGAACAAGGGCCTGTCGCGCAGCTGTCAGCGCGGCAGGGAGATTGCATGCTGCAGCGCGTCGTACGCTGCGGCCGGTGTTGGCTGGAACCGAAAACGGCCCTGCACCCCGCCGGATACACCGACGGAGAACAGGGCCGTAGGAAGCATCAGCGCGCGCTGATCGGGGCGACGACGCCGGCCGAGGCCACCGGCGCCTGCAACGGCGGCTCGCCGCCATCCAGCACCAGCTTGAGCTGGTCGCGGTCCAGCGCGTTTTCCCAGCGCGACACCACCACCGTGGCCACCGCGTTACCGATGAAGTTGGTCAGCGAGCGGCACTCGCTCATGAAGCGGTCCACGCCCAGGATCAGCGCCATGCCGGCCACCGGCACGTCCGGCACCACCGACAGCGTGGCCGCCAGGGTGATGAAGCCGGCACCGGTCACGCCGGCCGCGCCCTTGGAGCTGAGCATCGCCACCGCCAGCAAGGTGATCTGCTGGCCCAGGGTCAGGTCCACGTTGGTGGCCTGGGCGATGAACAGCGCCGCCAGGGTCATGTAGATATTGGTGCCGTCCAGATTGAACGAATAGCCGGTCGGCACGACCAGGCCCACCACCGACTTCTCGCAGCCGGCCTTTTCCATCTTCTCCATCAGCGACGGCAGCGCCGACTCCGACGAGGAGGTGCCCAGCACCAGCAGCAACTCGGCCTTGAGGTAGCGGATCAGCTTGAGCACGGAGAAGCCGCACAGACGGCAGACGATCCCCAGGATCACCAGCACGAAGAACAGCGAGGTCAGGTAAAACGAGCCCACCAGCCAGGCCAGATTGACCAGCGATTCCACACCGTACTTGCCGATGGTGAAGGCGATCGCACCAAACGCACCGATCGGCGCGGCCTTCATCAGCATGTGCACCAGGCGGAACACCGGGGCGGTCAACGCTTCCAGGAAGCTCAGCACCGGGCGGCCACGTTCGCCCACCAGCGCCAGCGCGATACCGAACAGCACCGCCACGAACAGCACCTGCAGGATGTTGCCATCGACGAACGCGCTGATCAGCGTGGCCGGGATGATGTCCATCAGGAAGCCGACCAGGCTCAGCTCGTGCGATTTCTGCACGTAGGTGTTGACCGCACTCTGGTCCAGCTCGGCCGGGTTGATGTTCATGCCGGCGCCGGGCTGCACCACGTGCGCCACGATCATGCCGACGATCAGCGCCAGCGTGGAGAAGAACAGGAAGTAGGTCATCGACTTGGCGAAGACCCGGCCCACCGTCTTGAGGTGGGTCATGCCGGCGATGCCGGTGACGATGGTCAGAAAGATCACCGGGGCGATGATCATCTTCACCAGCTTGATGAAGGCGTCGCCCAGCGGCTTGAGGCTTTCGGCGAAGGCCGGCTCGAAGTGGCCCAACAGGGCGCCGAGGACGATGGCCACCACCACCTGGAAATACAGCTGGCGGTAGAAGGGCACGGACGCCGGCACCGGGCCGGCAGGCTTGCTGATGTGCATGACACCACTCCGAAGGAACTGGAGGGTGCCTGAGCAGGCACCCGGTGCAGGCATTCTGGGCGCACGTCACAGGCAGGGCCGATAACCCATTGGTACTACGCACTGTCGGCGGGCTGAACGTCGCCTTACACTTCAGCCGCGCCGCCGCCGGCCGTTAATTCCATTTAACGCAGACACCGACGTTTCTGTGCAGTCGCCGCCCGGACCTGCGCGCTTGCTGAAGCTGTTCACCGCGATCGCCATGGCAGGACGCCCGACCCCTTTCATTGCCGAAGACCATTCCCTATGCGCCTCAATCTGCTTGTTCTGGCGTTGGCTATCGCCATCGTCCCCGCCGCTGCCAATGCAGCCACCTCGATCGAAAACTGGCCGACCAAGTACACCTTCGGTGATGGCACCGAGCTGGGTCTGACCGGCAACTACGCCTACGACGACAACAACTTCTCCGGCGACGACCGCCTGGAAGACCGCAACGATTTCCGCCGCAAGGAATTCGGCGCCACCATCAAGAAGAAGGGCGTCTACGACGCCATGGTGTATTTCGACTTCGAAGCCAAGCTGTGGCTGGACGTGTTCTTCCGCGTCGAGACCAAGGCGCTGCTGGGCCAGGATTACGGCCGCGTGCGCCTGGGCTACATGAAGGTGCCGGTGGGTCTGGAAGCGGTGCAGAGCTCGCGCGCGGGCAGCTTCATGGAACTGGGCCTGCCGGTGCAGGCAGTGTTCCAGGGCCGCCGGACCGGCGTGGAATGGACCCTGGAGCGTCCGCAGTACCTGTTGCAGGCCGGCGCGTACGGCGGCAAGGATCTGCAGGGCGACAACCCGGGCACCACCCAGGCCGTGCATGCGGCATGGACCCCGTTCAAGGCCGAAGGCGACGTGCTGCACCTGGGCATCGCCGGCTCGGTCGAAAACCCGCGCGGTTTCAGCGATGGCCGCGGCGTGTCCTTCAGCCCGCGTGTGCGCCTGCGTGCCCGCCCGGAAGCCGGCCTGACCGATGTGCGCCTGATCGACACCGGCACCATTCTCGATGTGGACCACGTGATCCGCACCGGCGTGGAAGCGGTCTGGATCCACGGCCCGTTCTCGCTGCAGAGCGAAGCGCTGCGTGCCGAAGTGGCGCGTAATGCCGGCCAGCCGCACTTCATCGCCCAGGGCCAGTACGTGTACGGCACCTGGTCGCTGACCGGCGAGTCGCGCAGCTATGCCGGCGGCGTGCCGGGCAACATCAAGCCTGCACACGACTACGGCGCGGTCGAACTGACTGCCCGCTACAGCCGCCTGAATCTGGAAGACAACAACGTCCACGGCGGCCGTCAGCACGACACCACCATCGGCGCCAACTGGTACCTCACCAGCCACTTCAAGTTCCAGGCCAACTACAGCTGGGTGGATTCCTCGCGCAATGGCGTGCATGAAACCCCGCACGTGATGGAGCTGCGCGCACAGGTGCAGTTCTAAGCATCGCTGACGCAACCCAGCGCGCGGGCAATCTACTGCCGCGCACTGGTGTGATTCACGCGCTGCTGTCGTCTTAGACGGCAGCCGATGTTCCGATACGGCCGCATCCTGTCACGGGTGCGGCCGTTGTCGTTTTGGCCCGCATGTCTGTCGCGCGATCAGGCGATGGCTGCGCGTGCGGGAGCGGAACGCCATACTTGCCGCATGTATGTCTCGCATCGCCGCCGTCTGCTGCTCACCCTGGTCATCGTGCTGGGCGGAATGGTCGTGGCCATGCTGGCGGCCAGGCACTTTGTCGAACAGAACGCGCTGCGCGAGGAAAGCGCCACCGTGCGCAGGCAGCTGCGCCTGTATGCGCAAGCGCTGCAACAACGCATCGACCGCTATCGCACGCTGCCGCAGATTCTGGCGCTGGACCCGGAGCTGCGCGCGGCGGTCTCCGGCCCGCTGTCGCCCGCACAAGTGCAGCAGCTCAATCGCAAACTCGAACGTGCCAACAATGTCACCCAGTCGTCCACGCTGACGCTGATCGACCGCAGCGGCATTGCGCTGGCGGCCAGCAACTGGCGCGCGGTGCGCAGCAATGTCGGTGTGGATTACGCCTTCCGCCCGTATTACCAGCAGGCGCTGGCCACCGGCAGCGGCAGTTTTTACGGCATCGGCATGACCACCAGCGAGCCAGGCTATTTCCTGTCGCAGGCCATCGTCGATGCTGCCGGCCAGGTGCAGGGCGTGGTGGTGATCAAGATTGCGCTGGCTGCACTGGAGCGCGAATGGCTGCAGACGCCGGACATCGTGCTGGCCTCCGATGCGCATGGCGTGGTGTTTCTGGCCAGCCGCGCCAGCTGGCGCTACCGCATGCTGGCGCCGCTCACCCCGCGCGACCGCACCGAACTGCAGACCACCCGCCAATACGCCAATCAAGGGCTGCTGCCGCTGCGTCGGCGTTTGATCGAGCAGACCGGCAACGGTGGCGTCCTGGCCGAGGTGCGTGACCCGCCACTCGGCGCGCCAGTGCTGTGGCAGACGCTGGAAGTCCCGGACAGCGGCTGGCGCCTGCATCTGCTGCACGACACCCGCGCCAGCGCCGCCGCCGGGCGCGCCGCAGCCATCGCCGCTGCGGGTGCCTGGCTGGCATTGGCCTTGCTGTGGTTGTTCGTGCAACAACGCCGGCGGCTGTCGGCACTGCGTCAGCGCAGCCGGCATGAGCTGGAAACCCTGCTGCAACAACATGCCGAAGAACTGCGCACCGCCCAGGACGGCGTGGTCACCGCCGCGCAGCAGTCCAACGCCGGTCTGAGCCGCAGCCTGGAACATCTGCCGCAAGGCGTGGTGGTGATCGACGAGGCGCTCAATCTGGTGGCGTGGAATTCGCGCTATGTGGAGCTGTTCCGCTTCCCGCCGGAGTTGCTCAAGATCGGCCGCCCGATCGAAGACCTGTTCCGCTTCAATGCCCGCCGTGGGCTGCTGGGGCCGGGGCCGATCGAGGCGGCCATCGAGCGGCGGCTCAATCACCTGCGCAGCGGCAAGCCGCACATGCGCGAAAGCGAGAAAGAAGACGGCACGGTGCTGGAAATCCGCGGCAACCCGCTGCCCGATGGCGGGTTCGTCACCAGCTACGCCGACATCACCAGCTACAAGAACGCCGCCCGCGAATTGCGCTCGCTGGCCGATGCACTGGAACATCGCGTGGCCGAGCGCACCCGCGATCTGGCCGCCGCAAAACGCGAGGCCGAAAGCGCCAACCGCTACAAGACCCGCTTTGTCGCCTCGGCGGTGCATGACCTGCTGCAGCCGCTCAATGCCGCGCGCATGTTCGTGTCGGTGTTGCGCGGGCAGGTGCGCGAGCCCGGCAGTGCGCGCGTGGTCGACAACATCGACGGCGCACTCGCTGCGCAGGACGCCATCCTCAACAGCCTGCTCGACATCTCGCGCCTGGAAGCCGGCAGCCTGAAGACGCAGGTGCGCGACTTCGCACTGGCTCCCTTGCTGGAAACGCTGGCGCGCGAGTTCGGCATCCTGGCCGAAGACCGCGGCCTGGTGCTGGAGTGGGTGCCGACATCGGCGGTGGTGTTGAGCGATGCAACCCTGCTGCGCCGCATCTTGCAGAACTTTCTGTCCAACGCGATCCGCTACACGCCGCGCGGGCGCGTGCTGATCGGCTGCCGTCGGCGCGGTGGCTGGCTGCGCATCGAAGTGCATGACCAGGGACCCGGCATTCCGGATGCCTTGCAGCACGAAATCTTCGAAGAATTCCGCCGTCTGGACGATGGCGTGGCCAACGACCGCGGCGCCGGGCTGGGGCTGGCGATTGTCGAACGTATCGGCCGCCTGCTGGGCCACCGCATCGGCCTGCATTCAACGCTTGGCAGCGGCAGCGTGTTTTCGGTCACCCTGCCGATCGGCGAACGCGCCGCCATCGCCACGCAGTTGCCGCCGCCCACCGCCGAGCACGGCAACGACCCCATCCTGCACGGGTGCCGGGTGTGGTGCGTGGACGACGACCCGCGTGTCTGCGAGGCCACGCGCGCCCTGCTGGAACGCTGGGAATGCCGCGTGGATTTTTCCGGCGGCCCGGACGAAGCGCTGGCCCATGCCAGCGCCGACGAAGCACCGGAATTGCTGCTGCTGGATGTGCGCATGGGCACGCACTACGGCCCGATGCTGCTGCCGCAATTGGTGAGCCGCTGGCAGCGCGAGCCGCGCATCATCCTGGTCACCGCCGAGCCCGACCCGGCCCTGCGCGAACACGCACAGGAATTGGGCTGGGGCTTTCTATCCAAGCCGGTCCGCCCGCCTGCACTGCGCGCGCTGATGACGCAGATGCTGCTGCGGCGTGGGTGATTCGGTGGCGGCTTCGTGCGTCGGTAAAGGCGCCAGCAGCTGACCCATCGCGTTGTAGAAGCCTGCGTGTTGGCACGGAAAGCGCTGCGCGCGCGATCGTGCGGATTCCATAGCGCGCCGGTTCAACCCATGTTCGGTACATCGCCCTCTGATGCAGGCAGCCGCATGCGTGGACATGCGAGAGGCCTGGACATGCGCGATGCCTGCACTGCCCTCGCCTCGCTCCGGCACCGCTGCACTGCTGCCGACGCACGCGCATGCGCGCAGCGCTTGGGACTGACGCGCCGAACGCCGCGGCTCACGCCTGCTAGACTATCGATAATGATTCCCATTTGACTATCGTCTTTTTTTGCGTTGCCCTGCCTCTGCTGCATCGATGCCGAGCGCGTTTTGGAGTGCTTTGCCCCATGAAATCTCCCCTCTCCGGATCGGCCGGTGTGCCGCTCCTTGCGACCCTCTGCCTGCTCGCGTCTGCCAGCGCATCCGCGCAATCGGATGTCACCGATACGCTGGATACGGTGATGGTCGCCGCCTCGCGCTCCAACATGACCGTGGCCGAGTCGCCGCAAACGGTGTTGATCATCGACAAGGCGCAGATCCAGCAGCAGCTGACCATCTCCAGCAACTCGTCCGACGTGCTCGCCAACCTGATTCCGTCGTACACGCCCAGCCGCGGCAAGATGAACGGTAGCGGCGAAACCCTGCGCGGGCGCACACCGTTGATCCTGATCGACGGCGTGCCGCAGTCCAATCCGATCCGTCCCACCGGGCGCGAGGCGCACACCATCGACTACGCGATGGTCGAGCGCATCGAAGTGATCCAGGGCGCCAACGCCATCAACGGGCTGGGCGCCACTGGCGGCACCATCAACATCATCACCCGGCGTCCGCAAGACGGTGAGCTCAATCAGCACGTCGACGTGCAGGCCACCGCACCCACCTCGGAAACGCGTGCAGAAACCGCCAGCGTCGAGACCCGCTACCGCGTGGACGGCCGCACCGACAAGCTCGATTACCTGTTCTCGGCCAGCTACAGCGATCAAGGCCTGTATGTGGATGGACAAGGCCGGCCGATCGGTGCCGACAATACACAGGGCGACCTGATGACCTCCAAGAGCTACGACGTGCTGGCAAAGCTCGGTTACGCGCTCACCGATGCGCAGCGCCTGAGCGTCAGCGTCAACCGCTACCGCATCAAGAACGACAACGACTACATCGGCATCGCCGGCAACCGTGCGCAAGGCCTTCCCACCACCTCGGTGCGCGGTACGCCGCAGGGCACCGAGCCATGGAACGACGTGCTGACCTCCAGCCTGTCCTACACCGATGACGACCTGGCCGGCATGCAGCTGAGCGCGATGGTGTTCAACCAGGAATTCGAAGGGCTGTTCGGCGCGGACAACTCCTCCACGTTTCAGGACCCGCGTATCGCACCGGTCGGTACGCTGTACGACCAATCGCGGTCGGTCGCCTCCAAGTGGGGCAGCAAGGTCAGCCTGACCAAGGACGATCTGTTCGACAGCCGGCTCAAGCTCACCGGCGGCATCGACTTGCTCGCCGACACCGGCAAGCAGGATCTCTACGGCACCGGACGCACCTACGTGCCCGAGTCGGACTACCGCAACCTGTCGCTGTTCGTGCAGGGCGAATACAAGCTGCTGCCCACGCTCACCTTGCACGCCGGCGTGCGCCGCGAAGAAGCCGAGTTGAAGATCGACAGCTACCAGAGCTTGTGGCGCTACAACCGTGTCGATGTCGAAGGCGGCACGCTCGACTTCAACCAAACCCTCTACAACACGGGGCTGGTCTACACACCAGTCGAAGGCGTGAGTTTCTTCACCAGCTATTCCGAAGGCTTCGGCATGCCGGATGTGGGCCGGGTGCTGCGTGCGATCAATACGCCGGGCACGCGTGTAGCCAACCTGAGCACGCTGGAGCCGATCCTGACCAAGAGCGTGGAAGCCGGCACCCGCCTCACGCGTGGCGCGTTCGATGCGGATCTGAGCTACTTCCAGTCCAATTCGGATCTGGGCACGCGCGTAGTGCCGATCAACGGCGCCTTCATGATGAGCCGCGAGAAGACCCGCGTGCAGGGCGTGGACGCCAGCCTGGGCTATCGCCTGGATGCCGCACATCGCCTGCGCCTGTCCTACGCGTACACGCGCGGCCGCTACGACAGCGACAACGATGGCCAACTGGATGCGCGCCTGGACGGGCTCAACGTGGCGCCTAATCGCGTGATCGCTTCATGGTCGGCGCAATGGACGCCGAAGCTGTCGTCGTTCGTGCAGGCCCAGCATGCCTTCAGTCAATCCTTCGACGAAGCGGACAAGCGCTTCAGCGGCTACACGCTGGTGGATGCGACGTTCAACTACGCGCTGCCGCGTGGTGCGCTACGCATGGGTGTGTCCAACCTGTTCGACAAGCAGTACATCACCTACTACTCGCAATCGGCGCTGGTCGAGCCGCTGCGCTATTTCGCCGGCCGCGGCCGCACGCTGACGCTGGGGTATTCGCTGGATTTCTGATGGCATCGCGTAATTGTCAGCAGCTTGCGCACGGTACGCCTGCGCAAGCGTGCTGCTGCGCATGGATGCCGCTATAGAGCCTACACACGTATTCGCAGCGTGTCCTGTGGAGGTGGTCGGGCAAAGCGCTATCGCTGAGAAACCGACGCGTCCAGATCGTTCAATCCGCTCACGGCGATAGCGATAGCGATAGCGATGTTGAGTCGTAGCGTCGTTTAGATGCCGCCAAGTCGGTCGAATGCGCGGTGCCCTCGCCGCTCACGGGACACGCCGCAAGTACGTCCTTGTAGGCTCGGTGGCGGCATCCATGCCATCACACGGTCCCGCAAGCGGCGAGGACACCGCACCAGAGAGTGAGTCGGTTGCTTTGCTTGAAACCAGACGCACCGACCATCTCGACTGGTCCTTGCCCGCCGACCGTCGCGGGACCTTACGCGGCATGGATGCCGCGTAAGAGCCTACAGGGACGTACTTGCGGCGTGTCCCGCGACGGTGGGCGGGCAAGGGCTCTGCAGCAAACTCACAGCGTCGAGAGTGCGGTAATGACACCGCATCAGACAGTTTGCTAACTGTTTTATCGAAAGCTATGCACACCGATCAACTCAACTAGCCATTGCCCGGCTACCGTCGCGGGACCTTACGCGACATGGATCCCGCGTAAGAGCGTACACGGACGTACTTGCGGCGTGTCCCACGACGGTGGGCGGGCAAGGGCCCTGCAGCAAACTCACAGCGTCGAGAGTGCGGCAATGACACCGCACCAGACAGTTTGCTAACTGTTTTATCGAAAGCTATGCACACCGATCAACTCGACTAGCCCCTGCCCGCCCATAGTCGCGGGACCTTACGCAGCATGGATGCCGCAGAAGAGCTCACGTGGACGTACTTGCAGCATGTACCGCGAGGGTGGGCGGGCAAGGGCCCTGCGCAGCGAAGTGGCAGATCTTGGCGTCTTGGTCGCTCACTCTCCAACCCAACAAGGCGCACCGCCTTGTCTCTGATACGCGCACCCACTGCAGGGGCTGTGCGACCGCTGCGTGCGTGATTGTTGGCGCCTTGCACTCGACGTGGCAACGCCTCGCGCACATTGAACCGAGCACTGCAGTGCATGCAAGCGGCTGCGGTTGCGGTTGCGGTTGCGGTTGCGTGACGATGCTGCGTTGACGATTCGGACGATCAGGCAAGGATGCCGGATCACCAGGCTCACGCTGACTCACCGGCCGGCGGCACAGTACATCGCATGACGCACGACACCACTACCGGGAGATACAACGCATGAGTCAGACACTTTCTCTGGACCACTATCGCCTGCTCGGCCGCTCCGGGCTGCGCGTCTCGCCGCTGTCGCTGGGCACCATGACCTTCGGCGAGGAATGGGGCTGGGGCGCGGATGCGGGCGAAGCCAAGCGCATCTTCGATGCCTATGCAGACCGCGGCGGCAACTTCATCGACACCGCGGTCAATTACACCAACGGCGGCTCCGAACGCATCGTCGGCAGCCTGATCAAGCCGCATCGCGAGCGCTTTGTGGTGGCGACCAAATTCACCATGGCGCGCGATGCAGACAACATCAATTCCGGCGGCAATCACCGTCTCAACCTGATCCGCTCGGTGGAGACCAGCCTGCGTCAACTCGACACCGATCGCATCGACCTGTTGTATCTGCACGCATGGGACTTCACCACCTCGCCGGACGAAGTGATGCGCGGGCTGGAGCATCTGGTGCAGTCGGGCAAGGTGCTCTACATCGGCATCTGCAACACGCCGGCCTGGCGCGTGGCGCAATTGCAGACGCTGGCCGATCTGCGTGGCTGGTCGCCCTTGGTCGCGCTGCAGATCGAATACAGCCTGGTCGAACGCACAGTCGAACATGAGTTGCTACCGATGGCGCGCGAGCTGGGCCTGGGTGTATTGCCGTGGTCGCCACTGGGCGGCGGCATCCTGACCGGCAAGTACAGCCGCGCCGATCTGTCCGACGACAACGCGGCGGATGTATCCACTAGCCGCAAAGGCGTGATCGCCTCGACCGGGCATCTCACTGCGCGCTCGCTGGAGATCGCCGATGTGGTTGGGACGGTGGCCGACGAGTTGGGCGCCTCGCGCTCGCAGGTAGCGCTTGCCTGGACCTTGCGCAATCCGGCGGTCGTTTCGCCGGTGATGGGCGCACGCACGTTGCAACAGGCCGAAGACAACTTCGGTGCGCTGGAGATCGTGTTCAGCGACGACCAACTGGCGCAGCTGGATCGGGTCAGCGGCCTGGCGCCGATCTTCCCGGAGCGTTTCATCGGCCGGCCGATGGCGCAGCAGCTGATCTACGGCACGCACGCGCTGCAACTGCGCAGCTGACGCGAAGGAGCACCACATGACCAGACCATCCGCCATCGCGGCAGCACTGTTCATCGCCGCCAGCGCGTTCACTGCCGCCGGGGCAATCGCTCCGGTGCCCACAGCCGCCGCCGAAAGCTGCGCCGGCACATCGCAGCAGATATGCAATACGCAACGCGTCGATGCCGCATTCGCACGCTGGCAGGCAGGCGGCACCGGATTCTTCGAAGAACTGCTGTCGCCGGACGTGGTGTGGACCATCCACGGCTCCGGCCCGAGCGCCGGCACCTTGCGGGGCCGCGACACATTGATCGACACGGCCGTGCGCCCATTGACCCAGCGCCTGGCGTCGCCGCTGCGCCCACTGCAGCGGCAGCTCTGGGCCGATGGCGAACACGTCATCGTGCAATGGCAAGGCGCCGCCGACCTGCCCAACGGCGGTCGCTATCGCAATCATTACGTATGGATCCTGCGCATGCGCGACGGCAAGGCCGTGCAGGTCGATGCGTACCTGGATCTGGCCGCCTACGACGCGGTGCTGCAGCGTGCACCCGCCCAACTGCAACGCAGGACAGACACATGACCAATACACGTATGAGCGCCGCTATTGCCGTTGCACTCGGCGCAGGTGCCGCCGTGCTCTGCAACGCCACACCGCTTGCTGCCACTGCACGCCATGCGGCGGCGACGCCTTCCCCACTCCACACGGAGACGCCCATGCAACAGCATTCCTACGTCGGCATGTGGGTCACCCGCGATGGGCAGATCCGCCAAGCCTTGTTGGCCAACGGCCGGTACGACGAAGCACGCCATGCACGGCAAAGCGCCTACCAGGGCCGTTATGAAGTGACCGGTAACACCATCCACTACTGGGACGACAGCGGATTCACTGCCGACGGCCGCTTTGTCAGCGCAGACGAGCTGCACCACGGCGGCATGGTGTTCTATCGCCAGCGAGTGGACTGACATGCATCATGGACGGCACCTCGCATTTCGAGATCGAGGTGCGCCCGGCCGCGTCGATCTTCAGCCCGCGGCCTGCCCCGCTCAACCAAGAGCGGCCAGCACATTGACTGCGCGGCCAGTGCTCTCTGCGGCAGGCACCACTCGCACACTTCGATGATGAGGACGCCGTCCACACCCAACCGACGACTGTTCGCGACGTTTTTTGCCGCTCCAAGCCCGTCAGCGATGCCACGCCCTCAGCCCTCGCCTTCCGGCTCCAGCGCCTTGACCAGTACCGCGGCCTGCGTACGGCTGTAGCAGTCCAGCTTTTTCAGGATGGCGGTGACGTGCACCTTGACGGTGTTTTCGGCCAGGCCGAGTTCATGGGCGATCTGCTTGTTGAGCAAGCCATCGGCCAGGCTTAGCAGCACGCGGAACTGCTGCGGGGTGAGCTGGGCGAGTTTGGAGGCCAGCTGCGCGTCGGCCTCCGAACGTTCGGCAGTCATGGGCGGAAACCAGGTGCCGCCATCCAGCACGCTGGCCACGGCGGTGCCGATGGATTCGGCCGGCGTGGATTTGGGAATGAAGCCGGCCGCGCCAAACTGCTGCGCACGTCGGATCACCCGCGGGTGATCGTTGGAGGAGATGACCACCACCGGGATATCCGGATGCTCGCCGCGCACATGCAACAGCGCCGAGAAGCCGCGCGCGCCCGGCATGGCCAGATCCAGCAGTACCAACTCGGCCTGCGGGTGCGAGCGCAGCATCGCGCTTAGCGTGGCGGCGCTGGAGGCTTCCACGACCTGCGCCTGCGGCAGGGTCTGCTGCAGCACGTGGATCACGGCGGCACGGAACAGCGGGTGGTCGTCGGCGACGAGAATGGTGAGATCGGCCATCTGCCAAGTCTGGCACATGGGCGCGTCGGTGTGCCGCACCTGCGCCTGGCTGGCTGCCCACGGCTGGTGGCTGGGGCCCACTGACACTACGCGGAGCAGGCGACCAGTGCATCGGCATTGCGCGACCGCCGATGATGCTGGCCGGCAACGACCACACCAGCATGACGCTCTGCATCACCGCGAATGCCATGCCCTACCGCGGCGGCTGCGTACTCGCACGCCACGCTTCCAGGAACTGGCGGCGCTTGAGTTTGTCCAGATACACCAGCAGGCCGGGGCCGAGCGGAATCGGCCGAAACGGCGGTTGCGCCGAGCCGCCACGACCACCGGCGGCCGGCAGGATCGGCATCAGCCGCGCTTCGCGCGAGAGCACCTGCTGCCCGCGTGGCGACAGCAAATAATCGAGAAACCTGCGCGCTTCCGGTGCGTGCGGTGCGGTCTTGGGAATCACCGCAGTGCGCAGCGCCACCAGCGTGTAGTCCTGCGGCTGCACGATGCCCAGCGGCGCGCCGGCATCGATGCGCGCCTGCGCGTAGGAGCCGAGCACGTTGTAGGCCAGCAGCAACTCGCCACGACTGACGCGGTCGAGCAAGGTGCCGGTACGCTCTTCCAGCTTGACCTGATTTGCGCCCAACGCGGCCAGCAGCGCGCCGGCAATGCTGCCCACCTGCCCGTCCTGGGTGGCGAACAGATAGCCCACCCCGCTGCGCGCCACATCGTAGGTGCCCACCTTGCCGCGCAACGGCGCATCCGGCGCACGCAACAAGGCCAACAGCTGGCGTCGCGTGCGCGGGACGCGTGATGGGTCGAGTTTGCGCGTGTTGTAGACAATGGCCACCGGCTCGTAGCTGATGCCGAAGACCTCGTGCCGCCATTGCGCCCAAGCCGGCAGCGCTTCGGTCTGCGCGGAGCGGTGAGCCAGCGCGTGCCCATCGTTCACCAGCTTGGTCTGCAGATCCATGCTGGCGCTGATCAGCATATCCGCCATCGGCGCACCGGCACCCGGATGCAGGTAGCGCGCATAGATGTCCCAGGCAATCACATCTTCGTAGATCACCTCGGTGCCCGGATGCAGGCGCTGGTAGTCCTGAATGACCGCGCCGAACACTTCCAGATCGGTGGACCCCTGAACGCGCAGCTGCGCATGCACCGGCCCCTGCGCGGGAAAGCGCCGCACATCGCCCGGCGCTGCCCACGCCATGCCGTGCACCAGCAGCAATACCATCACCCACAGCCTGCGCATCACGCGGTTCCTCCCGCGAAGTGCAACGAGGCGATCAACCCGCCACCGATGCGATTGGCCAGATCGATGCGCCCGCCATGCGCTTCGACCACGCGCTTGACAATGGCAAGCCCCAGGCCTGCGCCGCCCGCGGGTGCATCCGGACCGCGCACGAAACGCTCGAACACACGCTCGGCTTCGGCGGCCGGAATGCCCGGCCCGTGGTCGGCAATGGTCAGCACATGCTGATTGCCATCGCTGGTCAGCGCCACCTGCAGCGGCGCGCCCGCGCCGTATTTGCAGGCGTTGTCGATCAGATTCTTGAGCGCTTCGCGCAGCAGCAAGGCGTCGCCGCGCAGCAGCGCCGGTTGCGGGTCGATGGCCAATTGCACCCGTGGCGCGCCTTCGCTGCGCGGCAGCGCTTCATGCAATGCCTGGTGCAGCACCTCGGCCAAGTCCACCGTGGCAAAGCGCTGCAGGTTGGAGCGATGGATCACGCTGGCATCGCTGAGCAATTGATTGAGCAGGCGGCTCATGTGGCTGGCGTTGCGCTCGATCGCCGCCAGGCTGCGTTGCATGTCGCGCGGGTCGTCGTCGTCCATGGCCAGCTGCGCCTGCGCACGCAACGCGGCCAAGGGCGTGCGCATCTGGTGCGCGGCCTCGGCCATGAACGCACGCAAGGTCTCGTTGCTGGACGACAGCCGCGCCATGAAGCGATTGAGCGCGGTCACCATCAACTGCATTTCCTGCGGCGCCGGCACGTTGAGCGGCTTCAGATCCGATGGCTCGCGACGCGACAGGTCGCGCTCGATGCGCTGCAACGGCCGCAAGGCGCGGTACACGCCCAGCCACACCAATCCCAACGCCAGCAGCGACAACACGCCGATTGCGACCAAGGCATTGAGCACCACATCGCGCGCCACCGCATCGCGCGCGCGCCGGGTCTGGCCCACCTGCACGCGCACCTCGCCCTGCCCCGAGGCCGAGGCAACGCGATGCATCACCACCGCAAAGCGCACCGGCTCGCCGCTGTACTGCGCATCGAACAACAACGGGCGCTCATCGCTGGGCGCGCGCGCCGGCAACGGCAACGTGTCTTCGCCGGTGATGGTGTGGCCCTGCGCATCGAATACGCGGTAGAACACGCGATCTTCCGGCGCCATGCCCAGCAGATCCAGCGAGGCGTAAGGCAGATCCACCTGCCAGTCGCCACCGACCAGCGCCACGCTATCGATGATGGACAGCGCCGAGGACACCAGCAGGTGATCGTAAGACCGGTTGGCCGCACGCTCGCCGTAATCGCGTGCCGCAAAAAACAGCACCACCGCCCCCAGCAGCGACAGGCTGCCCAGATACAGCAGCAAGGTGCGCCGGATCGACGGCGCCACCGTCAGCGGATCAGCCATCGCTACCCGGCTCCACCGGCGCATGCGGGTCGGCTTCTTCGAGTTTGTAACCGGCACCGCGCACAGTGACGATGTGTAACGGCGCACTAGCCAGTTTGCGGCGCAGACGGCCCACATACAGTTCGATCGCATTGGGCCCGGCATCGTCGTCGAAGCCGAATAGCCCGTTGCCGATTTCGTCCTTGCCGACCACCTGACCCAGCCGCCCGATCAGGATTTCCAGTAGGCGGTATTCGCGGTTGGGCAATTCGATCGGTGCACCGTCGAGCATCACCGTGTGCGCAGCGTTGTCGAATACGAATCCGCCGATCTGCACCACCTCGCTGGCCTGCCCGCGATTGCGGCGCAGCAACACACGGCAGCGCGCTTCGAATTCACGAAAATCGAACGGCTTGCCAAGGTAATCGTCCGCGCCCACGTCCAGCGCCTGCACGCGGTCTTCGATGCCATCGCGCGCGGTGAGCATCAGCACCGGCGTGGTATCGCCACGCTCGCGCATCCCGGCCAGCACGCGCAGCCCATCGAGCTTGGGCAGCCCGATATCCAGCACCACCAGATCGAAGCTCTGATAGCGCAGCACGCTGGCCGCCGCCAACCCGTCGGCCTGCCAATCCACCGCATGCCCGCTACGGCGCATGCGCCGCACGATGGCATCGGCGAGATCGGCATTGTCTTCGACTAGCAGCAGGCGCATTGGGCGGGGAATCGTGAATAGGGAATGGGGAATCGGAACAGCATGTCGTTGCGGCCGGAAGGTAACAGGCTAGGCAGACAAAAGCTCTTCCGCTTTGGCGATTGCGCTGTTGCGATTCCCCATTCCCGATTCCCCATTCCCACGCCCTGACAGGTCCATGACAGCTTTGCGGGACTAGGCTGCAGCCAACGCGCCACGGCAGTCGTCGTGGTGCATCGCTGAACGTGATTCACACATGTACCTGGGAGGGTCTGTGATCAACGACACTTTGCGTCTGCGCGCCTTCACCGCTTGCGCGGCGATCTGCCTGGCACCGGCGGCGCACGCGGCCGATGACGCGGGCCCGGTCACTGCCGAGGTAGGTGGGCGCGTGCACTGGGATTTCACCGTGTTCGACAACGACGAACGCGGCACGCCCGAGCGCAACGACACCCAGTTCCGCCGCGTGTGGCTGGATGTGGCAGGCAAGTTCTATGGCTTCAATTACAAGGCCGAGGCGGAATTTGCTGGCCTGCAGTACGAATCCGGCAGCCGCGGCATCCTGGCCCGCGATGTCTATATCGCCAAGAAGTTTTCTGCCGGCACGCTGACCGTGGGCCAGTTCAAGCAGTACTTTTCGCTGGACGACCGCACCGGCTCCAACTATGGCCCGTTTCTGGAACGCGGCTATGCCTCCACCACGCTGGCGCCGATCTATCGCAAGGCCATTTCCTGGCAGGCCAATCGCCCCGATGCCACTTGGTCCACGGCGCTCTACAGCCTGGAAAGTATCGACAACTCGTCCACCAAGGGCGGTGCGCTGGGGACACGTCTGACCTTTGCGCCGGAGATGGGCGAAGCGCGCCTGCGTCACCTCGGCATTTCACTGGCGCATGAGCGCTATTCGCATCCGGGCAGCGATGGTGCGGCATCCCTGTTGATCCGCCCGCGCCCTGAAAACGATCTCGCCAACAATAGCCGCATCACCTTGGCGCGGTTTGCCGATGGCCGCGATACCGACTTCGACAAGTGGTCGCTGGAATATGCCGAAGTGCTGGGCCCTTGGTCGTGGCAGAGCGAATTCAGCGGCGGCCTGCTCGACGATGGCAGCCAGCATGCCAAGGTGTTGGCAAGCTATGGCCTGGTCAGCTGGTTCGTTACCGGCGAATCGCGCGGATACGATCGCAAGACCGGCCGCTTCAGCCGCATCAAGACGCCCAATCGCCCCAGCGGCGCGTTCGAGCTGGCATTGCGCTACGACTACATGCGCGGCGACCAAAATCTGGATGGCCAGCCCAACTTCATCGATGCCAGCACGCAGTCTTGGACGCTCGGCGGCAACTGGTATTTCAAGCCCAACCTGCGCGTGATGCTCAACGTGATCGACAGCCGCAACCGCGACCGCACGATGAATGCGGTGGTCGATCACACGCTGGCAGTGACCGGCCGGTTTCAGTACGACTTCTGATGCGCTGCTGCGACACGCCAGGTTTTCAAGGTGTTTTGGCGTGCGTCGCAGCGATGCAGCGCGAGCGCCTTACACGCGCAACGGCGTTCACCTTTGCTGTTCTGGCAGTCGCGCAATGACTCGCGCTTCTAGGTTTTCGCATCACCACCGCAGCGCGCCCTGCGCAGCGGTGCGCTCCACCCTCTCCCTGCTGCACGCCCCAAAGGATTTGCCCGCATGCTGACCGCGCTCGGTTTCGGAATGGTGATCACCTTCATGTACCTGATCATGAGCAAGCGGCTGTCGCCGCTGGTGGCTCTGATCACGGTGCCGATCGTGTTCGCACTGCTGGGCGGCTTCGGCACCGGCATCAACGACATGATGCTCGAGGGCATCAAGAAGATCGCGCCCACCGGCGTGATGCTGATGTTCGCCATCCTCTACTTCGGGGTGATGATAGATGCCGGGCTGTTCGATCCACTGGTCGGGCGCATCCTGCGGCTGGTCAAGGGCGACCCGCTGAAGATCGTGATGGGCACCGCGATCCTGGCGATGCTGATCTCGCTCGATGGCGACGGCTCCACCACCTACATGATCACCGTGTCGGCGATGCTGCCGCTGTACCAGCGCCTGGGCATGAATGCGCTCAATCTCACTTGCGTCACCATCTTGGCTAGCGGCGTGATGAATCTCACTCCGTGGGGCGGCCCGACCGCACGCGCCGCTACGGCCCTGCACGTGGATGCGGCCGATGTGTTCGTGCCGCTGGTGCCGGCGATGTTGCTGGCGATTGCCGGCATCATCGCGCTGGCCTGGTATCTGGGCATGCGCGAGCGCCGCCGCCTGGGCGTGGTGCGCTTGCCGGCCGATGGCAGTTGGCTGGACACCAGCATTCCCGAAGACAACGACGCCTTGCCGCGCGTGGAAGACACCGAGGACATGAAGCGTCCCAAGCTGCTGTGGGTCAATCTGATCCTGACCCTGGCGCTGATGGCCGCACTGGTGGTGGGCATCCTGCCGATGCCGGTGCTGTTCATGATCGGCTTCGCGCTGGCACTGATGATCAACTACCCCAATCTGGCCGAGCAACGCCGCCGGCTGGTCAATCACGCCGGCAATGTGTTGTCGGTGGTGTCGCTGATTTTTGCCGCCGGCATCTTCACCGGCATCCTGTCCAACACCGGCATGGTGGAGGCGATGTCGCGCAGTTTTCTGGCAGTGATCCCGGATAGCTGGGGCCCGTATCTGGCGGTGATCACGGCGATCGTCAGCATGCCGTTTACGTTCTTCATGTCCAACGACGCGTTCTACTTCGGCGTGTTGCCGATCCTGTCCGAAGCGGCCGGCCACTACGGCATCACTCCGGTGGAAATGGCCCGCGCCTCGCTCGCCGGCCAACCGGTGCATCTGCTCAGCCCGTTGGTGCCATCGACCTATCTGCTGGTCGGCCTGGCCAAGGTCGACTTTGCCGACCATCAACGCTTCACGCTCAAGTGGGCGGTGCTGATTTCGATGCTGATGCTTGGCGGCGGGTTGTTGTTTGGTCTGTTTCCGTTGGCGCGCTGATCGCGCGCCGGGAATGGGGAGTCGGGAATCGGGAATCGTAAGAGCGGCGCTGTGCCGTCGTGACGGTTCCTGACTTCCACATGGAGAACGCAGGCCGCAACGGCGGCTCCTGCTCTACCGATTCCCCACTCCCGATTCCCCATTCCCCATTCCCAACTCCAAAGGAGTTACACCAATGACGCTTCGTATTGCATACGTCACCAGCGGCATGGGCAGTGTCGGCACCGCGATCTGCCAGAAGCTGGCGCGCAGCGGGCATACCGTGGTTGCCGGTTGCGGGCCCAATTCGCCGCGTAAATCGGCCTGGTTGCGCGAGCAGCGCGAGCAGGGCTTCGACTTTGTCGCCTCCGAAGGTAATGCTGCCGATTGGGATTCCACGGTTGCCGCGTTCGCCAAGGTCAAGGCCGAAGTCGGCGAAATCGATGTACTGGTCAACAACGCCGGCGGTAGCCGCGACACCTTGTTCCGGCAGATGACGCGCGACGACTGGAATGCGGTGATCGCCAGCAACCTGCATTCGCTGTTCAACATCTCCAAGCAGGTGGTGGATGGCATGACGTCGCGTGGTTGGGGACGCATCGTCAACATCGGATCGGTCAGTGCGCACAAGGGTCAGATCGGCCAAATCAACTTCGCCACCGCCAAGGCTGCGATGCATGGCTTCAGCCGTGCGCTGGCGCAGGAAGTCGCCTCGCGCGGGGTCACCGTCAACACCATTTCGCCCGGCTATATCGCCAGTGCATCGATCAGCAGTTTTCCGCCGGACGTGCTCGACCGCCTGGCCACCTCGGTGCCGATGCGTCGGCTGGGCAAGCCGGCTGAAGTCGCCGGCCTGTGCGCGTGGCTGGCTTCCGACGATGCCGCTTATGTGACCGGTGCCGACTACGCGGTCAACGGCGGCCTCTACATGGGCTGACACAAACCGTGGGCCGCAAGCGCTTGTCGGAGTGCACGCCGGCACGCCAGCCGCGATCACGCAACGCGACCAACAAAACGACTCCGCGACCGGCAAACAGGAGCGGTCGATGTTCGGCATCGGCAGGTCTGAGGCGTCACACTCCAGTTGCTGTGCGCCCCACACCTGCTTGGCAGCCGCTCGCTACGGGTTATTGGCGGTTCTTGGCCCCGCACGTGCGGATGCACAATGACGCGCTGCCCAGCCGCAGCACCCTGCCGGCACGCCACACCCAGCCGCGATCACAAAGCTAGGACCCGTGTGCGCGATAGCGTTGCGCCGTTGCGCACAAGCGGCCGCCACTACGCGAACAACCCGCCTCTAGTGCGAACTGATTACACTCTGGCTTTTCCGCAGTGCGCTGCCATGGCCAAACCCTCAGAACGCACCTCGCAGAATGCACGCCCGCAGATGGCCGACATCGCTCGCATGGCGGGCGTGTCCGAGTCCACTGTGTCACGCGCCCTTGCCGGCAGTCCGGTGGTGGCAGAGCGCACCCGCGCCTACATCAAGCAGATTGCCGCCGATGCTGGTTATCAGGTCGACCCGGTCGCACGCAGCTTGCGCGCCAAACGCTCCAACACGGTGAGCGTTGCGGTACCGATGATGCACGCACTGGATCAACCGCTATCCGATCCGTTTCTGATGACCATGCTGGCGTTGCTGGCCGAAGAACTCACCGGGCGCGGGTACAGCATGCTGCTGTCCAAGCTGGACCGGCACCAGGATGGTTGGGTGGAACAGCTTGCGCGCGGCAGCCGCTCCGATGGCGTGATCGTGCTCGGGCAGAGTTCCGAACATGCCGCGCTGGACGAAGCCGCGCGCGATGGCCTGCCGATGGCCGTGTGGGGCAGCCGCATCGATGGGCAGGCCTACATCAGCGTGGGCAGCGACAATTTTCAGGGCGGCGCGCTCGCCACCGAACACCTGATCGCCAGCGGCCGCAAGCGCATCGCGTTTTTGGGCGACGACCAGTTACCCGAAGTGGCGCCGCGTTTTGCCGGTTACCGTCACGCATTGGAGCAGCACGGGCTGGAATTCGACACCCGCCTGCATGCGCGCAGCCATTTCGTCAGCGAGGATGCCTACCGCCTCACCCGCGCCATGCTCAAGAAGACCGACCCGCCGGATGGGCTATTTGCGGCCTCCGATGTGATCGCCGTGGGCGCCATCCGCGCCCTGGTCGAAGCCGGCCATCGCGTGCCGCAGGACATCTCGCTGGTGGGCTTCGACGATATTCCGCTGGCCGCCTACAGCCAGCCACCACTGACCACCGTGCGGCAGGATCTCGGTCTGGCCGCGCGCCTGCTGGTGGACCGGCTGTTGGCGCTGATCGCGGGCGAATCCGTGGAATCGGTGGAAATGGCGGTGAAGCTGGTGGTGCGCGAGTCGGCGTGAGGCTGGGAATCGGGAATCGGGAATCGTAAGAGCGTGCGCGCTGTGCGGCGGCGGCCGCACGCTCATACTCGCTACTGTGCCGGCATAACAACGCAAACGTAGCGGTTACGCCGCTACAGCCTTGGGCTTACGAATGCGCACGCATAGCATTGCTACCGCTGCGGCAAGCATCAACGCACCGGCCAGACGGATCACGTTGCGTGGGTCGCCGTGCAGCAACCGCTCGTAATACAGCGGCAGGGTGACGATCTGGATCAGCATCGGCAGCACGATAAACAGGTTGAACAAGCCCATGTACACGCCGGTGCGCTCGGGCGGAATGCTGTCGGCGAGCATCAGATACGGATTCCCCATCATGCTGGCCCAGGCCAGCCCGATGCCGATCATCGGCAACAACAACAACCAGCGATTTTCGATGCCAGGCAACAGCCACATACCGACGCCGGCCGCCAACAGACAGGCTGCGTGCGTGTATTTGGGGCCGAAGCGGCGCACCACTGGCACCATCGCAAAGGCCGCCAGAAACGCGATGAAATTGTAGAACCCACCGATCTGCCCATTGACCAGACCAGCCTCGCGAAACCCGTGCGAGGTGGCGTCGGTGGTGCCGAACAAGGTGGTCGACAGCGACAGCACGATGTACTGCCAGTAGCAGAAAATCCCGTACCACTGGAACAACATCACCGGCGCCAGCTGGCGCATGGTCGGCGGCATCGCGCGCAGGGCGCTGACGATTTCGCGCACGGTCGCGCCCAGGCCGGCACCGGTCTGACGCATGCGCGCAATCTCGGCCGGCGCAATCACAGGCTCGCGCACGCTGCGCGCGGTGATCAGGATGGACGCGGCGGAAAACCCCGCACCGATCACGAACGCAGCAATGGTGATGTACGGAATATGGTGCGCGTTGGCGGCATCCTGATTCATGCCGAACCACACCAGCAACGGCGGAGTGAGATAGGCCAGCGTCTGTGCCAGGCCGGTGAACGCGCTCTGCGTGAGATACCCAAGTGGCCGCTGCGGTGGCGCGAGCACGTCGCTGACCAACGCACGGTAGGGCTCCATCGCCACGTTGTTGGCAGCATCCAGCACCCACAGCAGGCACACCGCCATCCACAACGCGGTACTGAACGGCATCGCCAGCAGGCACAGGCTGCACACCAGCGCGCCCAGCACCATGTATGGCATGCGGCGGCCCCAGCGCGTCACCGAGCGATCGCTCCAGGCGCCGACGAACGGCTGCAGCACCAACCCGGTGATCGGCCCGGCCAGCCACAGGTACGGCAGGCTGGCGTGGTCGGCGCCCAGGTAGTTGTAGATCGGGCTCATGTTGCTCTGCTGCAACCCGAAGCTGTACTGCACACCGAAGAAACCGGCGTTGAGCGCCAGGATGCGCGCGAAAGAAAGCGGAGGAGCGGTCGACGACATGCAAGGCCCTGGGCATCGGTGCGGCTCCCAGTGGCCGCAGCGCACTGTACCCTGCGGCTTATGCAATCGATTGTAACGCTGCGCCGCAACACGCAGTCTTTAAGGAAATTGAGACTAGCGAATCCAGATCAAATGCTGCAACGCAAGATTGCAATCGATTGTATTCGAGCGTATTACTGCGCTCGCGCTGCAGGCCGCACGGCCATTCCCTGGGAGGGGACGATGCAGGCGTCGGCATACCACCACCTGTGAGAGAGAGAATCGCGATGTCCACCTTGCACACCCTGCGCCTGCATGCCCTGGCCTGCGCGGTCGTTTCCTACCTGTGCGCGCCCGCCGCGCCGGCTCAGGACGCCGCTGCCGCGCCCGCCACTCCGCCGGCTGCCGACAGCGCCGCGGTCAATCTGGATTCGGTGTTCGTCACCGGCACCTCCACCGCCACCACCAAGTTGAAGTCCAGCGTGTCGGTCAGCACCGTCGGCGCCGAGGCGATCGAACAATCGGCGCCGCGCAGCACCGCTGAAATCTTCCGCAACATTCCCGGCATCCGCTCCGAGTCCAGCGGTGGCGAAGGCAACGCCAACATCGCCGTGCGCGGCCTGCCGGTCGCCTCCGGTGGCGCCAAGTTCCTGCAGCTGCAGGAAGACGGTTTACCGATAATGGAGTTCGGCGATATCGCCTTCGGCAACGCCGATATCTTCCTGCGCTCGGATTTCACGATGGATCGCATCGAAGCCATCCGCGGCGGCTCGGCGTCGACGTTCACCAGCAATGCGCCCGGCGGCATCATCAACTTCATCAGCAAGACCGGCGACACCGAAGGCGGCAGCGTCGGCGTCAGTCGCGGTCTGGACTACGACAACACCCGCATCGACTTCAATTACGGCGCGCCGTTCGCCGAGCATTGGCAGTTCAACATCGGTGGTTTCTTCCGCCAGGGCGACGGCGTGCGCGATGCCGGCTACACCACCGACAAGGGCGGCCAACTCAAGGCCAACCTCACCCGTCTGTTCGAGAACGGCTACGTGCGTGTGTACGGCAAATACCTCAACGACCGCGCCGCTGGCTACCTGCCGGTGCCCACCTCGGTGCGTGGCCGCGACGGCTCGCCGGACCTGGGCGGCTTCCCCGGTTTCGATCCTGGCAACGACACCTTGTACAGCCGCAATTTCCGCACCGATGTCGGCCTGGATGGCAATAATCAGCCGCGCCGCACCGACCTGGGCGACGGCATGCACCCGATCTCGCGCACCATCGGCGCCGAAGCCTGGTTCGACCTGGGCAATGGCTGGAACCTGAGCGATAAATTCCGCATCGCCGACAACAGTGGCCGCTTCGTCAGCCCGTTCCCGGCCGAAGTCACCGACGCCGCCTCGCTGGCATCGTCCATCGGTGGCGCCGGCGCGCAGCTGGTGGAGGCCGGTGGCCCGAATGCCGGCCAGGCCTACACCGGCAATGCCATCCGCACGCATCTGTTCAACGTCGCCATCAACGATCTGGGCAACGTCACCAACGACCTCAGCCTCTCGCGCGAGTTCGATGGCGACGGCCGCACGCTGAATCTGCGCATGGGCTATTACAGCTCGCGCCAGACCATCGATATGGATTGGACCTGGAACTCCTACGTGCAGAGCCTGGGTCGCGACTCGCGCCTGCTCAACGTAGTCGACGCGGCAGGCGTGTCGCGCTCGCAGAACGGCCTGTATGCCTACGGCACACCGTTCTGGGGCGATTGCTGCATCACCCGCAGCTACGACGTGCGTTACGACGTCAACGCGCCGTATGTCGCGCTCACCTTCGACAGCGGCAAGTTCAGTATCGACGGCAGCCTGCGTTACGACATGGGCGATGCGCGCGGCAGCTACAGCGGCACTGCGATTGCGCAAAACCTGGACGTCAACGGCGACCGCGTGATCCAGCCGGTGGAACAACGCGTGGCCACGGTGGACACCGCCAACGCACGCCCGGTGGACTACGACTGGAACTACCTGTCGTATTCGTTGGGCAGCAATTACCTGATCAGCGACGATCTAGGTGCATTCGCCCGCATCAGCCGCGGCGCACGCGCTAACGCCGATCGCCTGTTGTTCGGCGTGGTGCGCGACGACGGCTCAGTGTCGTCCGATGAAGGCGTCAACGTGGTGCGCCAAGCCGAAGCCGGCCTGAAGTGGCGTCGCGACGGGCTGAGCCTGTTCGCCACCGCCTTCTCTGCGCGCACCCAGGAACAGAACTTCGAAGTCACCAGCCAGCGCTTCTTCAACCGCAGCTACCAAGCGCACGGCGTGGAGCTGGAAGCCAGCTACCGCTACGAGGGCTTCACCGTCAACGGCGGCCTGACCTGGACCGATGCAGAAATTTCCCGCGACCAGATCACCCCGGAAAATACCGGCAATGTGCCGCGTCGCCAGGCTGATTTCGTTTGGCAGCTCACCCCGAGCTATCGCGGCGACGGCTACCAGTTCGGCGTGAATCTGATCGGCACCACCGACGCCTATACGCAGGATTCCAACCAGCTGAAGATGCCCGGCTATACGCAGGTCAACCTGTTCGGCGACTACCGCGTGACCGATTCGCTCACTGTCGCGCTCAACGTCAACAACCTGTTCAACACCTTTGGTCTGACCGAAGCCGAAGAAGCCACGATTCCGGCCAACGGCATCATCCGCGCGCGCTCGATTGCCGGCCGCACCACCAGCATCAGCCTGCGTTACGACTTCTAAGGACCCCGCGCCGGGCCCAGGCCCGGCGGCTTCCAATGAGCACCTCCCCCATCGATTCCACCGCATCACGCGCGGCCTTTGCCGCGCCGCTGGATGCACGGCGCGCCGAGCCGTTGTTGGCGCGTTTTGACGAACATGCACCGCGTCTGCTGGATGCACTGCAGTCGCTGTATGGGCAACGCCCCGATTACGCAGCGTGGTTGACGCAGTGGTTGGGCGCGCTCGGCAGCAGCGCGCAACACCGCCCGCAGGCATTGCAACAGCTCGACGCCACCCGCAAGCCGGGCTGGTTCGGCGCACAGCACATGCTGGGCTACAGTGCCTACGTGGACCGCTTCGCCGGAACCTTGCAGGGCGTGGCCGAGCGCGTGCCCTACCTGCAGGAACTGGGCGTGCGCTATCTGCATCTGCTGCCGTTTCTGCGCGCACGCGCCGGCGACAACGACGGCGGCTTTGCGGTCAGCGACTACGGCCAGGTGGAGCCGAGCCTGGGCAGCAATGACGACCTGGTTGCGCTCACCACGCGGCTGCGCGCGTCGGGCATCAGCCTGTGTGCGGATTTCGTGCTCAACCACACCGCCGACGATCACGCCTGGGCACAAGCCGCACGCGCGGGCGATGCACGCTATCTCGATTACTACCATCACTTCGCCGACCGCAGTCTGCCCGATCAATACGAAACAACGCTGGCGCAGGTGTTTCCGCATACCGCACCGGGCAACTTCACCTGGGTGGACGACACCGCACAATGGATGTGGTCCACGTTCTATCCCTATCAATGGGATTTGAACTGGAGCAACCCGGCCGTGTTCGGCGACATGGCGCTGGCGATGCTGCAGCTGGCCAACCTCGGGGTAGAGGCTTTCCGTCTGGATTCCACCGCCTATCTGTGGAAGCGCACCGGCACCGACTGCATGAACCAGCCCGAGGCGCATACCTTGCTGGTGGCGCTGCGTGCGGTCGCCGACATCGTTGCGCCGTCGGTGGCGATGAAGGCCGAAGCCATCGTGCCGATGAGTCAACTGCCGCCCTACTTCGGCAGCGGCGCCGATCAAGGCCACGAATGCCACCTGGCCTACCACAGCACGCTGATGGCAGCTGGGTGGTCGGCCCTGGCGCTGCAACGCGGCGACATTCTGCATCAGGTCATTGCACACAGCCCGCCGCTGCCGTCCAACTGCGCATGGCTAAGCTACGTGCGTTGCCACGACGACATCGGCTGGAATGTGTTGCAGCACGAAGCCGCGGGCAATGCCACGCAACCGGCGTTTTCACTGCGCGATGTCGCGCGCTTCTACGCCAATGCGCTACCGGGCAGCTACGCGCGTGGCGAAAGCTTCCAGAGCAGCGGCGATGGCGTACACGGCACCAACGGCATGGCGGCCGCACTCGCCGGCATCCAGGCGGCGCACGATGCGGGTGATGCGGCAGCTTTGGCCATGGCAGTGGACCGGCTGGTGCTGCTCTACGCGGTTGCCCTGGCAATGCCGGGCGTGCCACTGATCTACATGGGCGACGAACTCGCATTGCCCAACGACATCAGCTACCGCATGGATACGCAGCGCAAGCACGAAGGCCGCTGGTTGCATCGCCCGGCAATGGACTGGCAGCGCGCCGCGCAGCGCCACGACAACAGCAGCTTGAGCGGGCAGGTCTATCAGCGGTTGCACGCATTAATCCAGCAACGCACAGCACTACCGGCACTTGCTGCAGATCAACCGTTGGGCAGTGTGGAGCTAGAGAACGCGCAGTTGTTTGCGCTGACACGTGGCGACAGCTTTGTCGCCGTCCACAACTTCAGCGATCAACCGCTCGACGTGGCGCTTGCAGGTAGGTTGAGTGGCCGTTGGCAGGTGTTGGCGGACAAGCACGATGCAGTTGCAGAACCGCTAGGCGATGATCTGCGTCTTGCGCTGCCTGGGTATGCGGTGCGCTGGTTGCAACGTATCGACTAAGCGATGCGGGTGCGGGGTGCTGGTCGATGACCTGCGCTCTGCACTGTCTGCAGTAAGGGCGCTGGTTGGAACATGTTGCTTGAGTGTTGCACTTGCGGTTCTTGGTCGATGACCTGCACCTCGCGCTGCCCGCAGTGCGGGCGCTGGTTGGTACGTTCTTCTTGAGCAACGCACTCGCCGGTCTTGATCCATGACCTGCGCCTCGCGCTGCCTGCAGTACGGGCGCTGGTTGGTACGTTTTGCTTGAGCAAGGCACTTGCTGGTCTTGGTCGATGACCTCCGCCGTGCACTGCCTGCAGTACGGGAGCTGGTTGGTGCGTTTTGTTTGAACGATGCGGACGCGGGGTCCTGGCGATGCGTCAACCGTACCCTCACCCCAACCCCTCTCCCGACGGGAGAGGGGCTAGCGTTACTGCATTGGTACCACGTGTGCTTACGTCATCGCGTGGGCGCGTCTTACGGCCACTGCGCTGGAATGTCTTGAGCCACTGCGCTGGAGTGTCTTGCGCGGGAATGGCTAGGCCTCCCAGTACTCGGCAGCACCCATGCAGATGTGCCGATTCGCTATCACGCATGCAATAGCGTTACTTGCTCAGCCGAGGTTGAGTTTGCGGCAGCGACACGCGTCCGCGAACGCTGCTGCACAAACCACACACACCACTAATACAGCGCCTCGACAACGCTTCGACAGCAAATAGTAGCCAACAAAGCTAGCGCATAGTCGCCAGGCAAACGCGGACGGTACCCGGAATCAACATGCACCACTCATACACGTCGGGTCCTACGCGCGCCGTCCACGCTTGACGACGACTAGTCGCTACGCTTCTTCGCCGCTCTCACTCAACCCTTCAACAGCGTCAGCAAGGTCTCTGCGGTCTTTTCCGACGACGCCGGGTTCTGGCCGGTCACCAGGGTGCCGTCGGCAATCACATGTACTGCCCAATCGGCCTTCTTTTCGTACTTTCCACCGAGTTCGGTCAGCGCGTCTTCCACCAGGAATGGCACGATCTTGGTCAGACCGACGGCCTCTTCTTCACCATTGGTGAAACCGGTGACGCGGCGACCGTTGACCAGCGGCTTGCCATCGCTGCCCTTGACGTGACGCAGTGCGCCCGGCGCGTGGCAGACCAGGCCGTGCGGCTTGTCGGCGGCGGCGAAGGCTTCGATCAGCGCGATCGACTGCTTGTCTTCGGCCAGATCCCACAGCGGGCCGTGGCCGCCCGGATAGAACAGCGCATCGAAATCGTCGGCTTTGACGTCAGCAAGACGATGCGTGGTGGCCAGCACCTTCTGCGCATCACTATCCTGCTTGAAGCGCTTGGTGGCCTCGGTCTGCGCATCGGGCTCGTCGCTCTTCGGGTCCAGCGGCGGCTGGCCGCCCTTTGGCGAGACCACGGTGATGTCGGCACCAGCGTCCTTGAAGACGTAGTACGGCGCGGCGAATTCTTCCAGCCAGAAGCCGGTCTTCTTGCCGGTATCGCCCAGCTGGTCGTGGGACGTGAGCACCATCAAGATTTTCATCGCATTGCCTCGTGTTATGGCCCAGAACGGGCGAGGCGTGCAGTGTGCAGTCCGGTTCGTTGCAACATCGTGTAGAACGCGCGGCATTGCATGCGCAGGTTCACCGACGCGATCAAGATGTGATCGCGCACGCGCATTTCATCGAACGCTGTGTGCCATCTCAGACATTCATTGCCGGCGGTTGCAACTGATCCATGCGGATGCGATTGGCGAACAGCGAAAACGCCAGCATGCCTGCGAGCCCGCTGATCCGGCTCACCCACGGCGGCAGCCAGCGCGGCGCGACCAGCACCCCGCTATCGAACAAGGGTGCAAACCGCGCCACATCGCCCAACGCCATCTTGCCGGCGAACAGATAACGGCATAGCTGCAGTTGGTCGCGCTGCAAGGCGTGCCGGAAGAAGGTGTGCACCGCGACCAGACCGCGCAGGTAGACGGTGTCCTTGGTAAACGCACCACCGCCTTCCGTCGGTACACCGCGGAATACGCGCTGCGCCGAGGAAAAACTTTCGGTTGCGCTCTGCCCGCTCTCGGTGAAGTAGCGGAACACCTCGATGAAGTCGGCGCCCGAGCGCGCCATCGCAATCGCTTCGATGCGCAGGCTGATGCGTTTCATGCGTTCGATATCGATGCTGCCGGTGATCTGCTCCGCAAACGTCGCCAGGCCCTCCTGGGTTGCGGTGGTGCGTGGCGATGAAATGCCCAGGCTGGGCAGATGCACCTGCGCGCGGCCATTGAGCGCGGTGAGCGAATGCACAAGCGCCTCGTGATGAAACAGCTGCGCACGGTCGTAATCACTGAAGGTAGCGCCGGTGCGCAAACGGATCCGGTGCGCGCCGGCCGCGGCCTTGGCGAGCAGATCCGGATCGAGCGTGACGGTGATGACGCGTCCTTCGAAGAAGGCATCCAGATCGTTCTGCAGCTGCATGCGCAAGGCGGTGGCAGACACCGGCACCTGCTCTTCCGGCGCCAGCAACTCGCGATCGAGTTCCTGCGCGATCTGGATGAAATGCCGCGCCGCTTCGCGCGTGGTCGGGCCGTTGCCCGGCATCGGATCGTCGGGCACGCCGAACAACTGCGCCGAATAGTCGCTGACCGCGCTGGTGCCCAGCGATTCCAGCAGACCGGCCGCCAGGCTCCAGCTATGCGTCGAATCGATCAGATACGCGCCGATCGGGTGATGCGGATCGGCGGCTTTCGCAATCGCGGCCAGCTCGCGTCGGGTGTCGCCAAAATCCAGCGCCGGGTAGTCCACCTGCGGCAGCTCCGGCTGCCCGCGCGCCACACTTTGCAGAAACGGCTCCTGCAGCGAGCGCGGCCAGCTCGCCAGGGCGAGCAGGCGCACCCCGCGCACGGCCTTGACCAGGCGCGCATCCAGCGCCGCGTGATGGACGATGTCCGGCGGCCCCTTGCGCGATGGCATCAGCGCCGTCCGGGACGATCGACGCTGGCCGGGCGCCTGCCCGAGCCCTTGCCGCGATTGTTCTGCGCAACACGGGTGGCGAGCTTTTCGGCTGCGCTGGCCACTTCCTCGCGCAGCTTCATGTAGTTGGCCACACGCTCCGGATCCAACGTATCGGCATCGATCGCCGCGCGCACCGCGCAACCGGGCTCGGCAATATGCGCGCAATCGTTGAAGCGGCACTGCGCCGCCAACGCTTCCACATCAGAGAAACCGCCTTCGGCCAGGTCTTCCTCACCGGTTGGCTTGAGCTCGCGCATGCCGGGCGTATCGATCAGGCAGGCGCCGGTTGGCAACGGGATCAACGCACGGTACGTGGTGGTATGCCGGCCACGCGAATCGTTTTCGCGCACCGTATTGGTCTTCATCTTCTGCGTGCCGAGCAAAGTATTGGTCAGCGTCGACTTGCCCGCACCGGACGAGCCCACCAGCACCGCCGTGCGTCCATCGCCCAACCACGGCCGCAGCGCTGCCACGCTCTCTGGATCCTTGGCATTGACCGCACGCAGCGGGATGTTCTGCGCCTCCAGCTCTTCCAGCACCGCCAACGCATCCTCGGCGTACTCGGTCTGATCGGCCTTGGTCAGCACCACCACCGGCTGCGCTCCGCCGCCGCCCACCAGCAGCAGATAGCGTTCGATGCGGCGCGGATTGAAGTCCGCATCCAGCCCGCACACGATGAACACCGTATCGATATTGGCTGCGATCACCTGCTGGTGGTAATGCTCACCAGCCGCCCCGCGCTTGATCGAGGTGCGCCGCGGCAGCAGCGCCACGATGCGTTTGCCCTCCATCAGCACCCAATCGCCCACCGCCGCCCGCTCATGGCTCGGAAAGCGCGGCCGCTGCCACTCCGGCAACGACTCGGCCTTGAGGCTGGCCTCCGGCGTATCGGCCACCACATAGCCGGTACGGTGCTGCTCCACCACCCGCGCCGGCAGTGCCTGCGGATGCGCGGCAAACACCGCCTGCCAGGCAGCCTCCTCAGGAGGACCGGGCCAGGGCCAGCCAATGGATTGGAGGGTGGGGTAGTTGGGGGTTGTGTCGCTCATCGGGGGATTCTAGCTGGCTGGACGCAGGGGCTTGTGCAATCGACCTGCAGCCGGGCTTGAAGCCCCACTTGACATCGTTGCCGATGCAAGCATGTCCGCTTGTCATATTTCCGCTACCATGCCAAGCCTCACGCCTACAACCGGCCCGTCGCATGTCCACTACCCCGCAAAAGCCGCTCGCCATCCGCGAGCGTCTGTCCGAAGTCCGCTACGAGATCCGGGGCGAGCTGGCGCGACGAGCGCGGGAGTTGGAGGCGCAGGGCCGCAAGCTGATCAAGCTCAACATCGGCAACCCGGGTGCATTCGGGTTCCGCGCGCCGGAGCATCTGCAGCGCGCGATTGCCGACGACATGGGTCGCACCGATCCCTATACCCATCAGCAGGGCCTGCCGGAAGCGCGCGAGGCGATCGCCAAGGCGTATTCGCGTCGTCAGCACCCCGATACCCACCCTGACCGTATTTTTGTCGGTAACGGGGTCAGCGAGCTGATCGACCTCTCGCTGCGCGCCCTGCTCAACCCCGGCGACGAAGTGCTGGTGCCCTCGCCCGACTACCCGCTGTGGTCGGCGGCCACCATCCTCAACGATGGCCGTCCGGTGTATTACCGCTGCGCGCCGGAGAACGGCTTCCAGCCGGACCCGGTGGAGATCGAGACGCTGGTGTCCTCACGCACCCGCGCCATCGTGCTGATCAACCCCAACAATCCCAGCGGCGCGAGTTATTCGCGCGAGTTGCTAGAGCGCATCGTGGCGATTGCGACCAAGCACAACCTGCTGCTGATGGTCGACGAAATCTACGATCAGGTGCTGTACGACGGCGCGGCTTTCGTGCCGGTGGCGCCGCTGGCCGGTGCGCACCCGTGCATCACCTTCGGCGGACTGAGCAAGGTGCACCGCGCCTGCGGCTGGCGGGTGGGCTGGGCGCTGCTGTCGGGCGAGCAATCGCGCATCAACGATCTGCGTAATGCGATGGACCTGCTCGGCGCCTTGCGCCTGTGCGCCAACGTGCCGGGGCAGTACGCCATTGATGCCGCGGTCAATGGGCCGGACACCATTTCCGCGTTGTGCGCACCCGGTGGCCGTCTGTACGAAACTCGTCGTGCGGTAATCGAGGCCTGCGCGGCCAGCGAGCATCTGCAGCTGGTGGCACCGGCCGGGGCGCTGTATGCATTTCCGGCGGTGGTCGGTGCGGCCGCACGCAATTTCGACGATCACGAATTCGCGCTGGATCTGATGAACGAAGAAGGCGTGCTGGTCGTACCCGGCTCCAGCTTCAACGTGCCGTACCGCCATCACTTCCGCGTGACCTTGATGCCGGAAGCCAGCGTCATGCGCGATGTGTTCGCGCGCATCGACCGCGCACTGGCACGCCGTGCCGAGGCCGTGACCAAAGTGGTGCCACTCAAGTCGCGCAGCGTCGCTTGATGGCGGCGCTTGGTACGCCGCTGCGCTATCTGGCGCTGGGCGATTCGTACACCATCGGCGAAGGCGTCGAGCCTTCGCAGCGCTGGCCGATGCAGTTGGTCGATGGTCTACGTGCCCACGGTTGGAACGTGGCGCCACCGCAGATCATCGCCACCACTGGCTGGACCACCGACGAATTGCAAGCCGGTATCGACGCGGCCGCACCGCAGGGCACGTTCGATCTGGTCAGCTTGCTGATCGGCGTCAACAACCAGTACCGCGGGCGCTCGCTGGACGAGTACCGCAGCCAGTTCGATACGTTGTTGCAGCGTGCGATCGGGTTTGCCGGCGGTCATGCTGCGCGCTTGGTGGTGCTGTCGATTCCGGATTGGGGGCTGACACCATTCGCGCATGCGCAAGGCGGCGATGCGGGGCTGATCGCGGCGCAGATCGACGCTTTCAACAGCGTGGCAGCAGAGCGTTGCGCAGCGCGCTCAGTGCGGTTTGTCGACATCACTGCCATCAGTCGCGACGGCGGCGATGCTGTCGACATGCTGGTCGACGATGGCCTGCATCCCTCTGGTGCGATGTATGCGCGTTGGGCAGCGATGGCGCTACCTGCAGCGCGCGATGCGCTGGGCGCTGTCGGATCTGTGGACACGCCTGCCTAAAGCGCCACGACGCGCAGCCGCGCATCGCGAAACCGCCAACCGGGCCTACCGCAATCGGGGCGACTGGCTCTAAGCTAGCCGCGCAGCACGCCTGATTGCCAAGGAACGACATTGCACAGCACCGCCACCCAACCGATGAGCCGCGCCCAAGCGCTGGCGATCGCACGCGCTTTTCTGCCCAAGCATCCGCTCGGCAACCGCTACGATTACTACTACACGCAAGCCAAGCTGCGCACCGACCCGTTGTATCCCGGTGTGCTGGCCGAGCTGCGCAGCACCACTGCGCCGGTGCTGGATCTGGGCTGCGGGCTGGGCTTGCTGGCGCACGCATTGCGTGCCGATGGCCAGGCGCTGGCGTATCACGGTGTGGATGTGGATGCCTCCAAGATCCGCCGCGCGCAGCACATTGCGCAACGCTCGCATCTGGGCACTACCAAGTTCGAAGTGGTCGATCTGAGCATCGCGTGGCCGCAGCATCAGGGCAGCGTCACCATTCTGGACGTGCTGCAGTATCTGCAGTCGGACATGCAGGCCAGCCTGTTGCGCAGCGTGGCGCAGATGCTCACACCCGGCGCCAAGCTGGTGATTCGTAGCGCATTGGGCGATGCCAGCGGCCGCGGACGCACCAGCCGCGTGACCGACGTGCTGGCGCATCTGAGCGGCTGGATGCAGCGCATGCCGCGCAGCTACCCCACCCGCGACAGCCTGCAGGCCCACCTGGATGCGGCCGGCCTGCGCGCGACCTTTGCGCCGCTGTACGGCAACACGCCGTTCAACAACTGGTTGATCGTGGCCGAGCCGCGCTGAGCACTGCCGTCTTGGCGACAGCGGTGCAAGCAGATGCGCCGTCTGCATACACCGTCTCCATCGCTGACGTGCGCACGCGACGGACGCAACGTAGTGCCTGGAACTCCCTTGGCTCCGACTTCGTAGCGATTGCCTTCCAGCAGGGCGAGATAGCAGCCACCACGGTCGCGGTTGTTCCGTGGTTTGAAGATGCCGGTGTAGCTGACCTACAACGAATAGCGATCGTGCAGATCGAACATCAGACCAGCGTACGGCGTGGTGCGGCCGCAGCGCTCGGACGAATTTGCCGACACAAGCTGATGGGTGTTTTTCCAGTCGGTGTCGCTGTCAATACGCAGGCGCATCGCCTGCCTGTCTTCACCCGCAGCCGCCCCGTCGAAAACGGCCGCGCAGGCCGTGCCTGGTAAGCCGCACGCGATGCCGCGCATTCGCCCGGGAAGCCGTCGCGTGCAGCCGGTGGAAACGGCCTTGGAGGACGATCGTCGCATGGTGTCGACTGCAGGATGTCGACTGCATGGTCAGCGATGCTGACGTAGCGCCTCCGCTGTGCGGTTGACGCGCGACTGCCGTCTGTCCGCCATCGCTACGCCTGCGCGAACAGCCGTGGCATGATCGCGCCCTCACACGCCGGCCGTCCTACGGCACGGGATGCGGGGACAACAAGGGGATGTCTCGTATCGGTGTGGATCGGACTTTTTGCCCACCATGGGGCGCTCGCGGAAGGGGCCGCAGGCGTAGGTGTGCCGAATGGACATTGGCTGCATTCGAGCGAGGATGGCGAGGATGTTCAGGATCTGGTTGTTCGGTTCGGTTTCCGTTGCCCAGGACGAAGGACGCGCAGTTGCGGTCTCCGGACGTTGCGGCAGTCTGCTGGCCTATCTGGCCATCGGCCAGCATCGGTATTTCAGTCGTAGCGAGCTCATTGCCAGCCTGTGGCCCGAACGCGATGCCGGCGCGACGGCGGGATCGTTCAACACCGCTCTGTGGCGCCTGCGCCGCATCGTCGAATCCCCGCCACTGGATCACGGCGATCTGATCGTGTGCGACCGGCGCGGTGCCATTGGCCTGGATGGCCCGATGGACGTCTGGCTCGATGTCGCCGAATTCAGCAAGGACATCGCGCCAGGCCTGAGCAAGCCACCCGAGCAGATGACCGAGGCGGAAATCGCCGGACTGCAACGCGGCGTCGCGCTGTACCGCTCCGACATCCTGATGGATGTCTCCGACGATTGGGCGCTGCGCGAACGCGAAAAACATCGCCGCAGTTATCTCAACGCGCTCTGGCGCCTGGTTCAGATCGCCACGATCCGGCGCGACTACGGCGAAGGAATCCGGCATGCACAAGCGATTCTGGACAGCGACGCGCTGCGCGAAGATGTGCACCGCGCACTGATGCAATTGTTCGTACTCAACGGACAACGCGCACATGCCTTATGCCAGTTCGAGCGCTGCCGCGAGCTGTTGCGGCGCGAGCTTGCGATCCAACCGATGCGCGAAACGATGACGCTCTATCACCGCATTGCCGACGGTGCCATCGGGACCAGCGTAGAAGAAACGGTGCCTGCACCTGCTGCACGCCCCTTCGCGTTTGCCGACAGCGCCGGCCAGCACGCACAGATGCTGATCGAAAACGCACGTCGTGGCCTGGCCGCGGCAGATGCGCAACTGCAATTGAGCCTGCAGTTCCTGGAACCCTGAGTTCTCCAACACTGGCGCACGCCGCGCTGCCCGATGCCGAGCGCGTGGGTATCTGCGTGTTCGTTGCGGCGCTGCGCTGCTGCAACCAGCCTGGTCCATCGCGCGCAGCTGCCTTGCTGCACCATCGGCGAGCCCGGTGCATGGCGTACGAAGTGCGGCCTGCCGCATAAGGCGAATGCCGCCGTCCCGGCGTGCGACCCGGCCGAGGCGCCGCTGCTGCGCGATGCGCACGGCCGACCCTCTCTGCAACCTGCGCTGCCCGACTGGGATACCGACTGGGGTACCGGCTGGAGCCACAGTGGCGACTAGCTGGTGACGCGCCATCGCTTGCCCATGCTGTCCCTTTTCCAACCCGTACGCGCCCCGGCAACCAGGCGTGTGGACCGACGCTGCCTGCGCGGCACGTCGCGATGCATCACTGCTGCATCACACGGGAAGACGGCGCGGTGATTCACCGGTGATCTGGCGGTGATGCATCGGTGATGCAGGCGGCCTAGCGTGAATCCACCTCACCCGGAGCGCGGGCATGGCACTGCTGGAGGACCGAACCGCCGCCTTCATCGTCCGGGTTTGGGGAGAGCGTGGCGACGGCGACGACACGGTACGGGAGTGGCGCGGCTCGATCGAGCACGTGCAATCCGGCGAACGCACGTTCTTCCGTCATCTCGAGCAGGCCATGAGTTTCATGCAACCCCATCTGGAGAGTATCGGCATCGACACCCAGCAACGCTTCTGGGAACACATCGCGACCGACATCGACAGCGCACCGAATCCCGCTGCAGCTCCGCCCGCTTCTCCCGTCTCCACGCCACCGCCGCACGCCGCTCTTCCACCCCGCAAGCGCCGCTAGGAGTTCCGTATGGCCCGCATCCGCGCCACCCGCGACAGCGTCAACGACCGCTTCAATGTGCTGAGCTTCAGCGTGCGCAGCGACACCCCGCTGTTCGAGATCGGGCTGGCCACCGACCCGGAGTTGCTCAAGCCGGAAAACCGCGACCGCCGCACCTCGCGCACGTTCTTTTCCAGTCTTGTGCAGCCCGGCACCAAGGGGCGCGATGCGATGTATCTGGTACCGCCGAGTGTGGTTGCGCGCTTTGTCGGGCAGCCGCGGCTGTACTTCGGCTTGGCGACCTACAGCGAACGCGACCGCGCGCGGCCAATCGAGGTGCAGATGCCCGATCGCGGCAATATGTACGTCTCGCTGTCCGGGCTGACCGAACGCAGCCTGCGACGTACCGCGCGTAGCGATGGCAACAACGGCTACGGCGGCGACAGCGCGTCGCTGGCATGGGGCGCCGATGCGGTGGCCGGCGCGGCGCCCGCGGCGGCGGTTGCGCCGGCCAGCGATCCGGGCCGCGGCGGCTACAGCGATGGATACTCGGATGAGCTGTGGCAAACCCCTGCCTCCGCAACGCCGCCCGCGCAAACCACGCCGGCCGCCACCGTGTCACCAGAGGCATCACCGCCGGTCGCGTCCCCATCGCCCGATACCGCAGCAGCAACCGCAGCCGCGCAGAGCTGGCGCCCCGCATCGCAGGCGGTGCCGACGATGCGCTCGGCACCAGTTGTGCGCGCGCCGTCTTCGACGCAGACGCCACGTCATGGCTCGGCCCCAGTCAACGCACTGCGCGTGATCGATCAATACGACAGCCCCACAACGTTGGGCGAAGCGCTCCTGGCACAGCTGGCGTTCTTTGCCAGCAGTGCGCGCTGGGTGTTTGGCGTCGTCAATACCACCGTTGCGCCCTACAGCGCAATCTGCCAGGTGCGACGTCTTAATGACAGCGATGAAGGAGAACCGGCGGGTACCGCATTCTTCATCGCGCCGCGTCTGCTATTGACCGCCGCCCATGTAGTAGATGGCAAGCGTGCGCTGATCATCGTGCCCGGCAAACACGATGCAGGAACAACCAGCGAAAGCGAGCCGTTCGGGCGCTTTCAGGTCACTTCGGATGCATGGGTCATCCATCCCGGATACAACGCATCCCAACGCGATTTCGATATGGCGCTGATTCGCGTGCCGGAGGCCAACGCGGTTGCCTACCCGCAGTACTTCGACATTCTGGAAGAACTGACCCAATCGCGCGAAGAACAGATCGTCGTGAGCGGCTATGCAGCGCGTTCGCTCGATAGCAGCACTGCAGGCACCGTGGTCAATGCCGTTATCGACCCGGATCGCCAGCATATGCACGGTGGGCGCATCCGCCAGCTCCCGACAGACGACACGTTTGCCTACGATGTGCAGTCGTTGGGCGGTACCAGCGGCTCGCCGGTGTACTACATCGACACCACCGAGGCACCGCGTGCCCACGTGGTCGGCGTGCATGTGGCCCAACATGACGCGACGACCAATCTGGGTTGCCGCATGACTGACGCAAAGCTGGCCTGGATCCGCCAGCAAGCACTGGACTGGAGCCAGGCGGTCAGCTTCTCGCTGGGCGTACAGGACTCGCAGAACAGCGCCACGCCGCGTCGGTCTGCCTCCGCCATGCAGACCGGGCAGGCAATGTCCCCACCGCATGCGCGACCCGCACCACCACGCAGCACAACCAACGCACGCGCACTGATCATCGGGCCGGACGATGTGGAGCGCGCGCAGCGCTATGCACCGCAGTGGGCCGACCTGTTCAACTGGCGCGCACCGGCCGCGGTGGAACAGGCCGTCAGCGCACGCGGGATGTCGGTTCAACGCATCGCAGATGCACAAGGCGAACTCAGCCTGGACCGTTATGAAGTGCGTTGCGCGCGTCTGCCCGATGGTTGGACCGGTCCTGAGGTTCTTGAACACCTGCGACTGCATCTCAACGATTTTGTCGATACCGCCTACAGCGAATTCATCCCGTACGACAGCGGTGTGGACGACGTTCAATGGGAGTCGTCCACTCCCGTCGGTACCGTCTTCAAAGTCAATATCGGTGGTCCCGACAATGCGTCGGTTGTCGTAAGCCTGGTAGAGCCGACGCGTTGGCGTTTCACCACCGTGCATACCGAATGGTCCGGTGATCATCCAGTAAGCGGTCACCGCGAATTTGGAATCCGCGATGACAACGGCACCACCGTGTTCTACACCCGTGGTGCCGACCGCTGGACCGGTGGACCGGGCGCGTTTATCGGCTTTTTTGCTGCCGACCGGCTCTGGAAGAGCTTCCAGGACAAGCTCGTTAGCTGGCTGATGGCCGGCGATGGCGGCGGCAGCGCCAGCGCGCCTGCTCCCTTCAGCGAACGCTTCCATCCTGAGGTGGTGCGCATCCTCTACCCGACCACTGCGCAGTCGTTGTCCACGCGTTCGCTGAGCGATACGCCCGTCCACGAATACGACGTGCCGTTGATCGCGCAACCGGACAAGCGCGCCTGCTGGGCCGCGGCGATGGCGATGCTGTTGTCGTATCGGCGCCACGCGTCGATCGACCCGGAAACGCTGGCCAACGAGGTCGGTACCACCCTGTCGACGTCCTATAGCTTCGAATTGCTGGACGCTGTCAGACAGCGCTACGGCTTTAACGCCATCGAACAACCTTCCAACACCAGCCTGTACCACACGCCGCAACAGTGGGCGGACTGGTTGAACCGGCATGGCCCGCTATGGGTGGTCATCGTGGGTGCGCCGCATGCGGTGGTGCTCAGCGGTATCTCTGGCGATCTGGCCGATCCGTCGAGCGCAATCGTCAATATTCTCAATCCCTGGGATACGCGGCAGACCTTCGACAACGATCCGGTCGTCTTCAACCCACCCAATCAAGGCTATGCCGACTGGTTGCCGTTCCAGGAATTTGCAAGCGCATTCGGTGAAATGGCTGCCGACGACTATGGCGACTGGCGTGTGCTGTACCTACCGGCAGCGAGCACGCATGCCGCATCGCTTGGCGGTGCGCAGTTGCGCCTGGCCAGGCCGCCAGCGGCGGTGCGTGCGCAGGCATTGGAGACAGCGTCTGCCACCGGCGAACAGCGCGAGCCAGTGACGCCCAGCCGGGTGGCCGGCACCCGCATGAGTGTGGTGCGCGGCAGTGCGGGCGCTTGTCGCTGGACCCTCGACCAGCTGGAAGGCCGCAAGCCTGCCGTGTCCACGCCGATCGATTCCGGCAACGCCGCCATCGATGTCCGTCTTGTGCTCGACGACTGGCCGGCGTTGGAGGGTACAGCGACTCCGCTGCCGATCACGCTGGAGTTTGTCGCCGATCACGGCAGCGTCGGTGAGGTTCGCATCACTGCCGGCACACCGCCCCTGCTAAGCCATGGCGTCGAGGTAACGGCGCGTATCGAGGATGCGGATGCGGTGAGCAGTGTTGCGGCGCTGGCCGTCATCGTGGACTACCGCTTCAGCGGGCTCGCACAGGGCAACCCGCAGGCACGGATCGCCTTGCGTCTGCTCGGCGATGGGCGGCATGAGCGCAGCAACACCTGGGTCGCGCAACCGGCCGACGCCGTGGTCGGGGGCTGAGCGGGTCATGAGCGCTCCAGGCCACCGCAACCTGATCTTTCCGCAGCGCCCCACTGCGGCGGCAGCGCGTGCGCTGGCCGGCCCGACCGCGGCAACGCCGCCGGCTGGCGAAGCAACGGCCACGGTCAAGCCTCAGGCGACCGAGACCATCGCGCGGCGTACCGGTGCGATGGTCAATGAGGTGGATTTTCCGGGCTTTGTCGCGCAACTGGTGCATGGCACGTTCGACGCCATCGTGGATGCCTCGATCCGCCAGATGGAAAGTTATTCCAGCATGGTGGCAGCGGTGTCCAAGACGGTGGATCAGTTCACCGAGGACAACGTCTCGCTCAATCAGGCGCGCGATTGGCTGGCCACGCACTATCCCGGCGATATCGTCTTGCTGCTCCCCGATGGCGGCGCGCGCACCGTGCCGGAGCTGGTGCCACGCACGACTGGCAGCCAACCATTATGGCTGGCCGACTATGGGCTGGCCGACGAGGAACTCACCGCCGAATTGCTCGAACAACGCGTGCTGCCGCAAGTGCGCTTGAAGGTCGGCAGCGAACGTCAGCAACTGCTGGCAACGATGGTGCTGCTGGGCATGAACCGGGTGGTGGTGCGCGATGGCAGCATCAGCAGCAAGGTGATGTTTCGCGCTGCCGCACAAGATGTGGCCAAGGTCGGCTATGCCACCGGCAGCGATCCCGCGCAGGCAGACAATTGGGGCGAGCGCGGCTCCTCCAGTTATGCCGGGCAGACCTCGACCATGGTGTCGACATTGCAGGTCAATGCGCAGAACGAATCGAACGTGCGCGCCGATCTGTTCGGCGAGGTCAAGCTCAATTTCGTCAGCGAGACATTGCCGCTGGAGCGCCTGGCAGATGCCGCCAAGGTGGCGCTGGTGCAACGCAACGCACCCGCCATGCGTGCCGCCGCCGGTAACCTCGCGCCCGCCGCGGCGGCGCCGGCTGCACCATCGCCCGCTGAAGGAGCGGTGTGATGTTGCGCGAACTGTCCGGATTGCTGGAAGAACTGCACGCTGGCCTGGTGGCGATCGAAGACCGCGCCGGCATGCAGTTGACGCATGTGGAAATGCGGCTGCCGCTGGAGCTGCGCCCGATCCTGCGCGACGGTGGTTGCCGCCTGCTGGCCGATGTGCCGCGCAGCTTCGCCATCAATCACTGGAACGCCGCGCCGTCGCTGTTGCATGTGGTCTGGCAGCTGGGAGAACAGTCATGAGCGCGCAACTGCCCCCGTTGCTGCAAACCCTCGGCGTTCCACTGGACCTGTTCATCCAGGCATTGACCGAGCAATTGGACAAGGCGCAGGCCGCGATGACGATCAAGGCACGTGTTGGCAAATTGCCGCTGACCTTTGCGGTGAAAGACGTGACGCTGGATTTGCGCGTGTTCGTGCAGATGCTCGATGACGATGTCTATCTGCGCCCGGCGGGTCCCGGCGAAAGCGAAGCCAGTACCGTGCGGCTGGCGTTGACCACGATTACCAAACCGATGATCGAAGAGAACGCGGCAGATTTCCGCGCCGACGAATCCGAATTCAGTCTCAAGACCGCGCTTGGCGACCAGTTCTCCGATGAGGAACAACGCCAGCTCGAACGGATCGGCGTACGCACCGTTACCCAGCTCAACGAGCTCAAGGAAACCGCGGGCGCCGATGTTATCGCACGGCTGTCGCGGATGCCGGTCAATCGCCTGCAACAGGCGCTGCTACGTGCTGCCGCACCACGTGTGACGCGTGTGCAGGCGAGCGATGGCGATGGCAACAGCGGCACGCGTGTGCACCTGAGCGCACCGGGACTGCGCAGCGGCAGGCTGCCGCTGGTGCGTGCGGCGGGAATCGACATTCCCATCGTCTCGGCCGATGACGGACAGCTGGTGCTGGCACCGTTGGCCAGCCAACTCGGCTGCGATGCGCAGCTGGACTTCGAGGATGGGCGCAGCGCCTGCGTGCCATTGCGCGCAGGCAGTCTTGGTCAATGGAGTGCGCAGACATGACCGCCTCACATCACGCCGCCTTGTTGCCACGCCGCCTGCTGCTGACACTGCGACTAGGCGAAGTGCCCGAGCATCTGCCGGGGCTGCGTGCGGTGCAGGGTTACGGCACACCGATGAGCGACGCGGTGGACCACGGGCCGATCGACAGGCTGTTGCGTCACCACGGCGATGCCTTCCGCGCGGTGCGTCTGCATAGCGCGCGCCTGGGCCGCCAGCAAAGCCGCCGCAGTGGCGCACAACGCTTCGATGCCATCGAACAACTGAGTGGTGTCGCGCGGGTCTTGCGGGTGGAATTACGCGATGGCACCCGGCTGCCCGCGCTGTTGCGGGCGTTGGCCGAGATCCCGGTGGTGGAGCGGGTCGGTGCCGATTATCTGAGCAGCACCCCGCGCACGCTTGCGGGCCCGACAGCGCACGTAGCCGCACACGAGAGCTGGGCGCAACAGGCCATTCGTCTGCCGCAGGCCTTGCAACTGGAACCGGGCGATCCGGCGGTACTGATCGGCCTTGCCGACACCGGCGTGGCGCTGCAGCACCCCGAACTGGCCGGACACTTGCGCGCAGGATTCGACAGCGTGGATCTGGACCCGGCAACGGTCGGCGGGTTGTCGCTGGTCGGCGACTATCGCCGTGCCGGCGAACGTCCGCAGGACGAAGTAGGCCATGGCACCGGCTGTGCCGGCATCCTGGTGGCCAGCGGCCGCCAGATCGCACCCGGTGGCGCAGGCGCATGCGGACTCACCCCGGCACGCGTGCTGGGTGCCGCGCTGGAGGCTGGCGATCGCCGCGTCGGCGTCGGTGCGCTGGACAACATCGATGCCGGCATGAAGCGTCTGATCGATCTGGGCGTGAAAGTCATCAACATGAGCTTCGGCACGCCGGAATCGGCATTGCTGCCGGATGCGCCCGCACCGCACGAAGAGACCGTGCGCTACGCGCTGGCACGTGGCGTGGTGCTGGTGGCCGCCAGCGGCAACTCCGGGCTGCATGAGCGGTTTTATCCTGCTGCACACGACGGCGTGATCGCCGTGGGCGGTATCGATGCGCACCTGGTGCCCGCCAGCTTCAGCACGCGCGGTGCGCACGTTGCCGTGTGCGCGCCGGGACGCGACATCCGCACCTGTGCCCTGGACGGCTACCAGAGCGCGTCGGGTACCAGCTTTGCCGCCCCCTTCGTGGCGGCGGCGTGCGGCTTGCTCGCAGCGCGCGCGCAACGCCGCGCCTGGCCACTGGATGGCGCAACCGCCCGTCAATTGCTGTGCGATAGCGCGCGCCCGTTTGGCGGTGCCGGCGTCGCCGACTGCGGTGCCGGCGTGCTCGATGCGCATGCCGCGCTACGCGCGCTCGATGCCTATCTGGACCTGCAACTGCGCGACGAAGACAGCGCAGCCGATTCCCCCACCGTCCCGGCGTCGTCCACGCCGGTGGCGGCCTGACCTCCCACCCGCTGCCGAGGAACGTTCGATGGCGACCCAGCGCACTACCAAGAAGTCCACCCCTAAGACGGTCGCCCCGGCAGCCAAACCACGCTCCAACGGTCGCAGCAAGGCGGCCGCGGCCAGCAGCACCGCCTCCAGCAAACCTCCTTCACCCAAACCGTCCGATCCCGGAGTGAACACCATGAATCGCATCCTGCTGGTCGATCTCGGCGAGCGCGAAACCAAGAAGCGCCAGGAACTGCGTGCACGCCGCCAGGTGCTGCAGACCATCGACAAGACTGCCGACACCAGCGGCGGGCTCAGTCCGCGGCAACTCGACGAACTGGCGCAGATCAAGGCCAAGCTGTCCAGCGACGTGGTGGTCGATCCGTTCTACCAGCTGGTGACTGCGACCCAGCAACAGAAGGACTGGAGCAAACTTGCCTGTGCGACGGAAAACGTCCACAAATACGGCCTGATCGGCTCGCAACGCACGCCCAAGGAATTACGCGGCCCGCTTGGCTGCGACGAGCGCGAAATCATCGGCATCTGCGGGCTGCTGCAGCTCGATGGTTACACCGACGCCAGCCTGCGCGGATTCGTGCAACGCGTCAGCGCCGCACAGGGCGAGTACCGCGAAAACCGCGCCTTGTTCGACGCCGCCTTCGAGCTGCTGGTGCCGCGTTACCAGGTCACCATCCAGTCGCAGATCGCCTCGGGGCTGATCGATGCGGATATCGTCGGTTGCGAGTGGCCCGACGACAATCCCGAAGACCGACGCGACCGCTACAGCACCGACACCGATTTCCGACCTTCCGCAAAAGACACCGTCTGCGCCTTGAGTTCGCGCAATCTCGCCGCCACCGTGCGTCGGCTTGCCAGCAACGGCATCGGTGCCGACAACGCCTGGCTGGCCAGTCACCTGCAGAACGGGTACGAAATGCAGACCGGCGTGGTGGCCGGCGCGCCCCCGTCGGCGATGGAAATCATCCTGCCCGATCTGGAAGATTCCACCGACGTGGAAATCGTGCGCGAGAATCTCAACGCGGTGCAGGCGATCTACTTCGCCTACATGCTGGAAGAGACGCGGATGCCGCAGGTGGTGGAACGCATCGTCGAATTGTTCCGCAGCGGCATGTTGCCGCTGGGACGCGGCAAAGCCGGCGATTATCTGTTCCGTTACTACAAGACGGCCGCCGAGCGCATCACCGAAGGCGAGCGCCGCGACCTGTACATGCGCTGCTTCGGCGCACCTGGTGGCGACCCGAACGGAAACGAACCCAATCGCGAATTCAACGAGCTGTGGTTGCGCTTCCTGTCGGCGGTGTCTTCGTTCGGACGTCAACTGAGTGTGGACCGCATGCTGCGCACCAACGTACCGGTGGCGGTCTCGCAGGAGCAGGTACGCAAGGCCGCACGCGATCTGGGCGCCAGCCTGTCGCGCAGCGGCTACGGCATCGCCTACTTCGCTGCCACCGAGTTGCAGCAGATGATCCTGGAATACCGCGACCTGCTGAGCGACCCGGAAGTGCGTGGCGCGTTCGGCGCACGCGACATGTGGCAGGTGATCGACCAGGTCAACGCCAATTACCTGGGTGGCCCGCGCAATACCAGCCGCTTCCGTACCCAGGCCCGCGCCGGTGCGGTGATCATTCGCTGGATCGCCAATACGCGACAACGCCTGGAAGGCCGCTATGGCGAAGTCATTTCGATCAGCGCACTCACCAACCCGCAACTGCGCGGCAGCGACCAACCCACCGTCGATCCCACCGATTGGGATCTGCTGCAGGCGTGCGAACAATGGCTTGCGGTGGGCGGCGTACAGGACAACAGCGTCGAGCAGTACGCACAACCAGCCGAATCGCCGGTGATTACCAGCCGTCCGATCGAGATGCCGCAGGCCGCGCGCGATCTGCTCAACCAGGCGGGCATCAGCCTGCCCGGTCTGTAAGGAGCACGCGCATGCGCACTCATGACGATCGCCCGCAGGCGGTCAAACATCTGGTCCGTCAATCGCTGCGTTCGGCGGCCAAGGCGCTGGGCACCCGCGACCCGTTGCCCTACGTCGATGGCTTGATCGACCGCACCTTCTACCTGCCCGACGACGATGTGTCGTACGCACGCAACTCGCTCACACCCGGTGCGGTGCCCTACGAACCCTCGTTTTCAGAATCCGAACCCAACCTGCTGCGCTTCACCATCGAACCGTTGGGCCCGGAGGCCTCGCCGGTGGCACGGCGCGATGAAGCCACCCGCGAAGCACGCAGGTTGATCGCGCCGATCTTCGGCCAGGATGCCTTGCGCTGGTTCGACAGGCGCAGCGAAGCATGGCGCGGCTTCGGCGGCTTGAGCTGGATGAACTACGGCGCCTGGTTCGGTAGCGCGTTCGATCAGGATGGGCTCTACGCCACCAAGATCTACTACGAGCTGCTGCCCAATCAGATCGATGCCTTGGCGCCCGCGTTGTCGCGCTTGACCAAGCTGGCCTGCGACGAGCTGCCCGGACTGGTGCCGATCTTCACCTCGATCGGCTGCAAGCGCGATACCGGTAGTCAGCGGGTGACGTTCTTGCATCGCGGGGCATTGGCGGTGAATGGACTGGGCCCGTTGATGAACCGGCTTGGCATCGGACATCAATTGCCGGGGTTGATGCGCGTGGTTGGTGTCGCCCTGGGTGGGCGGTTCGAACTGCCGGCCGGTGGCGTGCTGATCGGCCTGCGCGATGCGCCCGATGGTGCGGAGTTGAAACTGGAAGTCCTGCTCGCTGCCATTCCGGACCTCCCGGCGCGCTTTCTGGATCTGCTCAAACTCGGCCTGGCCGAGCGCCCCCGGCAACTGGCTGCGCTGGCGCGCTGGCTGGATGCCTTCGGCATGGACGATGCCGAGCAACAAGGGCATTTCTCTGTGCTCAGTATCCGGGTGACGCCGAATTCGCCGGCACGCATCAGCTTGTACGTACGACCGATCGAGTTCGAAATGCGCGAAGCCATCGAAGACGCGCGCGCCCTGCAGTGAGTCGCATCACCTATCGCCTTTCCATCGCCCCCCTGTCGTGCAGGAGTTGCCATGAGTGCCATTTTTCCCGCAGCCGGATCCAGCGCGCGCACGGCCACACCGCCTGGCAACCGCGAAACACACGACGCCGCACGCCTGGCCGTACGTCAGTTGCTGGAACGCAGCGACGCGTTTCATGAGCTGCCTGCCGACAAGCGCGCAGTGTTGGCGAAGGGGCTGGTGCAGATCGGCGCCTATCTCGCCGAACCTGATGGCGTACGCCTGAAACAGCAGAGCGCGCCCGTGCGTGCGATGGCTGGCGAAGATTCCACGCCTCTGAAACAGGAAGACCAACCAGAGTTCGGACAGGCCCTGAAGACCGGCGTACAGCAGGCCGGCGCACTGATGGCAGCGGTCAATTTCCCCACCTTCGTCTCGGGGCTGATCAATGGCGTGTTCCACTCCATCGTCACCTCGTCGATCGAGCAGATGGAGGCGTATGCCAAGTTGGTCGCCGACGTATCCAAAAGCCTGAATCAATTTCGCGACGACAACACCACCCAGAATCAGGGCCGCGATCATCTGGTGGAACAGTTTCCGGACATCTTTCAGCTGCAGATGGGAGACGATGCATTCGGCGATTTCGGTGGCAGCGGCGACACCGGTGCGCCACCGCAACCGCGCGTGGTGATGCGCCAGGATGTCGACGAACGCGCCGCCATCGCACGCGTCAATCAATCGCTGCCGCTGGACAAACCGGTCACCACGCTCAATGACGATCTGGTCGAAGCGGTATTGGTGCCCGCTGCACGTACCCAGATCGCCACCGGCCGCCAGCAGTTGCTGGCCACGCTGGTGATGCTGGGCATCAACCGCATCGTGGTCACCGATGGGCGCATCTCGGCCAAGGTGCTGTACGACTTCCAGGCACGCGACGACAGCCGCTATCGCTACAGTGCCAGCAAGATGGACCACCAGAAGGATATATTCGGCAACGTGCAGAAAACGCGCGGTTACGAGGGCGATTACGACTACAAGAGCGATGGCGGCACCTCTAGCCAGAGTGCTGACGGCTCCAGCGACAAGCGCGATGGCAGCTACTACGCCAAGGGCAGCTACAAGTACAACGAACAGCCCATCATCAAGATGATGAGCACCTCGCAATTGCAAAGCGATTCTTCGCTGCAAGCCAAGGCAAGCCTGGCAGGACAAGTCGAGGTGAACTTCAAGAGCGATTATCTGCCGCTGGAAAAACTGGCCAATCCCGAGTCGATTGCGGCGATCCAGATGAATGCGCAACCGGGCATGGTGAAATCGTTGGCCACCAACCGCCCTGGCAGTAACACCGCTGCTGCGCCCTCCGCTCCACCTGCGGCATGACCTGGGATCACCACTGCCATGCATGCACTTGCCACAGACAGTTTCAGTGCGACCTCCGGTCATCCCGCCTGGCTCGACGACGACACCCTGGCGGCCGTGCGGCCGCAGGTGCGACGCCTGCTGGAATCCTCGCCTGGCTTCCGCCAGTTGCCAGTGGCCGAGCAGCAGGAAATGGCACGCAATATGGTGCGCGTTGCGTCCTACATGTCCAACCCCGACGGACTGGCAAAACAGGAGCTCTCCACCGATGGCGGCATCCTTGCGCGCGACACGCCGCCAAGCGCGCGCGCACTCGCCGACCCCGTTGGCCAGGCCAAAAACAAGGCATCCGACAAGATCGGTACGTTTGCCGGTAGCGACTTCACTGCCGCCTCGGTGGAACAAGGCGGCGACAACTTCAAGAAGTACATCGGCTCGGTCGATTTTCCTGCCTTCGTCGGCGGGTTGATCCAGAACGTGTTCCAGGCCATCGTCGATGCCTCCATCCAGCAGATGAATGCCTACGGCGAATTGCTCAAGTCGGTGGCGCAAACGGTGGATCAATTCGCTACCGACAACATCAGCATGAACAATGCGCGCGACTGGCTGGTGGAACGCTTTCCGGAGGCGCTGACCATCGAGACCGATGGCGATGCCGGCCCGCGCGTGGGCGTGCGCGACGAAGATCAGGCAGGCGCGGTACTGACGCAGATGAAGGACGACATGCAGCTGGCCCAGCCCATCACCGACCTGTCCGACCCGGAGCAGGAAACACGCCTGGTGCAAGGCGCGCGGTTGCAGATGGCACGCAGCCGCCAACAGCTGCTCTCGTCGATGGTGATCCTGGGCATCAACCGCATCGTGGTGACCGATGGCGCGATCAATGCCAAGGTCGTGTTCGACTTCCGTGCCTCCGACTCTGCGCAGCGCACCGCGGGCGCTTCGTTGTACGACACGCAATCCAGCTACAACCGCCGCAAATCCGGCGCCGGCATCAACCTGGGCTGGGGGGCTGCCGGCACCGTCAACACCAATGTGCAGCGGCACATGACCACGGTGCAATCCTCGGTCAACGAAGAGTCGTCCTCGGATCAGGAGATGAAAGCAAAACTGACCGGCGAGGTGCGGGTGAACTTCAAATCCGATTACTTCCCGATGGAAAAACTGGCCTCGCCCGGCATGATCGCCAGCATCCAGGGCAATGCCACACCGTTCAACCCGAATCCGCCGCCGGCCGCTGCTCGTCCTGCCGCCGCACCGGCCGTCTGAGGAATCGCCGCATGCGCCCGCCCTCTGCACCCCGCATCGCTGCAGCCTGGCCGCATCCCTACGCGACCTTGCTGCAGGCGCTGGCCTTGGCACAGGCAAACGTGGCGGTGCACGACGCGGCGCTGGCCCGCACATTGGCCGAACTGGGCGAGATCGACCTGCCGCCCGGCGCACCGAATGCGCAGGATCGCCCGCGCCTGCTGGCAGTTGCACCACTGTATTTTGCCGCTGCGCTGGAACAGGCTGGCGTTTTGCCCGCCGCCGAACAAATCGCCGCGCTGTTTGCCAGCGGCGCGATCACCCAACCGCTCGGGCCTGGCACCCAATCGCTGGCCACGTTCTGGCGCAGCCGCCGCGAACGACTCAGCGCGACCGAGCGCAATGCGATCTTCCAGCGCGTTTTCGAACAACCGCATTTCGATCGTCTGATGCAGGCGTTATGTACTGCGATCGTCGCCGAAGCAGATGGCCGCGACATGCGCGAAGACGTCGCCCTGGCCGCCACCGCGCAGACGATGGGCGAGTTTCTGTCGCAGCGTGCCGATGCGATGGCGGCGATGGCCGCGCGCGAGATCGTGGACAATCTCAACGCTGCGTTGGGCATGCTGCGCGACCGCCAACTGCAACTGGCCTTCGGCGTGCAGTCGCTGTGGATGTTGATCGGCGTGGCCAATCCCGGCACTGCGCACTCACAGGCCTTCGCCGAGCAGGGGCGCAACGGCCAGCAAGTGCTGGCATGGCTGGCCGCACAGGACCTGGCCATGCCGCTCGGTCTGGAGGCCGCACGCGCCGAAGATGGCGCAGTGATGGCCGCTGCGCAGCGCTGGTTGCTGTCGCTTCCGCAGCCGGCGGCCTAGGCCTGGGGGCCCCGTCATGCCTGCCGCCCGCATCCTGCCGCCGACCTCGCTCACCGCATCGCGCATGCCGCCAGGGCATGCGCCGCAGCCCTGGGTTCGCGCCGCCGTGCGCGAGGTGCTCGAACGCGCGCCTCACTACCAGGCACTGACACCGCACGACCGTCAGGCGCTGGCACGCTCCATGGTGACCGTGTCGGCGTTGGCAGCCGATCTGCTTGCCGAAGAACACGCCGCAGATCAACAGATCGCTCGGACCGCGCCTACGGTATTGGCGCGCGCGCAAGAGCAGCAACCCGCATTCGGCGACGCTGCGCAGCGGATTGCCGACACCACGCGCGGCGTGCTCAACGCGGTGTCGTTTCCACGCTTTGTCACCGATCTGATCAACGGCGTGTTTCGCGCGATGCTCGACTCCAACGCCCAGCAAATGCAGCAATACGTCGAACTGCTGGGCGCCGTTTCGGCCTCGGCCAGCGGTTTTGAGCGCACCCAATTCGGTCTTGCGCAGGTTCGCCAGTGGGTGGCAGAGCATTTTCCCGAAGCGATCGAATACGACGCACCGGATCCAGCCGACATGCCCGACCCGGACGAACAGGACCAACAGCGGCTCCGCCTGCGTTCCGGCGCCAGCATGCCGGTGGCCGACGACATCCGCGCAACGTTGGGTCTGGCCGACGACGAATCGGTGGACGCCTCCAACCCGGAGCAGCTGGTTCCACTGGCACGCCGTTACCTGGCCCGCCAGCGCCAGCAGATGCTGGCCACGATGGTGGCGATGGGCATGCAGCGCATCGTGGTAGACAGCGGCCGCATCAATGCCGCGATGCGCTTTCATATCGATACGCGCAGTGCCGCCAATGAAGACCGCGGCAGCCAGTTCAGCATGCAGAACCGCGTCAAGGCCTCGGGGAAATTCGGGATGGGGGCGTGGGGCGCGAGTGCGGAGATCGAGAACAACATCGGCTATGTCTCCACCCAGCGCTCGCAGCGCACCGAAGAAATGAATACCGATCTGGATCTGAGTTCTTCGGTGGAACTGAACTTCCACAGCGATTATCTGCCGCTCAACCAGATGGCCGCGCAAGCCCAGGCGGATCGCATTCGCAGCGCCACCTTGAATCCCTCTGCGGACATCCCCGACCCCAGTGCGGCGCGTACTGCGCGCCTGCAGGCGCAGCTCACCGGCGAGCGCGAACGGCGCAGCGGCATGGATGCCGCGATCGCCGGCAGCACCGCGCCACGCCCGGCAAGCCCCTCGCCGCCCAATGCCACACCCGCGCCTGCGGCGGCACGCCCGCCACCTACCGCACCGACAGCACCGTCTGCGGCCGCCCCACGCAGCCCTGCCGCGGCTGCGCCGAGCGCTGCAGCAGCCAGGGCAGGCGGCAGTCGTGCACCAACTGGAGCAAGCGCAGCTAGCGGCATGCCGGCCGGTCGCCAGTCGCCCACACCAGCGTCCAGCACAACCACGCCTCCCGCAGCGGCGACGCGCCCGGCTCCAGCAGCAGCCGCACCCAGGGCCTGATCCAGCGCCATGCCGATGAAGCTACGCCACGCTTGATCCGGTTCAACGCCATCGCATCAACAGCAGCGCCCCGCAAAAGCGCCGCACCACCGCACCCTTGCGCGAAGGCAGGCCATCGTCACCGCCATCGCTGAATCTGAGGATGTCGCTCAGCTAGGAACTGTGAGAGTCGTTGCAACTGCTCGACGCCCTGGCCATCGGCACGATTCCCACCAGCCCACGCACCCGCATCGCCTCCAGCACGCCACGCAGGATGGTCAGGTTATGGCCGTGCGCGGCGCCTTCGTGCAGCAGCACGATCGCGCCGGGGCGCAGGTCGCGCACGATCCGCGCAACAGTGGCGTCCGGTTCGCAGCGCACGCCGTCGAAGCCGCGCGCGCTCCAGGCCACGCGGGTCAGCCCGTGCGCACGCAGCGGCGAGGCGACGAAGGGGTTGGTCATGCCGACCACCGAGCGGTACAGCCGCGGCGCCTGCCCGGTGATACTGGCCAGGGTGCGCTGCGCCAGGCCGATTTCCTGCGCCATACGGCGCGGCCCCAACGCCCAGAACCAGGCCTGCGGATGGGTATGGCTGTGGTTGCCGATGCCGTGCCCGCGGCGCACGATCTCGCGCACCAGCTCCGGCCGCTGCTCGGCACGCGCACCGACCACAAAGAAGGTGGCCTTGGCATCGTAGGCATCGAGCAATTCGAGAATGGCCGGGGTGTCGTCGGACGGGCCATCGTCGATGGTCAGCCAGACCTGCGGCGCGTGACCGGGCAGCCGCGCCACCACCGGCGCGTACAAGCGTGCGCGCGGCAGGAAGACCGGCACCACGAATACCGCATGCGACAGCAGCAGCGCAGGCAGGCCCCAGGCCCAGCCCAGATGCCACCACAGCACCGCCACCGCCACCTGCGAGAGGGCAAACAAGCCCACCCAGCGGTAGGGGTGGGAGGGGATGCGATACAGCGTTTCCGGCGTGGTCATGCCGCATGATGCCACGCGGCGTAGAATGCCCAGTCTCCACGCTCTCACCGAAGTGCTGCCATGTCCCTCGACCCCGCCCTGCGTTCCCGTATCGATACGCTGCTGCAATCCAGCCGCGTGGTGCTCTTCATGAAAGGCCAGCCCAGCATGCCGCAGTGCGGTTTTTCGGCCAAGGCAATCGGCGTGCTGGACGGACTGGGCATCGACTACGCCCACGTCAACGTGCTGGCCGACCAGGAGATCCGCGAGGGCATCAAGGCGTACGGCGACTGGCCCACCATTCCGCAGTTGTACGTGGATGGCGAGTTGATCGGCGGCAGCGACATCATTTTGCAGATGGCCGACAGCGGCGAGCTGAGCACGATGCTCGGCCTGCAGGCGCCGGATCGCAGCCCGCCGAAGATCACCATCACCCCGGCCGCGGTGGACATGCTCAAGGGCGCGCTGGCCGATGCCCCGGATGCGTCGCTGACGCTGGCCATCGATGCGAATTTCCAGCCGAACTTCCAGCTGGCGCCGACCAACCCGAACGCCATCGCGGCCGAATCCAACGGCCTGCGCGTGCAGTTCGACCTGGCCAGCGCGCGCCGCGCCGACGGCATCACCATCGACTGGGTGGACGACATCCGTGGCCGTGGCCTGGCCATCGACAATCCCAACGCGCCCAAGCCGGTGCAGGAGCTGTCGGTGCGCGATGCCGACGACCGCCTCAAGGCCGGCAGCCTGACCCTGGTGGATGTCCGTCCGGCCGACGAACGTGCCCTGGCGACGGTCAATGCACCGTTCCGCACCCTGGATGCGCACGAGCGCCTGGCGATCGAGCAACTGCCCAAGGACACCCCGCTGGCGTTCCTGTGCCATCGCGGCGGGCGCAGCCTGCAGGCGGCCGAGCATTTCCGCGGGCTGGGCTTCAGCAACGTCTACAACGTCACCGGCGGCATCGACGCCTGGTCGGACGAGGTGGACAACGGCGTGGCGAAATACTGAGCGCGGCCAGGCACGCCACGCACCACTGCATACCGAAACGGGCGCTCCTTGGGGCGTCCGTTTTTTCATGGATCGACACCCACAAGGACCCCGCCGCAATGCAAACCTCTTTGATAACGCTCGCCCTGGCCGCCCTGTTGCCGCTGGCCGCACAGGCCGCCGAACCCACCCGCGCTGTGCTGCTGGTGCAGACCTACGACAGCCAGCCGTCCGAGGATCCGCTGGAATACATTCCGGTGTGGCTGGGCAAGACCGTGGCCAAAGACTCCACCATGCCCAAGTCGCTGCTGAGTCAGCCGCTGCAGGCCTTCGATAACGGTGTCTCCACCGCCAACGTGCGGCTTGCTGCACTGACCGTTGACGACAACAGCATGTGCGGCGGCACCTCGAAACTGCGCTTGAAGGGCAACCCCGCGCTGTCGCACTCGCCGCTGTTGTCGACGGTGGATCTGAATCCGGGCAAGCGTTTCGCCGGCCGCGCCGCCACCGCTGCCGAACAGACCGAGTTGCTGCGCCAGGCCGGCGACACCGCGCAGTTGCGCAAGACCGTCAAGCCGGCGGAATTGTCCAAAGCGCTGGCGGCCTTCACTGCGGACCGTGCGCAGGACACGGCGTCACTGCAGATCGTGACCGATGCACAGCAGCCGCAGCGGCGCGTGGCGGTGCTCACCTCCAACCACCCGACCAAGACCGGCAACCCGGACAACCCGACCGGCGTGCTCGTCGTGCTGGCGATCTTCGAACACGACGGCAACCGCTGGCAGTTCCGCCGCGGCAGCGCGGCCAGCGGCTGCGACGATTGTGAAGATCTGCCGCTGCGCACGCACCTGCTGCAGTTCGGCGATATCGACGGCAATGGCACGCTCGACTTCGTACTGTCGGAGAGCGGCTACGAAAGCTACGGCTTCTATCTGCTGCTCGGCGAAGGCACCGGCTGGCGCTCGGAAGGATTGCCGGGCGGCTGCTGATCGGGTTGCTGCCCCCTGCGCGATGCCGGTTGTGGCATCGCGCATCGGTGCGGACCCAGCATCAACATGCGTGGCGTGGACAGGCCACGCCGGTGCTCAACCGGCAAATCCACCGTCATCGAGAAACTGCTGCTCTTCGGCGGTGGTCTCGCGTCCCAGCACCGTATTGCGATGCGGAAAGCGGCCAAAGCGCTGGATGATCTGCTGATGCTCCGCCGCCCAGCGCGTGGCTTCCGCATCGTCCAGTGCAGCGGTCAGTTGCAGGGCGCGCGCCTGCTCCTGCAGATCCTCTGCGTGCCCGAACGGCAGATAGAAAAACAGCCGCAATTGCGCCGAGACCTGTTGATCGAACCCCTGTTCGAGCGCCTGCTTGGCATAACGCAATGCCAGCCCGTCGGTAGCGTAGGCGTGCGCACTGCCCCGGAACGCATTGCGCGGGAATTGATCCAACAGAATCAACAGCGCCAGTGCGTCTTCGGCACGCACCATCCAGTCCGCGTAGTCGCCGCGGGCGGCGGCAAAATGCTGCTCGCTGAAGTGCTGGCGAAAGTTGGCATCGAACGCATCGTTATGCGTGAACCAGCGCGCGGAGCCGGCCAGTTCCCAGAAGGCCAGCACCACATCGGCCTGTTTGTTGCGCTCTGTTTTGGCAATCATCGACGTTCCCCCTGACGAATACGGCACAGCATGCACGTGCGCATGTGATGAGGCCACCGCTCCCCGACCTCCAGCACTTGGCAAGTACGGCGCTGGCGGCTAGGTTTGCGGCCTACGCTTTCGTTTCACCGGGGAAATCCATGCGTTCCATTCTGTTCGCCGCCCTTGGCGCGGCGCTGCTGTGCGGGCCTGCGTCTGCGGCATCGCGGTTTGTGCAAGACCCCTACCCCAGCACCTACCACGCGCTCGCGTCCGGTCCGGTGCTGATCCAGCACGCCACGGTGCTGACCGGCACCGGGCAGCGGCTGGACGATGCCGACGTGCTGCTGCGCGACGGCAAGGTGGCCGCGGTCGGCCGCGCACTCGAAGCGCCCGCCGACGCGCGCCGCATCGATGGCACCGGCAAGTGGGTCACCCCCGGCATCATCGACGTGCACTCGCATCTGGGCGTGTATCCCAGCCCCGGCGTCAGCGCGCATAGCGATGGCAACGAGATGACCGCACCGGTCACCCCCAACGTGTGGGCCGAGCATTCGATCTGGCCGCAGGACCCGGGCTTCGGCACCGCGCTGGCCGGCGGCATCACCTCGCTGCAGATCCTGCCGGGCTCGGCCAATCTGATCGGCGGGCGCGGCGTCACGCTCAAGAACGTGGCCTCCACCACCTACCAGGGCATGAAGTTTCCCGGTGCGCCGTGGGGCCTGAAGATGGCCTGCGGCGAAAACCCCAAGCGCGTCTACGGCGAAAAGGGCGGCCCCGCCACGCGCATGGGCAATGTGGCCGGCTACCGCGCCGCGTTCATCGATGCGGCCGAGTATCTGCAGAAGAACGCGCCGAAAAAGACTGCCAAGAAGCGTCACTGGTGGAGCAGCGGCGGCGACAACGACAGCAGCGGCGATGCCGGCGGCAAGCGCGACCTCAAACTCGACACGCTGGCCGGCGCCATCAACGGCGACATCCGCGTGCACATCCATTGCTACCGCGCCGATGAAATGGCGACCATGCTCGACCTGTCCAAGGAATTCGGCTTCCACATCGCCGCCTTCCACCACGGCGTGGAGGCCTACAAGCTGGCCGACCGGCTGGCGCAGGAAAACGTCTGCGGCGCGCTGTGGGCCGATTGGTGGGGCTTCAAGATGGAAGCCTTCGACGGCATCCAGGAAAACATCGCCATGGTCGACCGCCCGGCCAATAGCTGCGCCATCGTGCATTCGGATTCGGAAGAAGGCATCCAGCGCTTGAACCAGGAGGCCGCCAAGGTGATCGCCAACGCACGCCGCAGCGGCACCGAGATTGCGCCCGAGCGCGCCATCCGCTGGCTCACCAGCAACGCCGCCAAGGCGCTCGGCATCGAGCAACAGACCGGCGCGCTGGAGCCGGGCAAGATGGGCGATGTGGTGGTGTGGAACGGCAATCCCTTCAGCTCCTATGCGTTGGCCGAACAGGTGTATATCGACGGCGCGCAGGTCTACGACCGGCATAACCGCGCCCTGCAGCCGGTGTCGGACTTCATGCTGGGCCAGGAGGTGGCACGATGAGCCGCGCCTGGTTCGCACGCCCGCGTCTGCGCGCGTTGAGCGCGCTGGTCATGGCCGCGCTGGCACTGCCTGCCGTCGCACAGCAGGTGCTGATCCGCGATGCCACCGTGCACACCGCCACCGCGCAGGGCACGCTGCAACACACCGACGTGCTGGTGCAAAACGGGGTGATCCGCGCGATCGGCAGCAACCTCGCCGCGCCTGCCGATGGCCGCGTGGTGGATGCCAAGGGACGTCCGCTGACGCCGGCCTTGTTCGGCGGCATCACCGAGATCGGTATCGAAGAAGTGTCCGGCGAAGACAGCACCGTGGACAGCGGCCTCAAGCTGGCCGAGCAACCGATGCGCCCCGAGTTCGACGTCACCCTGGCCTACAACCCCGACTCGGTACTGGTGCCGGTGGCGCGCGTGGAAGGCATCGGCTTCACCGCGCTCGGCGCCACCACCAGCGGCACCTTCATCGCCGGCCAGGGCGGCATCGTGCGGCTGGACGGCAGCCCGGACCCGGTCGGCCCGCATGCGTTGTTCATCCGTATTGGCGCGGCAGCATCCGATCTCACCGGCAGCTCGCGTGCGGCGCAATGGATGCTGCTCGATCAGCTGGTGGCCGAAGCGCGCGGCCGCGTGCCGGCGGATTCGCCGCATGCCTTGCTGACCCCGATGGGCCGCAGCGTGCTGGCCAAGTATCTGGCCGGGCAAGGCCGCATCGTGGTGCAGGTGGAACGCGCCGCCGACATCCGTCAGTTGTTGCGCTGGGCGCAGCGCGAAAAGGTGCGCATCGCCATCGCCGGTGGCGCCGAAGCCTGGAAGCTGGCGCCGCAACTGGCGCAGGCCAAGGTGCCGGTGTTGGTGAACGCCTTGGCGGATCTGCCATCGACCTTCGATCAGATCGGCGCCACACTGGAAAACGCCGCGCGTCTGCGCGCCGCCGGTGTCGACGTCAGCTTCTCCCAGAGCGGCGATGCCTCGCACAACGCGCGCAAGCTGCGTCAGCTGGCCGGCAATGCGGTGGCCAATGGCTTGCCGTGGGAATCCGGCCTGGCCGGGCTGACCCGCGTGCCCGCGGAGATCTTCGGCGTGGCCGATCGTATCGGCAGTATCGCAGTGGGCAAGCAGGCCGATCTGGTGCTGTGGGACGGCGACCCGCTGGATGTGGCGCATTACGCCGAGCAGGTGTGGCTGGGCGGGCGCGAGATGCCGATGCGCTCGCGTCAGACCGAACTGCGCGACCGCTACATGCAGCAGGCTGGACCGCTACCGCGTGCGTATCTGAAATAAGACCAGCGAACACACCAACTGAGCGGCCGCCAGGTGCGTGCGGCCGGTGCTCGGAATCGACATGGACGCCTCGTACACTACGATTCTTTTGCTCCGGCCACGCTCAGCTGGGGACTGCTTGCTGCACATTTCATTGCCCCACGTGCGTGCTGCCTGTGTGGATGCGTGTCGTGTATCGCAATGGTTTCGCCAGCGCAGGCCCGCGCATGCATCGGCCCGCGCATCCACCCTCGCCGGCAGCGTGCCGGCACCATTTGCAAGGACTGCCGATGCGCCTGCCGCGCCGCCTGATGCCATCCATCATCGCTGCCTCCCTGGGCTTGATGCCGCTCTCGGGCATGGCGCAATCGGGATGGATCAACGCGCAGGGCGAAGCGGTTGCAGAATCGCCCAGCCGCAAGACCGTGCAGGACATGGGCGCCAGCCTGCTACTGACCCCGGATGCGGACTGGCAACAGAAATGGAACACGCCCAGCGACACCGCTCCGCACTTCAACGAGGTCGACCACGTCGCCACCGGCGACACGCTGTTTGTGCTGATCTTCCTGTCCAACCCGGGGCTGGATGCGCAACGGCGCGCCGATGTGGTGTGCAGCATCCGCGTCATCGACCCTACCGGGCATGCCGAGCAAAACACCGTCGATGCGCCGTGTCTGCAGACGCAGATCGAGGGCGACCCGCGCCATGTTTATCTGGCGCAGGTCAGCCTGGGCGTGCGTGCGGAGGCCAGCGACCCGCCCGGCCGCTGGCAGGTGCAGGTCACCGTCAACGACCGCCAGCGCGGCATCCGCATTCCGCTCGTCAGTTCCTTCACCATGGGCCGTCAGCGGCCGGCCGCAAAAACGCCATGAGCGACCTGTCATTCCGCGCGCGTGCGGGCTACGTGTTGGTGGCCGTGGCGCTATTCCTGATCGAAGTGGCGATCGCTGCGGGATGGATCGGCGGTGCGTGGGTGCGCGGCAGCCTGGGCGATGTACTCGCCGTGGCACTGGTCTACTGCGGCCTGCGTGGCGTGTTTGGCTGCCCGCCCGGATGGGCCTGCCTCCTGGCCGTGGGCATCGGTTGCGCGATCGAAGGCTTGCAGGCCATCCATCTGGCCGACCGGCTCGGCCTGCGCCCAGGCAGTGCGGCCTACATCGCGCTCGGCAACACCGCAACGCTGCACGATGTGCTGATGTATGCCATCGGCGGCGCGATGTCCTTTGGCTGCGATGCGCTGTTGCGACCTCGACGCCGCGCAATGCCTGCAGCGCCCCACATTGATTGATGCTGGTTGATTGATCCCGTTCGCCCTGGACTGCCATGCCTACCCCTCTGGTTTCGACCATCACCCGCTGCGCCGCCCTTGCCACCGTACTTGTGCTGGGTGCATGTGGACGCGATACAACGCCTGCACCGCCCTCGAGTGCCGGGGCGATCGCTGCTGCCGCCACGACGCCTGCCCGCACAGCACTGACGCTGCACTGCGAAGATCTGGACGATGCAGCGCAGGAAACCGCCGCCATTGCCGCAGGCGCCGGCGATCGCGTGCGGCGCGTGGGGGCGCATCGGTTGGAAGTGAAAACCGATGCGGGCACGCAGGTGTTCGACGACAGCCCACCCTACGATGAGCCGCTGGATGGCGCCGAGTACCGCTATTGCGATCGCCGCGATGCCTACGTGTTGCTACATCACCGTGATGGCGACAATTTTGGCGGCGTGTTGATCGACACCCGCAGCGGTAAGCAGCTCCCCGGCGGCACCCAGGTGGTGATTTCGCCGGACCGCAGCCGCTATCTGGCCGTTGTACAAGTCGACGGCATGGACGGCGAGCAGTGGCGCGTCCTGGATTTCAACAAGCGCACGCTGATCTCCACCACCAGCATGCTGCTCAGCCAGGATGCCACCACCGGTATCGCCGAACTGAGCGCGCCGCAGTGGTTCGGCACGCAACTGCAGGCCACGGCGACCTGTCTGAGCGACGACACCCAGCACTGGCAGGTCCGCCTGGCCAACGCGCAAGGTGCATGGGATTGGCAGCCGCGCCGTGCTTGCGATGCCGCCGACCCCTCCCAGTGACATGATGTTTGAAGGCGGCGGCTTGCGCTCGATCCAGCGCGTGGTATTGCGCCAGGCACCGGCCAATCTGCAGCGCGGGATCGAGGCGGTGGGCGGACGCCTGATCCTCACCGCCAACGCGCTGTTGTTCCAGCCGCACGCGCTCAATGTGCAAACGCGTTCGCTCACCGTTCCGCTGAATCAGATCGTGTCGCTGCACCCGCGCTGGACCCGGCTGTTCGGGCTGCTGCCGGTGGCACCGACGTCGCTGGCGGTGCAGGTGGACAACGGCGACGAGCACCGGTTTGTGATCGGCAAACGCGACCAATGGATTGACGCCATCGCCAGCGCACGTGACGCGTTGAGCCAAGCCGAGCAGCCCTGAAACAGCTACGACCAACTGCAGCCATCGCGGTCATGCAGCAACGCGCCGTCTCCAGGTCGCAGTACAAGCGTGACCCGCACTTAGATTCATTGCGGAAGTTTGAACCGGGCGCACGCTCTGCATCTTCGACGGTCGCAGCCAAGGTCCAGCCCGCCTAGCATCGCGCATCGGCATCACGGCCACGTCCTCCCCTCAACTAAACGCGGCTAACACAACGTAGCGAGCAATCGTCAGGTGTGTCTCAGAACCGGAGCGTACGAGTGGTACATGCCGCTCCGAGCACCGGCCGCACCGGCCTGGCGGTTGCACCGTAGCTTTGTTAGCAGCTCTAAGGAACTGAACATGCGCCACTCCATCCTGCGCACGCTGGCATGCGCGCTGTGTCTGTACGGCAGTGTCAGCGCGCCTGCCATGGCCGCCTTCGGATTCACCCGCAGCGGCGACCGCGTGGTGGTGGACACCGGCGCCGAGCTGGTGTTTTCGGTCAACGCCAACAACGGCGACATCGTGTCGATGCGCTACCGCGACAACGAGCTGCAGACCACCGAATCGAAGGGCTCGCATATCGCCTCGGGACTGGGCAGTGCCAACGTGGAGGCACGCGTCGTGGGTGGGGCGATCGTGGTGTCGGCCAAGGCCGGCGATCTGACCCAGTACTACGTCGCACGCAAGGGCCGTAATGCGATCTATATGGCCACCTACGCGCCGACATTGCTGCCGGTGGGCGAGCTGCGCTTCATCGCGCGCTTGAACGTCGCCAAGCTGCCCACCGCGCAGCAGGAGCCCGACTCCAATGTCGGCACCGTGATCGAAGGCGAAGACGTGTTTTTGCTGCCGGACGGACGCACCAGCTCCAAGTTCTATTCGGCGCGCCGCATGATCGACGACCAGCTGCATGGCGTCAGCGGCTCGGGCGTTGCGGTGTTCATGCTGATGGGCAATCGCGAGCGCAGTGCTGGTGGTCCGTTCTTCAAGGACATCGCCACGCAGAAAACCCGCGTAACGCATGAGCTCTACAACTACATGTATTCCGACCATACCCAGACCGAAGCATTTCGCGGCGGCCTGCAGGGTGTGTACGGCCTGTTGTTTACCGATGGCGGCGCACCGAGCAGTGCGCAGCTGAGCACCGACTTTGTCGATGCCACGCTGGGATTGAGCGGCTATCTGGCTGGCAGCGGGCGTGGTGCGGTGGGTGGGCGGGTCAGCGGCGTTCTGTCCGGCCAGCCGGCCGTGATCGGCCTGCGCAACGAGCAGGCGCAATACTGGGCCACTGCAAACGGCAGCGGCGATTACCAGATTGCCGGCGTGCGGCCGGGCCGCTATCGCATGACGCTGTATCAAGGCGAACTGGAAGTGGCGCAACGCGATGTCGAAGTATTCGCCAATGCCACCGCGCAGGCGGCCTTGCAGGCAGTGCCGTTGCCGGGCACGGTGAAGTGGCAGATCGGTGTGCTCGACGGCACGCCGGCCGGATTTCGCCATGCCGAGTTGTTGCCGCGCGCACACCCTTCCGACACGCGCATGCGCTGGACACCGGTCACCTACACCGTCGGGTCGAGCAGCGTGGGAAGCTTTCCGGCCGTGCAGTGGCGCAGCATCAACACGCCCAGCCGCATCGACTTCACCTTGGCCTCCAATGAACTCCGCAGCTATCGCCTACGTATTTTCGTGCCGCTGGCGCAGGTCAGCGCGCGCCCGCAGATCGCCGTCAACGCGCGCTGGAATGGCCCGCTTCCTGCCGCACCCAACCAACCCAAGACGCGCGGCATCACCCGTGGCACCACGCGCGGCAACAACACGCTGTATGAGGTGGATATCCCCGCCTCGGCACTGCAGGCCGGCAGCAACCGCATCGAGATCGGGCTTGCATCGGGATCGCCGGACAACGGCTTCCTCAGCCCCGCGGTGGTGTTCGACAGCATCCAGTTAGTGGCGCTCTAGGAGCGGCCAACAAAACGCAGCGAGCAGTGGTCAGGTGGGTAAGGCATGCCAAGAACCGCAGTGAAGGCTGAGTACATGCCGCACCGAGCACCAGCCGCGCATGCCTGGCGCTGAGTACTGTCGTTTTTAGTTGCTCCAAGACTGGCTAAAAAACGCAGAGAGCAGTCGTCAGGTGGATGTGGACGGCGCGCTCATAGCCGGAGTGCGCGCATGGCACCTGCCGCACCGAACGTCGGCCGCGCCTGCCTGGCGGTGAGCATTGCAGGTTTGTTAGCGGCCCTAAATCGCTTGCGGCCTGGAAGCACCTATATGACCACCACTGCACAAACGCATGTGCAGTGGTGACCATGACTCAAGCTGCTGGTGTCATCTTTTGAGGCGCCGCATCAGCTGGCGCACAAAGATGCGCCACATCGTGCGACGCATGCATCGACTACGTCATCGCGACATCGCATCGATGGAAAGTCGTCGCGTTTACTTGGCCGCAATCGAGCCGGTCAGCGAGACCGTCCCCATCCCGCCGGTCACCTCGAAACCGCCTTCCACCACCTGCAGATACAGCTCGCTGCTGTAGCGACCATCGCCACCGCGTAGCGTCTGCAACCTGGTCAAAAACGCCTTGACGTCCACATTGAGGTTGCCCTTGGCCGGAAGCGCGTTGCTGTTGCCGGCGCTGCCATGTGGGATGAAGGTGTAGACGTAGTAGCCGGCGGCTGAGTTATTGCCTTCCCACAGATCGTAGGTCACGCCGCCAGAGGTGAATGCATTGGACGCGGTCAACGTGCCCAGCGGGTACGAATTGTTGGCGCCCCAGATCATCACTTCCAGCTGCGGATTGCCCTTGCTGGTGTCCTTGCGGAAAAACAGATCGTAGGCAAAGTCGCCGGTCTGCCCACTGCCCTTGGTGGTGAAGGCCAGCGTGCCGCTCAGGCTGCCGACCTTCGAGACCTGATGCGGGAAATAGCTGTCGGTGGCCGGGTTCATCGTGTAATGCCAACCGCGGCAGATGGCCGGATAACCGTACAACTGCCCACTGGGCAAGTTGTAGGAGACCGTCAGGCTGGGCGTGCTGCCAGACCCGAATGTCGCCTTGATGTTGTTGTTGCTGTCGTTGAAATTATTGTTGTAAGCGTATTGCGTGCCGTAAACCTTGGTCTCGCCGGTCGCGGCGCTGGCGCTGGAGGCAACCAGCACCAAGGCCAGCGTGGTGGCGTGCAGCAGTAAGCCGCGACGCAAGGGCAAACGGAAACGTTCGTGCACGTGCATGAGGTGAACTCCGATGATGGATAGGCGGGCCACGCTCGCCCGCTGGCAACACGCCAGCGGGTGGGCGATGACCGTGGATGCATCCGGCGCAACGACGCCTTCGCGCCGCACCGGATGCCCGCGCACTGACGGGGCGCGGACATGGACATCCCTGCAGACCGATCACCGTGGCCTCATCCGATGCGCGACACATGCGTTGCATGCGCCGCACAGACGACCACGTCATTGTTGCGATGCGACTGAACCCAGTAGCAGTGCAGGTAGCAGCGCGCGGGCGGCGGTGCATATCGTCAACGACACACCGCTGCATGGACCGACCGCGTCGCTGACGGTCCATGCGCCGCTCATCAGGGGCTGTTACTTGGCATCCATCGTGGCGCTGACCTTGGCCCAACCATTGCCGCGCACCACTTCAAAGCCGGCCTCGGCCGCATGCAGATACATGCTGTTGTTGTAGCGGCCATCCTTGGAGCGATTGTTCTGCAGCCAGGTCAAGAACGGCTTGGCATCGATGTTGAGATTGCCACTGGTCTTGAGCGTCGGCTGGCCGGCGGTGCCGGTCGGGATGAAGGTGTAGACGTAGTAGCCGGCACCGGAGTTGAAACCCTCCCACAGATCGAACGTGCGCCCGCCTGCAGTGATCACCTTGGTGGCGGTCACCGTGCCGATCGGCCAGGAGTTATGGTCGCCCCAGATCATCACTTCCAGCTGCGGGTTGCCCTTGGCGGTGTCCCAGCGGAAGAAGATGTCGTAGGCAAAATCGCCTGCCAGATTGGTGCCGCCGGCGCTGTAGTTGAACTTGAACGGCAACGAGTTGATCGAGGAAATCTGCTTGGGAAACAGCTTGTCGCTGGTCGGATTCCAGTCGTAGTGCCAGCCGCGCACGATCGCCGGATATCCATACAGGTTGTAGTCGGCGAAGTTGAAGGTGACGGTGAGCTCCGGCGTGCTACCGGTGCCGAAGGTGCCCTGGATGATGTTGTTGGGATCGTTGAAATTATTGACCCACGCATAGTGGTTGCCAAAGATCTTGTACGGCCCGGCCAGTGCCGCCGGTGCCAGCGCCACCAGGCCGATCGCCAGCGCGGCCTTCCACCAGCGCGATGCGCGCCGCCGTGTGGTGGGCGCCTGCGCACCGGTTTGTGTGAGGGTGTTGGATGGGGTGGTGTGCATGTGGACTCTCCATGGTGTTCAGCGCGGCGGCGCCAGTGCGGCGCTCCCGGGACCCGCCCTGCAGCGGTTGCGGCCGACCCTAGCAGCGGCACTGCGGCAGGAGCTATAGCGATTCCGGCAGGACAGCCGTGCCAAGCGCGATAGCGGGCGCTACCTTGCACGCCGAGCGTGCCCTGGTCCTCAGTTCGTACCCAACTTCCTGTCGGTCCAGCATGTACCGCTCAGGTGTGTGGCCTGGCGCCGCACGCAAATGGTGCAGAGCCACATGCCCGTGTCGTCGTGTGGACGCCGGTGGCCGGAGGCTGCGCTGGTCGGACGCTGCCGTCTCGTTGTTCCTGCGTGCGAGGCGCTGTCCCTGCCAATCCACCTGGACCGACCATGCCGTGTCCATCTGCACAGTCACCACACGCCCGACGCGCAGATCACCGCGGGCATCGTAAAGAACCGCCCTTCGATAGACAGGTTTTGGTGCCACTGGCTGCCTCCCGGCATGGCCGGTCCGACCGCTGGACTACGCGCGGCGACCGTTTTGCGATAGCGTTCGCAGTTGGAAACGACGCAACAGCCGGAGGGGGCGACGATGCGCATCGGAATCGTGGTGGACAGTGCGTGCGATTTGCCGCAGGACTTCATCCAACGCAACAACGTGATCGTGCTGCCGATCAGCGTCCGTATCGGCGAGGCCGTGCTGGCCGATCATCGCGATGAAGAAGCCACGCTGAGCTTTTTGCAGGCGCATGTGGCCGAGCGCGGCCACGAGGCAGAAACCACACCGTTTTCGGTCAACCAGATCCGCGATCTGTTTCTGCAGCGTCTGGTCATCGATTACGACCACGTGTTCTGCCTGACCATCTCCAAGCTGCGCAGTCAGATCTACGACAACGCCATGCAGGCCAGCTTCGCGATCCTCAACGACTACAAGCCGATTCGCCAGGCCGCAGGTCACAGCTCGCCCTTCGCGTTGCGCGTGATCGATACCTTGAACCTGTTTGCCGGCCAGGGCATCACCGCGGTGGAAGCGGTGCGCCTGCGCGAGCAAGGCCAGGGTGTTGCAGCGATCCGCACGCGCCTGGAACAGTTGGCCGAGCACACCTACGGCTACATGATTCCGCGCGATCTGTATTACCTGCGCGCGCGTGCACGCACCAAGGGCGATCGCAGCGTGGGGCTGATCGGTGCGGCGCTGGGCAGCGCGCTGGATATCAAGCCGGTGCTGCGCGCGTATCGCGGCGTCACCGAACCGGTTGCCAAGCTCAAGGGCTTCGAGCCGTCGGCCGAGAAGCTGTTCGGCTTCACCGTGCGCAAGCTCCGCGAGGGCCTGATGACACCCACCGTATGCGTGGGCTATGGCGGCGAGCTGGCCGAGCTGCATGCCCTGCCCGGCTATGCCGCGCTGCAGGCAGCCTGCCAGAGCCATGGCGTTGAACTGTTCGAAAGCGTGATGAGCCTGACCGGCATGGTCAACGTGGGCAAGGGCGCGCTGGCGGTGGCCTTCGCCGCCGAACCGCACCGTTTTTCCGCCTGAGGCAAGCGCGTCACGACGCATGGCCTTCGACGGCGTTCTCACCCGCCCTCGGCTAGTGTGCCGCCGTCATTCAACGGAGTGTGTCCATGCCTGTCAGCTACTCGATCAGCCTGCCCGACCCCAAGCTCGCCCGCGGCAGCGCGCCGTCGGTGAGCTTCACCGCCAACGGCGCCGAGGCCTTCGCCGAACAGTTGCAGGCCGCACTGCGCGACCCGGCCTGGTTCGATCGCTGGCGCCAGCTGCAGGCCGACCCGGACGAGGTGGACCCCGCGCTGGGCATCACCGATCCGTCGGCCACCGTCACCGGCAAGCAGGACGATCTGCGCATCGATCTGGTCGCCACCACCAGCATCCCTGGCGATCTGTTCAAGCAGCGCATGCAGGCACTGGCAGGCCATCACTGGGAAATGCGCGACGTACGTTGACGGCGTGTATCAGATAGGCAGACACGCTGCGCAGCAACTGCGCTAGGTACGGTCAGAGGCATCGTGCCGCTTAAAGCCCCTCTCCCACCGGGAGAGGGATTTGGGTGAGGGTACGGCGCGAAGCCACTCACGCAATCACTCTCTGCACCAAGCTGTGGCCCGTACCCTCATCCGCCCCTGCGGGGCACCTTCTCCCGACGGGAGAAGGGAACTACGCACCAAGCCTAAGCAAGTGGCGACCGCAGCACATGCGGCAGGGTGCACATGTATCCACGGCGAGCGCATCCCGGATCACAGTCGCTTGCAACCGCAATAACAGCACACTCAACCACGCAATGCCGCAGCATGATGCGCAATATGCTCGCCAATAAAGCTGGCGATGAAGTAATAGCTATGGTCGTACCCCGGCTGCATCCGCACGGTCACCGGGTATGCCGCCGCCTTGGCAGCGTCTTCGAACAACCCGGTTTTCAGCTGGTTTTCCAGGAATTCGTCCGCCCCGCCCTGATCGATCAACAGCGGCAAACGCTCCTGAGCCTGTGCGATCAACGCGGTGGCGTCATACGCCTTCCAGCTGTCGCGATCGTCGCCCAGATAGTGCCCAAACGCCTTCTCGCCCCACGGCACCTGGCTCGGCGCCACGATCGGCGAAAATGCAGACACGCTGCGATAGCGGCCCGGATTCTTCAACGCGATGGTCAATGCGCCATGGCCGCCCATCGAGTGGCCGCTGATCGCACGCGCACCGGTGGTGGCGAATGTCGCTTCGATCAACGCCGGTAACTCGTTCACCACATAGTCGTACATGCGGTAATGCGCTGCCCACGGCTGCTGCGTGGCATCGACATAGAAACCGGCGCCCTTGCCGATGTCGTAGCCCTCCGCGTCGGCCACATCGTCGCCACGCGGGCTGGTGTCCGGCGCCACGACGATCACGCCGTGTTCGGCCGCGTAGCGCTGCGCGCCGGCCTTGCCGATGAAGTTCTGTTCGGTGCAGGTCAGGCCACTGAGCCAGTACAGCACCGGCAACGGACCCTCGGCGGCCTGCGGCGGCAGATACACCCCTACCGTCATGCTGCAATCCAAGGCCTGCGATTGATGCCGGTACACGTCCTGCCAACCGCCGAAGCAGGCGCGGTGTTCGATACGTTCCATGGAATTCCTTCGAAAGAAGACCGCGCAGCCGGCGTCACCGGCTGCGCGGCGGGTGGGTCAGTGCAGCAGACCCTTCTGACGCGCCACCTGGGCGGACAACGCGTCCATCAACCCCGGCGACAGGCAATCGTACGGCTGCAAGCCCAGCTCGGTCAGCCGCGCGCGCACGCCTTCCATCTGCTCCGGCGGCGTGCCGGTTTCGATGATGGACGACACGAACGCCGCAAAGCCCGGCGGCGACCAGCCCGACTGCTGCGACAGTTCGGTGTGGATGAAATCCAGACCGTAGAACGCGTGATCCTTTTTCTCGATGCGGCCGATCATGTGCACACCGCAGCCGGTGCACGCATGCCGCTGGATCGTTGCACTTTCATCGACGATCTTGAGCTTCTCCGCATGTGCGGTCACCGTGATCTTGTCGCGCGGCGCCACCGCGATCACGGAAAAGGTCGCCCCTTCCGGCTTCCAGCATTTACTGCAGCCGCAAGCGTGGTTGTGCGCGGTCTGCGCCGCCACGTCCACGGTTACCTTGTCGCTGGCGCAATGGCATTGCAGGGTTCCCCCTGCAAAGCCGCCGGCCGCCCCACGCGCTACTCCACTGTCCACCGAAGGATGAATCGACACGGTAGTCATCATGCCCCTCCCGGGTATCGGGTACTGCGTGCGCGGAAGCGGCCGCGCGCCGATCCTGGCCGTACGGTCAGAAATGAATCACGGTGCGGATCGACTTGCCTTCATGCATCAGATGGAAGGCCTCGTTGATCTCTTCCAGCGGCATGGTGTGGGTGATGAACGGGTCCAGATCGATCTCGCCCTTCATCGATTGCTCCACCATACCCGGCAATTGCGTACGTCCCTTGACACCACCGAAGGCCGAGCCGCGCCACACGCGGCCGGTCACCAGCTGGAACGGACGGGTACTGATTTCCTGGCCTGCACCAGCCACGCCGATGATGACGCTCTCGCCCCAGCCCTTGTGGCAGCACTCCAGCGCCGAACGCATCACGTTGACGTTGCCGATGCACTCGAAGCTGAAATCCACGCCACCGTCGGTCAACTCGACGATGACTTCCTGGATCGGCTTGTCGTAGTCCTTCGGGTTGATGCAATCGGTGGCGCCCATGCTGCGCGCCAGGTCGAACTTGCCCGGGTTGGTATCGATGGCCAGGATGCGCCCGGCCTTGGCCTGCACCGCGCCCTGGATCACCGCAAGACCAATGCCGCCCAGCCCGAAGACAGCCACGCTTTCGCCCGGCTTGACCTTGGCGGTGTTGTGCACCGCGCCGATGCCGGTGGTGACGCCGCAGCCAAGCAGGCAGACCTTTTCCAGCGGCGCTTCGGGATTGACCACCGCCAGCGAGATTTCCGGCACCACGGTGTATTCGCTGAAGGTGCTGCAGCCCATGTAGTGGAAGATCGGCTCGCCGTTGTAGGAGAAGCGCGTGGTGCCGTCCGGCATCAAGCCCTTGCCCTGAGTGGCACGCACGGCCTGACACAGGTTGGTCTTGCCGGACAGACAGAATTTGCACTTGCGGCATTCGGCCGTGTACAGCGGGATCACGTGGTCGCCGACCTTGACGCTGGTCACGCCTTCGCCGATCTGCTCGACGATGCCGCCGCCTTCGTGGCCCAGCACCGACGGGAAGATACCTTCCGGGTCATCGCCGGACAGCGTGAAGGCATCGGTATGGCACACGCCGGTGTGGGTGATGCGGACCAGCACTTCGCCGGCCTTCGGCGGTGCGACGTCGATCTCGACGATTTCCAGCGGCTTGCCGGGTCCGAATGCGACTGCTGCACGGGATTTCATTGGGATAGCGCTCCTGACGAGGATGTTCGAGGACGGGCGCGGCATGCGCCGGCCCGGTGGGAGTTCATTTGAGGTAAGACCGGACCAGGCCGAGCAAGTCCTGTACCCGCTCGGCGCGTTGTGCATCGGACGCAGCGGCATGCCCGAAGTCTTCACGGATATGCGCTTCAAGCACCTGCGACATCAGCCCATTCACTGCCCCCCGGATCGCGGCGATCTGCTGTAGCACTGGGGCGCAGTCTGCGCCCGACTGCAACGCACGCTCAAGTGCATCGCACTGCCCACGCAACCGCCGTACCCGCGCCAGTGCGCGTTTCTTTTCCAGCGGCGAATGCGGCATGCCGGCCCTCGACCCAAGATACTGGGGGGCAGTATAGGCATCTGTATGGAAAAAGCGATGCCGAGGGCTGTTGAGCAGTCGATACGCACACTGCACGCAACAGAAAGTGACCGCACTCACATCATTACCGCGCTGCCTTCGCGTCACATCCAGGCGTTGCTGCGCGCATCACCCTGCTGCATTGCCGCACGCGATTGCGCAGCAGCGCATGGCCGATGCCTAACGGTGCGCAGGCTCGCCCCGCTCCAGCTTGAACTGCAGGCAGGCGTCGTGAAAGCGCTGCAGATTCGGCGAAAAAAACTTGTCGCGATGCGCGATCAGAAAGAACCGCCGGGTCAGTCGCGGCAGCCCGCCGCTCAGCGGCTTCAACTTCTTCGTTGCGATCAGCTCATCCACCACCCAGCGCGACAGGCAACTCACACCCAGGCCCTGCACCACCATGTTCTTGATCGCTTCCGAGCTACCGATCTGGCGGGTATCGGACAACGCATGCAGATGCCGCAGCAGCAACTGCTCGACCTCTTCACGCGTGCCCGAGCCCGGCTCGCGCAACAGCCAGTCGGCGTCGCGCAGGTCGGCCAGCGCGACCTTGGGCTGCTTGGCCAACGCATGCCGGCGACCGACCACGACCAGCAGTTCGTCCAGCAACCAGGGCTCCGCACGCAGCTCCGGCAAATGGCTGGGCCCTTCGATCAACCCCATGTCCAACTCGAAGTTGGCCACCTTGCGCGCGATGGCGCTGCTATTGGCACTTTCCATATCCACGCGCAGCGCTGGCGCCTGCTTGCGTAGCGCATGCAGCACCAGCGGCAACACATGATTGCCGATCGTCGTGCTGCAACCGATCTTCAAGCGACCTGTAGCGACAGCGGTGCCCGGTTCGAAGCCCGCTTCGATCTCGTGTGCGCCATCGAGCAGCTTGCGCGCCTGCGGCAGCAGCGCGGTGCCGACATCGTTGAGCACCAGGCGTTTGCCGACGCGATCGAATAACTGCGTGCCCAACGCATGCTCCAGCTCATTGAGCGCTGCGCTGGTGGCCGACTGCGACAACGCCACCACCAGTCCGGCACTGGTAGTGCTGCCATGCTGGGCAATGGCGCAAAAGATCTGAAGTTGCCGCAGCGTCAGACGCACAATCTACCTGCCTTACAAGTATTCAATAACGATATTACCCGTTTTACAGCTATGGACTGACGCTCGACACTGTTGCCACTGCCCTCCCCATTGCGTCACATGCCGCCATGTCTACCGTCACTGCACTACCAGTCACCCAGTGGCTGCGCCCCTTCAAGGCACTGTCCGGCCCGCGTGAGGTCATCCGTCAATTCACCCCGAGCTGGTTCGCCGTCACCATGGGCACCGGCATTTTTGCCCTGGCGCTCGGGCAACTGCCGTGGCCTGTTCCAGGCTTGGCGGCGATCGGCGCGCGCCTGTGGATGTGCAACGTTGCGCTGTTTGTCGTCTTTACGCTGCTGTATGCCGCGCGCTGGGTGCTGTTCTTCGATGAAGCCAGACGGATCTTCGGGCACGCCAGCGCGTCGATGTTCCTGGGCACCATCCCGATGGGCCTGGCGACCATCATCAACGGCCTGTTGCTATACGGCATGCCACGTTGGGGCAGCGCCGTGCTGCCGCTAGCCGAGGCCCTGTGGTGGGCGGATGTGGCGATGGCTGTGGCTTGCGGAGTGGGCGTGCCGTATCTGATGTTCACCCGGCAGCAGCACCGCATCGAGCAGATGACCGCGGTGTGGCTGTTGCCGGTGGTGGCGGCCGAAGTGGCGGCGGCCAGCGGCGGGCTGCTGGCTCCGCACCTTGCCGATGCAGGCAGCCGGTTCGCGGTGCTGATTGCCAGCTATGCGTTGTGGGCGTATTCGGTGCCGGTGGCGATGAGCATCCTGGTCATCCTGCTGCTGCGCATGGCCTTGCATCAGCTACCGCCGGCCAGCATGGCGGCATCGAGCTGGTTGTCGCTTGGCCCGATCGCGACCGGTGCGCTGGGCATGCTGGTGATGGGCGCCGACGCCCCGGCGATCTTCGCTGCACACGGGCTGGCCGAGCTCGGGCAGATCGCGGCGGGCATCGGCGTGATCGGCGGCGTGCTGTTCTGGGGCCTCGGCGCCTGGTGGCTGCTGCTGTCGGTGCTGATCACCGCACGCTATTTCCGTGCCGAGGTGCCGTTCAATCTAGGCTGGTGGGGTTTCACCTTTCCACTTGGCGTCTACGCCGTGGCCACCTTGAAACTTGGCGCGCTAGTGCAGCTGATGTTCTTCAATCTACTCGGCGTCGCCCTGGTGGCCGTGCTTGGTGTGGTCTGGGCAGTCGTCGCGGCCAGGACGCTGGCAGGCGCATATAGCGGCAATCTATTTGTGTCGCCCTGCATTGCGGAGCTGCACAGCGAAACGACCGCGCCGTGAGTGGTGCAATAGGAGTGATTGATCGATTCGTTGCCATTGGATTTCGGTATCGCTGCGCTGTACCTAGCCGGCGACTAATCGGTCGTACATTGCATGCATTCGACGCCGTGACTATGAGTACCAAGCAAGCCTGGCAGCGCGCCGGCGCGATCGAATAGCGGGGTCAACTGCGCAGCGTCAGTAACGCTGCAACCTTTCGATGGCAGCCTCCACTTGAACCCGCGCACGAGGAAGATGCGCATGCCGTTGATGAGCAACGGCATGCAGTGGTAACGACCACAAGCGCTGACAAGCGCGTCAATCCCTCAACGATCGACCACCACCGGCGCGATGCAGACAGCATGTTGCGGCGCATGCTCCGGCAGAGACGCCAGTACCGCGCTGCAGAAGCGCCCTGCAAAGGCGCCATCATTGGCCTGATAGAACGCACGCGCATTGGCCGACAGCGTATCCAGCGCGGCCTGCGGCATGGCGAGCGCGGTCTCCACCGCCTGCGCGATTCCCGCTGCGTCCACGTAGTAATACGACGCAAGGCGTCGCTGGCGCACGTCGCCCACCGGAATCAATACGCCATGCTCTGGCTTGACCAGCTCGTTCATTGGCTCGCCATCGGTGGCCAAGGTCACCGCACCCACGCTCAGCGCTTCCATCAGGTAGTGGCCGAAGCCTTCGGCCTCGGAGGGACAGATGTGGAAGAGGTGTGCGTTCTGCAGCCGACGTAACTCGGCATCGTCGAGATAGCGCACGCGGTGATCGATATTCGGCGCCACCACTGGTTTACCGGCTGTCCGCGGGTTTTGCACCACCGTCAGCAGCGGCCACTCCGGATGCTGCTTCCAGGTCTCCAGCAGCACGCGGGTGCCCTTGGCGGTGCTGCGCCCGGCCAGATGGAAAAACGCACGCTGGCGCGGCACCTGCCCATCGTGGCGATCCGGGCTGGTAAAGCCGATGAAACGCGTGGTGCAGCCCAGGCTCTGGAAAATCCGCTCGGCATGGTGGGTCTTGCACAGCACTGCGTCGAATTTCGGCAGCAACGGCAGCCATTTGGGCAGCAGCCATTCCGGGTTGGGCACCAGCAGGTTGATCTGCCCCAGCGGCAGGCAGCGCGCATACACGCGCTCGGAAAAGATCTGCAACGGCACCCGCCCGAACAGCGCGCGACTGGCCCATAGCCGCACTTCGCGCCCGGTGTCCTGCAACCGCTGGCTGGTGAACCCCAGCTCCTGCACGGGCACGCCGCCGGCGCGCAGGGTCTGCGCCATCAGTACCATGTCGCGGGTCAGGCCCACGCCGTTATCGCGGCTGATCACCCGCATCATCGGAAACGCCTTGTCATGCACGCACCCGCCATCGGGATGGCGCAGTGTCGAAGCGATGGTGTCCTGCGTGATGTCCCGTCCCGTCATGTTGCCTTGCACGTGTGCCAATAGTTGACAAATTTGATGTTTATGATGTGAGTTCCAGCCTTGCACCTGCGAGCACCATGTATCCGGTAGCCACCACCCTGCGCGGGCCGACCTCCGCGCCACCGACGATGATTCCCATGGATATGCAACAACCCCGCGTTCTTGTGGTCGACGACGACCCGGACCTGCGCAAGCTGATCGGCGAGTTCCTCAGCGCGCATGGCTACCAGGTGGACGTTGCCGAAAACGTGGCGGACATGCGCACGCGCATGGCGCAACGCCGCCCGGACCTCATCGTACTCGACGTGATGATGCCGGGAGAAGATGGGCTGAGCGCAGCGCGCGCCCTGGCCAGCGAACGCGGTTCGCCGGCGGTCATCATGCTCAGTGCGCTGGGCAACGACACCGACCGCATCATCGGCCTGGAAGTGGGCGCCGACGACTATCTAGCCAAACCCTGCAACCCGCGCGAACTGCTGGCGCGGGTGCGCGCCTTGCTGCGCCGCAGCCAAGCCAGCAACGAGCAGGCCGACCAGCGCGGAAACGTCTACGAATTCGCCGGCTGGCGCCTGGACGTGGTGCGCCGCGACCTGCGCGACCCCACCGGTATCTTCATCAATCTCTCCGACGGCGAATTCGCGCTGTTGCGCACTTTCGTCGAGCACCCACAGCGCGTGCTCAGCCGTGACCAGTTGCTGGACTATGCGCGCGGCCGCGATACCGACGTCTACGACCGTGCCATCGACAGCCAGATCAGCCGCCTGCGCCGCAAGATCAACGAGCGCGTCCATACCGAACTGATTCGCACCGTACGCAATGAAGGCTACATGCTGCTGCCGGGCGTCTCGCGTCTGTGAGTAAACCGGCACGTCGCGGGCTGTCGATCTTTGCCCGCACGTTCGTCCTGCTGGCGGTGGCCCTGCTCACCGCCCAGGCCATCGGCATCGCCCTGCTGGTGATGCGCACCCCCGTCTACGAGCCGCCGGTGCACCCGCCGGAAGTAGTGGCGCTGCTGTCCACGCGCATGCCCGCCGGCACCCAGACCCTCAAGGTGCACGACAGCGTGCAGGTGCCAACAGCGCCGCCTGGCCAGGTGCGCGACGCCTTCGCGGAAATGCTGCTGGCCCACTGGCTGGATGTCGACGCGCACCGCGTGCGGTTCTATCGCAGTGCCGACGACCGCGAGAGCCCGCAGCTTGCCGCGGACCGACCGCGACGGCAGCACGCGGCCAGTGCCGCGGACAGCAACGGTATCCGACGGATGTCGCCGGAATGGGCGTCCGGCCGCCCAGCTGGCGACCCGCCGTTCGGCAATGGGCTGCGCATGGACCAGGCGCCGGACGATTGGGAAAGCGAACGCCTCACCCCCGGCGTGCCGCTGCTGGATGGCTTCACCGCCGCTCTGCAGCAGCCCGATGGCCGCTGGCGCACGGTGGAGTCGCCGCGACGGCGGCTGTCGGCTGAGTTCAAGACCCATATCGTGCTGCTGTTCCTGGCCGGCCTGCTCGCCAATGTGCCGCTGGCATGGTGGTTCTCGCGCGCACTGTCGGCGCCGATCAAGCGCTTTGCCGAAGCCGCCGACCGGCTGGGCCGCAATCCCCACGCCGCCGCCTTGCAACGCAGCGGCCCGCCGGAGATCGTCCGCGCCGCCGATTCGTTCAATGCGATGCAGGGGCGTCTGAACCGGCTGATCAACGAACGTACCCACATGGTGGCGGCCATCGCGCACGACCTGCGCACGCCGCTGGCGCGGCTGTCGTTTCGACTGGACGGCCTGCAACCGCCACTGCGCGAAAAGGCGCTGGCCGATATCGACGAAATGAAGGCGATGATTTCCGCGGCGCTGGATTTCATCCAGAACGATCGCCATCGCGGCGAACGCGCGCCGCTGGATCTGCGCCTGCTGGTGGAGAGCGTGGTCGACAACGCCACCGATATCGGCGCCGACGCGGTGCTGCTGCCCGGCCCGACCATCACCCTGGACGGCGACCCGCTGGCATTGCGCCGCGCGCTGATGAATCTGCTTGAAAACGCCCTGAAATACGGCAAGTGCGCGCGCCTGCAGCTCACCCGCGATGGTGAGGATGGTGTGCTGTGGATCGACGACGACGGCCCCGGCATCGACCCCACCCAGCGCGAACAACTGTTGCTGCCGTTCGTGCGTGGCGAGTCTTCGCGTAACCGTGGTACCGGCGGCATCGGCCTGGGCTTGTCGGTGGCGCATAGCATCGTGCTGGCGCATGGCGGCGACCTGCGCCTGGACAACCGCGCCCATGGCGGGCTGCGCGTAACGGTGCGCCTGCCGTGCATGCCGGAGCGGCGCTGAGCGCAGACAGGAACCGACGGGGACAAGGGATCAGCGCGCACGACCAGCAGTGGCCTCATCGCGCGCATCACGGGGCAACGCATTCCCCTAGCTACCAGGCTGTCGCGCCGAGCCAGGGTCGGTAACGCGCTCGTCGGTCACCCACGCGGAGAATGCGCGCGACCGTGCGCATCAGGGCCCCAGGGTGGAAGCCGCACACAACCAGGGCTTCACTGCCGACAGCTAACCGCTCACGCACTGACCCACAGCAACACGCGCCGCATCACGGCGCGCAGTCGACCGCACATCACTCAATCAGTACGCAAACTCGCGGAATACACGGTCGATATCGCCGTTCCAGGCGCCGTGATACAGCGCCAGCTTGCGCTCGGCGGCAGTGACGCCGCTTTCGGCAATCTCGGCGATCACGTCGACAAAGCCGGTTTCGTCCTGGCCATCGCCATTCAAGCGCGCGCGTCGGCGCAGGCCTTCGCGGGCGATGTTGACTGCCTCCACCGCCAGGTCGCGCACGGTGCCGTTGCGGAATGGCAGGCCCAGCGCGTGCTTGGGCACGCCGTCGCGCAAGGCGTGGCGTTCGGTCGGGCTGAAATCCTTGACAAGGTCCCAGGCCGCATCGAGCGCGGTCTGGTCGTACAACAGGCCCACCCAGAACGCCGACAACGCGCACAGGCGATTCCACGGGCCGGCATCGGCGCCACGCATTTCCAGATATTTCTTCAGGCGCACTTCCGGAAACGCGGTGGTCATGTGGTCCGACCAGTCGCGCAGCGTCGGCAACGCACCCGGCAATGCCGGCAGCTTGCCTTGCATGAAATCGCGGAAGCTCTGCCCGCTGGCATCGACATAGACGCCGTTGCGATACGAAAAATACATCGGCACATCGAGCAGGTAATCGACATACCGCTCGTAGCTAAAGCCGTCTTCGAACACGAAATCCAGCATGCCGGTGCGATCGGCGTCGGTATCGGTCCAGATGTGCGAGCGATAGCTCAGGTAGCCGTTGGGCTTGCCCTCGGTGAACGGCGAATCGGCAAACAAGGCGGTGGCGATCGGCTGCAACGCCAGCGACACGCGGAACTTCTGCACCATGTCCGCTTCGGTGGCGTAATCCAGATTGACCTGCACCGTGCAGGTGCGCGTCATCATATCCAGGCCGAGCGAGCCGACCTTGGGCATGTAGTTCTTCATGATCTGGTAGCGGCCCTTGGGCATCCACGGCATCTGGTCGCGCCGCCACTTGGGCTGGAAGCCCATGCCCAGGAACCCAAGCTGCAACTCGCCGGCCACCTGGGCCACTTCGTCCAGATGGGTGCCGGTTTCCACGCAGGTGTCGTGCAGGGTTTCCACTGCCGCGCCGGACAGTTCCAGCTGGCCAGCCGGCTCCAGCGTCACCGAGGCGCCGTCGCGCAGCAGCGCGATGGTGTGGCCGTTTTCCTGCACCGGCTCCCAGCCGAAACGGGTCAACCCGGTCAGCAAGGCTTGGATGCCACGCGCGCCTTCGAAGGTGGGCGCGCGCAGGTCATCGAGCTGGAAGCCGAACTTCTCGTGCTCAGTCCCGATCCGCCAGTCCGCACTGGGCTTCTCGCCGGAGGCCAGTACCTGGACCAGTTCCGCGCGTTCGGTAATCGGCGTTTCGGCAACGTGGCTGGGACTCGACAAGGGCAGGCTCGCAAACGTGAAGGGGTGGAACGATGTGGGGATACTTCCCAGCCACCGCAAGGCCCGCACTATACCCGCAGGGCATGCAAGTATTGCCGCCATCGGCCGGGTCTGAGATTTCCATCCATGCGCATGCCGCAGGATGGGCCGCAGTGCGCATCACCGCAGTCCACCGCTCCGCCTGTGTGCCAGCCGGCCGCAACCGGTACACCGGTCGACCCTGGCTGCCGACAGGCCCGTACCGACCACCACACACGAAGACGGCGAGCACTGGCTCGCCGTCTTGCATCGCATCAAAGGGACGCGGCCGTGGCGGCCGCCAGGCATCACTCGGCCGCGGGCGTTTCCACACCCAGGCCCAGCCAGCCGCCGACGATGCCGCGCAGTTCGTCCACACCCTGGCGCGATTCGCCGGAGTAGGTCTGCACGGTCACGCTGTCGCCGAAGCGCGAGGTCACTTCCTTCTTCACCTTCTGCAGGGTCTGCATCTGCTGGCCACGGCCGAGCTTGTCGGCCTTGGTCAGCAACCCGTGCGCGGGCAGGCCGCGTTCGGCGGCGTAGCCGAGCATCTGCAGGTCGTAATCCTTGAGCGGATGGCGGATATCCATCACCACCACCAGGCCGCGCAGCGCCTCGCGGGTGCGGAAATAGCGGTCGATGAAGGCCTGCCAGTGCGCCTGCAGGTCCTGCGGCACCTTGGCGTAGCCGTAACCGGGCAGATCCACCAGATAGCGCTCGGGCTGGATCTGGAAGAACACCAGCTGCTGGGTGCGGCCGGGGGTCTTGGACACGCGGGCGAGCGCGTTCTGGCGGGTCAGCGCATTGAGTGCGCTGGATTTTCCGGCGTTGGAGCGGCCGGCGAAGGCCACCTCGTAACCGCCATCGTCGGGCAATTGCCGGGCGTTATGGGCGGACAGGTGGTAGCGGGCTTGTTCGATAAGGAGCGACATCTCACTAGGATCGCACGTTCGGGCCCGGCGGTTTTGCTGCACTGTTCGTTGACCCTGGCGCAAAGGCGTGTCGATAATCGAAGCATGCCTGCCACTGCCAGCACCCAACGCGCGCGGGCCGGGTCCATACGGAGCTTTAGCTGATGCGCCATGCTCGTGTGCTAGTCCTCACCGCCCTCGCCGTGCCGGTCATTGCCGCCGTGGCGTTTGCGCAATCGGCGGTCACGCCGATCCCCGATCCACCGCCCGTGCGCGTTGCGCCGCTGGAGGTGGATCTGGCCAAGACCACCTGGGGCGATGCCAAGGCCGGGCAGACAAAGGCGGCCGCCTGCGCCGCCTGCCACGGCCCCGACGGCAATCCGGCGGTGGCCATGTACCCGCGCATCGCCGGGCAAACCGAGCGCTACGTTGCGCATCAGGTGGCCCTGATCGCCAGCGGCGAGCGCAATAGCGGGATGTCGGCGGTGATGGTGCCGTTCGTCAAGGACCTCACCGCGCAGGACATGCGCGACCTGGGCGCCTACTTCGCCACCCAGAAGGCGTCCGCCGGGGTCGCCGACGACGCAGTGATCGCCGAGGGCCCGTATCAGGGCATGAAGTTCTACGAGGTCGGCGAAAAGCTCTACCGCGGTGGCGACATCGCGCGCGGCGTGCCGGCCTGCATGGCGTGCCACGGCCCGTCCGGTGGCGGCAATCCGGGCCCGGCGTATCCGCGCCTGGGTGGCCAGCATGCCGACTACGTGGCGCGGCGCCTGAAGGACTACCAGGCCGGCACCACCCAGGAGCGCAATCCGGCGCTGTTCAATATCATGGCGCAGGTGGCACGCCCGCTGAGCGAGCAGGAGATCCAGGCGCTGTCCAGCTATCTGCAAGGTCTGCACGACCGCGCCGACGATGCCGCCGCTGCACAGACGCCTGCCGGGACACCGGCGCGCTCATGAGCTGAGGCGCCCACCTGCTCCACCGTGTCACGACGCCGGTCCCGCGACCGGCGTCGTCGTTTCCCGCCCCCTCTTGAGATCCCCACGGAGCCTGCATGAATCTGCTTTCCCGCCTGTCCCTGCTGTTGTTGATCCTGGTGCCACTGGTGGCCTGCGCCGCAGACAAGACGGCGCCGCCGGTCGAAGGCGAGGACTACACCCTGATCGACGGCGGCCAGCCGTATGCGCCGCTGGCCGGCAAGGTCGAAGTGGTGGAAGTGTTCGGCTACACCTGCCCGCATTGCGCGCACTTCGAGCCGACGCTGGAAGCCTGGGCGGCCAAGCAACCGTCCTATGTGCGCTTCACCCCGGTGCCGGCCGCTTTCGGCGGGTTCTGGGACGCATTTGCGCGCGCGTACTTCGCCGCCGACATCCTCGGCGTGGCCAAGCGCAGCCACCGCGCCATGTTCGACGCCATCCACGAAAAGCAGAGCGTGCCTTCCCAGAACGTGGCACCGGAAGAACTGGCGGCGTTCTACGCCGACTACGGCGTGCCGCAGCAGCGCTTCGTCGAGACCTACAAAAGCCAGGCGGTGGACGCCAAGCTGGATGCCGCGCGCGACTTCGCCAAGCGCAGCAAGCTGCCCGGCACCCCGGCCATCATCGTCAACGGGCGCTACCTGATCGGCGCGCGCAATTACCCGGACATGCTGCGCGTGGCCGACTACCTCATCGCCCGCGAGCACGCCGCAGCTGCCAAGCGCTGAACCGCGTAACCGCCACCGACGGCGGCCCGTGGCATCATGCGCCCCGCGGCCGTCCGGCCCTTTCCTCGCCCCACGCTGGAGATCCAATCCGATGAAGACCCGCTTCGCCCTGACGCTGATGGCGCTGCTGCCGATCCTGGTCGCCTGCAAGGCCCAGGACGGTTCGTCCGACACCGCACCTGCCGCCGCTACGCCGGCTGCCGAGACGGCGCCTGCACCCGCCGCTGCCCCGGCTGCCGATCCGGCCGCCCCGCCTGCGGTTGGCGAAAGCGCCACCACGCCGCCGGCCGCCGCGCCCAGCGCCGCCCCGCGCGCACCGAACGGCCCCGAGCCGGTCGCCGGCACCGACTATGTGGACATCCAGGCAGCCCAGCCGTACCAGCAGGCTGCCGGCAAGATCGAAGTGGCCGAGGTGTTCGGCTATGTCTGCCCGGCCTGCAACGCGTTCCAGCCGCTGATCGGGCCGTGGAAGGCCGGCCTGCCGTCGGACGTGCATTTCGTCTACGTCCCGGCGATGTTCGGTGGCCCGTGGGATGACTATGCGCGCGCGTTCTACGCCGCCGAGACGCTGGGCGTGCAGGAAAAGACCCATGAAGCGCTGTACAAGGCCATCCACGTCGACCAGACCCTCAAGGGCGAGCGCGGCAAGGATTCGGTGCAGGACATCGCCGCGTTCTACGCCAAGTACGGCGTGGACCAGAAGACCTTCATCGACACCATGAGCAGCTTCGGCGTCTCGGCCAAGACCAACCGCGCCAAGCAGTTCGCTACCCGTAGCCAGATCACCGGCACGCCGTCGCTGATCGTCAACGGCAAGTACCTGGTCAAGGGCAAGAGCTTCCCGGACATGCTGCGCATCGCCGATCACCTGATCGCGCGCGAACGCGCCACGCTGGCCAAGTGATCGGGGCGACCGCCGCATCGTGAACGCTTCGGACTCGCGCACCCTGCGGGTGCTGACCGCCAATATCCAGGCCGGCTCCAGCACCCGCCGTTACAGCGACTACGTCACCCGCAGCTGGTCGCACGCGTTACCGCTGGGGGCCAAACGCACCAGCCTGGACAGCATCGCCAAGCTGGCCGGCGACCGCGACATTGTCGGCCTGCAGGAGGCCGATCCAGGCAGCCTGCGCTCGGGCTTCACCAACCAGACCCACTATCTGGCCGAGCGTGCCGGCTTCCACTACTGGAGCCACCAGCCCAACCGCCGCATGGGCGGGGTGGCGTCCAGTGCCAACGGCTTGCTGAGCAAGCTGGAACCGCTGGAAGTCCAGGACCACGCCCTGCCCGGCCGCATCGGCGGACGCGGCATCCTGCTGGCCAAGTTCGGGCAAGGCCGCGATGGGCTGGCGGTGGCGGTGGCGCATCTGTCGCTGGGCGCCAATTCGCGCATGGCCCAGTTGGCCTTCATCGCCGAGCTGCTGTCCGAGCATCCCAACGCGATGCTGATGGGCGACTTCAACTGCGTGGCCGACCGGCCGGAGATGCAGGCGTTGTATCGGCATACGCGATTGCAGCCGCCGAGCTGCGTGGTGCACACCTTCCCAAGCTGGCGCCCGGACCGGGCGATCGACCATATCCTGGTCAGCGACAGTCTGGTGATCGAGCACACCGAAGCGATTCCTGCCGCGTTCTCCGATCATCTGGCAGTGGGCATGGACATCCGCGTCCCGCTGCAGTTGCTGCGCTAGCGCACGCAAAGTGCCGACGGGTTCGCACTGGCGAACTCGACCGACGACACCCCCTAGACACCGCCTGTGCGATAACGCAGGCGGTTTTTCGTTGGGAGCACGTCACGTGATACGCATCCTATGAGTGCGTCGGTATGAGTGCAGTCGAACCGCAGCCGTTGCCGGTGCGCACCTTGCGGCCGGTGTTTTTGTTGGCGGCGACGGTGGTGTGCACATTCGCCTTGCTGGTTGCGCTGTTTCCGCTGGACGCAGGCCGCGTGCTGCTGGATGCGCAGACCTGGGCCTCGCGCAATGTCGGTTGGTACTACCTGCTGGCGATGACGCTGTATCTGGTGTTCGTGCTGGGCACTGCGCTCTCCAGTTACGGCAACATCAAGCTCGGCGCCGATCACGACGAACCGGAATTCAGCTATCTCTCCTGGGCCGGCATGTTGTTCGCGGCCGGTATCAGCATCACGCTGTTCTTCTTCTGCGTGTCCGAACCGCTGACCCATTATCTGCAGCCGCCCCAGGGTGGCACCGGCAGCGGTGAAGCATCCGCACGTCAGGCCATGCAGTTGCTGTTTCTGCATTGGGGCCTGCACGGCTGGGGCGTGTTCGCGCTGGCGGCCATGGCGCTGGCGTATTTCGCCTTTCGCCACAACCTGCCGCTGGCATTGCGCTCGGCGCTGTATCCACTGATCGGCAAGCGCATCAATGGGCCGATCGGCTACACCGTGGATGCGCTGGGCATCGTGGCGACGGTGTTCGGCATCGGTGCGGACATGGGCTTTGGCGTGCTGCATCTCAATGCCGGGCTGAGCACCTTGTTCGATGTGCCGCACACGCATTGGGTGCAGGTCGCACTGATCGTGGCGATGATGGGCGCGGCGATTGTGGTGGCAGTGTCCGGCGTCGAAAAAGGCGTGCGCTGGATGTCGGACATCAACATGCTGCTGGCGATCGCGCTGCTGTTGTTCATGCTGTTTGCCGGCCCAACGCAATACCTGCTCAATGCCTTGATGCAGAACCTGGGCGACTACCTGGGCAGCGTGGTCGGCAAGAGTTTCGACGTCTATGCCTATGGCGGCCGTGCCGACTGGCTGGGCAACTGGACGGTGTTCTACTGGGCGTGGTGGATCGGCTGGGCACCCTTCGTCGGCTTGTTCATCGCGCGCATCTCGCGCGGCCGCACCATTCGCGAATTCGTGCTGGGCGTGTTGCTGATCCCGCTGGGATTCACCCTGGCGTGGTTGTCGATCTTCGGCAATAGCGCGCTGGATCAGTTGCTGCACCATGGCCAGGGCGCATTGGCGCAACAGGCCATCGATGCGCCGCAGACGGTGCTGTACTCGCTGCTGCAAAACTACCCGTGGAGCCGCACCGTAATCACGGTGACGGTGGCGATCAGCTTCGTGTTCTTTGTCACCTCTGCCGACTCCGGCACCGTGGTGCTGTCCACGCTGTCCTCGCACGGCGGCGAGCCGCACGACGACGGCCCGCGCTGGCTGCGCGTGTTCTGGGGCGTGCTCACCGCCGTGGTCACTGCAGGTTTATTGCTGGCCGGTAGCATGGACGCGCTGAAATCGGCGGTGGTATTGGCATCGCTGCCGTTTTCTGCGGTGTTGCTGCTGATGGCGTGGGGCCTGTCGCGCGCGCTGAGCGAAGAATCGCAGCGCAAACGTGCGCAGCTCTACAGCCCCAGCCCGCTCATCGGGCAATCGCGTCATCACGGTGGCTGGCGCCAGCGCCTGGGCCAGGCGATGCACTTCCCGGCGCGCGATGAGGTCTACCGCTTCATGCACGACCAGGTGCGCCCGGCGATCGAAGCGGTGGCCGCACAGTTGCAGGAAGAAGGCTGGAAGGTCAGCAGCCGGGTCGACGACGGCGACATGGAAATCAGTGTCGATCACGGCGAACAACAAGGCTTCCGCTACCAGGTGGTGATGCGCGGATATCTGACTCCGTCGTTTGTGGCGCAGCGTTTCCGCAACCAGCGCTATTACCGCGCCGAAGTCTATCTGTACGAAGGCAGTCAGGACTACGACCTGGTCGGCTACAGCCGCGAACAAATCATCAACGACATCATCGATCAATACGAGCGTCATCTGCAGTTTTTGCACCTCACACGCTGAGTTGCGTCGCTGCGGCGACCGTCCCAAGGAGGTTTGTCATGCCACGTTTCCCCGACCAGCTGCTGTACATCGGCGGCCGATATGTTCCCGCCCGCGGCGGCCACACGTTCGAAGTAATCAACCCCGCCACCGGCGAAGTGCTGGCCAATGTGCACAACGCGGGCGCCGACGATCTGGACGCCGCGGTCGATAGCGCCAAGGCCGGCCAACGCGTGTGGGCGGCACTGACAACAGTGGAGCGCTCGCGCATCCTGCTGCGCGCGGTGGCATTGCTGCGCGAGCGCAACGACGCGCTGGCCGAGCTGGAGACGCTCAATACCGGCAAGCCGCTGAGCGAAACGCGCAGCGTGGACGTCGTCACCGGCGCCGACGTGCTGGAGTATTACGCCGGCGTATCGCAGGCGCTGCAAGGCGTGCAGGTGCCGTTGCGCGAAGGCAGCTTCTTTTACACGCGGCATGAGCCGCTGGGCGTGGTCGGCGCGATCGGTGCGTGGAATTACCCGATCCAGATCGCACTGTGGAAGGCCGCGCCCGCGCTGGCGGCTGGCAATGCAATGATCTTCAAACCCAGCGAGGTGACGCCGCTGACCGCACTCAAGCTGGCCGAAATCTTCACTGAGGCCGGCCTGCCCGATGGCGTGTTCAACGTGCTGCCCGGTGACGGCGCCAGCGTGGGTACCGCACTTACCGAACACCCGCAGATCGAAAAGATCAGCTTCACCGGCGGCACCGCCACTGGGCGCAAGGTAATGGCCAGCGCATCGAGTTCGTCACTGAAAGACGTGACCATGGAGCTGGGTGGCAAATCGCCGTTGATCGTGTGCGCCGATGCCGACCTGGATCTGGCCGCCGACATCGCGATGATGGCCAACTTCTACAGCTCCGGGCAGGTGTGTACCAACGGCACCCGCGTATTCGTGCCGCGTGCGCTGCGTACCGCCTTCGAAGCGCGGCTGCTGGCACGCGTGCAACGCATCCATATCGGCGACCCGCTCGATACGCACACGACGTTTGGCCCGATGGTCAGCGCCGCGCACATGCAGCGCGTGCTGGACTACATCGATCAGGGCAAGGCCGAAGGTGCGCGCCTGCTCTGCGGCGGCGAGCGGCTACGCGACGGCGCGCTGGCGCAGGGCTACTACGTGGCACCGACGATCTTCAGCGATTGCACCGACGTGATGGCGATCGTGCGCGAGGAAATCTTCGGGCCGGTACTGAGCCTGCTCACCTACGACGACGAAGACGAAGCGGTGACCCGTGCCAATGCCACCACGTACGGGTTGGCCGCCGGTGTTGTCACGCCCGATCTGGCGCGTGCGCACCGGCTGATCCATCGTCTGGAAGCGGGCATCTGCTGGATCAATACCTGGGGCGAGTCGCCTGCGCCAATGCCGGTGGGCGGTTACAAGCAGTCCGGCGTAGGGCGCGAAAATGGCTTGGCGACCCTGCAGGCGTATACGCGCACCAAGTCGATACAGGTCGAGCTGGAACGCTACGCATCGGTGTTTTAAGCGGCCTACGCCGCAACGCACGCGATCGATGGATGCGTGCGTTGCGCCCGACACACGCGCTGCGTGCACCGGCACGTTGCCGCGCACAGAACAGCGACTGCGCGGTGCCTTGACTGCCGCTGCATCGCACACGCATCAGGAGACCACCATGCAACGCGAATACGACTACATCATCATCGGCGCCGGCTCGGCAGGCAACGTGCTGGCTGCCCGTTTGACCGAAGACCCCGGCGTGACGGTGCTCTTGCTCGAAGCCGGCGGGCCGGATTACCGGCTGGATTTCCGTACCCAGATGCCGGCCGCACTCGCGTTTCCGCTGCAGGGCCGCCGCTACAACTGGGCCTATGAAACCGAGCCGGAGCCGCACATGGACAACCGGCGCATGGAATGCGGGCGCGGCAAAGGCCTGGGCGGTTCGTCGCTGATCAATGGCATGTGCTACATCCGCGGCAACGCGCTCGACTTCGACCACTGGGCCAAACGCCCGGGCCTGGAAGACTGGAGCTACCGCGACGTGTTGCCCTACTTCCGCAAGGCCGAGACGCGCGACATCGGCGCCAACGATTATCACGGCGGCGAAGGCCCGGTCAGCGTGGCCACGCCGAAGAACGACAACAACGTGCTGTTCCACGCGATGGTCGATGCCGGCGTGCAGGCAGGCTATCCGCGTACCGACGATCTCAATGGCTACCAGCAGGAAGGCTTCGGGCCGATGGATCGCACCGTGACGCCACAGGGCCGTCGTGCGAGCACGGCGCGCGGGTATCTGGACATGGCAAAGCCGCGCGATGGCCTGCACATCGTCACCCACGCCACCACCGATCGCATCCTGTTTGCCGGCAAGCGCGCGATCGGCGTGCACTATCTGGTCGGCAACAGCAGCGAGGGCATCGATGCGCATGCACGCCGCGAAGTGCTCGTCTGTGCCGGCGCCATCGCCTCACCACAGCTATTGCAGCGCTCCGGCGTCGGCGCACCGGATCTGCTGCGCGCACTCGACGTCCAGCTGGTCCACGACCTGCCCGGCGTCGGCCAGAATCTGCAGGATCATCTGGAGGTCTATATCCAGTACGCCTGCACCAAACCGGTGTCGTTGTATCCGGCGCTGCAATGGTGGAACCAGCCCGCGATTGGCGCCGAGTGGCTGTTTGCCGGCACCGGCACCGGCGCCAGCAATCAGTTCGAAGCCGGCGGCTTTATCCGCACGCGCGATGAGTTCGACTGGCCCAACATCCAGTACCACTTCCTGCCGGTGGCGATCAATTACAACGGCAGCAATGCGGTGAAGGAACATGGGTTTCAAGCGCATGTCGGCTCGATGCGCACGCCCAGCCGCGGGCACGTGCACGCCAAGTCGCGCGACCCGCGCCAGCATCCGTCCATCCTCTTCAACTACCAGTCCACCGATCAGGACTGGCAGGAATTTCGCGATGCGATCCGCATCACCCGCGAGATCATCGCGCAGCCCGCGCTGGACCCTTACCGCGGACGCGAGATTAGCCCCAGCGCCGATTGCAAGACCGACGCCGAACTGGACGCGTTCGTGCGCTCACGTGCAGAGACCGCGTATCACCCGTCGTGCTCGTGTGCGATGGGCACCGATGACATGGCCGTGGTGGATGGACAAGGCCGCGTGCATGGCATGGAAGGCCTGCGCGTCATCGATGCCTCGATCATGCCGCGCATCATCACCGGCAACCTCAACGCCACCACGATCATGATCGCCGAGAAGATCGCCGACCGCATGCGGGGACGTGCGCCGTTGGCGCGCAGTACGGCCGATTACTACATCGCTGGCGACGCGCCGGTGCGTCGATAACGATCGGCCACAAGCGAGTGCTGCGGATGCACGGGTGCGTTCTGACGCGTCGCGCATCCGCAGCCCATCGCAAGCATTGCGCCATCGTCGAAACAGGCGCCTTGCCATGACGGGCCAGCCACGCTGCCCCACCGCGCGACAGCCCCAGTCGCGCGGTGCCATCGCCCCACACGCGTGGGATATGCTTCGAGCATGAACTCGGACATCCACCCGGAAGCCGCCATCGCGCCCGGCTATCTGGCCAACCATGCCGCGCGCGTCTTCAATCGCAGTGTCGACGCGCGCCTGCGCGAACACGGGCTGACGCTTGCGCTGATTGCGCCGTTGCTGCTGCTGTCGTGGAAAGGCCCGATGCTGCAGCGGGACCTGGTGCGCCACTCCGCAGTGAAGCAGCCTGCGATGGTGGCGCTGCTGGACAAGCTTGAAGCGATGGCGCTGATTGCGCGCGAAGCGTTGTCCAGCGACAAACGCGCCGCCACCGTTCGGCTGACCGATGCCGGCCAAGACGCCGCTGCCACCGGGCGCACCGCGCTGCTTCACTTCAATGCCGTCGGCGTCTCGGGCTTTTCCAACGAAGAAGCCGCGCTGCTGACCGTTCTGCTTGGCCGACTGATCGACAATCTGGAAACCGCCGCAAGCGAATAGCATCACGCATGATATTTAAGTATCATGCATGATATACATTCGCTGCAGGAGCGGCACCATGTCCCGTCAGATTCTCATCAGTGGCGCAAGCGTCGCCGGGACCACTGCGGCATGGTGGCTCGATGCTTACGGAGTCGAGGTCGACGTCGTCGAACGCGCGCCGGCGTTTCGTGATGGCGGCCAGAACGTCGACGTGCGCGGCAATGCGCGCGAGGTGCTGCGCCGCATGGGACTGGAGGCGCGTGCATTCGAACGTAGCACCAAGGAACTCGGCACCGATTGGGTGGGCGAAGACAATCGCGTCATTGCGCGCTTCAAGGCAGACGAGTCCGACACCGACGGCGGGCCCACTGCCGATCTGGAAATCCGTCGCGGCGACCTCGCGCGCATCCTGTATGACGCCACCCGCGAGCGCGTGCCCTATCGCTTCGGCGACAGCATTTGCGACCTCGCCCAGGACCAGGACGGCGTCGACGTCACCTTCCACAGCGGCCACTCCGCACGCTACGACGCTGTCATCGTCGCCGAAGGCGTTGGTGCGCACACGCGTGAGCTGGTGTTTCCCGGCGAGAACGTGCCGTACTGGATGGACATGACCATTGCGTACTTCAGCATCCCCCGACTCCCGCACGACAGTGCCTATGCCAGGCAATACAACACGGTGGGTGGGCGCGGCGCGACGTTGAAGCCTGCCCTGGACGGCAAGCTGGGCGCCTATCTCGGCCTGCAGAAGCGGCCCGAGGGCGAGAATGCATGGAGCCTGGAGCGGCAACGGCACTACATGCAAGCGCAATTTGCCAACGACGGCTGGGAATTCCCGCGCATTCTCGAGGCGATGAAGGATGTCGACGATTTCTACTTCGAGGTATTGCGACAGGTGCGCATGCCGCGCTGGTCCGCTGGCCGGGTAGTGTTGACCGGCGATGCCGCGTGGTGCCCCACATCGCTGTCGGGCATCGGCACGACGCTGGCGATGGTGGGCAGCTATGTATTGGCGGGGGAACTTGCCCAGGCCAGCGCGCCTACGCAAGCGTTTACGCACTACGAACGGATCATGCGCCCGTTCGTCAAAGAGGGGCAGAACGTTCCCAAGATCGTCCCTCGTCTGCTCTGGCCGCACTCCACTGTCGGGCTGACGCTGTTGCGCGGCGCGATGCGCCTGGCAGGCACCCCGCTTGTCCGACGCGTCATCAACAACAGTTTTGCGCGCGATTCCAACAGCATCGCCTTGCCGGACTATCGGCCGGTATAGCCGCGCTGAAACAGTCGTTGTCGCCGATAGAAGAGAACGACTGCACGACAACGCGCCCGTGCTCCAGTGCGCCGCCGCGATACGCAGGCAACCGGCACCTGCGCATCACCTGCCATAACCATGCGGGGTGCGACGACGACGCCTCCGCATCGCCGCGATCACCCAATCAGCCTGCGTGGTTCTCACTGAAGAACCACGCAGCGTCCGGCCGCCCTAGAACTTCAAATCCACACGCGCATACCAGAAGCGCCCACCGGGAATGTCGTAAGTGGATGCGTCATAGCCGTTGAGTGAGCACGACAGGCAGAGCGGAGGATCTTTGTCGAACACGTTGTTCAAGCCAGCCGTGAGTTGCAGCCCCTTGAGCCAATCGACGCGATACCCCACCTGCGCATCGTGATAGGTGATCGCGTCCAGCCGATTGGTGCCCACGGCAGGATCGGAGCACACCGCAAATTCCACCGCATCGCCGCATTGCTCGGTGAGCTTGGAGATGTGGCGCGCCGTCCACGATGCGGTCCAGTGACCCAGCGACCAATCCAGCACGGCATTGCTGGTCCACTCGGGAATCGCACTGTCGACCACTTCGATACCTGGCCCCTGCGGCTGCCGCTGTCCAGCCGCACCCAGCGCTTCGTAACGGCCTACGAAGGTGTTTTGCCAGGACAACTTGAAGCGGCCAAGCGCGCTTTCCGGCAGCGTCCAGAACAGATCCACATCCCAACCATCGGTTTTGATCGAGCCCAGATTGGTCAGCCGGTTGTTGAAGGCGTTGATGCCGCCGGTGGACGCGCGGCCGATGCCATCGCAGTACAGCGCATCCAGCGTGTCCACGCACAGATCCAGCTGCGTCTGCGCATTGATGGCCTGGATCGCGCCGTCGACATGATGGCGATAGAACGTCACTTCCATGTCCAGCCGGTCGGACCAGCTGGCGTTGCTGGCAAAGCCCGGGCTGAACACAAAGCCGGCGCTGAAGCTGCGCGAGCGCTCCGGGTCCAGCTGCTCATTGCCGCCGGTGGTCACCGAGATCTGCTGGTTGGCCTGCTGGTAACCGCCCGGCACGCCGAGTGCGGCGCAGTTGGCCGCACTGCCGCGCGGGGCGGTGCCGCCCAGGCCGATCGAGCATGGATCGGATAGCTGCAAATCGGCGCGCGCGGCCGAACCGAACAGCTCGCCGATGGTCGGTGCACGGAAGCCTTCGGCGTAGCTGGTCCGCAACACCAACTCGTCGGTGACCTGCCAACGCAGGCCGTACTTGGGCGTGAATTCGCCGCCGAAGGTGGAGTAATCCGAATAGCGCCCGGCGATATTCAGATCGAGTTTGTCGCCCAACGACGAGTTGGCGAAGATTGGAATATTGAGTTCGAGATACGCCTCGTTGACGTCGTAGCTACCGGAGGTCGGCAACGACGGCACGCCGTTGTAGCGGCCGGCCACGGTGAGCGGATCGGGCTGATATGAGCCCTCGTACTTGCGGTATTCGTAGCCGCTGGCAAACGACACCGCGCCACCCGGCAGCTGGAACAATTCGCTGCTGAGGTTGGCGGTGAACAGGCTCAACTCGTTCTGGCTGCGGTCGCGCACCACCGGCTGGATCCAGCGCAGCATGTCCGGCGTGATGCTACCCGCCCCGCTGAAGATATCTAGCGGCACGCAGCCAGCCACCGCCGCGCATGCGGCCGGATCACCCAACGCCAGATTGATGTTGAACAGGTTGTAGCTGCCGTAGTTGGTCTGCTCGGCCTTGTTCTTGCTGTACATGCCGTTGACGTCCCAATACCAGGTGCGCGCGGCGGCTTCGAAGGTGCCCACCAGCCCGGTGCCGAAGTACTGCGTATCCACCTGCTGCTCGTAGCGACGCGGCCCGCCTTCCACCGGACGTCGGCCGATCTGGATCAGGTTGGTGGCCGAGTTCAGATCGAAGCCGAACGGATTGAACGGATTAAAGCCGGAAATCACGATGTTGTCGGCGAGCGGATTGCCGGTGCCGGCATCGGGGCCAAGAAAGATCGGCTCCGGCGCGGCCTGGTTGGTCGACTCGCGCCGATTGCCCAACGCCTTGACGTACCACTGCACGTCGTCATTGAAGTAATAGCGGAATTGCGCAAACACGCCCTTGCGCTCGGACGGTGTCAGCAGCAGGTTCTGTTCGGCGAAGTTGTAGCGGTCTGCGGTGCCGAAGCAATGGTAGTCGTCGCTGCGCGTGCAGCCCGCGCTGCCGTCGTATTGCGGCGTGCCGACGCCGGCATTGGGGGTGAGGTTCTGGCGCGCGCCGGTCGTGGGGTCGACGAACTGAAAGCGCCCATCCGGTGTGGCCGAGCTGCCGAAGGTCAGGCCGGTGCCCGGGATCGGGAAGCGTGCCTGTGCACGGTCGCGCGCATAGATCGGGTCCTGCTTGACGTAGCTGGCGCCTAAAAACAGGCTGAAATCCTCGCCGCTGGTGCCCCAGGCCAGATCCACGCCCTGGTTGGCGCCATCGCCCTTGCCATACTGGCCGTAGTTGAGCGTGACCTGCGCACCGTCGAAGCTGCGCCGGGTGATGATGTTGACCACACCGGCAATCGCATCGGAACCGTATAACGACGAGGCGCCGTCTTCGAGCACTTCGATGCGTTCGACGATCGCCAGCGGAATGGTATTGAGGTCGGTCGACGAGCCCACGCCGGAGGCAGACGACTCGTTGACCCAGCGGATGCCATCGACCAGCACCAGCACGCGCTTGGAGCCGAGGTGGCGCAGATCCACCTGCGCCGAACCCGCGCCCACGCCGCCGCCGTCGGGCGGAAAGCCGAAATTGCCGGACGAATTGAACTTGGCGTTGAGCGCCGAACCGGACGCGGTGAGTTCCTGCAGCACTTCGCCGATCGAAGTCAGGCCGGTGCGTTCGATGTCGGCGCGGTTGAGCGTCTGGATCGGCACCTGGCCTTGCAGCTCGGCAGTCCTGATGCGGGTGCCGGTGACTTGCACGCTATCGAGCGTGCGCGTACCGGGGGCGGCCTCGGGCTGTTGCGCCCAGGCCAGCGTGGGAATCAGACACAACGACAACTGCACGGCCAGGCATGACCGAGACGGGCCAATCAGACGCTTCATCCTTTCTCTCTCCAGAAGGATCTTTAAGTGTCCGCACGCCCCCGTGCCCTGCGGTCCGGCCCAAGTTGTAAACGAAACCTTAACGCACCGCAATCTGGCGGTGCAGCACTGCGATGCGCGTCGCAGTGCATGGTGTGAGCGCAGATGCCGATAGAAACGCGCAAGCGCATGGTCCAGACGACGAACGCACAGCGGCATCGATAGGCCGCATGCTGTCAGGCGCGATGCGTATTCACTCAAGCGCTCAGGCGTGCTTCGGTATAGTCGCGCGATGACTTATTTCCCGCGTCTTGCCACTGTTTTCGTCGGCCTGTTGTGCCTTGGCAGCACTGCGCTGCATGCGCAAAGCCTGGATCCGCAATTGACTGCCATGCGCGATGCAATCGCCGCCGCAGAGCGCGGCCAATCCGATCCCGCCCAGCTCTCTGCATTGAGCCGCCATCCGCTGTACGGCTGGCTGGAGTACGCCACGCTCAAGCGCAACATCGACAACGTCTCCAACGCGCAGGCGCAGGGATTCTTGCAGCGCTACGCGGGCCAGCCAGTGGCCGAGAGTTTCCGTAGCACCTGGTTGCCGGCGATCGCGCGGCACCAGGACTGGACCACGTTGCTGGCCAACTGGAAGACCACCGAGAACGTAGGGCTGCGCTGCGCGCAGCTGACCGCGCGCCAGGCCACCGGCAAGCTGGACGCACAGTGGAGCCGCGATGCGCTCACCCTGTGGCGCAACGGCAAGGCGTTGCCGGATGCGTGCGAGCCGGTGGTGGCGGGGCTGGAGTCGCGCGGCGAACTCACCCCGGCACTGCGCTGGGAGCGGGTGGAAGCCGCTGCCGATGCGCAGCTGCCTGCAGTGATGCGTGCGGCGGCGCGTGGCTTGCCGGCAGCTGATCTGGCACTGGCCACCGATTACGCTGCCTTTCTCGACAAGGTCCACCCGCGTGCACTGGGTTGGCCAAAGACCGAGCGCAGCCGCAACATCGCCGTCGATGGCCTGGCCAAGCTGGCCAAGACCGACCCGGATGCCGCCGAGCAACAGTTGCCGCAGCTCGCCAGCGCGTTGGGTTTCAGCGACGCGCAGCGCGGGCAGGTGCTGTATCAGATTGCGTTGTGGACGGTGGCGTCCTACCTGCCGGATTCGGCGCGCAGGCTCAACGCGGTGCCCGATGCGGCCTACGACGAGCGCCTGCACGAATGGCGCGCGCGCGAGGCAATGTCGCGCGGCGATTGGCCTGCGGCCTTGGCCGCCATCCGCAAGATGCCGGCCAGCCAGCGCGCCGATTCGCGCTGGCAGTATTTCGAAGCGCGCCTCACCGAGAAGACCGGTTCGGCGGCGGCAGCACAGCCGTTGTATCGCGCGGCGGCACAGTCGCCCACCTTCCACGGCTTCCTGGCCGCCGACCGCCTGCAGCAGCCGTATCGGCTATGCCCATGGGAGCCCAAGGACAGCCCGCAGGCCAAGGCCGCGGTGGCGCGCGACCCGGCATTGACCCGTGCAATTGCGTTGTTCCAGATCGATCGCCCCGGCTGGGCGGTGGCGGAGTGGAACGATGCCGCCAGCCGCCTCGACGACACCCAGCGCCGCCTGGCGGTGGAGGTAGCCAGCGACAACGGCTGGTTCGACCGCGCGGTGTTTGCGCTTGGCAAACAACCGGACGAGCAACGGCTGTACGCGCTGCGCTTCCCGTTGCATCACGATGAGAGCATTCGCCGCGAAGCGGCCAAAAACGCCATCGATCCGGCATGGGTCGCTGCAGAGATCCGCGCCGAAAGCATCTTCAATCCACGTGCGCGTTCGCCGGCCAATGCGATGGGCCTGATGCAGGTCTTGCCCGGCACCGGCGCGGCAGTGGCCAAGGGCATCGCCCTGCCCGGCTACGCGGGTGCCGCCAGTCTGTACGAGCCGGACACCAACATCGCCATCGGCACCGCGTACCTGCGCCAGTTGCTCAACACCTGTGGCCTGCCGTATCTCACCATCGCCGCGTACAACGCCGGACCCGGCCCGACCGGCCGCTGGCAATCGCAACGGCCGGGCTTCGAACCGGACTTCTGGATCGAGACCATCAGCTACAAGGAAACCCGCGAGTACGTTGCGCGCGTCCTGGCCTTCAGCGTGATCTACGACTGGCGCCTCAACGGCGACATGCTGCCGCTGAGCGACCGACTGATGGGCAAGCTGGTGGACAAGCGTCAAAAGCCGGTGTGCACGCCGGGCCAGAGCGCGAACAACGCAGCGCAGGACTGAATGCACTTTTGCCGACGCGTGCTGCCGCTTGCTGCGGCGGGCGCGGCTGCGCCGTTGCGTCTGTTCTCGGCCATGGATTAGTTGAAGTGCGATGCGCGGGCCGCATCGCGAATCGGTCTTTGGACGCGTGACGGCAGCGTGCTATCGCGTCTTGGCTTCGCTGACGATCCCTAAGCAGGGCATCCAGACCTCGATCAGCACATCGTGCAAACGCACAACGCCCGCATCGCTGCGGGCGTTGTGTGATGACGAACAGTGCTGCAACCCTTGCAGCGCTGCGTGCCGCAGCAGTTACAGCTTGCCTGCGCCGGCCTTAGCCTTGACGTCCGCAGCCACCTTGTTGGCAGACAGCAGATTGTAGGTGTACGGCGGCTTCCAGCCGATGTTGCTGTTCCAGGAACAGCTCAATGCCTTGCCGTTGAGCAACGACCCCTGGTCGCGGTACACGCTGCCCTTGTAATCGCCGGCGATCTTGTCGCAACTGCTCACACCGCTGATGTCGAAGGCATTGTTCTCGGAGAAGATCTTCGATTCCTTGCCCACGCCATGCGCGTGCGAGAACGGGTAGACCTTATTGCTGGTGCTGCCCACGTGGTAGTTGTTGTACAGATGCACCTGGCCGAAACGTACCCGCGGTGCACGCGCGGAGATGTTCTCGAACAAGGTGTTGTGGATGGTCACCTTGAGCTTGCCGCTGTCGGTGCTGGAGGCGCTGTCGCTGGAGCCGATCAGGCTGTTCTTCTCGTGCGACTTGAAGGCCGAGTACGAAATGGTCACGAAGTTCGCGCCCTTCTTGACGTCCATCGCGCCGTCATGATGCTGCTTGGGACGACCATTGGCAGTGCCGTTCTGATCGTCGGTGCGGCGACCATCGGTAAAGGTCACGTGGTCCACCCACACGTTGGTGGCGCCTTCCACGGTCAAACCGTCGTACTCGGCATTCCAGTTGCCGTTGTCGCCATCGTCGGCATCCCACTTCGGTTCCGGATCCCACGGATTTTCGATGGTGAGGTTGCGCACGATGACGTCGTTGGCCTTGATGTAGAAATAGCCTTCGCGGATTTCTGCGTTGGTGCCGACACCGATCAAGGTGGTCTTGGTCGGCACATCCAGACGCGCACGCGTCTTCATGTCCGAGGTCTTGGTGTAGGCCTTGCCTTCGCTGATGTCGATGACACCCTTGACCTTGATGATGCGCCCATTGCTGCCAGCGCTGGCCTTCAGTGCGGCCTTCAATTGTGCTGCGTTGCTGACGGTATAGATATTCGCTGCCGCCGCCTTGGAACCGCCTTTTGTGCCGCCGTTCTGGGTGGCCCAGCCGGTGGTGGCAACCTCCAGCGCAGGGTCGGCTGCGTAAGCGGTGGTCGACAACAACGCGGCGCTCAATACAACGCCCACAACGGTACGTCCCACAACAGTCGATGCGTTCGACATGGTGATGAAATCTCTTGAATGAGTGATGCATGACACGCCGCTACGCGACGTGTTCCCCGTGCGTTCGCCCAGGCCAACAGGCCAGTCCCCTAGCGAACCCGACCGATGCTAATGCTTATGTACATTATTTAAAAGTACATTTTCATCATGTTGCACCTGCGTTTTTGGAATGACCGCGAGCCACGCGCAGCGCACGTTTTCGTGCACTGCGCGTGGCAACGCTTTGCAGCAGGTGCTGTCGCTTACAGCTTGCCGGCGCCGGCTTTTGCCTTGACGTCCGCAGCCACCTTGTCGGCCGACAGCAGGCTGTAGGTGTATGGCGGAGTCCAACCGATATTGCTGTTCCAGGAGCAGCTCAAGGCCTTGCCATTGAGTAGCGAGCCCTGGTCGCGATACACGCTGCCGCCGTAGTCGGCAGCGATCTTGTCGCAGCTGCTCACACCACTGATGTCGAACACGTTGCGCTCGGAAAAGATCTTCGATTCCTTGCCCACGCCATGCGCGTGCGAGAACGGGTAGACCTTATTGCTGGTACTGCCCACGTGGTAGTTGTTGTACAGATGCACCTGGCCGAAACGCACCCGCGGTGCACGCGCGGCAATGTCCTGGAACAGGGTGTTGTGGATGGTGACCTTGAGCTTGCCGCTGTCCAAGCTTGAATGACTGTCGCTGGAACCGATCAGGCCGTTCTTCTCATGCGACTTGAACGCCGAGTAGGAAACGGTGACGAAGTTGGCACCGCGCTTGATGTCCAACGCGCCGTCGTGATGCTGCTTGGGGCGGCCGTTGCCGGTGCCGTTCTGATCATCGGTGCGGCGACCATCGGTGAAGGTCACGTGGTCCACCCATACGTTGGTAGCGCCTTCCACGGTCAGGCCGTCGTACTCGGCATTCCAGTTACCGGCGCTGCCGTCATCCGGATCCCAGACCGGCTCCGGGTCCCATGGATTTTCGATGGTGAGGTTGCGGATGATGACGTCGTTGGCCTTGACGTACATGTAGCCTTCGCGGATTTCGGCATTGCTGGTGATGCCGATCAGCGTGGTCTTGGTCGGGATATCCAGACGCGCGCGCGCCTTCATGTCCGAGGTCTTGGTGTAAGGCTTGCCTTCGCTGATATCGATGATGCCGCTGATCTTGATGATGCGTCCGTTGCTGCCCACGCTGGCCTTCAGCGCGTTCTTCAACTCGGCAGCATTCTTGACGGTGTAGATGTTGGCAGCGGCAGCTTTCGAGCCGCCCTTGGTACCGCCGTTCTGCGTCGCCCACCCGGTGGTCGCCGCTTCCAGCGCAGGATCGGCGCTTGCAACGCCGGTGAGCAGCAACGACCCGACAAACAGCGACGCGGCGGCCGCCGTCGAAAATTTCGGCTTCATCTTGATGTCTCCCTCGAATGGGTTCGATGCGCCGCGCGGCGGCACATTCCTCGTCTATCGACTGCGGAACGTACTTTTCATCTCTGTAATTTTCAGCTCCGCGACACGGATACTAGGAGCATCGCAATCGCTTGTATCTAAGCAATGCCTCGATGTGCACGCGCAGTCACGCAAACGGTTGCGAGACACCAAAGAGAAGACAAAGCGCTGTAATCAAGACACGCAGAGACAGCGCCAGGGACACTGCAGCGCAGCATTCTGCGTGTCGCATTGCAGTTGGACATGCCTTCAACACACCATGCTGCTGCGATCACATGGGAGTGTTTTTTCGCAACGAAAGCATCCATTGCAACGTGCTGACTGGATAGCGCGTGCAAGACGCACATGCGCTTGATGCGTCGGCACGCACGCAATCCAGCAAGCGGGAACCGACACGAACGTGCGAGGTGCGGTGCACAATCGCCGAGCGCACGTAGAACAGGCATGACGCAGGCGATCAACTGAGCGATACATCTGCATACATGCACTGCGCGATGCGAGCCGTGCGCAAGACATCGTGATCCAAGACAAAGCGTCAATCGATGGCGCTATTGGCGTTGCTGTATGTTCAAGAGCACACGCCACGTGGCGCTGGTTGCGCACACAGTCAACACGTACGCGTGCATCTTGCAGACGTTATCGGCTATCAACAGCAGCCTGTGCGCAAGCAAGCCCATTTTTCTCATGCGCGCATCCATCCACGCACGCACAACGCCATGCGCGCGATCGTTATCTGCAATCGATTCGATGATGGGCAGCCCGCAAAGGCGAGGCTGCCGCAGCGCTCAGGAAAACCCTTCGAAGAACAACTCGATCGCCATCACCAACGCATCTTCGCGTCCGGTATTGGAGGGGTAGTAACGCGGGCGCCGCCCGATCTCGTTGAAGCCTTCGGAGTGATACAGCGCAATCGCCGAAGGATTGGACGGGCGTACTTCCAGAAATGCACGTCGCGCGCCGCGGTCGCAGGCACCCTTGATCAAGGCGCGCAACAACACGCGCCCGTGTCCTTGCGATTGCGCTTCCGGCGCGATGCAGACGTTGAGGACATGCGCCTCGTCGACGGCGATGCTGATGATGCCGTAACCGATGACCTGGCCGCCCTGCTCCATCACCCACCCCGGGTAGCCCGCCTGCAAACAATCGCGAAAGATGCTGCGCGTCCACGGGAACGGATAGGCACGTTGCTCGATTTCCATCACCGCGTCCAGATCGCTTTCGCGCATGGCACGCAGTGGCGCGGGCAGCGGCGCGTTCATTGCGCTCACGCCGGGTCCTGATGGCGACGCAGCGCGCGCAGCTGCGGCCACAGCGCACGCTTGGCGGCCGGATTGCCACGCAAGTCGGCTAGCGGCCAGGAGGCCATCAAGGCTTGCGTCGAAGGGTCGCCCGGGTTGCAACCGGACGCGCGCAGCAACGCCATCTGCAAACGGTCGGGCAGACCAACGCGGCCACGCCGTTGCGGCGCAGCTGCCGAACGTGCAGCTGCCGAATGTGCATCAGACGCACGCGACTCGGCCGGCGCAGTCGGCGCCGAGCGACGCGCCGCCGGTACAGCAGCCGGAGCCGCTTGCGCGACACGCGGTGCACGCACTGGCGCAGACACCGGTGCGTGGTCGACCACCTCAACAGGCGCAGGCAAGGCATCGGCTGTGTCGCGATCCAGATACACGGTGTGCCCCATTGCCTGCAGGCACGACACCTGCAGGTCCGACCACACCGGTTCGTGCGCAGGCTCGCTCATGGACGCCGGCTCATGGAAGCTCGGGGACACGCCGCCAACGCCGCCACAGCCACATCATCGGGCCGGACAACGCATACAGCACGCCGATCACCAGCAGCGACCGCGCAAGGTCGATCACCAACAGCGCGATCACCACCGTGGCAACCGCCAGTGCCAGAAACGGCACGCGGTCGGCACGCGGGCCACGCGCGCCGCCCTTGAAGCTCCAGAAGCGGATCCGGCTGACCATCAACAGCGCCGACACCACCGTGACCGCCAGCGCCACGTAGCGCAGCTGCTCGCCGTCGAAGCCCAGGCTGTCGTCGGCGAACGCCCATACGAAGGACATCATCAGCCCAGCCGCCGCCGGGCTGGCCAGACCAATGAACCAGCGCTTGTCGACCACGCCGACCTGGGTGTTGAAGCGCGCCAGCCGCAGCGCCGCGCAGGCCGCATACAGGAAGGCGGCCGACCAGCCGACCCGTCCCATTACGTTGCTGTCGTACTTCAGCGCCGACAGCGACCAGTGATACATCACCAGTGCCGGGGCCATGCCGAAGCTGACCAGATCGGCCAGCGAGTCGTACTGCACGCCGAATTCGCTGCTGGTATTGGTCAGGCGCGCAACCCGGCCGTCCAACCCGTCCATCACCGCCGCCACGAACACCGCCATTGCCGCCTGGACGAACTGACCATTGGCGGCGGCGATGATGGCGTAGAAACCGGAAAACAACCCGGCGGTGGTGAACAGGTTCGGCAGCAGGTAAATCGTGCGCGAGCGCGGGGGCGGTCTCATTTCATCCATCCGACAAGTGTAGGGCCTGAGGTCCGTCCGGCGGTAGCGCGCCCGTATCCCGCGGCGCGCTCACTTGCCAGCGCGGGCCGTGGATGCTGCAATCGCGGCGGGAATCATCCAGGGGAAGCCACATGCACCTGTCGTCCGGGCTTTGCGCCCTGTTGCTGCTGGTCAGCGCCGCTGCAGGCGCTACCGATCTGTATAAGTGGAAGGACGCCAAGGGCGTGACCCACTACACCGAAACCCCGCCGCCGACCGGCCAGCGCTACGAATCGCGCCGGATCGACGCGCGCAGCGGCACTGCGGCCATCGCCGCGCCAGAGACCGCCACCCCGGAATCGGCCGACTGCCTCACCGCACGCCGCAACCTGGAGCTGCTCAGCGGCAAGGGCGAGGTCACCATGGGCGCCGGCACCGACGGCAAGCCCGGCACGGCGCTGGACCCGGACGCCCGCGCCGCGCAGCGCAATCTGGCCGAAGCCGCCGCCAAGGCCTATTGCAAGCCGGCAGCGACTGGCGGCGGCCCGGCCACCTGAGTTCGAGCTGGACAGCGTGAGCGGCCGTCACCCCGCTGGGCAGTGACAAAACGCACCGCGGCGGTGGCGCAGTGCGTTTCGAAGGCGGCACGACCTCGCTTCCAGGACTGTGGTCGGGCTCACACCGCAGGCCGACGATCCGGCGTTACGACCGCCTGACCAGGCAAGCCGAACGCATCCATCCCCCGCCGCGCGGGTATGCGCCCATGACCGGCAGGGCGCGACACTGGCAAACTATGGGCTTTCCGCCCAAGCGAAGCCCGATGCGTCTTTCCCAGTTCCACCTGCACACCACCAAGGAAACCCCGGCCGACGCCGAGCTGGTCAGCCACCGTCTGATGCTGCGCGCGGGCATGATCCGCAAGCTGGCCTCCGGGCTGTACACCTGGTCGCCGCTGGGCCTGCGCGTGCTGCGCAAGGTCGAGGCGATCGTGCGCGAGGAAATGAACCGCGCCGGCGCCGTGGAGGTGCTGTTCCCCACCATCCAGCCGCGTGAGCTGTGGGACGCCACCGGGCGTTGGGAAAAGTTCGGCGGGCAGTTGCTCAAGATCAGTGACCGCAAACAGCAGGAGTTCTGCTATAGCCCCACCGCCGAAGAAGCCGCAGCCGATTTCGCGCGCCAGGAGATCAACAGCTATAAGCAGTTGCCGCTCAATTTCTATCAGATCCAGACCAAATTCCGCGATGAAATCCGCCCGCGCTTCGGGGTGATGCGCGCGCGCGAATTCCTGATGAAGGACGCGTACTCGTTCCATCTCACCGATGCGGACATGGCGCGCGAATACGACAACATGCGTGCGGCCTACGCCCGCGTCTTCACCCGCCTGGGGCTGGAGTTCCGCGCGGTGCAGGCCGACTCCGGCGCGATCGGCGGCGATGCCTCGCAGGAATTCCACGTCATCGCCGACTCCGGCGAAGACTCGCTGGCGTTCTCCACGGCCTCCGATTACGCCGCCAACGTGGAAACCGCCAGCGCCGCGCTGCCGGGGCCGCGTCCGGAAGCGACCGAGAGCATGCGCCAGGTCGAAACGCCCACCCAGAAGACCTGCGAAGACGTCGCTCAACTGCTGGGCATCGAGTTGCAGCGCACGGTCAAGTCGGTGGCGGTGATGACCACGGCCGGCTTCGTGCTGGTGCTGGTGCGCGGCGACCACGCGATCAACGAGATCAAGCTGGGCAAGGTGGCCGGCCTGGCCGACTACCGTCTGGCCAACGAGGCCGAAATCCGCGACCACCTCGGCTGCGAGCCGGGCTTCCTGGGACCGCTGAAGACCGCCCGCCCGGTGCGCGTGGTGGCCGATCGCGATGTCGCGGCCATGGCCGATTTCGTGGTCGGCGCCAATGTACCTGGCGCCCACCTTGCCGGCGTCAACTGGGGCCGTGACCTGCCCGAGCCGGAGACCGTGGCCGATGTGCGCAACGTCATCGACGGCGAACGCGCTGCCGATGGCGGCGAGCTGCGTCTGGCCCGCGGTATCGAAGTGGGACACGTGTTCCAGCTTGGCAGCCAGTACGCACAGGCGCTGCAGGCCACCGTCATCGACGAAAACGGCAAAGTCGCGGTGATGAAGATGGGCTGTTACGGCATCGGCATTTCGCGCATCGTGGCTGCGGCAATCGAACAGAACCATGACGAGGCCGGTATTGTCTGGCCGGCGCCGATGGCGCCGTGGCAGGTGGTGGTGTGCGTGATCAACCCCAAGCAGGACGCCCAGGTGGTCGCGGCCGCCCAGGCGTTGCTGGACGAATTGATCGCCGCCGGTCTCGATGCCGCACTGGATGACCGTGGCCTGCGTCCGGGCGCCATGTTTGCCGATATGGAACTATTAGGCATTCCGCATCGGGTGGTCGTCTCGGAACGTGGATTGGCAGCCGGCACATTTGAATATCGCGCCCGCACCGCCGAATCGGCAGAAAACCTGGATAAGGCCGGATTATTCTCCCGTCTTGGGTGCTGATCAAACAGGGCAATTCCGCTCCAATCGGATGAACACAAGGCGCCGAATTATTTCGGCGCATTTGTCATGCGGGTTTTCTGACATTATGATGGCGGCCGCTGCCAAGGATCGGCATTCTTTCTCTCTCAATCTTCCGGAGTCGCGATGTCGATCGATCTTTCTGGCCTGTCGGCCAAGCAGTTGGGCGCACTGATCAAAAATGCAAAGAAGCAGCAGACCGTGGTTGCCAAGCGCGCCCCGATCGCCAAGGTCCGCACGCAGCTGACCCGCGCGGCGAAAGCGCAGGGTTATTCCATCGAAGAATTATTTGGTACCGCCGCCAGCGCCGGCCCGGGTCGTCCGGCCGCTGCCAGCAAGCCGGGTCCGCGCGCCGGCCGCAAGCTGGGCAAGGTTGCACCGAAGTACCGCAACCCGTCCAATACCCAGGAAACCTGGACCGGTCGCGGCAAGCAGCCGCGCTGGCTGGCCGAACTGACCGCTGCTGGCAAGAAGGTGGAAGACTTCCTGATCAGCAAGATCGGTGGCGGTGCAAAGAAGGCATCGGCAAAGAAGGCCGCGCCACGTAAAACGGTCACCAAGCGCGCTACCAAGAAGTCCAAGGCCGCTTGATCCAGACCAATAAAAACGCCGGCATTGCCGGCGTTTTTATTGGGTGATTTTCTGGCCGCTCATAAATTCTTGCGCGCTGGAATCAGCAAATTGCCAAACAGCAAACCGGCCATCAATGCCATCACAATATTGGTGACCGCCAACAATGCGGCTTGTCCGACGCTGACATCCTGCTGCTGCACCAGGGTCAAAAACCCCCGCAGGCTGACACTACCGGGAACCAGCATGATGATGCCCGGCAATCGAATCAGCGCACCGGGTTTGTGCACCACCCGCCCAAACAGATTACCGGCGGCGGTCAATGCCATGGCCGAGGCAAATACTCCGGCCGGGCCACCCCAGGCATGCCCGGCATAACGCGCAATGACATAACCGGACATCGCTGCGGCCATGATCCATAAATAATCGCGCCGATTGGCCTTGAACAACACCGCAAACGCATAAGCGGCCACCAGCAACGACGCCCATTCCACCCAACCGGCCTGCGGACGCAAGGCAGCCACCTGTGGGTGCAAGCCCACCAATTGGGTCAGCGTCACCGCGATCACGGCGCCTACCGTGAGCTTGAGCACCGTGGTCACCGCACCGGCCAGACGCGCCGTGCCGGAGACCCAGTGCTGACTGGCCAGCTCGTTGAATGCATTGGTCAGCGACATGCCTGGCAGCAGCACCACCAGCGAGGCAATGATCACCGTATTGAGATTCAACGGCCCGACCAACGATGCCACCAGCGCGGCGACCACGCCAGCCAGCAGGCCGGCCAGCGCTTCGCCGGCTTCCTTGGTGGCGGCGCGCTTGTCGGTGTACTGGGTCAGCAGGCCGATCGACATACCGATCGCGCCAGCGGTGGCGATATCCAGCCAGGGCAACTTCCACAACCCGGCCACGCCGGCCGCGGCCAGACCGAAGGCCAGCACCTGCAAGGTCTTGCCGCGCCGATCGACTTCACGGTCCAGGCGGCGCAGCGCGGTGTGGCCCTGCGCAATGCTCATGCGCCCGTTGGCCACACTGTCGGCCACGTAATCGGCCACGCTGAGCTTGTAGAGATCGTTCTCGCCCGGTGCCAGCCGGATCACGCGGGTGATGTCGCTGGAACCGATCGCCTTGGTCGGGTCGCTGAAGCTCAAGATGATGCCGGTGGGATTGGACCAGGGCTCGCAATCCAGCCCCAGCTTTTGCGATAGCCCGATCACCGCGGCCTCCAGGCGCTGCGCTGTTGTGCCATAGGAATGCAGACGCCCGGCGATTTCCGACACAAAGGCGACGCGCTGGGCGTAGGTGGCACTGGCGGACGGGAGAACGACGGTGGCAGCGGACATGCGTGGCGGGTCGGATCGAAAAAACGCCGTGCGGCGAGGACGTCAGTGTATGCCGCAGCGCGCGTGGCCGGCGCGCCCTCCGTCCATCCGAGGCCGTCGCAGCGAAGGCGCCCCCATCATTCGCTCACACCGGCCCTGTATGCTGGCGCCACGGACAGGCCACCCAATGATCAAACCGCAACCTCCACGCATCGAACAAGACTCGCAGGATCAGGCACAGGTCCGACTCGCCGGCAGTTGGGTCCTGGCGACCGCCCTGCCCCAGGCCGAACTGCTGCAAGCGGTGCCCGACGGGGTGCGTCGCATCGACGCGCGCGGCATCCAGCAACTGGATTCGGCCGGCGTGCTGCAACTGCTGCGCTTTGCCGGCCGCATGGGGCTGAAAGAAGACGCCATCGATTTCCGCGATGAACACCAGGCGCTGGTGTGCACCATCGAAGAACTCAACGACGAACGCCCCAAGCCCAAGCGCGATTACGGCTTTGTCGCCGCACTCGACCGCCTGGGCCGCACCACCCATGGCGTCGGCCAGGGCATTCTGGAACTCAACAGTTTTCTGGGCGAAAACCTGGTCAAGATCATGCGGCTGATCCACGAGCCGCGCCGCTTCCGCCTCACCTCCACCGTGCATCACATGGAGCAGGTCGGGCTGGATGCGGTGCCGCTGGTGGTGCTGCTGTCGTATCTGGTTGGCGCGGTGATCGCGTTTTTGGGCTCGACCATCCTGCGCGACTTCGGCGCGGAAATTTACGTGGTCGAGTTGGTGTCCATCGCCTTCCTGCGCGAATTTGCGGTACTGCTGACCGCGATTGTGTTGGCCGGGCGCACCGCCAGCGCGTTCACGGCGCAGATCGGCGCGATGAAATCGCGCGAAGAGGTCGATGCCATCCGTACGCTGGGGCTGGACCCGATCGACCTGCTGGTGATTCCGCGTCTGCTGGCGCTGATCTTCACCCTGCCGCTGCTGACCTTCATCGCGATGATCGCCGGCCTGGCCGGTGGCGTCACCGTAGGCGCATTCGATCTGGATATCCCGCCGCAGATGTATCTGGCGCGCATGCACGACACCATCCAGTTGCGACACTTCCTGGTCGGCTTGTCGAAGGCGCCGCTGTTTGCGCTGGTGATCGGCCTGATCGGTTGCCTGGAAGGGTTGAAGGTCAGCGGCACCGCGCAGTCGGTGGGCGAACGCACCACCTCGTCGGTGGTGCAGACAATTTCCTTGGTCATCATCCTCGACGCGATTGCGGCGTTGTGGTTCATGAAGATGGGGTGGTGATGGAACCGGGATTCGATCGTCGGGATTTGGGATTCGCGCAAGGCAGCAGCGCTGTTGGCGCCCTGAGATGTGGGAGTGCGGTGCTGTGACCACTATCGAATCCCCAGTCACCAATCCCGGCACAGAGACGGAGGACGACGACCAGCTGGCGATCTCCGTGCGTGGGCTGACCAACCGGTTCGGTAGCCAGGTCGTGCACGAAGAGCTCGATCTGGACGTGCGCCGTGGTGAGATTCTGGGCGTGGTCGGCGGCTCGGGCACCGGTAAATCGGTGCTGATGCGCAGCATCCTGGGCCTGCGCGAGCCGGATGCCGGCAGCATCCAGGTGCTGGGCGCGGATGCGCGCTCCGGGCGTTTTGTCGACCGCCAGCACATCACCCGTAATACCGGGGTGCTGTTCCAGGACGGCGCGCTGTTTTCGTCGATGACCGTTGGCGAAAACGTGCAGGTGCCGCTGAAGGAACACCACGGCGAGTTTCCGGAGCGCTGGTATTTCGAACTGGCGCTGCTGAAGATCAAGCTCGCTGGCTTGCCGGCCGATGCGCTGGACAAGCTGCCCTCGCAATTGTCAGGCGGCATGCGCAAGCGCGCTGGCCTGGCGCGTGCGCTGGCGCTGGACCCGCCGCTGCTGTTTCTGGACGAGCCCACCGCCGGGCTGGACCCGATCGGCGCGGCTGCCTTCGACCGCTTGATCCGAACGCTGCAGCAGGCGCTGGGCCTGACCGTGTTCCTGATCACCCATGACCTGGATACGCTGTACGCCATCTGCGACCGCATCGCGGTGCTGGCCGATCGCAAGGTGATCGCCAACGCGCCGCTGGCCGAGGTCGAGCAGATCGATCACCCCTGGATCCAGGAATATTTCCACGGTCCGCGCGCCCGCGCCGCGCGCGCGGCCAAGACCGACTCCACCGAGACCGCCTGAGCATGGAAACAAAAGCCAATTACGTCCTGATCGGCGCCTTCACCATCGTGGCAGGCCTGGCCTTGCTGCTGTTCGGTCTGTGGGCCGCCAAATACTCCTCCGATCGCACCTGGCAGCAGTACCGCGTGGTGTTCCGCGAGGCGGTCACCGGCCTGTCGGTCGGCAGCCCGGTGCAATACAACGGCATCGCGGTGGGCTCGATCACCGAACTGACGCTGGCCCCGAACGACCCGCGCCAAGTGGTCGCACACGTGCGCGTCAACTCCACCACACCGATCAAGAGCGATACCCGCGCCAAGCTGGCCATTACCAGCCTGACCGGCCCGTCGATCATCCAGCTCTCCGGCGGCACACCCGAGGCGCCGACGCTGACCACCATCGACAAGAGCGATGCGCCGATCATCCAGACCACGCCCTCGGCGCTGCAGAACATCACCGATACCGCCAACCGCATCGTCGAGCGCATGGACGAAATGCTCTCCGACAAGAACGTGGCCAGCATTTCGGCCACGCTGCAGAACCTGGAAAAGATCAGCGGCGGCATCGCCGACCGCGACGAAGGCATGCAGGCGCTGATCGTCAGCGCGCGCGATGCCGCGCGCAATCTGGACACCACCCTGACCACCACCAACGGCACCATCAAGCGGCTGGATCAGAACCTGGTGCAGCAGCTGCCGGGCATCTTGAACAAGCTGGACGCAACGCTGGTCAAGCTGGATTCGGCCGCCGGTAACGCCGACAACATCCTTGGCGAAAACCGCGCGGCCATCAACAGTTTTGCCAACGATGGCCTGGGCCAGCTCGGACCGACACTGACCGAATTGCGCGGCCTGATCCGCGACCTGCGCCGGGTCAGCGACAAACTGGACAACAACCCTGCGCGCTACCTGCTTGGCCGCGACGCACCCAAGGAGTTCGAACCGAAATGACTGCCATGCGCCTGCTGCGTCCCCTGCTGTGCGTCTCGTTGCTGGCGCTGGGCGGCTGCTCGGTCCTGACCGGTGGCGACCAGAAGCCGGCCACGATCTACGCACCCACCGTGCGCGTCACGCCCAATCCCACCTGGCCGCAGGTGACCTGGCAGCTGTCGGTCGCCAAGCCGAGCGCTGCCCGCATCATCGACAGCCCGCGCATCAACGTGCGCCCCACGCCAGGCGAAGTGCAGATCTACCACGGCGCCGGCTGGGCGCAACCGGCCACCGACATGCTGGAAGACAGCGTGGTGCGCGCATTCGAAGACTCCGGCAAGATCGCGGGGGTTGCGCGCATCGGTGCCGGGATCCGCTCGGACTACAAGCTAGCGATCGACGTGCGCCGCTTCGAAGCCGATTACGCCGGCCAGTCGGTGCCCTCGGCCACCATCGAACTCAACGCCAAGCTGCTGCATTCGTCCGATCAACGCGTGGCCGCCTCGCGCACCTTCCTGGTCGCACGCCCGTCCGCCAGCACCGACACCGCTGCAGTGGCCGTCGCCTTCGAGCAGGCGCTGACCCAGGTCACCACCGAGCTGGTCGGCTGGACGCTGACCACCGGGCAACAGGACAGCCAGAACTTGCCGCGTTCGTTGTAAGCGCAAGCGACGGACTTGGAGCTGCTGACAACACCTAGTGAGCAGTCGATAGGTGGGTGCGGACAATGCGTGGAACCGGAGTTTACGAGTGGGACATACCGACTCCTAGCACCGGCCGCGCCCGCCTGTTGGCTGCCGCAAGGCGGCTAATCTGCGGGTTGGCTGCAAGGCCCTTGCCCGCCCACCATCGCGGGACACGCTGCAAGTACGTCCTTGTCCGCGCTTACGCGGCATCCATGCCGCCAAGGGTCCCGCGACGGTGAGCGGGCAAAGACCAGTCACGATGGTCGGTGCGCAAAGTTTCAGCACAACAACCAGCAAACCGCACGACGCGGTGGTTTCGTTCTTCAGCAAAAACACCAGCAAACGATCTGGTGCGGTGTCCTCGCCGCTCGCGGGACCGTGTGGCGGCATGGATGCCGCCACCGAGCCTCCATGGACGGATTCACGGCGTGTCCCGCGAGCGGTGAGGGCACCGCGCACTCGACCAACTCAGCGTCTGACCCGCACTTCTGGCTGCATCCACCACGATAAGGCTGACAAAAAGACCTACGCGCATCGCCAGGCGAGCGCTCGTTACGTTTTGGTAGCCGCTCCTATCGCCGGAACACGCGCACCGCAATCTGCCGAAAGGTCAAATTGATGCGCTCCCCCACCGGGCGCGCAGTGCGCGGCAACGCATGTTTGTAGTGCTGCTGGGTCTCGCCGGCCATCAACAACAGATCGCCGTGGCCGAGTTCCAGCGTCTGCTTCAATGCCGCATCGTCGCGATGCTTGAAGGCGAACCGTCGCGCAGCCCCCAGGCTGAGCGATGCGATCACCGGTTGCGCGCCCAGCTCCGGCTCGTCGTCGCTATGCCAGCCCATCGCATCGGCTCCGCTGCGGTAGCGATTGACCAGCACGCTGTTGAACGGGCAACCGGTTTCATGCTGCAGACGGGCGCGCACGGGCTGCAGCGCCTCCAGCCACGGCTGCGGCGCAAACTGCGTGCCCGAGTAGCGATAACTGGCATCGGCATCACCGATCCAGCTGCTCAGACGCGGCGAATCCACCACCCGCCCGAACATGCGGATGCGATGCACCTCCCACTGCACCTGTTCCAGCAACGCCTGCATCAGCCCATCGGCCTGCGCGGCCTGCAACCAGCCACGACACCAATGGATCTGAGCTCCCGGCAATGCAACGCGCAGTTTCATGCGCAAACGCTAGCATGCGCGCGCCGGAGCACGCCCGCAGACGCGGATGAATCAACGCGATTTGCCGCCATCACATGCAATCCCGGAAAATACGCCCCAGCCATCGAGCCAACGGGAGCGGAGCAATGTCGGAAGCGGGAATCGGCGCGCAAGCGTCAGAGACGGTCGAGCGCGACGTCATGGAATACGACGTCGTCACCGTCGGTGCCGGTCCGGCCGGGCTATCGTTCGCGATCCGGCTCAAGCAGCTCAACCCAGAGTTGAGTGTGTGCGTGATCGAAAAATCCAGCACCATCGGCGCGCATATCCTCTCCGGCGCGGTGATCGAACCCGGCCCGTTGGACGCGTTGCTGCCCGGCTGGCGCGATAACCCGCCGCCGATCTGCGTGGCCGCCACCGACGACGAGTTCTGGTTCCTCGGCAAGGACAGCGCGCGCAAGTTCCCGGTGGTACCGCCGGGCATGCGTAACCACGGCAACTTCATCGTCAGCCTGGGCGCGATGTGCGCCTGGCTCGCTCCGCAGGCCGAAGCGCTGGGCGTGGAAATCTACCCCGGCTTTGCCGCCGCCGAAACGCTGCACGACGACAGCGGCCAGGTGGTGGGCGTGCGCATCGGCGACATGGGCGTGGCCAAGGATGGCTCGCACAAGCCCGGCTACACCGCCGGCATCGATATCCGCGCCAAGGTCACCGTGCTGGCCGAAGGCGCGCGCGGGCATCTGACCAAGCGCCTGCTCAAGCGCTTCGACCTCACCGCAGACAGCGACCCGCAGGGCTATTCCATCGGCATCAAGGAGCTGTGGCAGGTGCCCGAAGGCCGCGTCACGCCCGGCAGGATCGTGCACACCATCGGCTGGCCCGCGGACAACCGCACCTACGGCGGCAGCTTTCTGTATCACCTGGACAACAACCAGATCGCGCTTGGCTACGTCAGCGGGCTGGACTACAGCGACCCGAAGTACCAGCCGTGGGAAGCCTTCCAGCAATGGAAAAACCACACGTTGATCAAGTCGTTGCTGGAAGGCGGCAGCGTCCTGTCGGCCGGCGCGCGCGCCATCGTCACCGGCGGTTGGCAGTCGCTACCCAAAGTCGAAATGCCCGGTGCGCTGCTGATCGGCGACACCGCCGGCTTGCTTAACGTGCCCAAGATCAAGGGCACCCATCAGGCGATTCGCAGCGGCATGCTCGCCGCCGAACACCTGGTGCAATCGCAGCTGGCCCCGCAGGGCTTCGATGCAAAACTGCGCGCCTCGGACGCGATGGCAGAGCTGAAGGAAGTCCGCAATATCAAACCCGGCTTCAAGAAAGGCCTGTGGTTCGGCCTGCTCAATGCCGCCTGGGAAACCGCACTCAAGGGCGCCTCGCCCTGGACCCTGAAGAACAAGGCGGACTGGTCGGCGCTGCACAAGATCGGCGAGTACGAGCAACCCAAGCGCGACTACATCAACCGCGAACTGGCACCGCGCGACCGCCTGCAGGCGGTCTACTTCGCCGCCACCGAACACGACGAAGACCAACCGGTGCATCTGAAGGTCCTGGACACCGATGTCTGCGCCACCCGCTGCGTGGAAGAGTACGACAACCCCTGCACCCGCTTCTGCCCGGCCAACGTCTACGAAATGGTCGCAGACACCGCCAGCCCCAGCGGCAAGCGCCTGCAGATCAACGCCGCCAATTGCGTGCACTGCAAGACCTGCGACATCAAGGACCCCTACGAGATCATCACCTGGGTCACCCCGGAGGGTGGTTCGGGGCCGAATTACCAGAACCTGTAGAAATCAGGGGCCATATCGGCCCCTGATTGTTTATGCGGCTTTGAACTCCACGCCAGTCTTGGCGCGCAACTCTTCCAGCTCCACCCCATCGGCCGCCTCCACCAAGACCAATCCGTCGGCGGTGACATCGAACACGGCCAGGTCGGTGATGATGCGATCGACCACGCCCACGCCGGTCAATGGCAGGTCGCACGCCGGCAGGATCTTGTGGCTGCCATCCTTGGCCACGTGCTCCATCAGCACCACCACGCGCTTGACGCCGGCCACCAGGTCCATCGCGCCGCCCATGCCCTTGACCATCTTGCCGGGCACCATCCAGTTGGCCAGATCGCCGCGGTCGGTGACCTGCATCGCGCCGAGAATCGCCAGATCGATATGGCCGCCGCGGATCATCGCGAACGAGTCATGGCTGCCGAAGTAACTGGCACCGGCACGCGCAGTCACCGTCTGCTTGCCGGCATTGATCAGGTCCGCGTCCACTTCATCTTCGGTGGGGAACGGGCCGATGCCGAGCAGGCCGTTTTCCGATTGCAACCACACGTCCACGCCGTCGGGGATGTGATTGGCCACCAGCGTCGGCAGGCCGATCCCCAAGTTGACGTAGGCGCCGTCGGTCAATTCGCGCGCCGCGCGTGCGGCCATCTGATCTCTGGTCCAGGCCATTACTGCTGTCCTTCGCGCACGGTGCGCTGTTCGATGCGTTTTTCCGGCGCCGTGTTGAGCACCAGTCGGTCGACGTAGATGCCCGGCAGATGCACGTGGTCCGGATCAATGCTGCCAAGCGCCACGATCTCTTCGACCTCGGCAATGCAGATGCGACCGGCCATGGCGCAGGCCGGATTGAAATTGCGCGCGGTCTTGCGAAACACCAGGTTGCCGGCGGTATCGGCGCGCCACGCCTTGACCAGCGCAACATCGGCATGCAGCGCGGTTTCCAGCACGTAGTGCTTGCCGTCGAATTCGCGGGTCTCCTTGCCCTCGGCCACGATGGTGCCGTAGCCGGTGGCGGTGTAGAACGCGGGAATTCCCGCACCACCTGCACGCAATCGCTCGGCCAGGGTGCCTTGCGGATTGAACTCAAGCTCGAGCTCGCCAGCCAGATATTGGCGCTCGAATTCCTTGTTTTCGCCCACGTAGGACGAAATCATCTTGCGGATCTGCCGGGTGGCCAATAGTTGACCAAGCCCGAATCCATCGACGCCGGCGTTATTGGAAATCACCGTCAATCCGCCGACCCCGCTGTCGCGTACGGCAGCGATCAGGGCTTCGGGAATTCCGCACAAACCAAAGCCGCCCACCGCCAGCGTCTGGCCATCGGCCAACACGCCATCCAGCGCCGTCGTTGCATCGGCATAGCGTTTACCGCCTGCCTTACCCTCTTCATTGCTGCGCATCACCGCCCTCACCTCGCTGATGTGAAACGGCCATTCTATCCGCTGACTGTTCCCTGTCCCCGGTCGCAATTCCGCCACACCCAAGACACGGCGCACCCGCTAAACTCGGGTGTCCCCCACTTCAGGAATTGCCCATGACGCTACCCGCCTTCAAGGCCTACGATATTCGCGGCCGCGTGCCGGATGAACTCAACGAGGACTTGGCCCGTCGGATCGGCGTGGCACTGGCGGCGCAGCTGGATCAAGGGCCTGTGGTCCTGGGCCACGATGTGCGTCTGGCCAGCCCGGCCTTGCAGGAAGCGCTGTCGGCAGGCCTGCGCGCCAGCGGCCGCGAGGTGATCGACATCGGCCTGTGCGGCACCGAGGAGGTCTATTTCCAGACCGATTACCTCAAGGCCGCCGGCGGCGTGATGGTCACCGCCAGCCACAATCCGATGGACTACAACGGCATGAAGCTGGTGCGCGAGCAAGCACGGCCGATCAGCTCCGATACCGGCCTGTTCGCGATCCGCGACACAGTCGCTGCCGATACCGCTGCAGCCGGCGAGCCTACCGCAAGCGAGCAGAGCCGCACCGACAAGACCGCCTATCTGGAGCACCTGCTCAGCTACGTCGACCGCAGCACGCTCAAGCCGCTCAAGCTGGTGGTCAATGCAGGCAACGGCGGCGCGGGCCTGATCGTGGATCTGCTTGCACCGCACCTGCCGTTCGAATTCGTGCGCGTGTTCCATGAGCCGGATGGCAACTTCCCCAACGGCATTCCCAACCCGCTGCTGCCGGAAAACCGCGCCGCCACCGCCAAGGCGGTCAAGGAACACGGCGCAGATTTCGGCATCGCGTGGGATGGCGATTTCGACCGCTGCTTCTTCTTCGATCACACCGGCCGCTTCATCGAAGGCTATTACCTGGTCGGTTTGCTGGCGCAGGCCATTTTGGCCAAGCAGCCGGGCGGCAAAGTCGTGCACGACCCGCGCCTGACCTGGAACACGGTCGAGCAGGTCGAAGAAGCCGGCGGCATTCCGGTGCTGTGCAAGAGCGGCCATGCCTTCATCAAGGAAAAAATGCGCAGCGAAAACGCCGTGTATGGCGGCGAGATGAGTGCGCACCATTACTTTCGCGAGTTTGCCTACGCCGATTCCGGAATGATTCCGTGGCTGTTGATCGCCGAGCTGGTGTCGCAGTCCGGTCGTTCACTGGCCGATCTGGTCGAATCACGCATGCAGAAGTTCCCGTGCAGCGGCGAAATCAACTTCAAGGTCGCCGATGCCAAGGCGTCGGTCGCCCGCGTGATGGAGCACTACGCCGACCTGTCGCCCGAACTGGACTACACCGACGGCATCAGTGCGGATTTCGGCCAGTGGCGCTTCAACCTGCGCAGCTCCAACACCGAGCCGCTGCTGCGGCTGAACGTGGAAACGCGCGGCGACGCCGCACTGCTGGAAAGCCGCACGCAAGAGATTTCAGACTTGCTACGCGGTTGATTCATCATCCTCTCCCACCTATAGACGCACTTTGGAGTTTCCCCCGCCCATGAGCGACGTCCTACCCATCATTTTGTCTGGCGGTTCCGGCACGCGCCTGTGGCCGCTGTCGCGCGAATCCTATCCCAAGCAGTTCCTGCCGCTGGTCGGCGACAAGAGCATGCTGCAGGCCACCTGGCTGCGCTCGGCTCCGGTCGCAGGCCATGCGCCAATCGTAGTTGCCAACGAAGAACATCGCTTCATGGCTGCCGAGCAGCTGCAGCAACTCGGCGTAAAGCCGTCCGCGATTCTGCTGGAGCCCAAGGGACGGAATACCGCACCGGCGATCGCGGTCGCGGCCCTGGAAGCCATGCGCGACGGGGCCGACCCGCTGCTGCTGGTCCTTCCGTCCGATCATGTGATTCAGAATGAAGCCGCGTTTCAGGCCGCGGTGACGGCAGCTGCTGCTGCGGCCGAGCAAGGCAAGCTGGTGACCTTCGGCATCAAGCCGACAGCGCCCGAGACCGGCTACGGCTATATCAAGGCCGGTAGCGGTACCGGTGCCACTGCCGTTGAGCGTTTCGTCGAGAAGCCCGACCTGGCCACCGCGCAGGGTTACCTCGCCAGCGGCGAGTACTACTGGAACAGCGGCATGTTCCTGTTCCGTGCCTCGCGTTACCTGGAAGAACTGCGCAAGTTCCACCCGGCCATTGCCGATGCCTGCCAGAAAGCCTGGGAAAACGGTAAGCGCGATGCCGACTTCACCCGCCTGGACAAGGACGCATTCGCGGCCAGCCCGTCGGATTCGATCGACTACGCGGTGATGGAAAAGACCGCCGATGCGGTCGTCGTCCCGCTGGATGCTGGCTGGAACGATGTCGGTTCGTGGTCGTCGCTGCTGGACGTGTCCGAGCAGGACGCCCACGGCAATGCGCATCATGGCGACGTGATCCAGGTGGACTGCCGCAATACCTATGCCTATGGCTCGCGTCTGATCGCCATGGTCGGCCTGGAAGACGTGGTCGTCGTCGAGACGCCGGACGCCGTGCTGGTCGGTCACCGCGATCGTATTCAGGAGGTCAAGGACGTGGTTGGCCGCATCAAGGCCGATGGCCGGTCCGAAGCCACCTGGCACCGCAAGGTCTATCGTCCGTGGGGCGCCTACGATTCGATCGACATGGGCCAGCGTCACCAAGTCAAGCGCATCACCGTCAAACCCGGTGCAGTGCTGAGCTTGCAGATGCACCACCATCGCGCCGAACACTGGATCGTGGTGAGCGGTACCGCCGAAGTCACCCGTGGCGACGAGGTCCTGCTGCTGACCGAAAACCAAAGTACTTACATCCCGCTGGGTGTTACCCACCGCCTGCGCAATCCGGGCAAGCTGCCGCTGGAATTGATCGAAGTGCAGTCCGGCAGTTATCTGGGCGAAGACGACATCGTACGTTTCGAAGATACCTACGGGCGCGCCTGATCGGTCGCCTGCAGGATCTGCTTTAGAAAAACAGCCGGGATTCCCGGCTGTTTTTCTTTGTGAATCTGGTGCGCAGTATTACCGCCACCTGGCCGCTGCAATCAGCGTTTGGCCGCAGCCAACTCGGCAATCACCTGCTGCAAACCGACCTGCCACTGCGGCAACACGATGCCGAAATCGCTCTGCAGCTTGTCGATCGATAACCGCGAGTATGCAGGCCGCTTTGCTGGCGTCGGGTAGTCCGCTGTGGTGATGGGCACGACACGCGGCACGCGCGCCAGCAAACCCGCCGCGACGGCTTCCTCGAAGATGGCCTCGGCAAACCCGTGCCAGCTGGTCTGGCCGGCAGCAGTCAGGTGCCAGGTGCCCGATGTGCCGGGACTGCGTTGACGCAGCAGCTGCGCGGTGACATCGGCAATCAATGCAGCCGGCGTTGGCGTACCGATCTGGTCGGCAACCACGCGCAGCTCATCGCGCTCTGCACCCACGCGCAACATCGTGCGCAGGAAGTTGGCGCCATGCGAGGCGTACACCCAGGCAGTCCGCAGGATCAGATGCTGAGCGCCTGACGCGCGGATCGCCTGCTCACCAGCGAGCTTGGTTTCGCCATACACACCCAGCGGCGAAGTTTGCGACTCTTCGCGATAGGGCGCAGTGCCTTGCCCGTCGAAGACGTAATCGGTGGAGTAATGCACAAATGGCACGTCGTGCACGGCACACCACTGCGCGATGACACCTGGAGACTGCGCATTTGCACGCATGGCGCTGTCGCGGTCTTGCTCGGCACGATCCACCGCGGTGTAGGCGGCGGCATTGACGACAGCTGTCGGATGGAGGCGATCCAGCAAACTGGTCAACGTATCCGGCGCGTCGAAATCCGCGATTTCGCAGGCGCTACCATCAGGCAATTGACCACTGCGTGTCGTCGCGGTCACCGCACCATCGGCTGCAAGTGTGCGCAACAATTCGGTGCCGACCTGCCCATTTGCGCCGAAGACCAAGGTGGTCACGGCGAAAACACCGGCAGGCGCTCGACCGGCATATCGGCCAGGAACGGCGCAACTGCATCCTTGGCGGAGAGCACCGGATCGCTAATCGGCCAGTCGATCCCGATTGCCGCGTCGTCCCACCGCACACCTGCATCGGCTTCCTTGACGTAGACGTCAGTGCACAGATAGCTGAAGACCGCACGCTCCGACAGCACCGCAAAGCCGTGCGCAAAGCCTTCCGGAATCCAGAGTTGCTTCTTGTTTTCTGCGCTCAATACCACTGCCGCCCACTGGCCGAAGGTGGGCGATCCATGACGTACGTCAACAGCCACGTCGTAAACCTCGCCTTCGAGCACGCTAACCAGCTTGCCCTGCGGCCGCGGCCATTGGTAGTGCAAGCCGCGCAACACGCCTTTGGCCGAAGTCGACACGTTGCTTTGCACGAATCGTGTCGGCAAGCCCTGTTGACCAAAGCGTTCTGCGTTCCAGGTTTCGAAAAAGTAGCCGCGTTCATCGCCAAACACTGCCGGCTCGATCACCACGCAGCCAGACAGCTTGGTTTCAATCACTTTCATGGAACAACTCCCCGCAACGCCAGCGCATGCAGGTATTGACCGTACCCATTCTTCGACAACGGCGCTGCTAGGCGCTCCAGCTGCTCGGCATCGATCCAACCCTGCCCGAAGGCGATTTCTTCTGGGCAGCACACCTGCAAGCCCTGTCGCATCTGGATCGTTTCGATGAAATTTGCAGCTTCATGAAGCGACTGATGCGTTCCAGTATCCAGCCAGGCGTAGCCGCGTCCCAATGGCTCCAGGTGCAGGTCGCCCGCATCGAGATAGCAGCGATTGAGATCGGTAATCTCCAGCTCACCGCGTGGCGATGGCTTCAGCGCCGCAGCGTAGTCGCTAGCCTTGCCATCGTAGAAATACAGACCCGTGACCGCGTAGTTGGAGCGGGGTTTTTCCGGCTTTTCGGCAATGTCGATAACCTTGCCCTGCTGATCGAATTCGGCAACGCCGTAGCGCTCCGGGTCATTGACCCAGTAACCGAAGACGGTTGCCCCCTGCTCACGCGCATCGGCGCGGCGCAGGGTCTCGGTCAGCCCATGACCATGAAAAATATTGTCGCCCAATACCAGGCAGCTCGGCTTGCCATCGACGAAATCGCGACCGATCAGATACGCCTGCGCCAGTCCATCAGGACTCGGTTGCACGGCATATTGGATATTGACGCCCCACTGCGAGCCATCGCCCAACAGCGACTGAAACAACGCCTGCTCATGCGGTGTATTGATGATCAGGATATCCCGGATGCCCGCCAGCATCAGAACACTGAGCGGGTAATAGATCATCGGCTTGTCATACACCGGCAGCAACTGCTTGCTGACGCCCTTGGTGATTGGATACAGGCGCGTGCCGGATCCACCCGCCAGAATGATGCCTTTGCGTTGTGTCATGAGAGCTTCCTTGGGAGGTCCGCACATCTTTGCGGACACTGAAGATGGAGTGTTATGCCGTCGCGCCGATGCGTTCCAGGCGATAGCTTCCGTCCAATACACCCTGTACCCACGCCTGATTGGTCAGGTACCACTCGATCGTCTGCGCAATCCCTTGCTCGAAGGTATACGCAGGCTCCCACCCCAGGTCGTTCTTCAACTTGGAGGCATCGATCGCATAGCGACGGTCATGCCCTGGCCGATCAGTGACGTAGGTGATTTGGCTCGCACGCGGCTTGCCGTCTTCGCGCGGACGATGTTGATCCAGCAGCGCGCAGATCGCCTGCACGACCTCAATATTCTGGCGCTCGGAATTGCCGCCCACGTTGTAGGTCTCGCCGAGCTTGCCCTTTGCCAACACGGTGCGGATCGCCTCGCAGTGATCGCTGACGAACAGCCAGTCGCGCACCTGCTTGCCATCGCCGTAGACCGGCAACGGCTCGCCTGCCAGTGCCTTGGCGATGACCAACGGAATGAGTTTTTCGGGGAAGTGGTACGGACCGTAATTGTTCGAGCAATTGGTGGTCAGGACCGGTAGCCCGTAGGTGTGGTGGAACGCACGCACCAGGTGATCCGACGCTGCCTTGGAAGCCGAGTACGGCGAATTAGGCGCGTAGGGCGTGGTTTCGGTGAACTTGCCGGTCTCTCCGAGCGTGCCGTAGACCTCGTCGGTGGACACGTGCAGAAAACGGAACGCGTCACGGCGCGCGTCCGGCAATGCCTTCCAGTAGTCGCGAACGGCCTCGAGCAACGCCAGGGTGCCGACCACATTGGTCTGGATGAAGGCGCCCGGGCCTTCGATCGAGCGGTCCACATGGCTTTCGGCTGCGAAGTTCAGTACGGCGTCGGGCTGGTGTTCTTGCAGCAGTCGGGTGACCAGCGCTCCGTCGCCGATATCGCCCTCGACGAACACGTGGTCAGCGTTACCCTCCAGCGACGCCAACGTGTTCAGATTTCCTGCATAGGTCAGCGCGTCCAGATTGACCACGCGAATTCCGCGGGAGACCGCCTCAAGAACAAAATTGCCGCCGATGAAGCCGGCACCGCCTGTTACTAGCCAAGTCGCCACTGTCTACCCCTCCTGGTCGCGCGCCAAACGCGCTGCGTTCTCAAACCACACAGGATATACGGTCCCGGCATTATCGGACTTAAGCGCGAGCGACTCCCCATGGCCCCACTGACGCACCGCAACATCCATACGCCATCGCATGGTGGATGCTCCCCGGTTAGAATGGGCGCACTCCCGAGCCTGCCGCCGCGGCCGGGCCTTCCCGCAATAGCTGAAGGATCTCGTACACGATGAAAATCCTCGTCGCCTACAAGCGCGTGGTGGACTACAACGTCCGCATTCAGGTCAAGCCGGATGGCTCCGGCGTGGTGACCGACGGCGTCAAGCTTTCGCCCAACCCGTTCGACGAAATCGCCCTGGAAGAAGCATTGCGCCTGCGCGATGCCGGCATCGCCACCGAGGTGGTGGTCGCCACCCTGGCGCCAGCCGATGCTGCCGCACATCTGCGCAACGGCTTGGCGATGGGTGCAAACCGCGCCATCCATGTGGTGACCGATGCTGCCATCCAGCCGCTGACCGCCGCGCGCGCACTGCTGAAGTTGGTCGAAAAAGAGCAGCCCGATCTAGTCATCCTGGGCAAGCAGGCCATCGACGACGACGCCAACCAGACCGGCCAGATGCTGGCCACCTTGTGGGGCCGCCCGCAGGCGACCTTCGCGGGCAAGCTGGTGGTCGCCGATGGCAAGGCCACGGTGACGCGCGAGGTCGATGCTGGCCTGGAAACGCTGGAGGTCGATCTGCCAGCGGTGATCACGACCGATCTGCGCCTGAACGAGCCGCGCTTCATCAAGCTGCCGGACATCATGAAGGCCAAGAGCAAGCCGATGGAAACCCTGGCATTCGCTGACCTGGGCGTAGACGCGCACGACAGTCTCACCACCACCCACTATGCGGCGCCGGCCAAGCGCAGCCGCGGCGTGATGGTCAAGGACGCCGCCGAACTGGTGGCCGCACTCAAGCAGAAGGGGTTGTTGTAATGGCCAAGATTCTTGTCGTCGCCGAACACCTCAACGGCCAGCTCAATGCGGCCACCGCCAAGACCCTGAGCGCCGCCCTGGCGGTATCGGCCGAGTCGATCGACGTGGTCGTACTGGCGGCCGACCCGGCCGCCGTTGCAGCCCAGGCCGCACAGCTGGCCGGTGTCGCCCGCGTGCTGACCGTGGCCAACGCCGCCAACGAACACGCGCTTGCTCAGGTGCTTGGGCCCCAGATCGCGCAGCTGGCCGGTCAGGGTTACACCCATGTCTTCGGTCCCTCCACCACCTTCGGCAAGGACCTGATGCCGGTCGTGGCCGCGCTGCTGGGCGTGAACCAGATCTCCGACCTGATGACCGCCGAAGATGCCCACACCTTCAAGCGCCCGATCTACGCAGGCAACGCCATCATTACGGTGAAGGCTCCGGCCGACCAGATCGTCGTGGCGACCGTACGTAGCGCCTCGTGGCCGGAAGCGGCTAGCGGCGGCAGCGCAGCAGTCGAGTCCGTTAGCATCGAGGTCGCACTGCCGACCCACACTCGCTTCATCGACCTGGCAGCAGGCAATTCCGACCGCCCCGACCTGCAGAGCGCCAAGCGTGTGGTGTCCGGTGGTCGCGGCGTCGGCTCGGCAGAGAACTTCAAGCATATCTACAGCTTGGCCGACAAACTCGGCGCCGCCGTTGGTGCCTCGCGTGCGGCAGTCGATGCCGGCTACGTCCCCAACGAGCTGCAGGTCGGCCAGACCGGCAAGATCATCGCGCCGGAACTGTACGTTGCGATCGGCATCAGCGGCGCCATCCAGCATCTGACCGGCATCAAGGACGCTGGCACCATCGTGGCGATCAACAAGGATCCGGAGTCGCCGATTTTTGAGATTGCGGATATTGGGTTGGTGGGAGATTTGTTTACGCTTCTGCCCGAACTCGAATCTGCACTAAGCTAGCGCTCCATTTTGGACAGCTTGCCGGCTGCCATATTTCAATACTTCAGGATTTCCATGACGACGCCAGTTCCAGTCAACGCTCTTGACCGCCACATTGGCCCAATTGCCGCACAGCTCGAGGAGGTGGCCGTTAAAGCTATCAGGAGCGGTTACTACGTGCTTGGTCCGAATGTGAAGGCCTTTGAGGAGGAATTTGCGCAATGGTGCGGTGCTGACGATTGCATCAGTGTGGCAAACGGTACTGAGGCTCTTGAACTCGGCCTGCGCAGCTTGAACGTTAGTGAAGGCAAGCGTGTTGCAGTGGTCGCTAATGCCGCGATGTACGGCACCACTGCTGTGCTTGCTTGTGCAGCCGAGCCAGTGTTCATAGATATCGACCCTGTCACCTGCACCATGGCGCCAGCCGCGCTTGAAGCTGAGCTCGCCCTAGGCAAGATCGACGTCGTCATCGTTACTCACCTGTACGGCAAGCTAGCCGACATGGCTGCTTTCGCTGCACTTGCGGATCAGTACGGCTTCACGATCTTCGAAGATTGTGCACAGGCGCATGGCGCTAGTGATGCTCAGGGCCGCAAAGCCGGCACCTTCGGCAAGGCGGCTAGCTTTAGTTTTTACCCGACCAAGAATCTCGGCGCCCTGGGCGACGGTGGCGCTGTTACCACCAACGACCCTGCTGTCGCAGAAACACTCCGCAAACTTCGCCAATACGGCTGGGCGGCGAAGTACCGCAATGAACTACAAGGGGGGCGCAACAGCCGTCTCGATGAGATCCAGGCCGCGTTTCTGCGCGTGATGCTGCCGCTGCTTGATGGCTGGAATGCGCGCCGCCGCGACATCGCCAACCGCTACTCGCGTGAAATCAAACACGCGAATATTGTTGTGCCGCCCGTTAGCGGGGTTGATTTCGTTGCCCACCTTTATGTTGTGCATACCAACGATCGTGCGGGATTGCAGAAGCAGCTTGCCGATGCCAGCGTGAACAGCGAAGTGCATTACCCGACGCCCGATTATCGCCAGCCTTTGTTCGCTGCCCGCTTCGACGGCATCGCGCTCAAAGCCACCGACTATTCGTGCTCGCGCGTAGTCACGCTGCCCTGCTTCCCTGAGCTTACGGATGCAGAGGTAACCCGAGTGATCGAGGCTTGTAACTCGTGGTGAAGCCCCGCTACTCGGTCGTGATCCCCGTCTACAAGAACGAAGGATCAATTCCGGCACTACTGAACGCGCTGGATGCATTAGCTAGCGACTTGGACGCACCGCTGGAAGTCATCTTTGTTGTCGACGGAAGTCCGGATGCCAGCTTTGCTCGATTAGAGCAAGGCCTTCACGCGGCGACTTTTCAGGCGCGTTTGGTGCTGTTGTCACGCAATTTCGGTGCGTTCGCAGCCATCCGTTGTGGCCTAGCCGAGTCGAAGGGCGACTACATTGGCGTCATGGCCGCCGACTTGCAGGAGCCGCCATCGCTCATGCGCGAGTTCTTCGCTGCACTTTCGACCAAACCGCTCGATGTCGTTTTCGGCAAGCGTGTCGGACGTGCAGACCCCGGCCTCAGCAAGTTTGCCTCTACAATCTTTTGGGGAGCCTATCGTCGTCTTGTACAGCCCGAAGTCCCGCGCGGCGGGGTGGACGTGTTTGCATTGACGGCGCCATTCCGCGACCGTCTTGTTGCACTTAGTGAAGCTAATAGCAGCTTACTCGGATTATTGTTCTGGCTAGGTGGTCGCCGCGAGTTTATCGACTACTCCCGTATGGAACGCGAACATGGCAAGAGCGCATGGACGTTGAAGAAGAAAGTCACCTATCTCCTCGACAGTGTCTTTGCTTTTTCCGACCTGCCAGTGCGAATCCTGATGGGTGCTGGAGTGCTTGGGCTAGGCGTCGCACTACTTCTGAGTTTAGCGGTACTAATTGCCCGCTTTGCTGGAAGCTATGAAGTGCCTGGTTACACGATGTCCATGCTGGCGATACTCTTCTTTGGGGCCCTCAATACCTTGGGTATCGGCATCGTTGGCAACTACGCGTGGCGCGCTTACGAAAATACAAAGCAGCGCCCCCTCAACATTGTATCTCTGCAACTTGATTTCCCTGGAAAAAAACAATGAATTTCTATGTCCATGACAAAGGACTCTGCGAGTCGACCACAATCGGCGATGGCACCCGAATCTGGGCGTTTGCCCATGTACTGCCTGGTGCTCGCTTAGGCGCCGCCTGCAACATCTGCGACGGGGTCTTCATCGAGAATGACGTTGTTGTCGGCGACAACGTGACTGTCAAATGCGGCGTCCAGCTCTGGGACGGTGTCACTCTCGAAAATAATGTCTTCGTCGGTCCCAACGCAACGTTCACCAACGATCTCCGCCCACGAAGCAAAGTCTATCCCGAGACTTTCCTGCGCACAGTAGTCGAGATGGGCGCATCAATCGGCGCCAACGCCACGATCCTTCCAGGGGTGCGCATAGGACGGAACGCAATGGTCGGCGCGGGTGCAGTCGTCACGCGCTCAGTCCCTCCCAATGCCATTGTGGTCGGCAACCCAGCCAAGATAGTGGGCTACGCCAACGCTGGTACCGTTGCAATTGAGAAACTGCAGCCGCAAGCTACAACGCCGGTTGTCCAGCCATCATGTGTGCGTGGCGTAAAACTTCATACGTTCAACGCGATTGCCGACATGCGTGGCAGCCTGTCCGTGGGAGAGTTCGAAAAGGATATCCCATTCACGCCAAAGCGCTATTTCTTGGTTTACGACGTGCCCACAGCAGAAACCCGCGGTGAGCACGCTCACTTGGCCTGCCATCAGTTCCTTATCGCGATTAAGGGCTCGGTGCACGTAGTTGCCGACGATGGCGAACAGCGCGAGCAATTCGTGCTCGACAAGCCAAACCTCGGTCTATATTTGCCGCCTATGACATGGGGTATACAGTATAAGTATTCCGAGGACGCGGTGTTGCTCGTGTTCGCATCGCACTTTTACGATTCGGCGGATTACATTCGCGAGTACGGCACCTTCATCGAACAGGTTCGCGCGAACCACGCATGAGCATGCATGTGCTGCAACAGGCGAGGAAACTGGTAAGGACATCTAGCTTTGTTCGGTTCCTCATTTCGGGAGGCCTAAACACCGCTGTCACTTACATTACCTACCTCGCGCTACTCCAAGCCACTTCTTACAAAGTGGCTTACACTATTGCGTACGCATTCGGCATCGTCATCGCCTTCTTCATTAATCGCCTCTTTGTCTTCCAGACACACCGCGGCTGGCGCTCGCTGATAATGTTTCCGCTTATCTACCTTGCTCAGTACCTAGTGAGCTTGGCTGTGGTGTTTGCGTGGGTGGAGCATCTCGGCTTTCCAGTCGCCCTCGCCCCCCTAATGGCAATACTGGTAACCATTCCACTGACATTCTTGCTCTCGCGTTTCGTTTTCGGCTCCCGAGCGACCTCAGAATGAGGTATTAGTCCTTTGCCTTGAAAACAAGGTAATAGGGATTGGATGATGGCAGCCGTTCGAAATGCGCCTCAATGTAAGCCAGAGTCAATGGGTGGGTTTTGCTGTAGCGAAGTTCTTCTCGGCTATCAAGTGGGAAGTCGAGTACGATCGCAAATCCAGGATTAGCTGCTTTTAGCCGTTCCACCTCCTCCTGCTGGAAGGAATCGTTACGCCCTGTAGTTGCATATATTTCCCACAGAGGCGAGCGCCTTTGTTCCATTGCATATGCACCCGGCCAATAGGGCGTCGCAACAAAGGCACGACCATCAGGCGCGTACCGACTCACCATTCGGTTAATCAAATCGACATCCGAAAAAGTGGGACTGTCGAGTACGAGCCTCTGTCCATCCACGACCCTTGTTTCACAATCCCCTGACTGCATACATCTGAACCGCGGATGGGACGGCAGAGTTACACACGCTGTCGCCATGAGTACGAAGACGCCGGAAGTCCAACACAAAATTCTCCGGCCGGAACTTAATAATAGAAAAAGCCCCATAAGCATGGGAAAGATACCTTGCGCAAGATGGCCGACGTCGGCACGCGAGAATGCGTAATGCGCATATGGCACCGCTGTGCACACTGTTGCCACCACGGCAACGTTCACACGGATACGCTGGCGTAGTTGCCTCCACAAGTAAAAACCAGCAACCACCGGATACGCAATCAGACCGGCGAAGCAAAAGCCAATAAAGACCTGGCGTAAGTTACCCCAGGTATCCACTGAGAAAGGCCCTGACCACGGCCAAGGAATGGGCAACGGTAGGTTTGTGCCCTTTAGATCGATCAGGAACAGGATACTTCGCCAGAAGGCGCCGGCAAAGCCTTCAATAAAAAGGCAGGCGAAAATAATCGGAAGAAACCCCGCTGCAATACCGGCGACCCATGCGCAAAGATGGGCAACACGGGGAGCTCTGCCCGAGGCTACCCATGTCCATGCGAAAGCCAGGACCGTCGCCGCCACGGCGTAAACACCATGGTTGCGGCCAAAACAAGCGATGACACCTGTGCAGCAACCTAGCAATAATGAACGGCGTGCATTTGGTTTTTCGATCCACCAGGCAAGCAGTGCCGTAGTGAACATAGAAATCGCGATGTCGAACAGCTTATGCCGGGGAAACATCCACGAACACAATACGACGGACGCGATAATGAGCAGCACTGGATCGCGACGATTTGTATTGTTTTGCAGCAGAAGCAAGCCAAACCCGAGCCCCGCGATCTGAAAAACAAGCACGGCGACGCGGATATCGAGAATGCCTCGACCACCCCATAGCGAGGTCAACCAAGCAACCCAGTAATAACGTGCTGGGTCATACGCCATGAAATCGCGGATGGGAACTTCGCCTGCCCAAATTCGCTGCACGCCATACCATAGAAATCCTTCGTCCCAAATATTCAAACCGAAACGGATCTCCGCGAATTGGAACGCGACGACGACGATGGTAGCCAGTGCGAAAGCCACAAAAACTCGTGACCATTGCCAGTCCGCAAGATCCGAATAGGACATAGTTTTCATTATTTTCTTGGGGCGACGCGTTTGGCCGCGTCACGGAACACCGGTGCATCCTCCAAGGCGGCCGCGCGTTGATAGGCCTCATAGGCCATGGCAGTATGTCCGAGCGCTTCGCTCGCCTTACCGCGCTCGTACCAGACCCATTGGTTCGTCCTACCTACCGCAGCAAACTGTGCACCAAAACTCTCGGCAGCCGCCGCTTCGCCCTGGCGGGAAAGACACTGCATCACCCCGATTACGCGCGCACCTTCATCAGCCAACTGCAATTCGTCGTGGCAATACATGCGTGCCGCGGCCTCGTGCACTGTCATTACCCCAAATTCGGTGGCGGGCTCAAGTTCAATGAGATCCCCCCTCGCATCAAAGACTGCAACGCGATCAAAAGCTGTGTAATCCAAAGAAGAGAACGGTATGTGCACTTTTGAGTCATTCGACATCGCAACGAGCGCCGCCGACGACACAGGGAAACTAACTGCCCACGTGAATGCGACCTCTGAAGTGAGCCTGATGAAGTTATCGCTTTGAAACGGGCTGAATGGCATCAACGGCCCGGCGACAAGGATACGTTCACCAGGCAAGACACGCCCTTGCAGTGCCTCTAACCCGGCAAATGCATGGGTGTTGAACTCATGGTTGGCTTTCACCCACTGGGGCACGATGTTATTTCGCTCGATGCCAGCAATCCCTGCCCCAAGCGCAAGTACCGTCAGCAACACGATGATCCAGCTGCCGCCCTTTCTTCGCTGCCCCGCTAAGATTGGCGCGAGCACAGCTGCTAGCACAACTGTCCCATACCAACCGTACATGGGCAGTAGACGGTCAGGGATCGCGCACATTGGCACTACCGCCAGAACCGGTGCAACGATGGCTATGGCAAAAATGTAACGATCGACGCACCACGCACGCCACAAACCGAAGAGTGCGATAGGAACAAGCGGACCTGGCAGGATTTCACTCGTATAAAACACCAGCGCCTTCATGAAGCTTAGCGGGCCAAGACCCACTTTATAGGGACTGGGTGCACCGCCTAGCTGGATGAAAGGCGATTTGAGCACAATATCTTTCACCACCGAAGCAACGATGACAGCCACACAAGCGGCACAAAGGTAAAGCGTCTTGCGATACCCGTATTTTCGGACCAATACTAGTGGCGCCACGGGGATCAGCGCTGCAAAAGTGGGTTTGGTTTCGAAAGAAAGGTATCCCAGAAGCGCTGCGATTGACGCCATACGTACGAATGCCCAACCGTCGAGTGCCACGCTATTGTCACGTTCGCGGACCAGCCAACCAAGTTGCAGTGCGAGAATCGCACCAGCAAGCATGCCGCCATAGTCGAGCGGATTGAGTTCGTAAAAAGCAGCGGTGCCGAAGACGACCAGGAACACCGCAAAGGCCTGCCAGGCGAGCAACGTTCGCCGCATTAAACCCTCTGCTGACCGCATTAGAAGGCAAGCGAAAAGGATTGCGGGGACGTTGAGGAGCACAAAGAAAGTATGCGCATTATGCACGCCCTGAAGAGCTAACAAAGCGAGCAGCATCAAAGGCCTTGGGCTGCTAATAGCAACCTGCCACGACATCTCATGTGCTACGACGTAGTAGCGCCACAGGTCAGAATGACTCGGAACATCCAGGGCTAGCAGGCCTGGCATGATGAACCACTGGGCAAAGATGAATGCAATTACCGCCAGAACGACACGATTGAACATTGGGGCAGGCCGCTGGACCTTCGTCTCGAGTAGCATGGGCTTGGTCGTCTGTGCAGATGCTTTCAATACTTTTACTCCACTACAGCCGGGGATTTCCGGGAGAAAACGTGCTTTAACTTGAGGCACGGCTTCTCGATCACATGCCAAGAAAGGTAACCAGCGCCGATCGCCACTGCTGCTGAAAGGAAGAAATTCACCGTAGATGTCTCGCCAGGAAACAATCTGACGAACATCTGCTGGATCGGCCATCCCCATAAATAGATAGCGTACGAAGGGTCTCCCCACCCATCAATGGAAGGCAGGCGAAAAGCATAAGCACACCAAAAGCAGAAGTAACAAAGAGCAAAAGCGAACATGTAAAGATAAACGTCGAGACCACGACATAGGTAAGTGGTAAAAGCGATCGCCACCATGCCCGCCGTACTGACGCTCAGCTTGTCCCTAAATGCGAAGATCAAGACACCGCTAGCAAAGTAACCCGAGAGCCGGACCCAGTCAGGATGTAATGGCAAGCCCCACGGAGCAACCACGCCTACTAACATCAGCGCCGAGATGAATCCTAGTAGCGCCCAGCGCTGCGCCAATATGCCTAGCGAACCAATTATCGCCACAAAGACATACATCCTAAACTCGGCCGGCAACGTCCAGAGACTACCGTTCACCACATTCACGGCTCCGCTCTCGAACACACCAGGCAGCGTGAACTGCATTGCCGAAGAAAATGCTAGGTTTCGATATACATACGAAAATGCCTCACTGGACTTAAAGTACGAGCCCAGTGGTAGAGACGATGCCAGCGGCCCTACGATGAATGCCAAAATCATGAGACACACAAAAAAAGCGGGAAAGACACGCAGCACACGCGCTTTCATAAACTCCCATAGGTCTGGTTGCCGGACAAAACTGCCAGCAATCATGAACCCGCTTATTACAAAGAACATGTTGACCGCAATGTCTCCACTGTATATTTGCCAACCCATCGAGACAAATACCTCTTTCGCGGCCCCATTGGGCGCAATATGGAAGCTATGACCGTAGATGACAAGGATAGCGGCAACTATGCGCAACCAAAGAAAGTTATCCTGACGCCGTGCAAGACCCTCGGCTACAAGTATTGAGCGTTGCATGGTTGATCCCCAAGGTCTGAGCTATCTTACGTCGAAGAAAACATCGTCCGACTGGACCAGCTCACCGCTAGGACCTCGCGTCGTCACGAACAGTTTTAACTTGCCTGACACTGAAACGATCTCCAGCGGGACGACCGCTGTGATGGTGGTGCTTTGAGTGGTAGTCACTAGTGGCTTTCCAGCAAGTATCACGCGCGTTACTGATGCGTCGACCGGGCTGCTGAGCTTGACCCATAAAGCGGATGCGCCATCAGGCTGGATGTTGAACGGTTGACCTCTATGTGTCCCGTGCGGACCATAACCAACAATGCGTAAGGGCAAAGCCGGTGTGACCGCCACCGAAGTTGCAGGAGAAGCTATCTTAACTCCGAAACGCTCAGGATACGCAGCCCGCCCACCCTCCTGGCTACACGCCACCATGGCAGCTGTGCAGAGAATCACGAGCGCGCGGAAACTTGATCCAATTCTTCCGAACATCGTCAATGGCTTCCACTTACTGGCGGCAATTCATTCGACAGCGCGCGGAATACGGTTTCGCTTGAGAAGTTCTGCAAGATAAAGCTCTGAGCGGCTTTAGACCTTATCAGCCAGTCTTCGTTATCTTCAAGCAACTTGAGGATGTACTCGGCGTAACTGGGTGCCTCGTTCGTTGCGTAAACGAAAGACTCAGCGTCTGAAAGACCTTGCATACCCGTTGTCGTAGTAACCATGGGAAGACCATGCCGCATGGCCTCCAGTACCTTGCCCTTCATCCCGCCGCCGAATCGCAATGGTGCCACCGCCACACGTGCCCGCTTGTATAGCTGCTCAAGAGCATGATCGCTGACAAAACCCGTGACTGTTACCCTGGGGCCTGCCAAGGCCTGGACGCGTTCAGTTGGCTTGGAGCCGGCGAGCGTGACATGAATGTCAGGCCGCTTCGCGCAGACCAACGGCATGACGTTATGGATCAGCCATTCAGCGGCATCAGCATTTGGCGGGTGGCCGAAACCCGCAACAAACAAAATGTCGCGTCGTGAGGCCAAGTTATCCTGCGCGCCAGCCAAGACCCCGTCGTACGCGTAAAGAGGTACGGTACGGACTGCCGCTTTCATATCATGTTCTTTGGCCCATTGCCTGACGTAGGCTGATTCAAGCTCAGACGGATAATAGATGCCATCCATCCGGGGCCACAACATTTCCTCAAGCAATCGGAAACGTTCTATCTCTGCCTCAACAGCAGGCGAGGGGTCAACTTTCATCTGTTCCATAAGACGCAAGTGATGAATATCGTGACCATAATAGAGGCGTGAAGCACGGCTATGTGCAGAGACGTCATCGATGAAACATGCGCTGATGTGCGGACGACTAAAGATCACCGCGTCGATACTCGCGCCGTTCTCGGCAATCCAACTTCTAAAACCAGTCACATACTCGCCACCATACATTATCTCCACGCCCGCATCCTGGAGGGGTCGTGCATAAGGCTCGTCGTACCACATATTTTCTGGCCAAAACTTCACTGAGTAACCGCGATCCACCAGCAACATGAGCAGCTGATACATGGCGCGCGAGCCTGCATCCCGATCTGGCTGTGGGATATAGTGATCGATGACAAGCACTACCTTCTTAAGGTGGCTACGATCGCGGGCGAGAAAGGGGCGATCGGCGTTTTCCAGGTGCTCGCGCTCAAGAACATCACTCCAACGCTTGCGAAACTTATTCTGATTCTCCAACTGGTACGCCTTGATACCAGCCCCTGTATCAGTGCCATGCGAGATACCTTCGTAGTGAACCACAACCGACTTCGGCTCATAAACGACCTTGCGCCCTGATGCACGCAATTTAAACGCAAGGTCGGTGTCTTCGAAATAAGCAGGCAGATAATATTCGTCGAAGCCGCCAAAGGAATCGAATAACGCTTTTTCGATCATAATCGAAGCGCCAGAAATGTAGTCAACCTCACGCGTGTAGTTGTAGATACTACGGGAAGGGTCGTCCAGTCGACCATAATTCCAAGCACTGGCATCCTTCCAGACAATTCCACCAGCTTCCTGTAAACGCCCATCAGGATAAATAAGCTTGGAGCCAACCAAACCACAGTCAGGCCAGGAACTGGCAGTACTCATCAACGCATCCAACCAGCCTTCAGTCACCTCGGTATCGTTGTTTAGGAAATAGATGTATCGCCCCTTTGCAAGGGAGGCAGCATGATTACATGACCGAAGAAATCCAAGATTAACCGGATTTTCGAAGTATCGCAGCCCAGGCACTTCCTTCAGCGCGCCAATTTGCGTATCGCCGGACGCATCCTCAACAACTAGCACCTCCATTGTTACACGAGGTAGATTTGCGTGAATCGACCTCACACAAGCTGCAGTATGATCAAGCCGTCCATAGGCAGGAATAATGATGGTGACTTCAGGCTTATCGACCACGTCGAAAACAACACCATCCAACAACTTTATCGGATCCTCGTGCGCATTCATCAACAAGCCTTTGGGCGTGGCCGGGCTTGCTTTTCCGCGCTGCATTAGAATGCGCTTCACCGGAGACCGAACGGCATTCAACAGCGGTGTCTGCGTCCAGCGCTTGCCGCGCAAGGAACTTGCTACAGTGCCCCAGTCGCCACGCACCAAGCGCATCGCAAAACGCAGCGGCTTTGTTACACGCCATGATTGCGACCTAAGCAATAAGCTCTCGCGGGCTAGAACTTCCTTCTCACGGGCCAAAGCCTCTTTGAGATGAGCTTTGTCGACTGCTGATTGAGCTATCAGCACGTCAACCTGCCTATCCAGATTTTTTGCCCAAGTGGCAACTTCCTCATGCTCAGTCACCAATGCTGCGTTGCTTTCACGCAATCTCATCAGCTCTGCATCTAGTTGCTTTGCCCACTCCGCCACATCATGATGTTCGATCGACAGCGCTTTATGTTGGGCGAGCACACGCTCCAAACTCTCACGGGTATCACTGAATTCGGCAAGCACATTACCCAGCGGACCTTCCTGGGCCGAACTAATACTCGCCGGCAGTCTGGATTGCGAGAAGTCCGCATAATCTGGCATTCCCGACCTACCTGAAACGGCTAATTGAAAGCGGCTTTCCATTGCCAGATAACGCACGAAATCCTGCACAGAAGGTACCAGCAGATCGCCGCATTCCCTCATTGCGTCTGAGATAAAGTGCACAACTTGCAAATGGCGTGCATCATAGGGCCGAGCCACTCTGACGCAGGCAGCCACCACCTCAAACAGTGCCCGGAAGACTAGATATCCCAGAGGCACAGAACCCGCCGCCCGCCATTCCAGATCGATGAAAACACGAGCTCCGTCGGCACTTTCTATCAGGTTATGCGGCACTAGATCGACTACATTACCCGGCAGTGGCAGACCAGCATCGTAACGCGCCTTAATAAGTACCTCGGGATCAAGGCCAACATGCACACCAACCGCGTCAAGCCACTGCCTGACCCAGGATCCGACATCTTCAATTCGCCATCCATCACGCAGCAGCATCTCGTAAAACGACTTGGTGAACGCACTGCCAGCGATGTAAGGCTCATCCGCAATAGCGCATCGAAACCCATCGACCTCATGGGTCAGGTCAGGCATCAGGAATTTGCGCGTCACCCAGGGTTGGCCGCTGCGCAACTCAAACCGCGTTTCTTTCACAAATGGCTTGTCGCGCTCTGTCGAAAAGTGATATCCCGATACATCGCTGTTATCCACGCCGAACTGCGAGCTACCCGACTGGGTATGCGCGACAATCAGAAATGAATTCGCCATGTCAGGCAGTAGTCCGTTGCGCGCCACTACATCCCAGACGCGATCGATTGCAAACAACGGGGGGCGGCCGACCTGGGGATCGCGCGTAACAGATGCGGCCGCAAGCGCTGCGCCACCATCAAAACATGTTGCGGTCTGCACATCCCTTGAAAACCAAACCGACGTTGGAAGCTTATAATCCGGAAAAGGCAATGCAACCGCGATATCAGCGAAGCCAGCGGCGTAGACCATACTTTCCAGTTCACGACGCCCATAAGTGCGTGCTCCGCTACCTTCATAGATATCTTCCAGACCCAGCATAGGACGTCCGAGATGATCTTCTGGTGCCCCGGCAAAATATTTCAGGCCCAGTTGATTCTCAATCGCAAGCAGTAAAACCCCGCCTGGTTTAAGCAGTTTGCGCGCACAATCTAACCAGTACGAAGCTGCATCCTCTCGATCTGAAAACCGTTCAGCATACTCAAGGACGCCAATGAGGGTAACTACATCAAACTTCTTTTCAGTAACGAATTCTTCAAGGTTGTCGACCACGACGTGAACATTACTGAGATCCTCGCAACGCTTCTTGGCCACTCGCGCTCTACGTATAGCAGGCTCCAATGCCACGACAGTGTTGGCCGTTTCGCCTAGATAGCGCGTAATCGCACCGCAACCTGCCCCAACCTCAAGAACATCCCCTTGCAGCATTCCGGCAAGGGGCCTGAGTAGATTCGCACGGCGTGCGCTGAAATAGTAGCGCGTTGGCCAGTCGGTAATTCGGTCAGCTAGTTCGACGGACTGCACACTTCGATCCATGCAAGATCCAACCAACTGATAGAGATTATCCTCTACCGCATAGCCGTCAGAATAGGCCCACTCTATGCCACTCTCCGCGCGCTGCCAGCAGTTGGTTTGCTTATCGAAAACGTATGCATCTAAAATTGCACTTGGGTCAGAATACTGGGTCATATCAGTTTCAAACTAGCTCGGAGATCAGTGATTCCGATGAAGGGAAGAGTCGACTCGACACATAAGTGAATTGCATCGTATCGCCGATCGTGCGGAACGACCTCGCCATTAGTCTCCCGGCTAGCCAATCCCACGGAAATAAAGTAATCGCCTGCTGCACAATTCAACCTCATTCGGCATTGGGCTATCCCGCTCTTGCCCTCGGCTTTAAATACGCCCTCTACCGCCGCCATCTCGGTATTGGTTCCATACACAGTCAGCCCCTCCTTGGTTTTCAAAGTGATACCTAGAATCGGCCTTATTAGATCGGCGTCGCAACGGTAACGCAAATAAAGTTCTATCTCAGCACCAGCAGGCAAGCTATTAGGAAAAGCTTGGCCTTGAGAGAATAGGGCAAAGTCAAGCAACTCAGCCTTTCCGTCGCCCCAACGGTGTTCGTATGGATTGAACAGTGGACGCGAAGCGAACATCGTTTCTTCACGCTCGCCAAATTCGGAGTCGAACTGAGCCAATTGGTGATCGAGTTGCACGCTGCTTGTTGGCATGACTTGCGATGATGCGGACGCCGCAGCAGATTTCTGACGACCATAAAGCAGATCGAGATACAGATTCACGACAGGGCGAGGCGCACCATCTTCTAACTTCTGGCCCTGATCGATCAAAATCGCGCGATCGCAATGTGTGACTACCTGCTCTGTCGAATGCGTCACAAGTAAGATAGAAGTTCCGCGCTCCCGTAGTGATTTCAGTCGAGAAAAGCACTTCGCTTGAAAGCGGGCATCGCCAACCGCCAACGCTTCATCAACGATTAGCACATCCGGATCGATCTGAGCTTGCACAGCGAACGCCAACCGCACGGTCATTCCACTAGAATAAGTGCGCACGGGCTGGTGAACGAATTCGCCAATATCTGCGAATGCAAGGATGTCATCGAGCTTTGCTTCTACCTCGTCGCGCGAGAGTCCGAGAAGGGATGCGTTGAGATAAACGTTCTCAAGCCCCGAAAATTCCGGATTAAAGCCTGAACCCAGTTCTAGCAACGCGGCGACACGTCCATTAACAGAAACCGATCCAGTGGTCGGCGTGACGGTTCCCGCAATGATCTGCAACAAGGTGGACTTGCCGGACCCATTACGCCCAATTAACGCAACACACTCTCCGCGCTGCACCTGAAAAGAAACCCCATGCAGCGCCCAAAATTCCTTGAAATAACGCCGCTCCCTTAATGAAAAGACGCGCCCCAGGGCGGAGACTGCCATCTGCTTGAACCTGTCGGAAGGCTCGGCGTAGATCTCGTAGCGCTTACTGACTTGATCGACGTCGATAACCGCGTCAAAGGACATCGGCGAACCCCCTGCGCGTCGCATTGAAACCCAGCCAACCGAACCAACAGACCAGGGAGGACACCAAAAAGTAAAGCAAGACGTGGGTTACTTCCGGCAGCGTATTCCAAAGCGCTACACCACGGCCCGCCTCTACTACAAACGTCAGTGGATTGAGCATTGGCAACCACTGATAATCTTGAGGCAAACTGCTACGCGGATAGAAGATAGGTGCTAGGAACACAAGCGCAGTCGAGACGACGGCCATGATCTGCTGCGCGTCACGAAAATAGACGCCCAAGGCAGATATCAACCAGGTGACCCCAGACGCCATTGGCAGGAACAAAATCATGATGAATGGAAACAGCAAAGCAGTTACCGACATGGACGCGCCAGTCAGCAACATTGCAATCAGTAATACCATAAAACTTATTAGCGCATGAAAAACTGAGGTCCCCACCACCACCCAAGTTAGAACCTCGAGTGGAAAGACCACTTTCTTAACGTAGTTCGGGTTGGACGTGATCAAAACCGGCGCCCGACTAAGGCACTCCGAGAAGAAATTTCCAAAAATCAATCCTGAGAATAAAACAACCGCAAAGTGCGTCTCAGTTACGCCCGACCCAGACCAGCGGGATTTGAAAATGTAGCCAAAGACAAAAGAATAAATTGCCAACATTAGCAAAGGATTGAGAAAGGCCCAAAATGTACCACCGAGTGAGCCGCGATACTTTCCGGTCACATCGCGCTTACACAGCTCCCATATCAATTGCCGATGTCGAAACAACGATAAATAGGGAGCGAGTGGACTCAAGCCTGGATGAAAATCTCGCTTATTTTGATTCGAATGACTCATTGCAACGCTTGTTCCAAATCCCCACGCAAATCCCCCACATCCTCAACCCCCACGCTCAGCCGCACCAGCGCATCGCTGATACCGAGTTGTTCGCGGCGGGCTACTGGGATGGAGGCGTGCGTCATGACGGCGGGGTGATTGACCAGGCTTTCCACGCCGCCCAGCGATTCGGCCAGGGTGAACAGTTCGGTCTTTTCGCAGAAGCGCTTGGCTGCGTCGAAGCCGCCCTTGAGCACGATGGAGACGATGCCGCCGAAGCCGGACATCTGGCGCTTGGCCAGTGCGTGCTGCGGGTGCGAGGCCAGGCCGGGGTAGATCACCTTTTCAATGGCGGGATGGGTTTCCAGCCACTGCGCCAGCGCCAGTGCGTTCTCGCCGTGCGCACGCATGCGCAGCGGCAAGGTCTTCAATCCGCGCAGTGCGAGGAAGCTGTCGAACGGGCCTTGTACGCCGCCGATGGAGTTCTGCAGGAAGGCCAGCTGTTCGGCAAGCTCGGCGTTGTCGCCAACCACCGCGATGCCGCCGACCATGTCGGAGTGACCGTTGAGGTACTTGGTGGCCGAGTGCACGACGATGTCGGCGCCCAACTCAAGCGGGCGTTGCAGCATCGGCGAGGCGAAGGTGTTGTCGACCACGATCAGCAGGCCATGCTTGCGGGCGATCGCAGCAATCGCGGCGATGTCGACCAGCTTGAGCATCGGGTTGGTCGGTGTCTCGATCCATACCATCTTGGTATCGGGGCGGATCGCGGCTTCGAAGGCGGCCGGGTCGGTCAGGTCAACGAAGCTGAAATCCAGGCCGGCGGTGCGGCGACGCACGCGCTCGAACAGGCGGAAGGTGCCGCCATACAGGTCGTCCATCGCCACCACGTGGCTGCCGGCATCCAGCAATTCCATCACGGTGGAGGTGGCGGCCATGCCCGAGGCAAACGCGAACGCGCGCGTGCCGCCTTCCAGCGCGGCAACGCAGCGCTCGTACGCGAACCGCGTGGGGTTATGGGTGCGCGAGTACTCGAAACCCTGATGCTCGCCGGGGCTGGACTGCGCGTAGGTGGACGTCGCATAGATCGGCGGCATCACTGCGCCGGTGCTGGGATCTGGCGACTGCCCTCCATGGATCGCCAGCGTTGCAAGCGCCAATGCGCGCTCGCCATCGTGGCTCTTGGTAGTGCGGTTGGACATGGAGGTTCCCGGAAAAAGTGGGCGATTGTATCAAGCAGGTCTGAACGGCCAATGCCGCGCGCCTCACTGACACGCGCGGCCTTGCGCGATCACTGCACGCGGCGACGCAGGTAGTTGAGCAGGTCGATGCGGGTGATCAGGCCCAGGAATTGCGTGCCGTCCATGACGATGGCGACCTGGCCGCGGTCGAACACCGGCAGCAGCGCTTCGATCGGGGAAGCGACATCCAGGCGATCGAGTTTGCTGACCATGGCAGTGGAGATCGGATCGCGAAAGCGCGCTTCGTCGCCATACACATGCAGCAGCACATCGCTTTCGTCGACGATGCCGACCAATTGGCCATCATCGATCACCGGCAGCTGCGACACGTCGTAGAGCTTCATGCGCTGGTAAGCGGTGGTCAGCAGATCCTTCGGACCCACGACAACGGTGTCGCGCTTGTTGTACGGGCGCAGGATCAGGTCGCGCAGGTCGCCGTGTTGCGGGCGCTCCAGGAAACCGTTGTCGAGCATCCAGTAGTCGTTGTACATCTTCGACAGATACTTGTTGCCGGTATCGCACACGAACACCAGCACCCGCTTGGGCGTGGTCTGCTCGCGGCAATACTTCAGCGCTGCGGCCAGCAAGGTGCCGGTGGACGAGCCGCCGAGGATGCCTTCTTTGGCCAGCAGCTCGCGCGCGGTGTGGAAGCTTTCGGCATCGCTGATCGAATAGGCCTTCTTGACCCGCGAAAAATCCGAGATATCCGGCAGAAAATCTTCGCCGATGCCTTCGACCAGCCAGCTGCCGGACTTCTCGCTGACGGTGCCTTCTTCGATGTACTGGGTCAGGATCGAGCCCACCGGGTCGGCGAGCACCAGTTCGGTGTGCGGCGAGGCGGTGGCGAAGGCGCGCGACAGGCCGGTCATGGTGCCGGAGCTGCCGCAGCCGAACACGATCGCGTCCAGCTGGCCGTCCATCTGCGCCAGGATTTCCGGGCCGGTGCCGAATTCATGCGCAGCCGGGTTGTCCGGGTTGCCGAACTGATTGATGAAGTACGCGCCGGGGGTTTCGGCGGCGATCTTGGCAGCCAGGTCCTGGTAGTACTCCGGGTGGCCCTTGGCCACGTCCGAACGGGTCAGCACCACGTTGGCGCCCATGGCCTTGAGATTGAAGATCTTCTCGCGGCTCATCTTGTCCGGCACCACCAGAATCAGCTGGTAGCCCTTCTGCTGCGCCACCAGGGCCAGACCCAGGCCGGTATTGCCGGCAGTGCCTTCCACCAGCGTGGCGCCGGGGCTGAGGTCGCCGCGCTGCTCGGCCGCTTCGATCATCGACAAGCCGATGCGATCCTTGATCGACCCGCCGGGATTATTCGCCTCCAGCTTGAGGAACAGCTCGCAGACGCCGGTGTCCAGGCGCTGGGCCTTGACGATCGGCGTGTTGCCAATCAGTTCGAGTACGGAGGAATGAATCGCCATCGGGATATCGTCGCTGCGCCGCGCGGGCTAGGCCGATCATTATCCGACGAACGGCCGGGGAATGCTCATTCAGGCGGGAAACGATCGTGTCCGCCCATGAACGAGCGTGCTCAACTGCTCACAAAGAGCAGCACGTCGCACAACGGGCCTCTGCCAAAACGAAAGACGCGGACGGTGACAGCCGACGAGGAGGCTGCCACCGCCCGCGACGGTGAACTTGTTCTAACGGTGGGGAAGGATCAGTGCGTGAGCTGGTCGTACATCCGGGTGAGTTTTTCTTTGGCCTGCAATTTTTCGCGTTTCATCTGACCCAAGGTCACGTCGTCGATGGGGAGCACCCCAAGTTCGGCATCCATGCATTTCTTGTTCAAGAGCTTGTGGCGTTGGTACAGCTGCTTGAACTCGGGATCGGACTTGATCAATGCGTCGATTTCGGTCTGCGGTTGCCCTTCGAACATGGCGTTACCTCCTTCACTTAAAACAAGAACGCCCCGGCCGCGGACGGCACAGGGCGCTGCTTGGGAATGGAAGACCCACGAGTCACGTTGACAAAGGTCACAACGGCAGACGCACTGACGAAACCACCATCTGTTCCAACCGCTTGCGTCGCTGCGTGCCCTTGCGTCACTGGCCCGGCCCTCCGTACTTTCCGGGCGGCGGAGTTGCTGCCCGGAGGTACGACCCTACGCCGGTCGCGGAGGGGGTTCAAGGCCGGAACGGCTGCTTTTGCCGTTCCTTGGCGCAATCAGTGACCGCGGTTCAACCGGGCGTCATGCCCGGGTTAAAAGACCTTAACTTCCAACCACTTGCACTACGGCGCCACAACGACCTCGGCCGCACGCGTTTTGCTGGCGGCACCCTTGCCAGCACTGACCTGCAGCCGCGAGGCCGCGACACCGCCAGCGACCAACGCGTCGCGAAGCGCCTCGGCACGCTTCTTGGCTGTGCCCGCATCGCTGTCGAAGCCAACGATGCTGACCCGACCCTTCTTGCCGATGTTCAGATATTCGGCCAACGCCTTGGCCTGCCCGGCCGCATCGCCGGACAAGGCCGCCTTGCCACCAAACGCGCCGCTGCCCAGCGAGAACACTTCGCCGCGGCTGTCCACCTTGGACGACGGCAGCTTGGCGCCGGCCACCAACTCGGCTTCTTCATGGGCGAGCTGGATGGCCTTCTGCTGGGCGGCATTGAGCTTGGCGGTCTGCTTGCCGGCCACGCTGGTCAGCGCCAGCTCGGCATCCTGGCGGGCCAGGGTTTCCTGTTCGGCGGCCTGCCGCATGCGCTCGGCCTCCTCGGCCTGGATCTGCGCCTGCACACGCAGCCGCTCGGCCTCCTGCCGGGCGCGCGAGGCGTCACGGCGACTGGCTTCGATCAGCAAATCGTTGCGCGTGCCTTCCAGGCGGTCCAGCTCGCGCCGGGCCAGTGCGGTGCGGGCGGTCAGCTCGGCGATCTCGACCCGGCGGTCGGCCAGAAACACCAGCGCATCGCGGTCGCGGCGCTTGGCCTCGGCCAGTGCCGCCACGCTTTGCTGGGCCTGCAGCCGCTCGTAGCGGGCCAGATCGCTGGTCTGCGGGTCGTTTTGCAACGCTGCCAGGCGCCGATTGAGCGCGTCGGCCTGCGGGTCGTCCTTGGCGGCCATGGCCAGCGGAGACAGCGTGGCCAGGCTCAGCGCACCGATGTAAAGCAAGGGACGCAGGTTCATCGGCCGTTCTCCCCGGTGTTGAGGGTGTTCTGCAGCTGCGCCACTTCCTTGCGACGTTGCTCCAGCTGGGCGCTGACCACGGCCTCTTCGCTGCGCGCCTTGGCCAGATCGGCATCGGCGGCGGCGCGCAGGGCGATCTGCGGCACCTCCTTGCGCTGGCGCTTGTCCAGTTGCGCCTGCTGGGCCTGCATCAATTCCTGGCGGGCCAGATTGACCAGATCCGGGGCGTATTGGTCGGCATCGGCCTGGGTGGCGCGTTGTACGGCCTGTTCGGCGGCAGTGAGCTCCGGTGCCACCTGGGCGGCGGCCGGAGAGGAAAGAACCATGAAACAGGCGATGCCATACAGGGATCGCCGCAAGTATGCGAAGCTAGCCGTCATTAGGGGAGCCGTAGCGAGGAAGTCTCGAGCACGGCCATTGTCGGAAGCCTGCGGCGGACTTGCAACGAGACGCTGCTGTTTGTTGGGGAACCATTGCGCATGGATATCGGCTACTTCCTGAAGCTGATGACCGAAAAGAATGCCTCGGACATGTTCTTGACCACCGGCGCGCCGGTGTACATCAAGATCGAAGGCAAGCTCTACCCGCTCGGCAACACGGGGTTGCCGCCGGGGATGGTCAAGAAAATCGCTTACTCATTGATGGACGAAGGCCAGGTGCCGCAGTTCGAGCGCGAGCTCGAGCTCAACATGGCCATCGCCCTGTCCGATGCCGGCCGCTTCCGCGTGAACGTGTTCAAGCAGCGTGGCGAAGTGGGCATGGTGATCCGCGCCATCCGCAGCCGGATCCCGAGCATCGAAGAGCTCAACCTGCCGCAGGTGCTCAAGGACGTCATCATGACCCCGCGCGGGCTGGTGCTGGTGGTCGGCTCGACCGGCTCCGGCAAGTCGACCTCGCTGGCGTCGATGATCGACCACCGCAACAGCACCACCACCGGGCACATCCTCACCATCGAGGACCCGATCGAATATCTGCACAAGCACAAGATGTCGATCGTGAACCAGCGCGAGGTGGGCCTGGACACGCACGCCTTCCAGAGCGCGCTGAAGAATGCGATGCGCGAAGCGCCGGACGTGATCCTGATCGGCGAAATCCTGGATGCCGAGACCATGGAGGCGGCCATCGCGTTCGCCGAAACCGGTCATCTGTGCCTGGCGACGTTGCACTCCAACAACGCCGATCAGACCATCGAGCGCATCCTCAATTTCTTCCCGGAAAGCGCGCACAAGAACGTGCTGATGAATCTGGCGCTGAATCTGCGCGCGGTGGTCTCGCAGCGTCTGGTCAAGGGCGTGGATGGACGCCGCCGCCCCGCCACCGAGGTGTTGCTCAATACCCCGATGATCCGCGACCTGCTGCGTCGCGGCCAGGTGCACGAGGTCAAGGCGGCGATGGAAGAGTCGCTGGAAGAAGGCATGCAAACCTTCGATCAATGCCTGTTCCGCATGGTCAAGACCGGCGAGATCGAGCAGGAAGAAGCGCTGCGTGCAGCCGATTCGCGCGATGGCCTGGCGCTGAAGTTCCGCCTGTCCGAAGGCGGCTCCGGCGAGCACGACCCGTATGCGGATTACGAGGCAGCGTCGGCGCCGAAGATCAGTCACGGGTTTATTTGATCTGGAATGCGGCAGCGCCCTCATCCGGCGCTGCGCGCCACCTTCTCCCGCTAGCGGGAGAAGGACTTGGGCGTTGCGGCGCGCTGTGACTGCTCTGCTTCTGGCGCGGCCCGTCGCTGGGGTTTGGCGCTTATCAGGGCTGTCGTTCAAGCCCTCTCCTTACTAGGCACCGCTTAGACACTAGGCACCGCTTCAACGCGCCGCACGTCCCCTGCCTGTGGGAAACGATGGCCGAAGGACTGATGCCGCCCGGACATCTCACCGCACTCACACCGCCGCGTCGGGCTGGGCCTCTGGCCGGGCAGCGTCGAATGGCGGGAGTGCCAGGCACTGTCGTTCGATCCGTTGCAAGGTGGGATACGGTGTCAGATCGACCTCGAACCGACGCGCGTTGTAGAGCTGCGGGATCAGCACGCAGTCGGCCAGGCCCGGCGTCTCGCCATGGCAAAACGTTCCGGTGCGCGAGTCCTGTGCAAGCTGCGCTTCCAGCGCGCTGAAGCCGCACTGCATCCAGTGCTGCGTCCACTGCTGGCGTTGCGCCGCATCCAGCGCAACGCCGCGCTCCAGGTAGTGGGTGACGCGCAGATTGTTGAGCGGATGCACATCGCAGGCGATGACCTGCGCCAGCGCGCGCACGCGGGCGCGGTCGGCTGGGGCGGCTGGCAACAGCTGCGCACTATCCGCAAAGGCCTCTTCCAGATATCCCAGAATCGCCAGCGACTGCGGAATCACCACCGCGCCGTGGCGCAGCGTCGGCACCAGCTCCTGCGGATTGAGTTGCGCGTAGGCGGCGGCATGCTGCTCGCCGCCGTCGCGCACCAGATGCACCGGGTGCGTGACATAGGCCAGCGACTTCAGGTGCAGCCCGATGCGCACGCGATACGCCGCGCTCGAACGCCAGTACGAAAACAGCTCCAGCGCCGCGCTCATGCGCGGCCGCCAGTCACCGCGTCCGCCGGCAGGACGCTACGCGTCATGGCAATGGCTGCCGTTCGACGCGCTGCTCGATCGCGCCGAAGATACTGGCGCCGCTGGCATCGAACATCTCGATCCGCACCACATCGCCGAACGCCATGAACGGCGTGCTCGGCTTGCCATCGCGCAAGGTCTCGACCACGCGCTGTTCGGCGAAACACGACGCGCCCAGGGTGGTGTCCTGATTGGCGATGGTGCCGGACCCGACAATCGTGCCGGCCGACAACGGACGGGTCTTGGCGGCATGGGCGATCAGCTGGGCGAAATCGAACTGCATGTCGTTGCCCGCTTCCGGCGCACCGAACCAGGCACCGTTGACGTGGGTCACCAGCGGCAGATGGACTTTACTGTCGCGCCACGCATCGCCCAGCTCGTCGGGGGTGACGAACACCGGCGACAACGCCGAGCGCGGCTTGGACTGCACAAAACCAAAGCCCTTGGCGAGCTCGGCCGGAATCAGGTTGCGCAGCGAGACATCGTTGACCAGGCCGATCAGCTGGATATGCGCAGCCGCCTGTTCGGGCGAGGCCCCCATCGGCACGTCGTCGGTGATGACCACGATTTCGGCCTCCAGATCGATGCCGTGGTCTTCGCTGATCACCTTGATGGCATCGCGCGGGCCGTAGAAGCCGGCACTGGTGGCTTGGTACATCAGCGGATCGGTGTAGAAGCTCTCCGGTACCTCGGCATTGCGCGCGCGGCGCACCCGCTCCACATGCGGCAGGTAGGCGCTGCCATCGACGAATTCGTAAGCGCGCGGGAGCGGCGCGGCCAGCGCCTGCAGATCCAGATCGAAGACGCCATCGGCGCTGCCGTCGTCGAGCGAGGCAGACAAGGCGTTCAGCCGTGGCGCGACGTTGCTCCAGTCTTCCAGCGCACGCTGCAGCGTCGGCGCGATGCCGGTGGCATGCACGGCCTTGCTCAGGTCGCGTGAGACCACGATCAGGCTGCCATCGCGGCCGCCTTCCTTCAGGGAACCTAGCTTCATGACGATCCTGTTGCTGTGGCTGATCGGCCGATTGTACGACCTGTCGCAACAGTGGTTGCACCTGAAACAACTGACCCGTAGCCCAACCGCAGACGCGGTCTTTTGTGCAGCGCGCCAAACGCGCGTACACTTGCCCGGTCTGCATGCGGCCGTCCGTTTCCCTTTGGGACCGCCGGCGAGGCCAGGATCGATCGATCCGCTCGCCCGCCCCACCCGACGCCTTTCGTGGTGCCGACAAACCCATCGCTTCTTGATCGGGTTGTTCCACCATCTCGCAGCGCGGTTCACGGGAACGCTCCGAGCCTCACTTTTTGCATCTGCAATGCGTTTGCGCTCCGGGCCTGGCCTGGTGGCGACGCTTTACTTGGAGCTTCCTGATGTCTTTTGAATCCCTGGGCCTTGCGCCCTTCCTGCTGCGCGCGTTGGCCGAGCAGGGCTACGAAACCCCCACAGCGATCCAGCAGCAGGCGATCCCGCTGGTGCTGGCCGGTCACGACCTGCTGGCGGGCGCGCAGACCGGTACCGGCAAGACTGCCGCGTTCGGCCTGCCGCTGCTGCAGCACCTGGGCACCACCCCGCAGCCGGTCAATGGCCCGCGCAAGCCGCGCGCGCTGATCCTGACCCCGACCCGCGAGCTGGCCACCCAGGTGCACGACAGCCTGCGCGGCTATAGCAAGTACCTGCGCATTCCCAGCGCGGTGATCTACGGCGGCGTGGGCATGGGCAACCAGCTCGACACCCTGCGTCGTGGCGTGGACCTGCTGATCGCCTGCCCGGGCCGTCTGATCGACCATATCGAGCGTCGCAGCGTGGATCTGTCCGGCATCGAAGTGCTGATCCTGGACGAAGCCGACCGCATGCTCGACATGGGCTTTTTGCCGTCGATCAAGCGCATTCTGACCAAGCTGCCGCGCCAGGACCGTCAGACCCTGCTGTTCTCGGCCACGTTCGAAGAGAACATCAAGCAGCTGGCGCTGGAGTTCATGCGCAACCCGATGCAGATCCAGGTCACCCCGAGCAACACCGTGGCCGAGAGCATCACCCACCGCGTGCACCCGGTCGATGGCGCGCGCAAGCGCGATCTGCTGCTGCACCTGTTGGCGCAGGACAGCCGCGAGCAGACCCTGGTCTTCGCGCGCACCAAGCATGGCAGCGACAAGCTGGCGCTGTTCCTGGAAAAGTCCGGCATCAAGACCGCGGCGATCCATGGCAACAAGAGCCAGGGCCAGCGCATGCGTGCACTGAGCGACTTCAAGGCCGGCCGCGTGACCGTGCTGGTGGCCACCGATATCGCCGCGCGCGGTATCGATATCGACCAGCTGCCGAAGGTCATTAACTACGACCTGCCGATGGTGGCCGAGGACTACGTGCACCGTATCGGCCGTACCGGCCGTAACGGCTCCACCGGCGAGGCGATTTCGCTGGTGGCGCAGGACGAAGCCAAGCTGCTGCGTCAGATCGTGCGCATGCTGGGCCGCGACGTGGAAATCCGCGACGTGCCGGGCTACGAGCCGCAGACCCCGATCCGTTGGGGCAACAGCGCCCCGGGCCGTGCCGAACAGCCGGGTGGCGATCGCGCACCGCGCAAGAGCCACGCGCGTCGTCCGCATGGCGATGCACCGCGTCAGGCGCATGCGCATGCCGGCCCGAAGAAGCCGGGTGGCCAGCGCAGCGCTGGGCCGCGTCAGGCCAATGCGGGCGCAGGTGCCGGCCGGCGCGACAGCCGTGGCGGCGCTGGCCGTCCGGCCAACCGCGGCGCCTGATAGGCAGCGTCTGCTGAGCACAAGGGCCGCCATGCGGCCCTTGTTGTATCAGGCTCGCGTTGTATCCAGGCCTGCTTTGTATCGGGCCCGGCCGGTCCGGACCCTTGCGTGATCCGGCACCACGCCGGCACCTGCCCTTCCCTTTCGTTACTGCTTGCCGATCACCGTCATGGATATCTTCAAAGTCTTTACGCTCGAAGCCGCGCATCGGCTTCCCAATGTGCCGCCCGGCCACAAGTGCGCCCGGCTGCATGGCCATTCGTTCCGGGTCGAGCTGCACGTCAGCGGCGAACCGGGTGCCGACACCGGCTGGATCATGGATTTCGGCGATATCAAGGCGGCCTTCCAGCCGATCTACGACCGCCTGGACCACCACTACCTCAATGACATCGAGGGGCTGGAGAACCCGACCAGCGAACGGCTGGCGATCTGGATCTGGCAGCAGCTCAAGCCGGCCTTGCCGCAGTTGAGCGAAATCGTGGTGCATGAAACCTGCACGTCCGGCTGCCGCTATCGCGGTTGACCGCATGCGCACTGTTCGACCCGAAGCCGCCTGATGGGCGGCTTCGTCGTTTTTGACGATCATCTAACCGATTGAATTGCAAAGCCTTCCAACAGAGTTTGGGGAAACTTCAGGAAACGTGTTGCATCGCAACAATATCCGAGTATGCTGCAACGCAACAAACGGTCACGGCTTTCCCGAAGGGGTTCGCAATGTCGGCGCAGTTCGAAAACAGCTTTACCAGTCAGTTCGCCTCCGCTGCAGCACGTGCCAATCAATTGGCATTGGACACGCTGGAGCAGAACGTCACCGCCACCACCAGTTTCTTGGGTGAGTTTGCGCAGGCACGCGACCTGGGTGCCTACCAGACGCTCTGGCCGAAAGGTCTGCAACTGGCCCGCGACAACCTGGAACGTTCGGCCTCGGCCAACCAGGAAGTGGTCGGGATGGGTTTGAAGATGTCCAGCGAGCTTGGGCAGTTTGCCAAGCAGCAGTTCGACACCGGCAGCGAGCAGGCCGGCGCAGCAGGCAAGACACGGCGCAGCTAACCGCCACCAAAAATTCAGCGTCTTTGCATGGGTCCCTCCCCCCATGCAATCCGGCCCGACAGATCCCTCCCTCTGTCGGGCTTTTTTATTGTGCGTTTGCCGGCCATCTGTCGCCGCGGCTTGCGCGCGGCGAGTGGTACTGGCGTGCTTGCCGCCTGGGCGCTACTAAATCGGTAGCCGCAGCTCCTGCGCCTGGCTGGCGGCATCGGCGCCTGGGCGCCAACGGATCCGCCCCCAGCACGGCATCGCCAGCCGCTGGTGCAGCATCTGGATGTTCTCTTCGACGCGCTCCATCTGCGGGTCGATTGCGTTGGCGATCCAGCCGATGCATTCCAGCCCGTCGGCGGCGATGGCGGCAGCGGTCAGGCGCGCGTGGTTGATGCAGCCCAGCCGCACGCCGACCACCAGCACCACCGGCAGTTGCAGCGCGCGGACCAGATCGGCCTGGTCCAGATCGGCGCTGAGCGGCGCGGCCCAACCGCCGACACCTTCGACCACCACCACCTCGGCCTGGCGACGCAATTGCGCAAAGGCCTGCGCGATCGGGTCCAGCGACAGGGTCACGCCGACGTCGGCGGCGGCCAGCTCCGGTGCCAGCGGTGCGGGCAAGGCGTAGGGGTTGAGGGTGGCGTAGTCCGGTTGCGGGTCGCTGGCCGCTTGCAGCGCCAGCGCGTCTTCATTGCGCCAGCCATCCGGCGTCTGTTCGCAGCCACTGGCGACCGGCTTCATCCCCACCGCGGTGTGCCCGCGCGCGCGCAATGCGTGCAGCAACGCCGTGCTGCCCATGGTCTTGCCGATGCCGGTGTCGGTGCCGGTGACGTACAACGCAGGGTGCTGCATGCGTTCGATCCTGCGGCCGGGCCGCCATTGCCGAGAGGGCGCGCAGCATAACGTGCGGATCCGAGAGCGCGGCTGAGTCGCAATGCCGCTGCGGATGGCCGCTGCTAAACTTCGACCATGTTCGCCACCTCGTCGCTGACCGGCAGCAAGCCGGAACAATATGCCCAGCTCACCGCCCAGGCCAAAGCCCTGGTGCACGGCGAGCCGGATCGGATCGCCAACGCCGCCAATCTGGCCGCACTGATCTTCAATTCGCTGCCGTCGCTCAACTGGGCCGGCTTCTATTTCTACGATGGCCGCGAGCTGGTGGTGGGTCCATTCCAGGGCTTGCCGGCCTGCGTGCGTATTCCGCTGGACAAGGGCGTGTGCGGTGCGGCCGCCAGCACCCGACAGAGCCAGCGCATTGCCGACGTGGACGCGTTTCCCGGGCATATCGCCTGCGATTCGGCATCGCGCTCGGAGCTGGTGATTCCATTGGTCAAGGGCGATACGTTGATCGGCGTACTGGATCTGGACAGCCCGGAGCTGGATCGCTTCGACGCCGACGATCAGCAGGGCCTGGAAGCCATCGCGCAGATTTTCGTCGGTGCGTTGACGTGACCACCGAACGGCTGCGCAACATCGGCCCGAAAAGTGCGGCGTGGCTGCGCCAGGTCGGTCTGCGTACGCAGGAGGATCTACAGGCAGTGGGCGCGGTGGGCGCCTTCGTCAAAGTGCGCCGCGCCGGTTTCAAGCCCAGCCTCAATCTGCTGTATTCGCTGGAAGGCGCGTTGACCGATTGCCACTGGCAGGACGTGCCGGAAGCGCGTCGGCATGCCTTGCTGGCGGAATACGAAGTGGCCAGTGCGCTGTTGCCGGTGCGCGGCCGCGCGGTCGCGGGGCCGGTGGAAACCGTGCACTACGCGCGGGCGGACAACGACGATACGCACGGCGACATGCTCGAAGGACACGATGACGCTGCGGATCCGAGCCAGACGCGCGAGGATTGAGCCCACACAGCGGATGGAGCGCCGTTGCAGTGTCCGCGGTATCGGCGCCCGTACGGCAGTGCCTGACACGATGGCTGCGAGCGTTACGCGCAGCACTTGGTCGCAACGTCAGCGGCACGCCACACAAAAATCCCGCTGCGAACTCCAGCTAGCGCACCCACTCCGCTGTCGACCGCATTGTCGTGTCGCGCCATACACCAGACGCAGTTAACAGCAGCTACGAAGCGATCGTCGGTTGGATGCGGACGCTAGGCTCAGAACCGCAGGACGGAAACAGGACGCGCTGCACCGATCACGTCCGCCTGGCTACCGCGCGGTCGTTTTGTCGGTCGATCTAGGTCAATGCCAGCAGCTCGCGCATGTCATCCATGATCGCCACCGCACCGGAGCTCTGCACATCGAAGCCGCGCAGATAGCCGTAGCGCACCATCGCCAAGGGCATTGCCGCTGCGTTTGCGGCCGCTGCATCGGTGGCCGAATCGCCAACCATCAGGCACTGCTGCGGTGCATGCTGGAATTGCCTGGCCAGGTGCAGCAGCGGCGCGGCATCGGGTTTGCGCTGCGGTAGCGAATCGCCACCGAGCACGCTGCTGAACTGCGCCGCGATGCCCAGATGCTCCAGCAGCGGCGCGATAAACCGCGACGGCTTGTTGGTGCATAACGCCAGCGTGGCACCGGCCTCGCGCAGGCCGGCCAACGCCTCGCCGACACCGGGATACAGCTGCGGGTTATGCAGCAGGCTGGCTTCGTAGTGACGCATCATCACCGGCATCGCGGTATCGGCATCGTGCGTGCCGCCGGCTTCGCGCAAGGCAGTGGCAAGCAGCACGTGCACGCCTTCGCCGATCCAGCCGCGAATCGTTGCCTCGCTGAACTGCTGCAACCCAAGTTCGTGCAAGGTGGCATTGAGCGCTTCGGCGATATTGGGTGCGCTGTCCACCAGCGTGCCGTCCAGGTCGAAGATCACCAGCGGATACGGAAACATGCACAACGCCTCGTTGGGGAGCGGACTGCAGTGTACGAGCGGCTGGATTCAGACCGTGTCAGCGTGCGCGATGCAGATGCGTGATGCATGCAGCGGGCTGAGAGCAGCTAACACAACGTCGCGAGCAGTCGTCAGGTGGGTGTGGAAGGCGCGCTCAGACCTGGGGTGTTCGCGTGGTAATGCCGCACCGAGCGCCGGCTGCGCCCGCTCGGCGCTGAGCACAGTCGTTTGGTAGCTGCTTTACCACACGGCATCGCAGGCACGACGTTGCACTCACTGCGCCGGCGACATCTCGCCGAATAACTCGCCCTGCACCGCGCCCTCTTCGGCATCGCTGAAACCGCTCAGCCCCACACCGACCAGGCGATAACGCGTGTCGTCGGGCAGCTCCACGCGCTTGGTCAGTGCCAGCGCAATCTGCGCCAATGCATCAAAGGAAGCCGGCGGCTGCTCGGGCGTGTACGAGCGGGTCAGGATGCGAAAGCTTGAGGTCTTCAGTTTCAGCACCACCGTGCGCCCGATCCGCTCGGTGCGCCGCGTGGCGAGCCAGGTTTTTTCGGCCAGACGCAGGATGTGCGGGTCCAGTGCATCGAGCGCGAGGTCCTCGCTGAAGGTATCTTCCGAGGACACCGACTGCACTTCCTGGTCTGGCTCCACCGGGCGATCGTCGATGCCGCGCGCACGGCGATACAGGCTGTGTCCGAAGCTGCCGAAATGCGCCTGCAATTCTTCCAGCGGGCGCAGTCGCAGATCGGCCACGGTGACGATGCCCAACGCCGCCAGCTTGCCGTCCATCACCTTGCCCACGCCTGGGATGCGATTGACCTTGAGCGGCAGCAGGAACGCATCCACGCGACTGGGTGCGATGACGAACTGGCCATCGGGCTTGCGCCAGTCCGAGGCGATCTTGGCCAGGAACTTGTTCGGCGCGATGCCGGCCGATGCGGTGAGCCGGGTTTCGTCGCGGATCTGGGTGCGGATCAGCTGCGCGATTTCGGTGGCCAGCTGCATGCCGGTCTTGGCGTGCGTGACATCCAGATAGGCCTCGTCCAGCGACAACGGTTCGACCAGATCCGTATGCCGATAAAAAATCTCGCGCACCTGCCGCGACACCGCCTTGTAACGCGCAAAATCCGGCGGCACGAACACCGCATCCGGACAGAGCCGCTCGGCGCGCAGCGCCGGCATCGCCGAGCGGATACCGAAGGTGCGTGCCTCGTAGGAGGCCGCGCAGACCACCGAGCGCGCGCCGCGCCAGGCCACCACCACCGGCTTGCCGCGCAGGCTGGGATCGTCACGTTGCTCCACGGACGCGTAGAACGCATCCATGTCCACGTGCACGATCTTGCGCATCAAGCTGGTGTCTCTTAACAGGGCTGTGGCCATGATAGAGCAGCCGCGTCTCACGCCTTGATCCAGTACTCACGGCAAAGCGGCACGAAACGGGCGCGACCGTCGCCGGTTCTCGCCTTCGCCATCGCGCTGGACCGTCATGGCGGCGTCCCGATGTCGCTGTTGCCGACGGCTGGATTGCGTGTGCCGGGTCGAGGTGGCGACGCACCCCATTGCGTGCCGCAGCGCGCAATCGTCTGAAAACAGCACGCATGCGTACGGATAAAACGTTTGATTGAACCGCGCCGGCTCATGCACCCTTGCCGGCTTCGCCATTCGCTCCTTGCAGGAAACGTTTGTCATGACTCGTCAAAGTGCGTATTCGCGCGACCAATTGCTGGCCAGCGCGCGCGGGGAATTGTTCGGACCCGACAGCGGCCGGCTGCCGAACGACCCGATGCTGATGTTCGACCGCATCACCGAGATCAGCGACACCGGCGGCGCGCACGGCAAGGGCGTGATTCGCGCCGAGCTGGATGTGCGCCCCGACCTGTGGTTTTTCGGTTGCCATTTCATCGGCGACCCGGTGATGCCCGGCTGCCTGGGGCTGGATGCGATGTGGCAGCTGACCGGCTTCTTCCTGACCTGGATCGGCGCTGCAGGCCGCGGCCGCGCGCTGGGTTGCGGGGAGGTCAAGTTCACCGGGCAGGTGCTGCCCAGCGCCAAGCTGGTGAGCTACGAGATCGATGTGAGCCGCGTGATCAACCGCAAGCTGGTGATGGCGCAGACCGATGCGCGCATGCTGGTGGACGGGCGCGAAATCTATACCGCCAAGGATCTGCGCGTGGGCATGTTCACTTCGACGGAGAACTTCTGATGCGTCGTGTCGTCGTCACCGGAATGGGCATCAATTCGTGTCTGGGCAATGACCTGGACACCGTCTCCACCGCATTGCGCGAAAGCCGCTCCGGCATCACCGCCCTGCCCGACCATGCCGAGGCCGGTCTGCGCAGCCAGGTGGGCGGTGCGGTCACGCTGGATCTGGAAGCACTGATCGACCGCAAGCTCAAACGCTTCATGGGCGACGCCTCTGCGTACGCCTATCTGGCCATGCGCGATGCGATTGCCGATGCGGGCCTGAGTGCCGAACAGGTCAGCGATATGCGCACCGGGGTGATCGCCGGTTCCGGTGGCGGATCCAGCCAATGGCAGGTGGAAACCGCCGACCTGCTGCGCAACCGCGGTGTGCGCAAGGTCGGCCCGTACATGGTGCCGCGCACGATGTGCTCGGCGGTGTCGGCCTCGCTGGCCACCGCGTTCAAGATTCGTGGTCTGAGCTATTCGCTGTCGGCCGCCTGCGCGACCTCGGCGCATTGCATCGGCGCGGCAGCCGATTTGATCCGGCATGGCGCGCAGGATGTGATGTTCGCCGGCGGCGGCGAAGAACTGCACTGGACCATGAGCGTGATGTTCGATGCGATGGGCGCACTGTCCACCGGCTTCAACGATCGCCCGGCAGTGGCCTCGCGCCCGTACGATGCGCAGCGCGACGGTTTTGTCATCGGCAGCGGCGGCGGCATGCTGGTGCTGGAAGACTACGACCACGCCGTCGCACGCGGCGCACGTATCCATGCCGAACTGCTCGGCTATGGCGTGACCTCCGATGGCGCGGACATGGTGGCGCCCAGCGGCGAAGGCGCGGTGCGCTGCATGCACATGGCCATGCAGGGGCTGGATCGCCCGATCGATTACCTCAACACGCACGGCACCTCGACACCGCTGGGCGATGTCACCGAACTGGGCGCAGTGCGCGCGGTGTTCGGCGATAACGTACCGCCGCTGTCGTCGACAAAGGCGCTATCCGGCCATTCGCTGGGCGCAGCCAGCGTGCACGAGGCGATCTACAGCCTGCTGATGTTGCGCGATGGCTTCATGGCCGGCTCGGCGCATATCGACGAACTCGACCCGCGCGCCGAAGGCTTCCCGATCCTGCGGCAGACACAGGAAGCCACCTTGAATACGGTGATGTCCAACAGCTTCGGCTTTGGCGGGACCAACGGCACCCTGGTGTTCGGGCGGGTGTGATGGCTGCAAGCGAACGCGCGTGAGCGCGTTGTGCTGCCACGCGGGTACGGAGAGTCGATCCGTGTCCGCGCCGTGCAAGGGCTTGCCCCTCGTCCATCAGTGGAAGACGGGCGGTGCAACTTCAAGCAACCGCGATGCGACAGAACAGCGTTGCCAGCGCACATGTTGCCGACATGCCTATGTGAAAGCAGCGACGTGCAATCACGCTTTACCTCCCTGCGCCAAGGTGCAGGTGCGGTGCCTTATTCGTCCCGCAAGCGGTCGCAATCTTCCATCGAGGTCCCGCTGCTGGCGGGCTGGCCATTCGCGTCCCTGGCAGCGCTTTGCTCTTGTGCGCGCTGCCTGCTGCGGCACGCCGTGCGGGCCTGATCGCGCTTGAACTGCAAGCTCCTGGCCGCATCGATCTCGGCCCGCTCGCGGTTGGTCCGTTCGGTGTTTACGCGTGTCTCCTGCTTGGCGCGTCTTGCGATGGAGGGGTCGCCGGTTTGCGGCAGGCCCTCACCGGGCGCAAGCACTTCCAGCGCCGGCGAGTTGCCGGGTGAATGGTCGCGCCACAGCGCGCGCTCACTCTCCACGGTCCATTCGCGGCCGCGGTAATGCGCGTCCCAATACGCGTCCAGCGAAAACTCGAGTTTCGGCACCACGCGGCTCAGATCGCCGCGCTCCAGCGCGATCGCTTGCGCAGGCATCCAGCCGCGCGCATCCGGCGTACGCACATCGCACCATCTGCCGTTCTTCAGGCATCCATAGACCGTGAGCGCGTTGCCGGCGCTGGCCTCGCCCACGCGCCGGTATTCCTCGCCCGGGCCTGCGCGCAGGCCGGCGAGACTACTGGCGTGACCGGCGTGCTGCGCCGCGGCCGGTACCGCCGCGGCAATCAACACCACCAAACTCCATGACAGACGTTGCTGCATTGCACGTTCCTTGATGTGCTGATCCAGTCGCGCATCGGCCACCTGAGTGACCGCGCTGCTGCGCTTATACGACAACCCACCTCACTGCATTGCGAACGCTTGCATTGCGAACGCACCGCCTGCCAGCGATGGCAGGCGAACGACTGGCCCGCTCAGCCCGCCATGCCGTTATGCCGCAGCAGCGCATCGATGCTGGGCGCGCGACCACGGAAGGCGCGGAAGTTGTCGGCAGCGCTACGGCTTCCGCCACGCGACAGCACCTCAAAGCGGAAGCGCGCACCGGTCTCGGCCACCTGCTCGGGTGCTTCTTCGAACGCGGCGTAGGCGTCGGCGCTGAGCACTTCGGCCCATTTGTAGCTGTAGTAACCAGCCGCGTAGCCACCGGCAAAGATATGGCTGAACTGATGTGGGAAGCGATTCCACGCCGGCGGGCGATTGACGGCCACCTCGTCGCGCACGCGCTCGATCAGCTGCAGCACGCTGTCCTGTGCCGGGTCGAAACTGCTGTGCAATTGCATGTCGAACAACGCGAATTCCAGCTGCCGCACGGTGAACATGCCGCTCTGGAAATTGCGCGCGGCCAGCAGCCGGTCGAACAGATTGCGCGGCAGCGGCTCGCCGGTCTGCACGTGCGCGGTCATCGCCTGCACGCGCTCCCATTCCCAGCAGAAGTTCTCCATGAACTGGCTGGGCAATTCCACCGCATCCCATTCCACGCCATTGATCCCGGCCACACTCAGCTCGCCGATACGGGTGAGTAGCTGATGCAGGCCATGGCCCATTTCATGGAACAGCGTAGTGACTTCGCCATGCCGGAAGGTGGCCGGTGCATCGCCGCTGCCACGGCCGAAATTGCACACCAGATACACCAGCGGCGTCTGCACGCCGTTGGCGGTCTCGCGGCGATTGCGGCAATCGTCCATCCAGGCGCCACCGCGCTTGCCTTCGCGCGCGTACAGATCCAGATAGAACTGGCCGACCAACGCGCCTTGCGCATCTTCGAGCCGGTAAAAACGCACATCCGGATGCCAGACCGGCGCGCTGTCGGGCTTGACGCGCAGGCCGTACAAACTGTGGATCACATCGAACAGGCCGGCCAGCACTTTCGGCTCGGTGAAATACTGCTTCACTTCCTGCTCGGAGAAACTGTAGCGCGCCTGCTTGAGCTTTTCGCTGACGTAGGCCAGGTCCCAGGCCTGCAGGTCGTCCAGGCCAAGTTCGTCGCGCGCAAAGGCTTCGAGTTCGGCGCGGTCGCGTTGCGCATACGGCTTGGCGCGCACCGCCAGGTCGCGCAGAAAGCCCATCACTTCATCCGGGCTTTGCGCCATCTTGGTGGCGACCGAATAGTCGGCATACCCGGCAAACCCGAGCAGCTGCGCCAGCTCTGCGCGCAGGGCGAGAATGCGATCGATATTGGCGCTATTGTCCAGCGCGGCATCGCCAAATTCGGACGCGCGCTCGGCGTTGGCGCGATACAGCAGCGCGCGCAGGTCGCGGCTATCGGCATCGCTTTGCACCGGCAAATAGCACGGCATCTGCAAGGTGAACTTCCAGCCCGGCACGCCATCTTTTTCTGCGGCAGCGCGGGCGGCGGCGATCACTTCGGCCGGCAGGCCGGACAACTGGGTGTCGTCTTGGGTCACGTACGACCATGCGTCGGTGGCGTCGAGCACGTTCTGCGAAAACTTGGCCGCCAACGCAGACAGCTCTTCCTGGATCTGCGCAAAGCGCGCCTTGGCCTCGTCGTCCAGCTCGGCGCCGCCGAGACGGAAATCGCGTAGCGCGTTGTCCAGCACCTTGTGGCGTGCCGCGTCGTAATCGGCCGCTTCCGGCGATTGCGCCAGCGCCTTGTACTGTGCGTACAACGCCAGGTTCTGGCCCAGCGCGCTGCCGAAGCGGCTCACCTTGGGCAGATTACTGTTGTAGGCCTCGCGTAGCTCTGGCGTGTTCATCACTGCCTGCAGATGGCCGACCTGGCCCCACGCGCGCCACAGCCGCTCGGTGGCATCGTCCAGCGGCACCACGAAGCTGTTCCAGCTCACCGGGCTGACCTGCTCGGCCGCCTTCACCGCCGCTTCCGCCTCGGCCAGCAGTTGGTCGATCGCCGGGCCCACGTGCGCAGGAAGAATGGCATCGAAGGACGGCAGTCCGGACAGGTCGAGCAGCGGGTTGGTCATGAGGCGCTCCGGCGGTGGACTGGATCAGGGATGACGAAGATGTCGGTGACACCTGCCGACACGCGGCGCGGGTCAGCAGGCTCCCGATATGGCGATCATTCCAGCGCAGCACAAGGCAGCTGCGGCAATGCGCCGCCGTTGACCGCGCCGGCAATGGCCGCATCGCTGTCGGTGACATCGATCGCGCGTTCCACATACCAGGCCGGGTTGTAGTAACTGTGCGCATAGCGCTCGCCGGCATCGCACAGGATGCTGACGATGGAGCCCTGGCGGCCTTCCTCGCGCATCCGCTGCGCGGCGTGCAGCACGCCGATGAAGTTGGTGCCGGTTGAACCGCCCACGCGACGGCCCAGGGTGGCGCTGACGTGGCGCATCGCGGCCAGGCTCAAGGCATCGGGCACCTTGATCATTTCATCCACGCAACTGGCGATGAAGCTCGATTCCACCCGCGGCCGGCCGATGCCTTCGATGCGCGAGCCGCCGGTGATCGCCAACTCCTTGGGGCACTGCCCGTCCACCGCGCGGCAATAGCCGTCGAAGAACACCGACACTTCCGGGTCCACGCACAGGATGCGGGTGTGATGGCGGCGATAGCGCACATAGCGCCCCAAGGTGGCGCTGGTGCCGCCGGTGCCGGGGCTGCAGACGATCCAGTCGGGGATGGGGTGCGGTTCTTCGGCCAGCTGCTTGAAGATCGATTCGGCGATGTTGTTGTTGGCGCGCCAGTCGGTAGCGCGCTCGGCGTAGGTGAACTGGTCCATGAAGTGCCCACCGGTCTCGCGCGCGAGCTGGTGCGAGGCGCTGTCCAGATCGCAGGCGCGCTCCACCAGATGGCAGCGGCCACCCTGGAATTCGATCGCGGCGATCTTCTCCGGCGAGGTCGAGGCCGGCATCACTGCGATGAAGGGCACCCCCAGCAAGCGCGCGAAATAGGCTTCGGAAATCGCAGTCGACCCGCTGGAGGCCTCGATCACCGGGCGCCCTGCACGCAGCCAGCCATTGGTCAGCGCATACAAAAACAGCGAGCGCGCCAAGCGGTGCTTGAGGCTGCCGGTAGGGTGGCTGGACTCGTCCTTGAAATACAGGTCGATGCCCGGATAGCCCGGCAGGCCCATCGGAATCAGATGGGTGTCGGCCGAACGATTGAAATCGGCCTCGATCTTCTGGATGGCGGCGGCCACCCACTGGCGCTGCGACATGGGCACGGACGTGATGCGAAAGAGACGCCGATTCTACCGCCGCCAGGCGCGCACCCGGGGCGGGCAGTCATCGGGCGGACAGTTGCGGGCCGGTGGTATGCTCGCAGCGTCCTTTGCCAGCCCCGACCGCCCGTGCTGCGTTGCCTGTTCCGCCTGCTGTTATGCCTGTGCCTGGTCGCCAATACGGCCACCGGCGCGTGGGCGTCGGTAGGCATGGCGATGCCGGACATGGCCAGGCCGCAGGTAGCAGCACACGCGATGCAGGCGCGCATGACAGCAGCAATGCCTTGCCATGACGCCATGCTAGCGCCCGATACGGCGCCGTTGCCCGACAAAACCCAACACGCGCACGCAAGCGACTGCTGCAAGCTGGGCAGCTGCGACTGCCTGCAACATGGCAGTCTGGCCTTGCTGACCCTGCCTGCGGTTCCGGCAGGGCTGCTCGGCCATTCCGCGGTGGCTGCCGCCCTGGACGAAGGCCGTGCCAGCCCGGCACACGAACAACCGGTTCGACCTCCCATCGGCTAACGGCCGATACGACACGACGCGCTTCATCAGCGCTGCGTCGCCGCTGCTCAGCATCGGCAGGGGCTGCGCGAACGCTTCGACGATCCGTGCGTCGTCCGTCTGATCCGACGATCGCGCACCGCGTCCATCGGCCATTCCACGCATGCTTTGCCCCGCGTCCTCGCGCGCGGGATTTCCCAGCGATGCGCTGCGTCTGCCTGCTGTTGCAGACGCGCCGGAGGTGACATGTCTTCCGATTCCCCTGTGTTCGATCCAACATCCACGCCCGCCATCAGCCGGCGCCGTTTTGTGCAGGGCCTGGCCCTGGGCGGGCTTGCCGCAGGCGCCGGGCTGTGGCGCACCGATGCGCGTGCGGCCGGCGCGGTCTCCACGCCGGTCCTGCGCGGCAGCAGCCAGTCGCTGCAGATTGGCCGGCTGCCGGTCAATTTCACCGGGCGCACGCGCCCTGCCATCACCGTCAATCAGAGCCTGCCTGCGCCAACGCTGCGCTGGCGCGAGGGCGACACGGTGAGCGTGCGTGTGCGCAATGCGCTGACCGACCAGCCCACCTCGGTGCATTGGCATGGCCTGCTGCTGCCCGCCAACATGGACGGCGTGCCGGGCATGAGCTTCGATGGCATCGCGCCGGGCCAGGAATATCACTACCGCTTCGCGCTGCGCCAATCCGGCACCTACTGGTACCACAGCCACTCGATGTTCCAGGAGCAGGCTGGTCTGTATGGCGCCATCGTCATCGACCCGCTGACACCGCCGCCGTACCGCCACGATCGCGAACATGTGGTGCTGTTATCGGACTGGACCGATCTCGACCCGGCGGCGCTGTTCCGTCGTTTGAAACAGATGCCCAGCCACGACAATTACGCGCAACGCACGGTGGGCGATTTTGTGCGCGATGCGCGCGAAGATGGCTTGCGCGCGACACTGGCCGACCGCGGCATGTGGGGGCGCATGCGCATGACACCCACCGACCTGTCGGACGTCAACGCCAACACCTACACCTATCTGCTCAACGGCGTGGCGCCGGCCGGCAACTGGACTGGCTTGTTCACCCCCGGCGAAAAGGTGTTGCTGCGTTTCATCAATGGCTCGTCGATGACCTACTTCGACATCCGCATCCCTGGCCTGCGCATGACCGTGGTCGCCGCCGACGGCCAATACGTGCATCCGGTCAGCGTGGACGAGCTGCGGATTGCCGCGGCCGAAACCTTCGATGTGCTCATCGAGCCGACCGGCCAGGACGCGTTTACGTTGTTTGCGCAGGACATGGGCCGCACTGGATTTGCCTGCGGTACGCTGGCAGTGCGGCATGGCCTACGGGCGCCCATTCCCGCACTGGACCCACGCGCGATCCTGACCATGCAGGACATGGGGCATGCCGATCACTCCATGCACGCTGACGATGCCATGCAGGGCGACATGCATGCCGGACATGCGATGCCGATGCCGATGCCGGCCCAGCATGCGCACACCCCGGACAGCGCATCGGACAGGACACCGCACCACCCCGCCAGCGAAACTGGCAATCCGTTGATCGATATGCGCAGCAATGCCACTGCACCGCGACTGGACGACCCTGGCGTCGGCCTGCGCGATAACGGCCGCCGCGTGCTGTGTTACGGCGATCTGCACAGCCTGTTCGACGACCAGGATGGCCGCGAGCCTGGTCGCGAGATCGAGCTGCATCTGACCGGCCACATGGAAAAATTCGCATGGTCCTTCGATGGCATCGCCTTCGCCTCCGCCGACCCGCTGCGGCTGCGTTACGGCGAGCGGCTGCGCATCGTGCTGGTCAACGACACCATGATGCAGCACCCGATTCACCTGCACGGCATGTGGAGCGACCTGGAAGATGCCGACGGCAATTTCCAGGTGCGCAAGCACACCATCGACATGCCGCCCGGTACGCGCCGCACCTACCGCGTGCGTGCGGATGCGCTCGGCCGCTGGGCCTACCACTGCCATCTGCTGTACCACATGGAAGCGGGCATGATGCGCGAAGTGCGGGTGGACGCATGAGCGCGTTACGTATACGCCCACTGTTCGTGAGCACGTGGTTGTTCAGTGCATCGTTGGCCGCACGGGAACATGTGGATGCGCCGAGCAACGACGCAATGCACGACCCGCATATGCACGCGATGCAGATAACCGCCGAAGCTGACGATACCGATTCGCACACAGTGACAGCGTCGGATGCGGAGTCGGCAACTGCGCAGGACACGCTGCCTGCCATGGAGATGGCTTACGCGCATATGCAGCACGTCGGTCAGGCGTCATCGCCTGCAAAGACTGCTAACCACAACGCCGCACAACATGCAGCACACACCGATGTACCGGCATTGCAGCACGCTGAGACGCAGGAATCCGCATCAAATCCGCCTACTGATCACAGCCACATGTCGCACGCGGGCATGGAACATGGCTCCATGGATCACACGGCGATGAATCACGCTTCCATGGATGAATCCCCAACGCAGCAGATGCCGATGGATCACACACCTATGGACCATGCGCAGATGCATCACGACGCACCTACAAACGTGCCGATGCAAACGCATGTCTCCACCCACAGCACCGCACTACCACGCGAGCCGATTCCAGAGCCGACCGCCGAAGACATCGCAGCGGCCTTCGCACCCCTGCACAGCCACGCGATGCATGGCATGGGAATCAACCGGTACGTGCTGCTCGATCGACTGGAGACCTTCGACAGCGATCGCGGAAGCGGCCAGCAATGGGAGGCGCGCGCGTGGATCGGTGGAGACATCAACCGGCTCTGGCTACGCAGCGAAGGCGAGCGACAACAGGGGCGCACGCAAGATGCGTCGGTCGAAGCGTTCTACGGCCATGCCATCTCGCCCTGGTGGGATGTGCTGGTGGGCGTGCGTCAGGATATCGGCACCGACCATCGCAGTTGGGCAGCATTCGGCGTGCAAGGCCTGGCGCCGTACAAGTTCGAAACCGAGGCTACTCTCTTTGTGGGCAGCGGCGGTCGCGCGGCCCTGCGCCTGGAAGGCGAATACGACGTGCTACTCACCAACCGCCTGATCCTGCAGCCGCGTGTGGAAGCAAACATCGCATTGAGCGAGGATACGCAGCGCGGCATCGACAGCGGCCTGGAGCAGCTCGAAGCGGGCGTGCGACTGCGCTACGAAATCACGCGCCGGTTTGCGCCCTACATCGGCTGGGTGCATCAGCGCAGCTTCGGCGACCGGGCCCAGCGCGCCACGATGGATGACGAACCGGCACGCGACAGCCACTTCATCGCCGGCGTGCGCATCTGGTTTTGAGATGGTCACAGCCGTGCGCATGGACCTGGCCGCTCCGGCCCATGCGCACGGCCTGTACGCAGGCAAACTTAGACATACAGCGATGATCGACTACAGCGCGTTGCGGCCAGATCACCGACGCGCGCAATGCAGACACGCCGACAACCATTGCCTCGCTAACATCGGCCCCCACTGCAGCACTGATCTGTGCCCCGATTTCAACAAGGAACCCAACATGCCTCTGACCGATCTGCAACATGTTCCCGGCGCCAGCACCGCGCCCGCTGAAACCAGCGGTTTCGTGTTCAACCACACCATGCTGCGCATCAAGGATGCGCAGCGCTCATTGGACTTCTACACGCGCGTACTCGGCTTCCGCCTGCTGGATGCGCGTCACTTCGCCGAAGCAGAGTTCAGCCTGTACTTTCTCGCACTGCTGCCGGAAGGCACAGCGATTCCCGACGACGACGCAGCGCGCCGTCTGTGGATGGCCGGCATCCCTGGCGTGCTGGAACTCACCCACAACCACGGCACCGAAACCCAGGACGGCCCGGTCTATCACGACGGCAATAGCGACCCACGCGGCTTCGGCCACATTTGCGTCTCGGTACCGGACATCCACGCCGCCTGCGCACGCTTCGACAGCCTCGGCGTGGCATACCAAAAACGCCTGCAAGACGGCCGCATGAAGCACCTGGCTTTCATAAAGGACCCGGACGGCTATTGGGTGGAGATCATTTCCAATACACCGCTGGCGTAATCCACAAAAATGCCCGGGGGTACCCGGGCATTTTTTCAACCTTCACGCATTCCGTTGTGCAGGCAGCCGTGTCGGTCAGTTGCCTTCAAGTCTGGTGCTGATCAGTTGGAGGCAGTCACAGTCGCTCTGTCGGGAAACCACTGCGGCAACTGCTCGGCGAATTTCGCTGCGCATTCGTCGCTATAGGCTTGTGCGGCCTCTTTGACCAATGCGTAATCGTTGGCTTCCCACTCTTCCAACGAGGCGGTGCGCGGTGTGGGCGTACAGTCCAGACTGACTGGGCTCGCCTTGCGCTTGAGAAGGCCCGTGCGTTCCCCACCGATCGTCACTGCGTAGCGTAATTCGTAGGGCGATTTGGTGTCGGCCAGGCTCTGATAAACCAGCAGCCAGTCGGACATCAGCACCTGCAATGGGAACGGATCCACCGGCAGCGCTGCCGGATGCCCGGTGAAGTAGGTCTTCAAATGCGCGTTGACCGCATCGCGCTGCAGTTGATAACCGGGATTGCCCACACCTTCCATCTTCTCGCCTTTCAGCTGACCCTTGCTGAAGGCAGATACAGTAACGCCGCGTGCAAACAAGCTGGTCGCGATCTGCAACCCCACTAACGCTCCGGTATGCCCGCGCCGCACCACGCGCAACATTTCATCGCCGTTGGGCAGGCCGTTCGAGCCTACCCGCATGCTGGAATATAACGGAAGCTGCAAGGCCCAGTCAGACGACGGTGCAGTGACATCCTCTACATCGGCTGGTGTTTGCGTCGATGGCTGCCCTTCTGCCGACGCAACCGCAATCGTCCCCGCTTCAGCCGCCGCCGCGTAGGCGATTGCCGTGGAAAAATCACCGCCCGCCAACGCAGGTACCACCGCAGCGGCTTCCGTCACGCGCGCAGGCGTACAGAACGTGGCAGCTGCACGCATCTGCGCTGCATGGAAACCGATGCCGTTAGTCTGGTGCACCACGGCATCCTTGCCGTACTGCTCCACCAGCTTGGCGATCACTGCATCCGATGGCGGTTGCTGTGCGCAAACCTCGGCAGCGGCGATGCGCGACCAGGCGAACTGCAGTGCAGGATCCCAGCCCATCGCATCTTCGCCCACGAAGCCGTGGTCGTAGTGATACGCATAGATGGCAGGGTCGATTTCCTGCAGCGTCATTCCGCCCTCACCGGCATAGCCCGGCGGCAGGTCTTGTGCAATAGCAAGCCCAGGCAGTGCCAACAGCACCGCCGCGATACACGTCTTCATGAATCCACGTCCCTCTGGATGATTGCGACGCGCAGCATGTCCCCCATGCTGCGCGCACGATGCGCCGCAGCGCATCGACGCTACGACGATCAACACTGCAGGGCACTGATCGTTAGGTAATGGCACTCACCCGGCGGATCTGCCTGCCGGGGTAGTGTGCGCGCAGACGCGGTCAATCGCAGTCGGGGCGGGCCCGACGCGTGTGTCGGGACCACCCCTGCCCAGGCTCACTGCTCAGGCATGCAAGATCCCGCCCGCCCCAGGTTGCCAATTGGGTGGCGTGCGTAACGCAGCAAGGACGCGAACCAACTCGCGATAACTATCGGCCAGTTGCGCGAACAGGCTTGCATCGCTGCAGCGGGTGTCGGCAACGTCGGAATAGGCGCCACGTCCGAGATCGATGAAGTAGTCCACGCTGACCCGGCGACGTTGTGCCAGGCCGGGAAACAGCCCGGCAATCAGCAGACAGCCGTCGCCCACATCCCGCAACAAATCGGCACGCACACTGCCGACCTGCTCCTGCGCGTGCAACCACGCCAATGCCTGCGTGCGCGACAACAGATGCGCATCGCGCTGAAAGCGCAGCAATACGAAGACCAGATAATGCTCACGCGACTCGTCCAGCGGACGTGCGATCCGCTGCCCCGCCTCGCGCACCAACGCCTGCCACAATTCGGCCGGCGCTCCCTGTTTGAAAGACTCGTGCATACGTCCTCCTGCGTGGTGTGGACCCTCGCAAGAAGCTTATGCATAACCTGGGCCAAAGCGTTGGCAGAGGCTGTGCTCGAGCGCCAGAAACCGCTGGCCAAGCTGCTGCCGGCCGTCAGGCAAGTCTGGTCGTTGCGCGAATCGACCCGCGCTACTCGCAACAGCAGAGATGTCTGCGCCTCGCGACCACGGCACAACCACGGCGATGCACGCTCCACTCGCAATCGCTGCCTTGCCGATCGCATCGCATCGCATCGCATCGCAGAATGATTCCGTCGCGAGGGCGGAGGGAAGCGAACGATTCCGCAGCGCGATGCAGAAGCGGGCGACCACCCCACATCACCTTCACATGTCTCAAAGAGTGACTTGGCTCCCGCAGCGAGACATTGGAACCAAGCGAGCACGACTGTGTGACATCTGTTCGCATTCAAACAGCTGCGCATCTCTAGGATGGCGCCTGCCCAGCGAGCCCCACGCCACTGAGCATCATGGTTCTGCGGTTGTAGCAGGCGCATGCGCGTGTGCGATGCACCGCTGTCGTCATCCAGCAATAACCGTTGAACCGTCTTGCACGATCCTTGCGCAACGCATCGCGTGGTGGTCGCACGTTCCGGAAGCCCTTCGCTTCCGCATCAGGAGTGATCCGACATGGGTGTAAAAACCTCCAAACTTACGGCCTTTATCGCAGTGACGCTTTGCGTTGCCAGCACTGATGGCAGCGCATCCCAACGGCCTGATCTGGGCGCTAACCAAGCGCGCACGGGAGGCGCGGCTTCTCCTGCATCGTTTGCTTATCCACGGCCTGACGAGGTGCCGCCAGGTACCGCAATGACGTTCTGGGCATCGCAGCCGGTCGATCGCAACGAGACGGTTGTCGTGAGCGGCGGCAATCTCAACCCAACCGCCACAGTGCGCCTTACCCGGCTCGACGATGGCGCAGTAGGCAGCCCATTGGATGTCGCCGACAGCACCAACAGTGGTTGGATCAACGTGGTGCCGAGCCAGGCCACCGAGCAATCACTCAAGTTTCAGCTGCCTGATCGTGCGCGCGGCGTCTACGCGTATCGGATCGTCACCGGCATCGGGACCGGTGCGACAACGCTGGTAAATGCGCCGGATATCTGGTTCGTGCAAGGCAACGTCGGCGGTGGTGCGTCTCCAGGCGGCAGACTCAACGTCTTCGGCACGGCACTGGGCAGAATGTCGGCATCGAGCCAACCGGTACGGATCGCATTGGTCAGAAACGGAAGCGTGCAGCGAATCCTGAGCGCAGATCTCTCCAATCCGAAGGAAGGCATGTATGTGCAGAGTTTTGCCATTCCCGCCGACGTGCCGCAAGGCGATTATGAGCTGTATCTACACAATGGCTCTGGTGGCCCAAGCGCGTGGAGTCGTTATCAAAACTTCGGCAGCGGACCGGATCGCACGGCGCCGCGCACTACCATCACCAGTATCAACATCGGGTATGCAACCAATTGGCCGCAAACCCGATGCAATGTCGCGCCGCCCATCGGCAACGGCGCTTCGGACGACGCCAGCTTTGCGGCCGCATTCGCCTGCGCGGCCAATGCAAAGGGTGGCGTGGTGTCCATTCCTGCGGGCAGCTACACCTTGTCCGGCCGAGGCTTCGACAATATCCCCAACCACACAGTCATCGCAGGTGCGGGCAAACAGGCAACCGTGCTGAACTTTCCGCAGGTGGTCGGCAGAAAGGATGCGCCGGCGGTGATCTTCAAGGGTGGCTCCACTGCCTACAACCAGGCCAAACAACCTAAATGTGGCCGCCCGATCAATTATGCCGCTGGCGTGTATGGCATACGCGATCTCTCCATCAACGCGCCGAATCTGCGCGAAGGCAGTGCAATCCTGTTCGAACACATGTCCGTCGAGGACCTGCATTCGATTCCGTTCGTACGCGACTCAATCATCACACTCGGCAAGTCGTCAGATCGGACAAGAACCGATCCGCACACGACCGGCATCAAGGCCATGGATACGTCCAACTTGCAGATCACCGGCAACGACATCACCAGTAGCAAACCAATTTTCATGGACAGCAATGTTTATGGCGTGACAGTGCAGGGCAATACCTTGCGTTGGCACGAGACGGCGCTGGCGTTTAACCACGACGCGCAGAACGCGCTCATCACCCACAACAGGAACATTTCCGCAGGGGCGCCCTATTACGGTACACCGTCGGAACTGCAATTCAGCGCGCCAAGCCGGGATGTGTATTACGCCAACAACGCCAATCAATACCCAGTCGACGCCGAGCCCCCACCGTGGCAGCTCACGATGGACGAAGGCACGGGCAACTACCTCGGGAAGGTTGCTGCGGTCTCGGGGAAGCAACTGACATTGGCAAGGCAAGCCATCGATCTGGCGTACCGCTGCAATGCCGACGGCAACTCAGCGATGATCGTCGCTGGAAAAGGCACCGGACAGCAGCGCTACCTGACAGGCAACCCGCTGACTCTCGGCAACACCGTCACCCTAGACAGCGCCTGGCAGATCCCCCCTGATCAGCAATCGGATCTGAGCATCGTGACGACCAATGGCAGGATGCTGTTCGTCAACAACGATTACAACGGGTCCGGCCCTGTCACCAACTTTTATCCATCCGCTGATGTGATCCATGCGTACAACCGTTTTAATCGCTTCGGCGGGAGCCTGGTGCAGCCGAACGGTTTTTACACCGATGCCCAAGCGCTGCTACCCGGTTGGCATTCGCAAATGCTCAACAATGAGGTCACCGCCGAGGCGACGACGAATCCATTGTCGTCGCAAGACTCGACCGCAACGTTTACCGTACATGGCGGCAATCGGATGATCAGCCAAGGCGAAGATCTGCAGAACCGCACGTACACCGGCTCCGTTCTCAGTACCGCCATCATCCGCAACAACCGGTTTGCCACCGGTGCGAGCGGCAGCGTTGGGCTGTGGGATCGGGTGAGCAATTCGCTGCTGGAGAACAACATCGTCCCGGCGTTTCGAATTCAGAATGAAAACGTCAAAGACTCGCTGATCCGCGCCAATCGCACTGCGGGCGGAGGCGAACCGCAGCGCTTGATCAATGAGCCCCGGCCTGGCAACGGCAACATGCTTTGCACAAGCACTGACGCCAGCACCTGCGCAGCACTCAACCGCTAGCGCGCACTCCCGGATGGACGCCGGCGCTGCACGCAAGCAGCGCTGGCGTTACTCCACCGTCACCGACTTGGCCAGGTTACGCGGCTTGTCCACGTCGGTGCCGCGTGCCAGTGCGGTGTGATACGCCAGCAGCTGCACCGGGATGGTGTGGATCACCGGCGACAGCACGCCGGCGTGGCGCGGGGTGCGGATCACGTGCACGCCTTCGGACTCGCTGAAGTGGCTGTCCTGGTCGGCGAACACGAACAGCTCGCCGCCGCGTGCGCGCACTTCCTGCATATTGGATTTGACCTTTTCCAGCAGCCGGTCATTCGGTGCGATCACCACCACCGGCATGGCTGCATCCACCAGCGCCAGCGGGCCGTGCTTCAACTCGCCGGCCGGATACGCTTCGGCGTGGATATACGAGATTTCTTTAAGCTTGAGCGCGCCTTCCAGCGCGATCGGGTAATGCAGGCCGCGGCCGAGAAACAGCGCATTTTCCTTCGGTGAGAAGCGCTCGGCCCAGGCCATGATCTGCGGTTCCAGATTCAAGGCGTGTTGCACGCTGCCGGGCAGGAAGCGCAGCTGCTCCAGATAATCGGCTTCTTCAGCCTCGCTGATGCGGCCCTGCAGCTTGCCCAGCACCATGGTGAGCTGGAACAGCACCGCCAGCTGGGTGGTGAAGGCCTTGGTCGAGGCCACCCCGATTTCGGCACCGGCGCGTGTGTAGCAGACCAGTTCGCTGGCGCGCGGGATCGCGCTCTCGGGCACGTTGCAGATCGACAGGGTATGCAGATGGCCCAGCGATTTTGCGTATTTCAGCGCTTCCATCGTATCCAGCGTTTCGCCCGACTGCGAAATGGTGACGATCAGATGCTTGGGATTGGCGTACGCAGCGCGGTAACGGTATTCGCTGGCGATCTCCACGCTGCACGGCAGCCCGGCGATGGCTTCGATCCAGTAGCGCGCGGTCATGCCGGCGTAATAGCTGGTGCCGCAGGCCAGGATCTGCACGCCTTCGATCTCGCGCAACACCGCTTCTGCGTTGGCACCGAACAACGACGCCGGGAAGCCCTTCGCATCGATCGCCGCTTCGATGGTGTCGGCCAGCGCACGCGGCTGCTCGTGGATTTCCTTCTGCATGAAATGGCGGAACGGCCCCAGTTCCAGCGATGCCAGCGACACATCGGACAGATGCAGCGGGCGCTCGACCGGCGCGTCGTTGGCATCGAAGATGCGCACGCCCTCGCGACGTAGCTCGGCGGTATCGCCTTCTTCCAGGAAGATCACCTGACGGGTGGCCTGCACGATGGCCGAGACATCGGAGGCGACGAAGTTTTCGCCCTCGCCCACGCCGATCAACAACGGGCAGCCCATGCGCGCGCAGACGAAACGCTCCGGCTCGGCCTGGCTCATCACCGCCAGCGCGTAGGCGCCGGTGAGTTCCTTGACCGTGCGCTGTAGCGCGCTGAGCAAATCGCCCGCGTCGGCCAGATGGTGATGGATCAGATGCGCGATGACTTCGGTGTCGGTCTGCGACTCGAAGCTGTAGCCGAGCGCACGCAGCTTTTCGCGCTGTTCTTCGTGGTTTTCGATGATGCCGTTATGCACCAGCGCCACCCCGGCACTGATGTGCGGGTGCGCATTGGCTTCGGTGACGCCGCCGTGGGTGGCCCAGCGCGTATGGCCGATGCCCAGCGTTGCGCCGAACTGTTCGGCCTGCGCCGCCTGCGCCATCTCGACCACCCGCCCGGTCCGCCGCACCCGCCGCACCTGCGCGCCATCGAGCACCGCAATGCCGGAAGAATCGTAGCCCCGGTATTCCAGGCGCTTGAGTCCTTCGATCAGGACCGGGACCACATCGCGCCCGGCGATCGCTCCGACAATGCCGCACATAGGGACAGCTCTTTAGGAAGAAGGCCGGCATTTTAGCGTGTCCGCTGTTGTCCACTGCATGACCGTGCCCGGACAGCGTGTCCGCGTCGGTGTCCGCGGACACTGCGGACACGCGCCCGTCCGGGATGAATGTCTTTTATTTCAGCCACTTGGCGGTTGGCACGCGCCCTGCATTGTCAGCGTGACGCCACCGAGCACGCCGACCATGATTCGCGACACTTCTGCCCAGGACCAGGTTCTCCGTACCCCCGCCCACCACGCGCCATGGCGCCGTTGGCTGTGGCCCAGCGTCGCCACCGTGGCGGTGCTGGCCGGTATCGGTTGGGCGATCAGCGCGTGGAGCGCCGGCAGCAGCTCGTTCGATGCCAGCAGGGTGCGGATCGCCACGGTGAGCCAGGGCGATCTGGTACGCGACATCGCCGCCGATGGCCGGGTGATCGCCGCCAACAGCCCGGTGCTGTACGCCATCTCGGCCGGCACAGTGACGCTGAGCGTGGTGGCCGGCGATGTGGTCAAGCAGGGCCAGGAGCTGGCGCGCATCGACAGCCCGGAACTGCGCAGCAAGCTGGCGCAGGAACAAGCCACCCTGGCCGGACTGGAAGCCGAATCCAGCCGCGCAGGGCTGGACGCCACGCTCGCCCGTGCCAACGCCAGCAAGCTCACCGACCAGGCCAAGATCGACAAGCAGGCCGCCGCGCGCGACCTGGAGCGCTATCAGCGCGGCTACGACGGCGGCGCGGTGCCGCAGGTGGAGCTGGCCAAGGCGCAGGACACCTTGAAGAAAACCGACATCGACCTGCAGCACGCCGAGCGGGATGCGTCGTTGAAGAGCCAGGGTGCGGATCTGGATTCGCGCAACAAACGTTTGCTGGCCGACCGCCAACGTGCAGTGGTGGCCGAGGTGCAGCGCCAGGTCGATGCACTTACGCTGCTGTCGCCATTCGATGGCCAGGTCGGCCAGGTGCAGGCGGTGCAACACACCCAGGTCGCAGCGAACGCACCGATCCTGGGTGTGGTGGATCTGTCCAAATTTGAAGTGGAGATCAAGGTGCCGGAAAGCTTCGCGCGCGATCTGGCGATCGGCATGCCGGCCCAGCTCACCAGCGGCAGCGGCGAACCCTTCCCCGGCGCCATTTCGGCGGTGTCGCCGGAAGTGGTCAACGGCGAAGTCACCGCGCGCATCCGCTTTACCGACAAGCAGCCGCCAGGCCTGCGCCAGAGTCAGCGCATGAGCGCGCGCGTGGTGATGGACACGCGTCGCAATGTGCTCAAGGTCGAACGCGGCCCGTTTGTCGAACAATCCGGCGGCAGCTACGCCTATGTGATGGATGGCAATACCGCAGTGCGCCGCCCTGTGCGCACGGGTGTCAGCAGCCTGGGCGAAGTGCAGGTGTTGTCCGGGCTGCAGGTCGGCGACCGCGTCGTGGTGTCCGGTGCAGATAATTTTGGTGACGCGCCGCGCGTCACCGTTCACTGATTCATTCAATCCTCTTCGTCGCACTCTCTTTCGCAAAGGAATCGGCAATGCTCAAGATGCAAGCGGTCTCCAAGGTCTTCCGCACCGAACAGGTGGAAACGCACGCGCTGCGCTCGCTGGACCTGCATGTGCGCGAAGGCGAATTCGTCGCGGTGACCGGGCCGTCCGGCTCGGGCAAGACCACCTTCCTCAACCTGGCGGGCCTGCTGGAAACCTTTACCAGCGGCCAGTATCTGCTCGATGGCGAAGACGTCAGCCATCTCTCCGACGACGCGCGTTCGCGGCTGCGCAATCAGAAGATCGGTTTCATCTTCCAGGGCTTCAATCTGATCCCCGACCTCAACCTGTTCGACAACGTCGACGTGCCGCTGCGCTATCGCGGCATGCCCGCATCCGAGCGTAAGCAGCGCATCGAAGAAGCCTTGACCAAGGTCGGGTTGGGTTCGCGCCTGAAGCATTACCCCACCGAACTGTCGGGCGGCCAGCAGCAGCGCGCCGCCATCGCACGCGCGCTGGCCGGCAGCCCGCGCCTGCTGCTGGCCGACGAACCCACCGGCAACCTCGACTCGCAGATGGCACGCGGGGTGATGGAGCTATTGGAAGAAATCAACAGCCAGGGCACCACCATCGTGATGGTCACCCACGACCCGGAACTGGCCGCACGCGCGCAGCGCAATGTGCACATCGTCGACGGCCAGGCCACTGACCTGGAACGCAATCCCAGCCTGATGCGCGCGCCCACCGCCACTGCAAGCCTGGCCGAATAAGGACCGCCCCCATGTTCGGCTATTACTTCAATCTCGCGCTGCGCAGCTTCCGTCGCAATAAGGTGCTCACCGCGCTGATGGTGCTGGCGATCGCACTGGGCATCGGCGCCAGCATGACCACCTTGACGGTGTTCTATGTGCTATCCGGCGATCCGTTGCCTGGCAAGAGCCAGACGATTTTCATCCCGCAATTGGATGCGCGCTCGCGCGATCACCGGAGTAAAGAAGCACTCGAGCAGTTCACACGGTTCGACGCAGAAGCCTTGCTCCGCGAGAAGCGCGCAGATCATCAGGCGATGATGAGCGGCGGAAAGGTGGCTTTGGAACCCGACAATGCATCACTACGCCCATTTTCGATCGATGCGCGCTATACCTCGACCGACTTTTTCCCGATGTTCGACGTGCCCTTTCTGTATGGCGGCGCCTGGTCGACCAGCGATGATGGCAGCCGCGCACGCGTCGCAGTTCTGTCGGAGGCGCTGAACAAGCAGCTCTTCCACGGCGAAAACAGCGTGGGCCGAACCGTGCGTGTGAATCGCAACGCGTTGCGCGTCGTCGGTGTCCTCAAGGACTGGCGTCCTACCCCGAAGTTCTACGACATCAACACCGGCAGGTACTCCAAAATCGAACAGATCTTCATTCCCTTCAGCACAGCAGTCGAGCAAAAGTTCGCAACGACCGGCGCGCGTTCCTGCTGGGGTAACAGCTCTGGGTCCAGCAATGAAGAAAAAGGAATTAATGAGCCCTGTGCCTGGGTCCAGTATTGGGTACAGCTGGACAGTCCACAGAAAGCCGTCGCCTATCGCCAGTACCTGGAAAATTATTCCGATCTGCAACGGCGTGCCGGTCGCTTCGAGCGACCCAACAATGTAGAGCTGCGTAGCCTGATGGAATGGCTGGACTTCAAGAAAGTGGTGCCCAGCGATGTCCGCCTGCAGACCTGGCTGGCATTCGGGTTTCTGCTGGTCTGCCTGGTCAACACCATTGGTTTGATGCTGGCCAAATTTTTGCGGCGCAGCGGGGAGATCGGTGTACGCAGAGCGCTTGGCGCGACCAAACGCAGCATCTTTGCGCAAGCGCTGGTGGAAGCCGGGACGATCGGGTTGACCGGCGGCCTGCTGGGTCTCGGCCTGGCCAGCCTGGGGCTCTGGGGCGTACGACAACAGCCCAGCAGCTATGCCGATCTCGCGCATCTGGATCCAGCCATGCTGCTGAGCACCTTTGTGATGGCGCTACTCGCCAGCATCCTGGCTGGAATGCTGCCGGCATGGCGTGCCTGCCAAGTCGCTCCTGCCATTCAACTCAAGTCTCAGTGATGCCTTGTCGGCCGATACGACCTTCGTCGCGTCGGCCGCAGCCAGCAACCAGAAAGGACACGCTCATGGAAATCCGCCCCATCCTATCCACGCTGCAACGGCACAAGACGGCTGCCGCATTGATCGTGCTTGAGATAGCACTGAGCTGCGCCATCATTTCCAACGCGCTGTTCCTCATCGGCAACCGGATAGAGCGCATACAGCGCCCCAGCGGCCTGGCCGAAAACGAAATCGTCAGCATCAGCATCGCTGGCATCGGGGAAGATCAAAACGCCAATGCATTGACCGAAACCGACCTGGCTGCGCTGCGCGCTATTCCAGGGGTGAAGTTCGCCTCCTCGGTCAGCCAGGTCCCGTTCGGCGATAGCATGTGGGTCACCGGTATCAAGCTGACCGCAGATCAACGGGTCCCGACCGTTGACCTCAATACCTACCATGGCGATTCCCAGACGCTCGATACGCTCGGCCTGCGGCTGGTGCAGGGGCGGCGTTTCACCGAAGGAGAATTCAGCTGGAACAATGACGAGAAGGCCACGATTCCCAGCGTCATCATTACCAAGAGCGCAGCGGAAAAATTGTTTCCCGGGCAATCGGCATTGGGTAAGTCGATCTATACCGAAGACACACCTAGCAAGATCGTCGGCATCGTGGAGCACTTCGCGCGTGTCAACGACTATGGTGGAGAGGCTTCCTATGACGACTCGATGCTATCCCCAGTCAAAATTTCCTACAACGATGGGCATCGTTACCTGCTGAGGACCGATCCGGATCGACGTCAGGAGGTACTGCGTCAAGCGGTCGCGATCCTGGAGAAGAACAGCAACAGTCGCATCATCGAGGAGAAGAAGACGCTGGAAGAGATGCGTCGCGACTTCTATCGCCAGGATCGTTCGATGTCCTGGCTGCTCGTCACCATGAGCATCGCCCTGCTGATCGTCACCGCACTGGGCATCGTCGGTCTTGCCAGTTTCTGGGTGCAACAGCGCACCAAGCAGATCGGCATTCGCCGTGCACTCGGTGCCACGCGCGGGCAGATCCTGCGCTACTTCCAGATCGAGAATTTTCTGTTGGCCTCGGTCGGGATCGTGCTCGGCATGTTGATGGCTTACTCGATCAACCTGTGGTTGATGGCGCGCTACGAATTGCCGCGCCTGCCGTTGATCTACCTGCCGATCGGCGCGCTCACGCTGTGGATGCTGGGCCAGATTGCCGTGTTCTGGCCCGCACGTCGCGCGGCGTTGGTGCCGCCGGCAGTCGCGACGCGCAGCGCCTGAGCACACCATGGGACGCTGCCTCAAGCCCATCACCACACCCTGGCGCCCGGCGATGCCGGCCGCTGGTCAGCTGCGCATGCCGACAAACCGCGATACTCACCTCCCAAGGACTCTCTCCCTATGCGTCCGATCGTCCATCCCCATATCGTCGCCGCTGTACTCGCCATCGCTGCGATGAGCGGCACGCTGCATGCCGGCAGTGGCGCCTCCGTGCACCCCACAACGCAGACGCGTAGCGAAGTGACTGAGCGCACCGCGCTGCGTATCGACGATCATCAGCTGCGCTGGCAACACAACGCACAAACGCTGGCACTGACCGCCACAGCCGCCGGTCTGCTGGTCACGCAGGCCAGCGATACGCTGGTACTGCAGCTGCGCAAGGGCGATACCCTGCGCGCAGCCGATGGCCGCGGCATCGCCACCGTGGAAGAACTGCTGCACGCATTACGCGCTGCCGCCGGCCGTCCAGTGCAGGTCCAGGTGGCACGCGGGCAGGCGCCCTTGAGTCTGACCTGGACCGCGCAGATGTATGCATCGTTGCTGCCGCCATTGCCGCCCGCGCCACCGGCACCACCACAAGCGCTGCGGTAGCCGTCGCTTGCAGCCGGGGCCCGCGCGCGCGCGCGCCTGTCGCACGTCCAGCGCCAACTAGACCGGCGCACTGCCCCGTCGCAACGTCCGTTGCCATCGCCATCGGCTTGCGGCACGCGGTGTGCGGCGACGCCGGCTGGCGCCGTATGCTGTAGCAAGTACTTCCCCAACACCTTTCGCCTTTCGAGCGCGCAATGCCGCATATCCTGATCATCGACGACAACACCGCCGTGGCCACCGCGCTGGAGGTGCTGTTTTCCTTGCACGACATCGAAGCGCGGCATGCGTCATCGCCGCAGGCCGGATTGGCCCTGCTGGACGAGCAGGCGTTCGACCTGGTGATCCAGGACATGAACTTCACCGCCGACACCACCTCCGGTGAAGAAGGCGAGGCGCTGTTTACCCAGATCCGCCAGCGTCATCCGGATCTGCCGGTGATCCTGCTCACCGCCTGGACCCATCTGGGCAGCGCGGTGGGCCTGGTCAAGGCCGGCGCCGCCGACTACATCGCCAAACCGTGGGACGACACCAAGCTGCTGACCACGGTCAACAATCTGCTCGAACTCTCCGAGGCGCGCCGCGAACTCGCGCACCGCCGCGAACGCGAGCACCGCGGCCGTGAGCAACTGACCCTGCGCTACGATCTGCGCGGCGCGGTCTTCGCCGACCCCGCCAGCGAGCGGGCCATCGCGCTCGCCTGTCAGGTCGCACGCTCGGAGCTGCCGGTGCTGATCACCGGCCCCAACGGCAGCGGCAAGGAAAAGATCGCCGAGATCATCCAGGCCAACTCGGCGACCAAACATGGCCCCTTCATCGCGCTCAATTGCGGCGCTCTGCCGGGCGACTTGATCGAGGCGGAATTGTTCGGTGCCGACGCCGGCGCCTACACCGGTGCCAACAAGGCGCGCGAAGGCAAATTCGAAGCGGCCGATGGCGGCACGCTGTTCCTGGACGAAATCGGCAACCTGCCGCTGGCGGGCCAGATGAAGCTGCTGCGCGTGCTGGAAACCGGGCGCTATGAGCGACTGGGTTCCAATCGCGAGCGGCATGCCAAGGTGCGCGTGATCAGCGCCACCAATGCCGACCTGCCGTCGATGATCCGCGATGGCAGCTTCCGCGAGGATCTGTACTACCGCCTCAACACCGTGGAGATCGCGCTGCCCGCACTGGCCGAACGTCCGGGCGACATCGCGCCATTGGCCGAGTATTTCCTGGCGGGCGGCAAGCCGTTGTCTGCACAGGCGCGCGATGCGCTGCAACGGCACGCCTGGCCGGGCAATGTGCGCGAGCTGCGCAACGTGCTGCAACGTGCGTCGCTGCTCGCGCAAGGTGCACGCATCGAAGCCAGCGATCTGAACCTGCCACGCGCCGTCGCGGCGCGGCCGGTAGCGGCAGTCGCCGGCGAGCCCGATCGCGCGCGCATCGAACAGGCGTTGGCACGCGCGCAAGGCGTGATCGCGCAGGCCGCCGCCGAATTGGGGTTGAGCCGGCAGGCGCTGTACCGGCGCATGGACCGTTACGGCATCAAACCGGAATGAATCTCCGCATGCGGCATCGCTCCTTCACGTTCGCCCTGTTTTTACGGCTGTTGCCGGTGCTGGCACTGGCGGCCGCGCTGCCGTGGTTCATGGCGTACTGGCTGGATCGCGGCTGGCAGGTGACTGCGATTTCGGTCGTCGTTTTGCTGGCCGCAATGTGGTTCAGCCTCAACCGCGCTACCGCACCGATGCGCTCGCTGTTCCGCGCACTGGCCGGCACCACCAGCAGCTACCGCGATGGCGAATACAACTTCGGCGTGCATTGGCGCGGCACCGACGAACTGGCGCAGTTGGTGCAGGCACATGCCGAACTCGGCGACGTGCTGCGCGCGCAACGGCGCGATCTGGTGCAGCGCGAATTGATGCTCGACACCATGCTGCAGAACACCCCTGTCGCGATGCTGCTGGTGGTGGCCGGCGGCGATGGGCTGCGCCGCATCGGATTTTCCAACAACGCCGCGCGCAAACTGCTTTACGGGGGACGCAAGCTCGAAGGCCAGCATCTGGACGACGTGCTCGAACGCATGCCTGGCGAGCTACGCGACGCATTGGCACGCGGCGGCGACTGCCTGTTCGCCGTGCGCGAGGACGGCGATGACGAGGACGACGAGCAGATCTACCACCTCTCGCGGCGCAGCTTCCACCTCAATGGCCGCGGCCACGAGTTACTGCTGATCCGCACCCTGACCACCGAATTGCGTCGGCAGGAAGTGCAGACCTGGAAGAAGGTCATCCGCGTGATCAGCCACGAATTGAACAACTCGCTCGCACCGATCGCCTCGCTGGCGCATTCCGGCGCCGAGCTGTTGCGGCGCGAGCGCACCGACCGCCTGGGCACGGTTTTCGAAACCATCGAAGAACGCGCGCGTCATCTGGAAGGCTTTATTCGCGGCTATGCGCGCTTTGCCAAACTGCCGCAGCCGCAATTGCAGACCATCGCCTGGGCGCCATTTCTGGAACGCCTGCAACAGCAGATTCCGTTCCAGGTGCAAGGCGACCTTAGCGATGTCAGCAGCCGTATCGATGCAGCGCAGATCGAACAGGCCATGCTCAATCTGCTCAAGAACGCACATGAGGCCTGCAGCGAAGCGCAGCCGCCCAATAGCGACGTTGCGGTGCGCGTGACACGCGTATCGCAGTGGCTGCGGATCGAAGTGCTCGACCGCGGCAATGGCATGAATGAAGCGGTCTTGCACAATGCCCTGATGCCGTTCTATTCGACCAAACGCAATGGAACCGGGCTGGGGCTTGCGCTCACCCGCGAGATTGCCGAAGCGCATGGCGGGCGTATTTCGCTGCACAACCGCGAGCATGGCGGCCTGTGTGTGACCTTGTTGCTGCCCTCGGCATCGGCTGCGTAGGCATCCACTCGCGGCACCGTGGCCCGCTCGAACGCGTGAGCTGACGCGGCTCCCTGATCGATTGCCGGGCTGGCAGGACCACTCCCGCCGCACAGACAGTGACTGAAACACACGCGCGCAATCGCTTTATGAGTGCAGCGCCATCAACCGGATTTCAGCGTGCCACGCTCTGCAATGCGCGGCCGTTTAAGCGCGCCACATGCATCATCTGCACCGGTGGTACGTGTCGCATCGATGGCACGGTAGTAACCGATGCCCACGGTATTGCCGACAAACTCACCGCCCTGCGAGGGACACTCGCCATCGGCTTTGAACCAGTCGGAAAACGCGGCGTATTTGCCGGCCCTGAGAAAGTGGTTACCGCCGACATAGGTCTGGTCGGACGCATCGCGCGTGCGTATTGCGTCGCCGTTGACGTCCACAAACGTATTGCCCTCGATCCGGTTACCAGACGAGTGCCGCGCCAGATACAGCGCGTGGATGAAGCCCGAAGTGTCGGTATCGTTTTCGATCGACTCAAAGCGATTGTGTTCGATGCGGTTGTCGCGCGACTGCTGCAGGCGGATCGCCGCAAACGAATATGCGGCCTCGTCACTGCGGCCGTAGCGCCCACCGATCCGTGCGAACTGCATGTTGCGGATCGTGTTGCCACCATTACCGTCTTCATCGGTCTTGCTGCTGCCCAGATCCAGCGCCATCCAGTAATTGCTGACCTTCAACCCATCGAAGGTCAGGCGCGTCGGTACATTTCGACCGCCTTTCAAGGCGAACCAGGTCGCGCCGCCGCATCCGTCGAAGAGCGGCGGCGTGGTAGCGCCGGGAGCGGCGATAAAACGGATGGGCGCGCCGTTGGCAAAGGTCCATTGCACCGACTGCTGAAGATAGGTGCCCGAGGCGATCACCACCTCCACCGCCGCTGCCGGCCGTCGCTCGACCAGGCGTTGCTGCGCAGCACCGAGACTGCGCAATGCGGTCGAAGGCTCGGTGCCTGCCGCCGCATCGTTGCCATCGGGCGCCAGATACAGCCGATAGCTCGACGCCGCTGCAGTGGCCGGCTGCAGCATCAGCACGCTAAGAGCGGCCAACAACACGTAGCGAGCAATCGTCAGACGGGTGTGGCCGGCGAACGGCAATCTGCGATTGGTCCATGCCGCGTCCGAGCAACCGCCACGCCCGCCTGGCGGCTGCGCCGTCGTTCGATCAGCTGCGCCATGTAGCAGGATCAACAGCGTGTCTGGTCGTAGCTGCATCGTGCACCTTCCGTCATGACCTGCAACGCAGTCCACCGTCGCAGCAGAGGACAACTGCTGCCTCATACGTCCGCACCGCGATAGCACTCCATGCTACTTCTTGGTCGGCCGCTCCCAGCCTTCGATCACGGTCTGACGCGGGCGCGCAACGCTGAGCTGGCCGGCCGGCGCGTCGCGCGTGATCACCGAGCCCGCACCGATGGTGGCATTGGCTCCGATCTCGATCGGCGCCACCAACGCGCTGTTGGAGCCGACGAACGCGTTATCGCCGATGGTGGTCTGCGACTTGTTCACGCCATCGTAGTTGCAGGTGATGGTGCCGGCGCCGATATTGACCTTGCTGCCGATCGTTGCATCGCCCAGGTAAGTGAGGTGGTTGGCCTTGCTGCCCACCCCCATCGTGACCTTCTTGGTCTCGACGAAGTTGCCGATATGCACGCCATCGGCCAACAGCGTGCCCGGACGCAACCGCGCGAACGGGCCGATCATCACCGCACCCTCGGTCACCACGCCTTCCAGATCGCAGTGCGCACGTACCTGCGTGCCGGCACCCAGCGTCACATCGCGCAGCCGTACGAACGGGCCGATCACCACGTCATCGCCCAGCGTCACATCGCCTTCCAGAATCACATCGATGTCCAGTTGCACATCGCGCCCTACCTGCACCGTGCCGCGCTGCTCCACGCGCGCCGGGTCGGCCATGCGCACGCCCTGCAGGCATAGCGCACGCGCCGCACGCAGCTGCCAGGCGCGTTCGAGCTGAGCGAGTTGCCAGGGGTCGTTGGCACCTTCCACATCCTGTGGGTCGCCCACATGCACCATGTCGGCCGGGGTGAAGTCGCCGGCGGCGCTGGCAAACACGTCGGTGAGATAGAACTCGCCCTGCGCATTGTTGTTGGACAAGCCACCCAGCCAACGCCGCAGTGCAGTGGATTCGGCGGTAAGGATGCCGGTATTGATGGTGCGGATGCGTCGCTGTTCGTCGTTGGCGTCCTTCTGCTCGACGATCGCCGCCACCTTGCCTTCGGCATCGCGCAGGATTCGTCCATAGCCGGTGGGGTTGGCAAGCTCGGCGACCAGCACCGCCATCCGGCCGGGCGCATGCAACAACTGCAGCAGGCTCTCGCTCTGGATCAGCGGCACATCGCCGTACAGCACCAGCACGGTGGCCGCATCAGGAATCGCATCCATCGCCTGCTGTACCGCGTGGCCGGTGCCCAGCTGCTGCTGTTGCTCGGCCCACTGCAGATCTGACTGCCCGGCAAATGCGGCACGCACCTGATCGCCGCCATGCCCGTAGACGATATGGATCGCGGCCGGCTGCAGTTGCCGTGCGGTGGCGATGACATGCGCCAACATCGGCTGGCCCGCCAGCGGCTGCAGCACCTTGGGCAGGGACGAGCGCATGCGCTTGCCCTCGCCCGCAGCCAGGATCACGACGTGCAGGGGCAGGGTCATCAAAAATTCCAAAGGCGGGAGATGGGCTAAATTCTAGTCGCAGCCATGCAAAACCGCGTGCTCGATCGATGTCTTAAAGCGACTAACAAGACGTAGCGAGCAGTCGTCAGGTGGGTGCGGGCGGCGCGGAGGAACCGGAGTGTATAAGTGGTACATGCCGCACCGAGCACCGGCCGCGCCCGCCTGGCGGTGAGCACAGTTGTTTTGTTGGCTGCTCTTAAACACGCAATGACAACTTTTTTAGCACTGCGGCGGCTAGGATGGGCGCCCTTTCTTCGTCCCCGGCACGCATGAGCCTGTTTCGCCAAGGCAGTCAGTTCACCCTGATTGGCGGCCTGCAATTGGCTGTGGATTGCGGCATCTTCATCGCCGCCACCGCCGCCGGCATGCCGACGGTGCCGGCCAATCTGCTCGGGCGCATCAGCGGCGCGGTGCTGGGGTTCTGGCTCAACGGCCGCTACACCTTCGCCCAGCCAGGCGGCGCGCGGCTGGGCTGGCAGCGCTTTCGCCGCTTTGCGGTGATGTGGCTGGCGTTGACGCTGATCAGCACCTGGCTACTGTCGGCGACGGTGGATCTGGTCGGCCTGCGCCAAGCCTGGCTGGCCAAGCCACTGGTCGAAGGCGGGCTGGCGATCGTGTCGTTCTTTCTCGGCCGGCATGTGGTGTATCGCTGAATGCACGCGGGCGACCGAGGCTGGAGCGCGCGTCGTTGAACCAAGGCAGCCGACTGTTTCCCGCTTAAGTCACTCAGCAACGCGCGCACTGCAGGCGTCCGCCAAGCGTGCGCTGTCCACACGCTGACGAGGCTTAAGAGCGGCATCTGCGAACGCACCGCCTTTGCGCACCACGGCGACAGCACACCCCATCTGTTGCAGGAAAACGGCAGCCAGCAAGCGGTGCACATTGCACCGCTGCCGGCTTCATCACCTCGATTGCGTTTACAGGCGGATTGCGATCGAGGTGGAAGCCGCGCGGGGCCCTGCGGCGGCTTGGTTCGTATGGAACTGCGTCGACCTTGCTGAAACATCATCACGGCAGTCGCGTTGAGCCACCGCGCCGTGTGCCGACCACACCGCACTAGCTCTTGGCGGGTGCCTGCTGGCAAAAGTCGCCCAGGCCACGCACCAGTGCCGCGCGATGCAAGGCATCCAGCTGCCATTGCCCAGCGTAATGTGCCGCCGCATGTGCCGTGCTGGCCGAGCATTGCGCCGCCGAGCGCGCCGCTGCGGCATCGGCCAGCGCATCGAGCAACTCGCCCTGCAGCTGGTCCAGACGCGCGCGCAGTGCGGCCAGATCCGGACGGGCGGTGTCCGGTGCCCGTCCACGTTCATGCCAATGGTTCAACAGCGCGTACTGCACCGATTTATTGGCCTCGATCTGCGCCGCAAAGAAGCGCGCCGCGTCGTCGGCATCCAGTCCGTGCGCCGGCGCCTGATCGCGCACGCTCTGCAGCACCGCCGCTTCGCGCGCCTGGTCCAGCACCGGCTTGCCGCTATCCCACTTGCTCAGCGCCACCGCATCGCCGATCGCATTGCGTTGCACGATGCGATCCAGCAGCGGATCCAGCGGCGGCTGGCTGCGTACCGGAAGCGCGCAACCCAGCAGTGCAACCGCAAGCGCGCACGTCAGTGCATAACCGCGTAAGCCATTGATCGAGCGGGTCATGGGGTGTCCTCAATGTCGGTGGTGACCATGCCATGGCGCAGCGAAGCGCTGCATGGCAACCAGCCACGCAGTGTGCGCGCTGTCCACAACACGCGGCCTTGTGCCACGCAGGCGCATCTCCCAAAACGAAAACGCCGACACGAAGGTCGGCGTTTCCAATCCACATCTGCCTGCGGCATTACAGCTGGAGCATGTCGCTTGCCTACAGACAATGGGGCAGGCAATCGATCAGTGCTTGAGGGTGCGGCGCAACCGCTCCAGTGCCTGCAACTGCACCGTCGCCTCGGCCAGCTGACGCTGCGCCTGGGCCACGTCCACCGTGTCGCCACGGTTGGCCAGCAAACGCTCGGCTTCTTCCTTGACCTTGCGGACCGCAGCCTCGTCGATATCCTGGGCCCGTATCGCGGTGTCGACCAGCACGGTCACCACCTGCGGCTGCACTTCCAGGATGCCGCCGGAGATGGCGAAATCCAGCTGTTCGCCGCTGGCGGTGGTGACCACCACCTTGCCCGGCTTCAGGCGGGTGATCAGCGGCGCGTGCTTGGGCGCAATGCCCAGCTCGCCCAGTTCGCCGGTGGCCACGACCAGCGTCGCCTCACCGTGGAAGATTTCCTTCTCGGCGCTGACGATGTCGCAACGAATAGTGCTCATGGTGCCTCACTGTAGTGAGGCGGGGAATCGGGAATCGGGAATCGGGAATCGGAAGAGCGGCTGACTGCACGCATTTCCAGCTTCCCGTGACTTCCAACTCACCTATCACCCGCCTTTACGATTCCCGATTCCCGATTCCCGATTCCAGCCGCATAGCGGCTGGGATCAATCAGGCCTTGGAGCTCATCTTGTTGGCTTTCTCGACGGCTTCTTCGATGTTGCCGACCATGTAGAACGCCTGCTCCGGCAGGTGGTCGTATTCGCCATCGCAGATCGCCTTGAAGCCGCGGATGGTGTCCTTCAGCGACACGTACTTGCCCGGCGAGCCGGTGAACACTTCGGCCACGTGGAACGGCTGGCTGAAGAAACGCTCGATCTTGCGTGCGCGCGACACCGACTGCTTGTCTTCTTCGCTCAGCTCGTCCATGCCCAGGATCGCGATGATGTCCTTCAGTTCCTTGTACTTCTGCAAGGTCTGCTGGACGCGCTGGGCGGTGTCGTAATGCTCGTTGCCGATCACCAGCGGATCCATCTGACGGCTGGTGGAATCCAGCGGATCCACGGCCGGGTAGATGCCCAGCGAAGCGATGTTACGGCTCAGCGTAACGGTGGAATCCAAGTGGGCGAAGGTGGTCGCCGGCGACGGGTCGGTCAGGTCGTCCGCAGGCACGTACACGGCCTGGATCGAGGTGATCGAACCGCTCTTGGTCGAGGTGATGCGCTCCTGCAACACGCCCATTTCTTCGGCCAGGGTCGGCTGGTAACCCACCGCCGACGGCATACGGCCGAGCAGCGCCGACACTTCGGTACCGGCCAGCGTGTAGCGGTAGATGTTGTCGACGAACAACAGCACGTCCTTGCCCTTGCCGTTCTCGTCCTTCTCGTCGCGGAAGTACTCAGCCATGGTCAGGCCGGTCAGCGCCACGCGCAGACGGTTGCCCGGCGGCTCGTTCATCTGGCCGTACACCATCGCGACCTTGTCCAGAACGTTGGAATCTTTCATCTCGTGGTAGAAGTCGTTGCCCTCGCGGGTACGCTCGCCCACGCCGGCAAACACGGACAGACCCGAGTGCGCCTTGGCGATGTTGTTGATCAGTTCCATCATGTTGACGGTCTTGCCGACGCCGGCGCCGCCGAACAGGCCGACCTTGCCGCCCTTGGCGAACGGGCACATCAGGTCGATGACCTTGATGCCGGTTTCCAGCAACTCGGTGCTAGACGACTGGTCTTCGTACGACGGTGCGGCGCGGTGGATTTCCCAATGGTCCGCTGCCTGCACGTCGCCGGCTTCGTCGATCGGACGACCCAGCACGTCCATGATGCGGCCCAGCGTACCGGCGCCGACCGGTACCGAAATAGCGCGCTCGGTGTTGGTCGCCAGCAGGTTGCGCTTCAAGCCGTCGGTGGAGCCGAGCGCAATGGTGCGCACGACGCCGTCGCCGAGCTGCTGCTGCACTTCCAGGGTGATGGCGGTGCCTTCGACCTTCAGCGCGTGATAGACCTTCGGTACTTCGTTGCGCTGGAACTCGACGTCGACGACCGCGCCGATGATCTGAACGATCTTGCCCTGACTCATTTGGATAACTCCACTAATGTCTGTTCGATTCTTGTGTCGGGAATGGGAAATCGAGAATGGGGAATGGGAAGATCAAGAGCACCGAAGCCTTGCCTATTCCCGTTTCACGATTCTCCATTCCCGGCTAGACAGCGGCCGCGCCGCTGACGATTTCCGAAATTTCCTGGGTGATCGCCGCCTGACGTGCCTTGTTGTAGATCAGTTGCAAGGTGCCGATCATCTTGTTGGCGTTGTCGCTGGCGGCCTTCATCGCCACCATGCGCGCGGCATGTTCTGACGCGACGTTTTCCAGCACGGCCTGGTACACCAGCGACTCGATGTAGCGCGTCATCACGTGCTCCAGCACGGTCGCCGCATCGGGTTCGTACAGGTAGTCCCAATCGTGATGCGCCACCTTGTGCTCGGCGGCCGGCAGCGGCAGCAGCTGATCGAAGCTGGCCTTCTGCGTCATGGTGTTCACGAAGCGGTTGTAGACCAGATACACGCGGTCGACCTTGCCGTCGATGAAGGCATCGATCATCACCTTGATCACACCGATCAGCTGCTCGACCTGCGGGCTGTCGCCCAGATGGGTCACGCTGCCGACCATGTTGACCTTGATGCGACGGAAGAACGCCGACGCCTTCTGACCGATGGTCACCACGTCGATCTCGGCGCCCTTGTCCTGCCACGGGCGCACTTCGCCCAGCATCTTGCGGAACAGGTTGTTGTTCAGACCGCCGGCCAGGCCGCGGTCGGAAGAGATCACGATGTAACCGACCCGCTTGACCTGCTCACGCTCGACCAGAAACGGATGCTGAAAATCGGTGCTGGCCTGCGCCAGATGCCCGATCACCTGCTTCATCGCCTGCGCATACGGACGCGAGGTCTTCATGCGCTCCTGCGCCTTGCGGATCTTGGAGGCCGAGACCATTTCGAGCGCGCGCGTCACCTTGCGGGTGTTCTGCACGCTCTTGATCTTGGTTTTGATTTCGCGTCCGCCTGCCATTGCTCGCTCCGCTCGTGAGAATCGGGAATCGGGAATCGGGAATGGCCAGAGCCTCCCGCGTCCCACTTCACGACTCTCTAATTCCTAAATCTGGGATTCGGCAGCGGTGATTCGACATGGGCCAACGCCCCGAACCACCGCTCCTACAAACCCCGAATGCCCAATCCCGAATCCCGGCGCCTTACCAGGTGCCGGTGGTCTTGAACTCTGCGATGCCCTTCTTGAACGCGGCTTCGATGTCGTTGTCCCAACCGCCGGTGCTGTTGATCTTGGAGATCAACTCGCCCTGGGTGTTGGCGAAGTGCGCGTGCAGGCCTTCTTCGAACGCCAGCAGCTTGTTGACCGGCACTTCATCGAGGTAACCCTCGTTGACGGCATAGATCGACAGCGCCTGGTTGGCGATGGACATCGGTGCGTACTGCTTCTGCTTCATCAGCTCGGTGACGCGCTGACCGCGCTCAAGCTGCTTGCGGGTGGCTTCGTCCAGGTCCGAGGCGAACTGCGCGAACGCCGCCAGCTCACGGTACTGCGCCAGCGAGATACGAATGCCGCCGGACAGCTTCTTGATGATCTTGGTCTGGGCTGCACCACCGACGCGCGACACCGAGATACCGGCGTTCACGGCCGGACGAATACCGGCGTTGAACAAGTCGGTTTCCAGGAAGATCTGGCCGTCGGTGATCGAGATCACGTTGGTCGGCACGAACGCGGACACGTCGCCGGCCTGCGTTTCGATGATTGGAAGCGCCGTCAGCGAGCCGGTCTTGCCGGTCACCGCACCGTTGGTGAACTTCTCCACATATTCCTCGGACACGCGCGCTGCGCGCTCCAGCAGACGGGAGTGCAGATAGAACACGTCGCCCGGATAGGCTTCGCGGCCCGGCGGACGCTTGAGCAGCAGCGAGATCTGACGGTAAGCCACGGCCTGCTTGGACAGATCGTCGTACACGATCAGCGCGTCTTCGCCGCGGTCCATGAAGTACTCGCCCATGGTGCAGCCGGCATACGGGCTGATGTACTGCATTGCGGCCGATTCGGACGCGGTCGCAGCCACCACCACGGTGTGCGCCAGCGCGCCGTTTTCTTCGAGCTTGCGCACGATGTTGGCAACGGTCGAGGCCTTCTGGCCGATCGCCACGTACACGCACTTGATGCCGGTGCCCTTCTGGTTGATCACCGCATCGATCGCCAGCGCGGTCTTGCCGGTCTGACGGTCGCCGATGACCAGCTCGCGCTGACCGCGGCCGATCGGGATCATCGCATCGACCGACTTGTAACCGGTCTGCACCGGCTGGTCGACCGACTTACGCCAGATCACGCCCGGCGCAACGCGCTCGACCGGTGCGGTCTGGGTGGCACCCAGCGGGCCCTTGCCGTCGATCGGCTCGCCCAGTGCATTGACCACGCGACCCAGCAGCTCCGGACCCACCGGCACTTCCAGGATGCGACCGGTGGTCTTGGCCACGTCGCCTTCGCGCAGGTTTTCATAATCGCCCAACACCACGGCGCCGACCGAATCGCGCTCCAGGTTCAACGCCAGGGCGAAGGTGTTGTTGGGCAGTTCGATCATTTCGCCCTGCATCACGTCGGCCAGGCCGAAGATGCGCACGATGCCGTCGGACACGCTGGTCACGGAGCCTTCGTTGCGCGACTCCGCGGACAGCTTGACCGTCTCGATGCGGGTCTTGATCAGGTCGCTGATTTCGGAGGGGTTGAGCGTGGTTGCCATCGTTCAGTCCTAGGTGCCGGCCGCGAGGGCCATGCGTTTATGTGAATTCAGTGGGCGAGCGAGCTTTGCAGACGCGCGAGCTTGCCCTTCAGCGAGCCGTCGATGACCACGTCGCCGGTGTCGATCACCGCGCCGCCGATCAGCGATGCATCTACCGCGGTGGTGATGTCCACCTCGCGGCCAAAACGCTTCTTCAGTGCAGCGGCGATCGTGTCCAGCTCGGCCGGCGTCATCTCGGTGGCCGAGGTCACGGTCGCCTTGACGACATGTTCGGCCTCGGCACGCAGCTGTTCGTACAGCCCCGCCACTTCCGGCAACAGCGACAGCCGATGCGCATCGGCCAGCAGGCCGAGGAAACGCAGATAGTGTTCGCCAGCCTGCGGCGGCGCCAGCAACGTCACTGCCTGTTCCTGGCGCAGGGCCGGGTTGAGCAGCAGCGCAGCCACGCGTGGGTCGCCGGCCACCTGCGCCGAAAACGCCAGCGCATCGGACCAGGGCGCGAACGTGCCGCCCTCACGCGCGATTGCAAACGCGGCACGGCCGTAGGGACGGGCAAGTGTGAGGGCCTGACTCATCGGTTAAATCTCCGCCGCCAGCTCGTCGAGCAGCGCCTTGTGGGCGTTGGCATCGATTTCGCGCTTGAGCAGCTTCTCGGCGCCGCTGACCGCCAGCACCGAGATCTGCTTGCGCAGTTCTTCGCGGGCACGGGTGGCAGATGCGTCGATTTCGGTCTGGGCCAGATCCTTCTGACGGTTGGCTTCGGCAATCGCCTCGAGCTTGGCCGCTTCGATGATCTGATTGGCGCGCGCATGGGCCTGATCGATGATCTCGTTGGCCTTGGTGCGTGCGTCTTTCAGTGCTTCGTTGACCTTTTCCTGGGCCTGCGCCAGATCCTTCTGACTACGATCGGCGGCAGCCAGACCTTCAGCGATCTTTTGCTGACGCTCTTCGATCGCCTGCAGCAGCGGCGGCCAGATTTTGGTCGCGACGATCCAGATCAGACCGGCGAAGGCCAGCGCCTGGGCAAAGATGGTAAGGGTGATATCCATGGGTCGCTCAATCGCTGTTTAGGGGTGAAAGCGCCGCCGCAGTGGCGACGCTTTCCGACCTTCATCCGCGGGCGCAGCCGCACTGGCTGCATCCACATCCTGCTACCGCTGGATCAGCCGGCAGCCTGCGACAGACGCTCGATGAACACCTGGGCCAGCGGGTTGGCGAAGGCGAACAGCAGGCCGACGGCGACGCTGATGATGAACGCGGCGTCGATCAGGCCGGCGGTGATGAACATACGCACCTGCAGCACCGGAATCAGTTCCGGCTGGCGCGCGGCCGATTCCAGGAACTTGCCAGCCATGATGGCCAGACCGAGGCCGGCACCCAGCGCGGCCAGGCCGATCATGATGCCGACGGCGAGGACGGTGGAGCTCTGGACTTGAGCGAGGTTGGTCAGGACGGCGAGGTACATGGTGATCTCCGAACGAAAGTTTCTAAGGGTGATGGATGAATCGAGATGAAGCGTATGAAGGGTGTAGCGAAACTCAGTGACTGTCTTCCGCAAGGCTCAGATACACGATCGACAGCATCATGAAAATGAAGGCCTGCAGCGGAATCACCAACAGGTGGAACAGCATCCAGCCAAGGCCGAATACGCCGCCAGCGACCATGCCGGCGATGCCCGCACCGCCCAGCACCCAGATCAGCAGGAAGACGATCTCGCCGCCGAACATGTTGCCGAACAGTCGCATCGCCAACGAAATCGGCTTGCTCAGCCACTCGACGATGTTCAAAAGCAGGTTGAACGGCATCATCCATTTGCCGAACGGAGCCGTCAGGAATTCCTTGGTCATGCCGCCAACGCCCTTGGAGCGCAGCGAGAAGACGATCATCAGGAAGAACACGCTGATCGACATGCCCAAGGTGGCATTGACGTCGGCGGTGGGCACCGGCTTCCAAGCGTGGATGCCTGCCCAACCCAGCGGAATGGCGATGAAATCGGCCGGAACCATCTTGATGAGATTCATCAACAGGATCCAGAAGAAGATGGTGATCGCGATCGGCGTCACCAGCTTGCTGCTGCCGTGATAGGTGTCCTTGGCCTGCCGGTCGACGAACTCCAGGCAGATTTCCACGAATGCCTGCCACTTGCCCGGCACGCCGGCCGTGGCATTGCGGGTCGCCGTCCAGAACGCCAGCACCATGACCAGGCCCATCAACACGGCCATGACCAGGGTATCGACGTGGATGGTCCAAAACGTGCCGCCACCCTCGCGAACCGGATAGATCAGGTTCTGCAAGTGATGCTGGATATAGGAGGTAGGTGTTGCTGCCTCGCCCGCCATGTGTCTGGAGCCCTTTAAGTTCGAATCAACGCCTGGCCAGAGCCAGAACCTGAAAAATCAACCCGATGGCGATACCTGCCAACAGAGCCAGAGGAGGCAACCGCCACAGGGCAAAGCCCAGCGACAACGCCGCAAATACCAACACCCACTTCAGCACCATCGCCAGCACCAACCGCACCATCGCGATGCCGGCTGCCTGGATGCCGCCGCCGAGCGCGGTGCGTGCCGCAACCCAACCGCCCAGCACCGTCGCAAACCCGGTCAATGCCAGACCGGCAGAGTAACGGGGACCGACCAACAGCAACCCCAGACTGGTTATAGCTACAGCAGCAAGCGGATATACCGCAGCGCGCAGCATCAACCGCCGACCCGCGTCAACGGAGTTCAGCACTACGATTACCTTACGTGTGAATGAGGGGGGAAGCGCAGTTGCGCCTCGTCGAGCCGCGAAAGTATAGCAATGGGACAAATTGCGAGACAACCGGCAGAAGTCATTCGCTGCTGCAATGCACCAAGCATGCGTCGTGGCGGCGGGTGGGAACTTTGCCACAAACCGGCGGTCAGAACCTGCGAGGCCTGCACATCCTCGTCGAAAGGTACCGCCGCAGGTCGCGTATGGGAGCCCTGGGAGACCGGGGCTCCCGCTTTATTACGCATTTTGTCGCACCCTGACACTTTCCCATCCGCGGTCCAATCCGCCGCACTGCACGATATTTCGATCTGTGCAGTGACTGGGTTCGGGGCACAGCAGCGTGTGAAACGTCATCCGCTGCGCAGTTGGCGGGCATGACCGTACTCGATGGTATGCGCTGCGACACATTTTGCGCGGTTCGTCTTCAACCCTGGATTTGCCGCGCCCTGCGCGCGATGCCCATGCCTGTTGAACCTGCGGACCGTTTTGTCCGATTGCTATATCGGCCTTCACGCGTGTGCGACGATTTCTTCACTTTTGAAAGACGCCGCCTTATCGATAGTGCGCGCCACTGGCCCATCGGCCTGACCATTCCAAGATTACGGAGCTCCCCATGAAACACCTCCTTGCACTGGCGATCCCGTGCGTTCTGGCCGTCGCCTACGTCGCCCCCGCGCACGCCGAAGATACCGATGACCGCTTCCAGATTCGCCTCGGTGCGATGAACGTGGACAACGACAACACCATCCGTGGCAACACGCTTGTGGCAGGCAACAATGTGTCGGTCAACGAAGATTTCAAGCTGGGCGGCAAGGAATGGGAGCCGCGCGTCGATGGCGTGTTCCGTATCAGCACCCGTCAGCGCCTGATCTTCGATTACTTCAAGTACGACAAGGATCGCCGCGAGACCCTGACCCAGGATCTGAGCGCCGGTGGCGTGACCGTGCCGACCGGTAGCTTCATCAAGGGTGAGCTGAAGTATCAGGTCGCGACCCTCGTGTACGACTACTCGGTGATCGATTCGCCGGAATTCAGCCTGGGCCTGCAGATCGGTGCCGAATACGCCAAGGTCGAAGCCAATGCGTATGCCGATCTGGGCAGCGTGTTCTCCGGCGATGTGCTGGACGAGAAGGCCGATGGCGTTGCGCCGGTGGTTGGCGTCCGCTTCACCGCGCGTCCGAGCGAGCATTGGCTGTTCAACGTGCAGGGCCAGTACCTCAACACCAGCTGGGGCAACTTCGACGACTACGAGGGCGACCTGAGCCGCGCCAACGCGATTGCCGAATACCGCTTCACCAAGAACTTCGGCATCTTCGCCGGCTACGACTGGTTCAAGCTCGATGTCGACCAGCGCGGCAGCGATGGCCTGATCGGCCTGAAGCAGGAGTTCAAGGGCCCGGTGGCAGGCGTGACGTTCGCGTTCTGATCTGCGCCACTGTTGCAAGCGAACGGCCCGCTTTGTGCGGGCCGTTTGCGTTTCAGCTGCCAGGCGGCGTCGACGGCACCGGGAACAGCTGGGTGGCCACGCACACGTAGTCGGCCAGCGGCATCTCGTCCATGCCGGCGCGCAGTACGTCCACCTGCGCCGGATCGGCGATCGGCTTGGATACCCAACGTCCCTGCTCTGGGACCAGTTGGCTGCCGTAACGCTGCGGCTTGCCGTTCGCGATGAGCACGCGATCGGTGAGCAACACCAGTTGGTGCGCCGACACCTCGCCACCGCGTGCGCCGTGCCGGGTCAGCGTGCCCAGCACGCGCTCCTGCAAGGCCGGATCGGCGTCGGCATGCTGCACCAGCAGCCAGGCGGCGGCCACGCCGTCGCGTCCGACCTGCGCCACGCTGGGCAAACCATCGTGTCCGGCGACGATGCGACGCATCTGCGGCAGATGCTCGGCGTCCATCGCCACCATCTTGCCCATCGCTTCCTGCGACCAGTCACCGTTGCGGACCTGTTGATCCAGGTGCTCCATCTCCAGCAACCGCGCGCGCAATGCGGGGTCGCTGGGAGTCGCCGTCGCCTCGGCAAGGGTAGCCGTCGCGGCATCCGCCTTGGCCTGCTCCTGCGCGCGCACGAACGCCGCCGCACTTGGGCATTTGGCCAGCGCCGCCGCCATCTCCGGATCGTCCTGCGTGGACGCAGCTGCGGCGGTCACCGTCGCGAGCATGCAGCTCATCCCTATTCCGAGCACGGCCTTGCGCATCGATCGACACTCCGTGTGATGGACTGCGTGGCCGGACATCCGGACAGCTTCCACCTGCAGCATGCCCACGCCACGATGCCTCGTGCAAGACGGGGCGACGGGGTCTTGCAGCGGCTGAGCGGCGGACGCCTGCGCTGTTGGCAGCGTGCGCAGACGTGGCCGCTCGCAGGGATGTCGTCCACATCTGGTTCCGAGTAAGGGCGGCTAACAACACGACTGCGCTCACCGCCATGCGGGGGCGGCCGGTGCGCGCTGCGGCATGGACCACGCGTTCACTCCGGTTCGTCCGCGTCGTCCATACCCACCTGACGACTGCTGGCTACATCCTGTTAGCCGCTCTGGGGCGCGGTTACGTAGCCACGCCATCGGCCGGCTTGTACCGCCATACCCACCTGACGACTGCTGGCTACGTCCTGTTAGCCGCTCTGGGGCGCGGTTGCGCAGCCACACCATCGGCCGGCTTGTGCCGCCATACCCCCCTGACGACTGCTGGCTACGTCCTGCTAACCGCTCTGGGGCGCGGTTGCGCAGCCACGCCATCGGCCGGCTTGTACCGCCCATGCCGCCCTTGCCTGCCGAAGTGCGGTTCTGCGTGCTCTTTCCAGTTCCGATCGCGTTGCCACGCGGCTCGGTGAGTCCCTTGTCGATCAGCGCACCAATGGCGCGCGCAGCGTCAACCAGCGGCATGCTGCAGCTACGCACCGGCGAGCGCCAGGGTGCTCACTCGGCGACGCGTTCGCCGCCCTTGATCACGCCCTCTACCTGCCGCAGCACGGTGACGTCCTGCAGCGGATCGCCACTGACCGCAATCAGATCGGCGTAGCGGCCCGGGGCGATGGCGCCGACGTCACTGCTGCGCCCCAGGGCCTCGGCTGCATCCACGGTGGCGGCGCGGATCGCCTCCAACGGCGTCATGCCCCACTCCACCATCTTGGCGAACTGGCGGGCGTTTTCGCCGTTGGGATACACGCCGCCATCGCTGCCGAACACCAGCTTCACTCCGGCTGCGTGCGCGGCGCGGAAGGTCTCACGCTGCTTGCGCCCGATCTGGCGCTCCTTTTCCAGCGATTCGGCGAACAGGCCGTTCTTTTCGCCCTCGGCCAGAATATAGTCGTCGTTGTAGATGTCCATCGAAAACCAGGTGCCGTGTGCCTTGGCCAGCTTGAAGGACTCCGCATCGGCCAGGCTGGCGTGCTCGATGGTGTCGGCACCGGCGCGGATCGCATCGTTGATGCCGGCGGTGCCATGCGCGTGCACGGCGACCTTCAGGCCCAACCGGTGCGCTTCGTCCACCAGCGCGCGCATTTCCTCCAGGCTGTATTGCTGCCCGCCGACGCTGTCAGTCTTGGACAGCACTCCGCCGGTACCGCAGAACTTGATCACTTCTGCGCCGTATTTGCGCAGCGTCCGCACCGCGGCGCGGATCGCGTCCGGACCATCGGCGACACCGGGGCCGCTGACCTTGACCGAGGGCGGGAATTCGGTGGCATCGCAGTGGCCACCGGTTGCGCCGATGCCGTAGGTCGCCGGCACGATGCGCGGGCCGGGCACGGTGCCGCGCTCGATCGCCTGTTTGAGCGCGACATCGTCGTAGTTGAGCGAACCGACATTGCGCACCGTGGTGAAGCCTGCGCGCAGCGTTTTTGCGGCATTGGCCACACCGACCACGGTCCAGAAATTGTCGGTGTACTCCAGGCCCTTATAGCCGCCCAGGGTGGGGTCCACGGTGAGATGCACATGCATGTCGATCAACCCCGGCAGCAGCGTGCGCTCGCCCAGATCGATGCGCTGCGCATCGGCCGGCAGCGGATCGCCCTGCCGACCGACGCGGGTGATACGGCCGGCGGCCACTTCAATCTGCGGTTTGTCCACATAGCGGCCGGTCTGCACGTCCAGCAGGCGCGCGGCGGTGATCACGGTGGTCTGTGCGTACGCACACAGCGAGGCACACAGGCAGCCAGCAGCGGCGAGCAGCGCCGGCAAACGCATCTTCGACATCGGGGTCGTCCCTGAGCTGCGAACGGCGTGTCCGCGACCCGATGGTGCAAGCGCGCTGCGGGCTGTGCAAGCGCCATGGAGATCGCACTGTGGCAATGCCATGCGCGGCGGCGTCAGCCCTGCCTAGCGCGCGCAATGCACGGGCGCCACGCGCACAGACTGGAGGCTGCCGGATGACCTGCGAAATCCGCTAGCAGGGGTCAGCATTGTCGACGCATGCGATCGAGTGCAGCCGCCAAGCCTGGTCGCCACATGCGGCTGCGTACCACGCTGGAAACCGCGGAAAAATCCGCGCGTGCGCAGTAGCACCGCATGCACTTGACGCCTACCACACGCATGGCACCGCAACGGCAACGGCAACTGCAACTGCAACTGCAACTGCAACTGCAACGGCACCGGCACCGGCACCGGCAACGACCACAACAAAAGCAATCACGCGGACTGATCCCCATCACGACAACGCCCCGCACAAGGCGGGGCGTTGCTGACAGCAGCCGAGGCGAGCCGTTACTTTTTCTTCGGGATGTACAGATCGGTGATGGTGCCGTCGTACACCTCGGCCGCCATGCCGACCGATTCGCTCAGGGTCGGATGGGCGTGGATGGTGTGGCCGATGTCTTCAGCTTCGGCGCCCATCTCGATGGCCAGGCCAATCTCGGCCAACAGGTCACCGGCATGCACGCCGACGATTGCGCCACCGATGATGCGGTGGGTGTCTTCGTCGAAGATCAGCTTGGTGAAGCCTTCGGTGCGGCCGATGCCGATCGCGCGGCCACTGGCGGCCCACGGGAACTTGGCCACGCCGACCTTCAGGCCCTTGGCCTTGGCTTCGTTCTCGGTAACGCCGACCCAGGCGATTTCCGGGTTGGTGTACGCCACCGACGGAATCACCCGCGCCACCCATTCCTTCTTCTCGCCGGCAGCCACTTCAGCGGCCAGCTTGCCTTCGTGGGTGGCCTTGTGCGCCAGCATCGGGTTACCGACGATGTCGCCGATCGCGAAGATGTGCGGCACGTTGGTGCGCATCTGCCGGTCCACCGGAATGAAGCCGCGCTCGGTGACGGTGACGCCCGCCTTCTCCGCGCCGATCTTCTTGCCGTTGGGCGAGCGGCCCACGGCCACCAGCACGCGATCGAAGGCAGTCGCCTGCAGGCCGGGCTTCTCGCCCTCCACGGCCGCTTCGAAGGACACGGTGATGCCGCTCTTGTCGGCCTTCACGTCGGTAGCCTTGGTCTTGAGATGGACCTCGACGCCCTGCTTCTTCAGGCGATCGGCCAGCGGCTTGACCAGGTCCTTGTCGGCGCCCGGCATCAGCTGATCCATGAACTCGACCACGGTGACCTTGCTGCCCAACGCGCTGTACACCGTGGCCATTTCCAGGCCGATGATGCCGCCGCCAACCACCAGCAGGGTCTTGGGAATATCGTGCAGCTCCAGCGCGTCGGTGGAGTCCATCACGCGCTTGTCGTCCCACGGGAAGTTGGGCAACTTCACCGCCTGCGACCCGGCGGCGATGACGCAATGCTCGAAGCGCAGCAGCTGCGTCTTGCCGTCGTCGCCGACGATCTCCAACTCGTTGGGCGAGACGAAACTGGCCACACCGGTGACGGTGCGCACCTTGCGCTGCTTGGCCATGCTGGCCAGGCCGCCGGTGAGCTTGCCGACCACTTTTTCTTTGTACTCGCGCAGCTTGTCCAGGGTGATCTTGGGCTGGCCGAAATCCACGCCGAAATCGCCGGCATGGGCCACTTCGTCGATCACCGCGGCGGCATGCAGCAGCGCCTTGGACGGGATGCAGCCGACGTTGAGGCAGACGCCGCCGAGGCTGGCGTAGCGCTCGATCAGCACCGTGTCCAGGCCCAGGTCGGCAGCGCGGAACGCGGCGGTATAGCCGCCGGGGCCGGCGCCGAGCACCACCATCTTGCAGTCGATGTCCGCGGTCCTGCCGCTGGCCAGCGCCGGCTTGGGCGCTGCCGGCTCGGCCGGGGCGCGATGCGACGGCGTCACCGGCGGCTTGCTGCCGGGTGCGGCGGCCGCAGGAGCTGCAGGCGCGGCGGCCTTGGTCTCGGCCTTGGCGGGCGCAGGCGCGGCGGCCTCGCCTTCGGTTTCCAGCAGCAGCACTACGGCGCCTTCGGACAGGTTGTCGCCAATCTTGACCTTGAGCTCTTTGACCACACCGGCGGCCGAGGACGGCACTTCCAGCGTGGCCTTGTCCGATTCCAGCGTGACCAGGCCCTGGTCCTTGGCCACGCGGTCGCCCACGGCGACCAGCACTTCGATGACGGGGACATCGCTGTAATCGCCGATGTCAGGAACCTTGATTTCAATGACCGCCATTTGCTTCTCCTGTGGCTTAACCGGCCGTGCCGGCAAGCGTCTGCTGGAGTTCATCCAGCGACGATTCGATTTGGGTCCAGCGCTTGTCGCGCTTCTTTTCCTTGCCGTCGCTGGCTTCGATCAGCAGCGCGGCCTGTTGCAGCAGCAGTTCGCCAGCGCCGCAGCTCGGGCGCGTGCCGCTGTAGCGCACGCCCTCAACCTGGAACGACAGCACCTCGCCCTCGGTCACCGGCGCGGTGCGTCCGCTCGGTGCCAGCTGGGTCAAGGCCGCGGTCCAGTTGCTGACCAGCCGTTTGGCCAACGCCGCCGGAATCGGGATCTCGACCGTTTCAGGCGTCTGCTCGGTGCGGAACTGCACACTGCCGCGATCGCTCTGGCTGACCCAGCTGTAGACGCGCTCGTCGGCGCGGCTGTGGCGCAGGGTCCAGTCGGCGCCGTCCTTACCCGGCACCAGCGACACGCCGCTTTCCACGCCACGTGTGGGCAGGGTCAGCAACGACAATGCCGGCTTGTTGCCGCCGTCGAGCAGCGTGCTCACCGCGGTGCCGTAGTTGCCCACGGCCGGTGGCCAGCCGCGCCCCAGCGTGCTGTCGCACTCGCGTGCCACCGCGCAGGTCCAAGGCAACACGCCGAGCACGGCGATCGTCAGCAGTGCAGTCCTCACAGCAGGACGCGACGCATGTCGGCCAGCACCTGGCTGAGGTAGGTGGTGAAGCGCGCCGCCAGCGCGCCGTCGATGACGCGGTGGTCGTAGCTCAGCGACAACGGCAGCATCAACGTCGGCACGAACTCCTTGCCGTTCCAGACCGGCTGCATCGCCGACTTGGACACGCCCAGGATCGCCACTTCCGGCGCATTAATGATCGGCGTAAACGCGGTGCCGCCGATGCCGCCGAGCGAGCTGATCGAGAAGCAGCCACCGCTCATGTCGGCCGGGCCCAGCTTGCCGTCGCGCGCCTTCTTGGCCAGCTCGCCACTTTCCTGGGCGATCTGCAGCACGCCCTTCTTGTCGACGTCGCGGATCACCGGCACCACCAACCCATTCGGCGTATCGGCGGCAAACCCGATGTTGATGTACTTCTTCAGCGTGAGGTTTTCGCCAGCCGCATCGAGCGAGGCGTTGAACTCGGGGAACTTCTTCAGCGCCGCAGCGCTGGCCTTGACCAGGAAGGCGAGCATGGTCAGCTTGATGCCGGCCTTCTCGTTTTCCTTGTTCAACGCCACGCGCAGGGCTTCCAGGTCGGTGATGTCGGCCGATTCGAACTGGGTGACGTGCGGAATCATGGCCCAGTTGCGCGCCAGGTTGGCACCGGAAATCTTCTTGATGCGCGACAGCGGCTGGGTTTCGGTCTCGCCGAACTTGCTGAAGTCCACCTTCGGCCAGGCCAGCAGGTTCAGGCCGTTGCCACCACCGGCCGGTGCGGCACCGGCTGCGGCAGGCACACCACCGGTGAGCGCAGCCTTGACGAAGCGCTGCACGTCTTCACGGGTAATGCGGCCGCCCTTTTCGCTGCCCTTGAGCTGGTTCAGATCCACGCCCAGCTGGCGTGCGAACACGCGCACCACCGGGCTGGCATAGGCCACCTTGGACGGCAGCACGCTGTCGGCGTCGAAGGTCACCGGCGGGCTGCTCGGGTTGCCGGCCGATGGCTGGCTGCCTTGCGAGGCGTCGCTGGAACGTGCGCCCTGCACCTGCGCAATCTCGCGCTGGGCCAGCTTGTCCGGCTCGGCCGACACCGCGACCGGCTCGACCTTGCCGGCAGTTTCGGCGGTGTCGGTGGTGGGTTTGGCCGGAGATTGCGCCGCACCGGCGCCGCCATCGCTGGCAGCGATGATCGCCACCACATTGCCCTGCGACAGCGTGTCGCCGACCTTGACCTTGAGCTCCTTGACCACGCCGGCGGCCGAGGACGGCACTTCCATCGTGGCCTTGTCCGATTCCAGCGTGACCAGGCTCTGGTCCTTGGCGACGGTATCGCCGACAGCGACCAGCACTTCGATCACCGGGATGTCGGTGTAGTCGCCGATATCGGGCACGCGCGCTTCGACCAGACCGCCTTCGGCGGCAGGTGCAGCTTGCGCGGCCTTGGCAGCAGGTGCCGGTGCAGCAGCGGGCGCAGCCTTGGCCGGAGCAGCAGGAGCAGCAGCGGCGGGCTTCGCCGCAGTCTCGGCGCCGGCATCGGCGACTTCGATCAGCGCCACCAGGGCGCCCTGCGACAGCGAATCGCCGACCTTGACCTTGATCTCCTTGACCACGCCGGACACCGACGAGGGCACTTCCATCGTGGCCTTGTCCGATTCCAGCGTGACCAGGCTCTGGTCCTTGCTGACCGTATCGCCGACCGACACCAGCACCTCGATTACCGGGACGTCGCTGTAGTCACCGATATCGGGGACAAGTGCTTCCTTGATTTCGGCCATACGGGGAACTCCGGCAACAGATGGGGAAACCCCTATTGTGGCCGGCCACGGGCCGCAGCGCCAACCATTGGCGTCGAAAAAATCGCACAGCCCGCAGGATGCAGCGTCCGCGCACGCAGGTGCATGCTTATTTCGAGGCGCGTCGATCCACCTGCAACAGTTGCAGTGGCGCGCCCGAAGGCAAACGATACGCCAGCGCATTGTCCAGCCCATCCAGCGCTTCGACGCGGTCACACAAGCGCTGCGCACGCGGGCGCAATGCACGCGCCTGCGGCTCGACCAGACGCTCGATGCGCGCTTCCAGCCCATCGAGCGAACGCAGCTGCATATCGTTGCCGGTGAGCCCGGATTGCACCGCACCGGCGATCACATCGCCGATCAACTGCGGCAATACCTCGGCGACCAGCGCGCCGATGTCGTCGTCGATATTCACGGGCGTGAGCTGGCTTTTGCTGAAGCTCTGCTTCAAGCGCAGATCGATCTTTTCGCGCACGCTGGCCAGCTGCGCGCGGGTCGCCTCGGGACTGCGGCTGAACCCGGCCGCCACTTCGCCGAGCGCGGTGACCGCGATGTCGGCGGCCTCACGCCCGACCTCCTGCGCCAGCGGCACCACCTCACGGGTCTGCCGCTCGAACTGGATCAGGCGGGTACGGTCGTCTGCACTCAGCGTCACCCAGCGATCGTCGACGAACAACGCGCCCTGGCGCATCACCAGGCGCTGCGGCGTCCCGGCGTTACGAATCAGGATGAGGCTGCGCGGATTGAGCGTGAGGTCGTAATCGCTGCTGACATCGCACTGCATCTCGTCGGCAAGCGCCACATCTGCGGCAGTGAGCATGCCCAGTGCGAGCGTTGCCGCCATCGTGACTGCATGTCTGATCGTCATCGCGGTGCTCCTTCCTGTGCTGCCTGCACTGTGCGGCCACGCGCTGCGGGCTGCCTGTGCCGGACGCTGGCATGACTTATGGCGGCAGCTGGCGACGTGCTGGTTGCATGCGCACGCGCTGACGGGCGCGCATTGCGCAGACACGCATCATCGTCGGCGATTCATTGACGTGGGCCAGGGCCGCATCAGTCCAGCACATCGCGCACCGGTTGCCATGCGGCGCACAAACGCGGCAACGACCAGGCGGCGTTGGCCGGACTGGTGGACGGCAAGGCCAGCAGCGGTACGTTGCACGCGTCCTGCGACAACAGCGGCTGTACATGGCGATGCCAGGCCTGCGCCGCCGCGGCGCCATTGCAGGCCACCATGCGCAGCTGCGGCAAACCTGCCAGCAAAGCAGGTAGCGGATTGACCACGACACTGTCTGCGACGATCGCAGCGTCCAGGCTGCCGCGACGCGCGCATTGGCCGATCACATCCCATAACCCGACACCCTGTGCGTTCAACGCCTGCATGCGTGCGGCATATGTGGCGGCAGCATCAATACCCAAGAGGGCATGCATCACTGGCCAGAACCGATTGCGTGGATGCGCGTAATAGCGGCCTGCCTCCAACGAGGCGATACCTGGCATCGAGCCGAGTACCAAGACACGGCAATCGTTAGGAATGTGCGCTGGCAAGCCGTCACGCACGGCGTTTTTCGTCACGGCAATCGCATCTGCGTGAATGTCTTTTTCAGCTTGCATGTCGCAACCACGGCCTTCTTGGGAAAGTTCCTGAACAAACGAAATTTTAGCGAGTCGCAGGTGGGCGTGGATTCAGATTTTCAGGAATAGCTTTGGCGCGGCCCACTCCACGGGCCTAACAAAAATTATGCGAGGAGACCCCCAATGCGTGCCATTTCCATCCTGAGCCTGGCTGCTGTATCCGCACTTGCGATTGCACCGTCCGCGTTCGCGCAGGACACCACCTACACCGGCGATACCTCCTCGACTTCCACCAGCGCTGAGAGCGCGTCCGGCAAGCATTGGGCAGTGGTCGGCGGCGTCGCCTTGATCAAGCCGAAGAACGATCCGGCTCCGGGCCTGGACGTCGATGGCGGCCCGGCACCGACGCTGAGCGCCAGCTACTACATCAACGACAACTGGGCTGTTGAAGTGTGGGGCGCTGCCGACAAGTTCAATCACCGCGTCAACGCCGATGGCGTGGGCAAGGTGGGCACCGTCGAGCAGCAGCCGATCGCCATCAGCGGCCAGTACCACTTCGGCCAGGCCGACAACGTGTTCCGTCCGTTCGTGGGCGTGGGCTACTACGAGTCGAATTTCAGCAACGAGAAGATCGATGCGGCGTCGACCACCGGTCAGCACGTTGGCCTGGATACTGCCAAGGGCGTGATCGGCACCGTCGGTGTTGACATGAACATCAACTCCACATGGTTCGCACGTGCCGACGCCCGCTACATGCGTTCGCGTCCGGAACTGCGTGTCGGCGGCCAGGGCACCGGCAGCGAGCTGGAACTGGATCCGTGGACCGTTGGCTTCGGTGTCGGCGCGCGCTTCTAAGCACGTCGCGACACGTAACGTCTGAGTCGAAAAAACGGGCCGCAAGGCCCGTTTTTTTATGTCCAACATCCACGTGCGCCAGCCTGGATCGACGCATTCGGCATTGCTGGCTGGCGTGCGCGTCGCACTTCAACGCCAGTAGACGCTGCCACGCAACCGCGCGGCGCGCCAACGCCACCACAGCAAGGTGGCGTAAGCCAGTGCATAGCCAAGCAGTACGCCGGCGGCGCCCAACAGGCTGGCGTGGCTGAGCCAGCCATCGACCGGCCACGCCACGCCCTGCCAGGCACTGCGCCAGCCCTGCACCATGCCGGCGATCACCCGCACCACCACCAGCGCCGTCAATGCCAGCACCAGCCAGAGATTGGGTCGATAGAACAACCCTTGGCCGGTGCGCTCGAAGCGGGTCAGGCGCAAGGCCAGCACACCCAGCGCCAGCCCGCAGGCCCAACCGAAGGCGGCATGACGGATGGAACCCGGCCAGAATGCCGCAGCGATCGCGGTAAAAATGACGAACAACACGCTGGAAAGCGCCGCTGAGGCCAGGTTGATCATCAACAACCAGCCACGCGCCTGACGCCGCGCAGTACCGACACGAAAACGTTGCAGCAGCGATAACGGAAACAGCACCGCGAACACCGCCAGGGCGATGATCACGGCCAGCGGGATGGCAAGAAGCAGGGGCATCGCGTCAATGGCCGAAGAAGATGGCCGACCACGCTACTACGCCTGCGTCAGGCGCGCGTGTTCGGCGCTGCACGCGCAATCGGCCGCGTACGCTTGCGCGCTTCTACTTGGCAGCGCGCGGCGTAATGAGTGGCTGGGTGGGCGGTCTGCGCCCGCATCGCACTGCATGGATTCGCAAGCGTCAGACGCCCCATCTCGGCAGCATCGCATGCGGTACCGAGGGCATCGCTGCGGAGTGGGTGCGGTTGCAGGGAATGCGCAGTCCGCGCCCCGCATCGGCAGCACGCGCGCACGAATGGCTCAAGGATGAGCGACAACCGTCGCCACAGTGCCGAGCTCCGTTTTGAGGCTCGCGCGTTGTCGTTGAGCTCCGTCAAACCGCCAAGGCAGCATCGCATGCGGTGCCGAGGGCATCGCTGCGGAGTGGGTGCGGTTGCAGGGAATACGCATTCCGCGCCCCGTATCGGCAGCGCGCACGCACGAATGGCTCAAGGATGGGCGACAACCGTCGCCACGGTGCCGAGCTCCGTTTGGAGGCTCGCACGTTGTCGTTGCGCTCTTTCAAACCGCGATGACAGCGTTGTTGCAAGCCGTCGGGCACGGATGGACGGGGCGATCAGAGCGTGCAGCTCAGACTTGGGCTCTGCGCATGCTGCATGCCCGACCGGGCCATCAGCCACGCGCACCAACTGGTGCACGCGGCCGTGTCGTTATCGCCCTCAGAACGCCGGCAGTACCGCGCCTTTGTACTTCTGTTCGATAAAGGCCTTCACTTCCGGGCTGGTCAATGCCTTGGCCAGCTTCTGCACGCGCGGGTCGTCCTTGTTGTCTGCGCGCGCCACCAGGAAGTTCACGTACGGCGACTCCTTGCTTTCGATCGCCAGCGCGTCGCGGGTGGGGTTGAGCCCGGCGTCGAGTGCGTAGTTGGTGTTGATCAGCGCCAGATCGACCTGATCCAGCACACGCGGCAACATCGCCGAATCGAGCTCGCGGAATTTCAGCTGCTTGGGGTTGTCGACGATGTCGCGCTGGGTAGACAGCGCGTTGCTCGGATCCTTGAGTTTGATCACCCCGGCCTTGTCGAGCAGGATCAGCGCGCGGCTGTTGTTGCTCGGGTCGTTGGGGATCACCACGTCGGCGCCGCTTGGCAGATCGGCCAGCGCCTTGAAGCGGCGCGAGTAGGCACCGAACGGCTCGATATGCACGCCGACCACGGTCACCAGCTGGCTCTTGCGGTCGCGGTTGTACGCGTCCAGATAGGGCTCGGTCTGGAAATAATTGACGTCGATCTGCTTCTGCACGACCTGGTCGTTGGGCTGTACGTAGTCGTTGAACACGCGCACGTCCAGCTTCACGCCCTGCTTGGCCAGCAGCGGTTCGACCACTTCCAGGATTTCGGCGTGCGGCACGGCGGTGGCGGCCACGGTGAGGGTGTCGCCACCGCTGCCGCCATTGCCGCTGCAGGACGCCAATGCCAGCGTGGCCGCAGCAAGAAGGGAACGAAACGCAAATGTGCTCATGAAAGGGTCCGTGGGAGGAGGAATGCGGACGGGCCGCAGGCGTTAAACCTAGCAGACCGCAGGTGCAGCGGCGATGCGGCGGCCCGCACGGGCTGTGCCTGCAAGACACCCACCGGGGCGATGCCAGCGCATCCGCCTGCAGCCCGCAGCAGCGATAGACGCCGCAGCGGCATGCAGCGTCGCATCTACCGCGAGGCAGATGGCTCAGCGGCGGCTGTAGCGCGCCACCAAACGGTCGCCCAGCATCTGCAGCAGTTGCACCAGCACCAGCAAGGCGATGACGGTGATCAGCGCGACGTCCGCATGCGAGCGCATATAGCCCTCGCGGTAGGCCACATCGCCCAGGCCGCCGGAACCGATCGCCCCGCCCATGGCGGTGAAGCCGATCAACGCGATGGTGGTGACGGTGGCGCCGGCGATCAGGCCAGGGCGCGCTTCGGGCAACAGCACCCACAGCACCAGCTGGCGGGTGGTGGCGCCCATCGCCTGGCTGGCTTCGATAATGCCGCGGTCCACCTCGCGTAATGCGGTTTCCACCAGGCGCGCATAGAACGGCGCGGCGCCCACCACCAGCGGCAGGATCGCGCCGCGCACGCCGAGCGAGGTGCCCATCAATGCCAGGGTGAGCGGAATCATCGCAATCATCAGGATGATGAAGGGCACCGAGCGCAGCAGGTTGATCACCAGCGCCAGCGCGCCGTACAGCACCGGGCGACGGCGCAGCTGCGGGGCGCCGCACAGGAACAGCGCAACCCCCAGCGGCAGGCCGATCAGCAAGGTCAGCGGCAGCGCGCCGGCCAGCATCAGCAAGGTGTCCAGGGTCGCCTGCCCGATGTCGCCCCACTTGGCGGCATCGAGATTGCGGAAAAAGCCGCCAGCGGCGGCGATCGGCAGCAGGTTCATACGCGCAGGTCCTCTACGTGCACGCCGGCGGCGACGAAGCCGGCGCGCGCTGCATTCTGATCGCCACCGGTCAGGGCGACGATGAGCTGGCCATACGGCGTGTCCTTGATGCGGTCCACGCGCCCGGACAGGATGTTGTAGTCCACCCCGGTCTCGCGGGCGATGCGGCCCAGCACCGGCTCATAGGTGCCGTTACCCAGGAAGGTCAGCCGCACCACACGTCCGCCGACGGCGGCGAAATCGCGGTGCAGCTCGGCCTCGTCCACGTGCTCGGCTTCGGACACGAAGCGCCGCGTAGTGGCATGTTTGGGATGCAGGAAGACTTCGGTGACCGGGCCGGTTTCCACCAATTTGCCGGCGTCCAGCACTGCCACGCGGTCGCAGACGCGGCGGATCACGTCCATCTCGTGGGTGATCAGCACGATGGTCAGGCCAAGCTCGCGGTTGATCTGCGCCAGCAGCTGCAGCACCGAGGCGGTGGTCTGCGGGTCCAGCGCACTTGTGGCCTCGTCGCACAGCAGGATCTGCGGGCGGGTGGCCAGCGCACGCGCAATGCCCACGCGCTGCTTCTGGCCGCCGGACAGCTGCGCCGGATACTTGTTGGCGTGCTCCTGCAGGCCGACCCGCGCCAGCAGCTCGGCCACCCGCGCATCGATCTCGGCGCGCGCAGTGCCGGCCAGTTCCAGCGGAAAGGCGACATTGCCGGCCACGGTGCGCGAGGACAGCAGATTGAAGTGCTGGAAGATCATGCCGATGCGCCGGCGCAAGCCACGCAGGCCCTGGCTATCCAGCGCGGTGACGTCTTCCTCGCCGATCAGCAATCGCCCACCGCTAGGCTCTTCCAGCCGGTTGATCAGCCGGATCAGCGTGGATTTGCCGGCACCGGAATGGCCGATGATGCCGAACACCTCGCCGGGGCCGATCCGCAGATCGAGCGGGTGCAACGCCACGATCTGGCGACCGTCGACGGAGTAAGACTTGTGCAGGCCCTGAAACTGGATCACCGCGGGTGGCCGATTGGGGGGTCGTGAAGCCTACCAGTCAATGTTTACGGCCGTCATTCCATTCGGTTCTATGGTTCGGGATTGGGGAGGCGTAACAGCGCAGCGCTCTTGCCCTTGTGAATTGCGAATCCCGAATCCCGACTCCCCAATCCCCAATCACGGCCGCTCAAGCGGCAACGGGCGATCGGTCTGCCGTATCCGCTCCCGGCGCAGCAGATACAGCCCGCTGGCGACGATGATGCCGGCGCCGGTCCAGGTCCAGCCGTCGGGCAAGGTCTGCCACAGCAGCCAGTCCCAGCCGATCACCCAGACCAGGCCGGTGTATTCCAGCGGCGCGATCATCGAGGCCTCGCCGCGCAGGAACGCCTGGGTTAGCGCAATCTGCCCCAGCGCGCCGGCCAGGCCCATGCCGGCGATCAGCCAGCCGTGGCTGGCCCGCAGCGGCACCCAGTCGGGGATGGCCAGCACCCCGGCGCCGATCGCCATGAACAGCAAAAACCACACCACCATGGCCTGCGGCGTATCGGTGCGGGTCAGCAGGCTTACCGTGACCGCGGCGATGGCGTAGGCAGTGGCCGCCAGCAGCACCATCAGGCCAGGCAGCGAGACCAAGCCGCCCACGCCCGGGCGCAGCACCACGATGACCCCGACCAGGCCGATACCGATCGCCGTCCAGCGCCGCGGCCCCACGTGCTCGCCCAGCAGCGGCACCGACAAGGCGGCCACCAGCAACGGCGCCACAAAGTAGAGGGTGTAAGCGGTGGACAGCGGCATGCGCTTCAGGCCGTAGACGAAACAGCCGATCATCACCATGCCCAAGGCCCCGCGCAGCAGATGCAGGCCCCAGCGCACCGGCACGATGGCACGCGGCCCGGCAGTGGCGAACACCCACACCAGCACGAACGGCAGCGACGCGGCACCGCGCAACAGCGTCACCTGCAATGGCGGGTACTGCGCAGCCAGCAGCTTCATCGCCGCATCCATCAGCGAGAAGCAGGCCACGGCGGCGACCATCCAGGCGATGGCGGGGAGCGGAGAACGGGTGCTGGGCATGGGCGCATTATCGCCGTCGCAGCGCGCCGACCGCCATGCGTCGATGACGGCCATCGCGGCACGATGGCCTAGAATGGCGGCTGTTTTCAGCCAACAGGAGCTTTGCATGCCTTCCTTCGACGTGGTGTCCGAAGTCGACAAGCACGAACTGACCAATGCGATAGACCAGGCCAACCGTGAACTGGACACGCGTTTCGACTTCAAGGGCGTGGAAGCCAAGTTCGAACTGGAAGACGGCAAGGTCATCAACCAGTCCGCCCCCAGCGACTTCCAGCTCAAGCAGATGACCGACATCCTGCGGGCGCGGCTGTTGGCGCGCAGCATCGATGTGCGCTGCCTGGACTTTGGTGATGTGGAAACCAATCTGGCCGGCGCGCGGCAGAAGGTCACCGTCAAGCAGGGCCTCGAGCAGAAGCAGGCCAAGCAGCTGGTGGCCAAGCTCAAGGAAGCCAAGCTCAAGGTCGAAGCGCAGATCAACGGCGACAAGCTGCGCGTCACCGGCAAGAAGCGCGACGATTTGCAGGACGCGATGGCGCTGCTGAAAAAGGCCGATTTCGAGCAGCCGCTGCAGTTCGACAACTTTCGCGACTGAGCGTGGTTGAACGATGCCGGTGAGTGCGGTGACCGACGCGCACCTGCAGACATCTGCAGGTGCTGCGCAGTGGGGCAACCGAGGCCTGCGGCATCCCTGCGTGGATCACCATCGCCGCAACGGGCTGCGGGGCTAGCGGCCCCGATGCGCTCGCTGCTCACCCGCCTGTTGCATCGCCTGCACGCCCGGCAGGCGAACGCGTCTGCCGAAGGTGGTGTGCAGGCGACCAAGATCCATGCGCAACCGCAGATCGAAAGCGGCTCGACGCTGCACACCATCGCCGGCCTCGATCCGGTGGCTGCAGCGGCCTTTGCCGACGCCTTTGCGGTGGAGATCGAACACGCCATTGCGCGCTGCACGCTTGGCGATGCCGACACCAGCCAGGCGCAGGCGCTGGAACAGATCCATTCGTTGAAGAACACCATCTCGCTGACCGGCTCGCAGCAGTTGCTCAAGGCCTGCGACCAACTGCGCGGCGAGGTGGAGCGCGACGCGTTGAGCGACACGCTTGCGCACCGTTTCACCGCCGTGGCCACTGCCGCAGGTCTACTGGTCAAGCGCTACCGGCGCACCCTTCCCATCGACGACGCGGACCCTCATGCGTAGCACTCCCAACCACGCAGCGACCGGCCTGATTCTGGCGGCCAGGCAGTTGCGCAACGACAGACTCGTACGGCTGTTCGAGTCGTTTCTGGAATACCGCGCCTGCGTCGGCCGGGTGATCGTGCAGACCATGGTGACACTGTGGTGCCTGGGCTGGCTGTACGGCCCACAGCCGGTGCTGGTCAAGGATGCGCACAACGTCTTCCCCACCGCAGTGACCGTGTGGTTCGTCTCGGTGGCATGGATGGTGCTGGTGCGGCGCCGGATCATCCCGCCGGGTGAGTGGCTGGATGCGATGGGCTTTGCGATGAGCCTGTTGTTCATCGGCATCCAGACCACGCTGGCCTTCATTCTGTTGATGTCGTTGAACGCGTTTCTGCCGTTCATCACCATCGCTGCGGTGGCGCGCTATGGGCAACGCGCCACCTTGCCGGTGCTGCTCAGCACCTTCGTGCTGATGCTACTGACCGCACCCAGCGGCTACTGGCTGTCGCGGCCGGCGTACTTTGTGTATGCGGTGGCGCTCAGCATGGTATTGCCGCTGCTGGTGGCGCGCATCGTGCTTGCGATGCAGGAAGTGGCGCTGCAGGCGCTGGCCTCGCGCGATGCGCAAAGCCGCTTCATCAGCACCATGAACCATGAGCTGCGCACGCCGTTGAATGCGGTCATCAATTGCGCGCAGCTGATCGATACCGACGGCATGCCAGCCGAACAGCGCGACCTGATGCAGGCGGTGACGGTCAATGCGACCGCGCTGCGCCATCGCGTCAATGAAGTGCTGGACGTGGCCAGCATCGACGGTGGGCGGCTGCAGCTGCAGAGCAAGCCACTGAGCATGCTGGACGTGCTGACCACCGTCAAAGCGGTCTGCGCGACCGCCGCATCCACCAAGGGCGTGTCGCTGAGCGTGCGCATGGAGGCACCGGAGACGCCTCATGTGCTGGGCGACGAGGGCCGCATCGAGCAGGTCATCAGCAACCTGGTCATCAATGCGATCAAGTTCACCCCGGCCGGTGGCGCGGTCGAGTTGCTGATCGAAGCCACGCAGCTACAGCAGCGCTGGTCGATCGCCGCGACGATCACCGACACCGGCATTGGTGTGCCCGACGACAAGAAGGCCTACATCTTTACGCCGTTCACCCAGCTCAGCACCGGATTCAGCCGTGCCGAGGGCGGCGTCGGACTGGGGTTGTATATCGCCTTGTCGGTGTCCGATGCGATGCACGGCAGCCTGACGGTGAGCGACAACCCCGACGGTGGCAGCATCTTCCGCTGGATCTTCGAGCTACCCGTGGCCGCGGCCGACAGCAGCCGCACGCTCGGCCTGCGCGATGCGCTGGCGCACCACGCGCAGACCGTACCACCGCTGCATTGCCTGGTCTTCGAGGACATGGACACCAATCGCCTGGTGATCGGCAATCTGCTAACGCGCGCAGGGCATCGGGTGAGCTTCCATGTCGATGGCACCGATGCGGTGCAGCGCATTGCCCAGGCCGCGCCGGATCTGGTGTTTCTCGATCTGCACATGCCCGGCACCTCCGGCTGGGATGCATTGGGCCAGGCCCGCGATGCGATTGCCGCGCTGCCGCCAATCATCGTATTGACCGCCGATACGCGCGCCGATTCAATACGCGAAGCAGCAGCCGCCGGCGTGGCAGGTTATCTATCCAAGCCGATCAACGCCCACGAACTGCTCGCACTGCTGGCCCACCATGCACACCAACGACAGCACTGAGTTGAAGCCCGGCAATGCGGCGCGCTGGCATTGGCGCAGCGCTACCCAGACACGCACCGCCGTGGCGCTGCTGTTCCTGCACGGGTTTTCTGCAAGCCCGGGCGAGGCCGGCGCGCTGCCCGAACAGATGGCCGATGCGCTGGGTGCCAACGGCTACGTGCACCGCTGGCCCCGCCATGGAGGCAGCGCGCCCGATGCGATGCAGGGGCTGACGACGGCGGCGCTGCAACGCTCTGCGCTGGAGGCGCTGGCGCAGGCGCGGCGGATGGGCGAGCGTGTGGCGATTGTCGGCTCATCAATGGGCGGCACCTTGGCGCTCTGGCTTGCGGCGCAGCATCCCGAGCAGGTTGCGACGGTAGTGGCATGGTCGCCCGGCATCCAGCCGGTCAATGCGGGCTTGCTCGATCGGCTTTGCGACGCCGATGCGCCGATCGCCGACCCGTACCCGCGCAGCGCTGAAGAACTGGCGTATTGGTCGGACACCATCCACCCGGACGGCTTTCGTAGCTTGCGCGGTCTGTTCGACGCACTCGCCGCCGCGCCGCCGTGGCCACAGGTGCGCTGCCCGGTGCTGTTGGGCTATTACCGCGCGGCCAATAGCGACGAAGATCAGATTGCCTCGGTGCCGGCGATGCTGGCCATGTTCGATGCGCTGGGCACGGCTGCCCCGCTCAAGCAGGCGATCGCCTTCGACAGTGGCGCACATGCCATCGGGTCGCCGCACAAGACGCCACTGGCCGAGTACGTCGCCCAGGTGTCGGTGGAGTTCTTGCGCGCGCATGTCGGTGCGCACGTTGGCGAGGCGCCGCGCAGCGACGACAGCGACACACGCTGATTGCGCGTGCGCGGCAGCATGGCGCCGGGCAGCATCGGTTGCGCTGGCTGCGTGATCGCCGATGAATCGGCCTGGGCGGCCGCCTCGGCAGCGATCGCATACACTGGCGCGCCATCACGCCGCCGCCACGATGACCACCACGCCTGCCACGCCCGATCCGTTGACCGCTACCCGCACGTGGATCGAACGCGCGGTGATCGGGCTGAACCTGTGTCCGTTCGCCAAGGCGGTGTACGTCAAGGAACAGGTGCGGCTGGTGCTCAGCGATGCCAGCACGCCCGAGGCGCTGCTGGAACAACTGGCCGAAGAACTTGTCCTGCTGCGCGACACGCCGGCCGAGCAGATCGACACCACCCTGATCGTGCATCCGGACGTGCTCACCGACTTCCTGGATTACAACGACTTCCTCGACAATGCCGACGCGGCGGTGGAAGCGCTGGACCTGCAAGGCATCCTGCAGGTGGCCAGCTTCCACCCCGACTATCAATTTGCAGGCGCCGCGCTGGACGATGTGGCCAACTTCACCAACCGCTCGCCCTTCCCAACCTTGCACCTGCTGCGCGAGGACAGCGTGGAGCGTGCGGTGGCGGCGTACCCGGATCCGGACGTGATTGTCGAGCGCAATATTCAGACGTTGGAACGGCTGGGCCGCGCGGGCTGGGAACGCGTGTTGAACGGCGCCCAACACTGAGCCTGCGCCCTGCCGCGCGCCAATGCGTGCAGCAGGGGCCGAATCCGGCACCGTGCGGCGGCGGCAGTCCGTTGAAATGCACCTGAAAAGCGCGGTCGCGTCGCTGCCGTAGGCGTCGCCGGTGCTGCTGCAGCACTGACATGGCGCGCGCTACAGTGCCGCACCCTTTCGTTATGCGCGCACGCCATGGCCCTGATTCCCGCTGTTTCCGCATGGAACCCGTCACCGCTGCAGGACCGCGTGGTGGTGATCACCGGTGGCGCGCAAGGGATTGGACGCGGCATTGCGCAGGCCGTGCTGGGTGCCGGCGGCAGCGTGGTGATCGGCGATCTGGACGCCGCTGCCGGAAAAGCCTGTCTGCAGGACTGGGCGCTGCCGCAACGCAGTGCGTTCGTGCGTTGCGATGCAGCGCGCGAGACCCAGGCCGCGCGTCTGATCGCCACGGCGCACAAGCGCTTCGGCAGACTCGATGGTCTGGTCAATAACGCCGGCGTACCGGACCCGCACGTTGCGCCGTTGCCGCAGCTGGAATGGGATGACTGGAACCGGCGCCTGGCAAGCCTGCATGGCGCGTTTTTATGCAGCAAACATGCCTTGCCTGCACTGGCGCAGGCAGATGGCGGTGGTGCGATCGTCAACATCGCCTCTACCCGCGCCTGGCAGTCGGAGCCGCATAGCGAAGCCTATGCGGCGGCCAAAGGTGGCCTGGTCGCGTTTACCCACGCATTGGCACTGAGCGAAGGCCCGCAGGTGCGCGTCAACAGCATCAGTCCGGGGTGGATCAGCACCGACGCCTGGCGTGCACCGCAGCGTCGTCGTGCGCCCAAACTGTCGCGACGCGACCATGCGCAGCATCCGGCCGGACGTGTGGGCACGCCGGAAGACATCGCGCAGCTGGCGGTGTACCTGCTGTCGCCGCAACTATCCGGGTTTGTCACCGGGCAGGACTTCATCGTCGACGGCGGCATGTCGCGCAAGATGCAGTGCGTGTGAGGGCGTGCTGCTGATACGGCTTGGGTGATGCGCTTTGCAGCGCGCTGCTGCGACGCGGGGACGCGCGTGCTTGCCGGTCTTTGGTGTTCGTCATGCACGACATCGACGTTGGGATCGGTGAGGCGAAAGCTCGGAGATCAGCACGCGCGTCGTGCATCCGCTGCTGCGCTTTGGGCATTGTCCATGCGTGGTGTGGTGTGGGTCGATTTGCTCGCACCCTCACCCCAACCCCCGCTCCGCGTCCCAGCCCGCGTTTGCAACGCGGGTGCTCAAAGGCACGCGCACCAGTGGCGCGCGAACCGTGCCTTCTCGCACCGGCGGGAGCTGGGCTTTGGTTGTTGCGCACTGATCGCTCGTGCGTGGTGGACTGATCGCCAGCACGTGTTGCTGCGCCTGTCATTTGGGCGCTGCGTTCCAGACGCTTTTTCGGAGACTTTTTCGGACGCTAATCCACACCCGCTGATCAACCCGACAGTTGCGCTTCCAGTAGGCGCTGCGCATCGCCCAGCGAGGGCATGATGCGATGGCCCAACGCGCGCACGTCCGCATCGGGTTCGAGCAGGTCCGGGATCTGGATCGGGGTCATGCCTGCCGCCAATGCAGCGCGCACGCCGGTCGGCGAGTCTTCCAGCACCAGACAGTGTGCAGGCTCCACGCCCAGCGACTGCGCTGCCAGCAGGTAGATATCCGGCGCCGGCTTGGGATGCTGCACATCGCTGGCGGTGCACACCGCATCGAAGCGCCACAGCAGATCGGCCGCTTTCAGCTTGCGCAACGCAAGCGGGCGTTGGGTGGAGGTCGCCACCGCACGTGGCATGCCGAGCGCAGCCAGATACTCCAGCAGCGCAATGATGCCGGGCCGGTGCGGAATACCACGCTCTGCGACGGCGTCATAGAGCAGTTGGGCGCGCGCCAGCATGCGTTCGGCAGCGGCGTCACCGACGCGTTCGCCAAGCAGACGGCGGCAGGCCACATCGCCGGTACCGACCATCTGCAACCAGAACGTCGGCTCGATTGTCAGCCCCTGCGCATCGGCCGCCTGCGCCAGACAGGTAGTGATGGCGCGCTCGCTGTCGAGCATCAAACCATCCATATCGAAGATCACCGCCTGCGGGCGAAACGGCAGCGGCGTGGCCGCCGTCATGCAGTCGCTCCGCGCCCGAACAGCACCTCCAGATCGCTTGCCTCCAAGGCACGCCATTGGCCCGATGGCAGCGCGTCCAGCGACAAACCGCCGATGCGGCTGCGATGCAATGCCGCCACGTGATTGCCGGCGGCGGCGAACATGCGACGCACCTGGTGATAGCGGCCCTCGTGCAAGGTCAGCCGTGCCTGGCGCGCGCCAAGTACCTCAAGCTCGGCGGGAAGCAATGGCTTGGTTTCGCCTTCCAGCAGCAGCTCGCCGCTGGCAAACAGCGCCGCTTCATCGCCGCGCAGGTCTTCGGCCAGGCTGACCTCGTAGACCTTGTCCAGTGCGGATTTGGGCGAAATGATCCGATGCAGCAACGCGCCATCGTCGGTCATCAGCAGCATGCCGCTGGTCTCGCGATCCAGCCGCCCCACCGGTGCCAATACTGGCGCACGCGAGCGAAAACGCGGTGGCAGCAACTCGTAGATCAACCGGCCAGTGTCCTTGGTCGAGCAGGTGTAACCGCTGGGCTTGTGCAGCAACAGGCTAAAACCCGGCGGCGGGTCCAACGGCTCGCCATCGATGCGGATGGCGTCGTGCTCCACCTGATCGTCGGCATACAGCACCTCGCCCTGCACATCGGTCACGGCGCCCTGGCGAAACAGCTGGGTCACCTGCTTGCGGCTGCCATAGCCAAGATTGGCGATGTGTTTGACCAGTTTCATGCGCGTGCCGCCTTGCCGCGCACGGCAGCGATCAACTTGAAGCCGCCGCGCTCGGCGGCCACGCGTACCTGGCCGAAGCTTTCGTTGAGCACCTGCTCGTAAGGCAGATGCCGGTTGGCCACCAGCAGCAGCTGCCCGCCCGGGCGCAATGCCTGCGCGGCCACGGCGATGAAACGCTGGCCAATATCCGGGCGATCGGCGCGCGAGGGCGTGTGGAATGGCGGGTTGCTGACGATGAAGTCGTACTGCGCCGCAAGCCCGGCGGTGACGTCCTGCCAGAGGTACTGCAGCTGCGCCGGATGCGCGATGTCCTGCAGATTGCGCCGCGCCAGCGCGAGTGCACGCGCTTCGGCCTCGTAGAGATCCAGCGCGGTGACCTTGGCGCAGCGGGCCAGTACTTCGGCCGAGAGATAGCCGAACCCCGCACCCAGGTCGGCACCGTGCCCGGCCAGGGTGGCGGGAAGGTGCTCGACCAGCAACGCCGACGCAGGATCGATGCGATCCCAGGCGAACACACCCGGTCGGCTCACGAAGCGTCCATCCAGAATCTTGCGCGGCGCATCCAGCGCCGCCCAGCGCGCCTGCAGCGCGGCATCGGTGTCGGCGGGCAGCGGCGCGGTCCAGTAGGTGCGGCAATGGTGCTTGGTCAGGCTGCCGGCCAGACCGGCGAGCTGGCGCAGATCGGCCTCGCCCGAGCGCGCGCCCTCGTTGTTGGACTGGCACGCCACCACCCGGCCACCGGGCGCGGTCAGCGCCAGCGCGCGCGCAAACAACGCGCGCGCTTCTTCGCGCTGCCGCGGCGGCAACACCAGCACCAGCGCGTAGCGGGTGCTGTCGGCCTCGATCTCGCTCTCTTCGCGCACGCTCCAGCCATTGCCCTCCAGCGCCTGCGCAAACGGGCGGAAACTCTGCTCGCAGGTCAGCGCATCGGCGGACGCGTGCTCGCGCAGCGGAAAGCCGTCGCGCGCACGCAGAAACAGCACAGGGCCTGTCGGCCACGGCAGCGCGCCTTGGGCGAAGGGCAGGAACAGGGCTTGAAGCGGGGCATCGTGCGGGCCAGCCATCGGATCATCAGGTCGGGAACAGGCCGCCATTGTAAGGGAGCCCTGCCTGCCGCCCGTGCTCGCCACGCGATCCGTGCTTGCCATGCATTGACGCGGGTCGTCCATTGCGTGACCTGCGAACGGATTGCCTTGCGCTGTTTATACGGACCGTTGATGCGCACGCAACATCTGCCGGCCTAGGCTGGAAGCCAAGCCCACACCGGAGATACGCGATGCGAGCCCTGTTCGTAGGTGGAGTCGTCGACAACAGCGAAATGGACCTGGACGACACGCCGCCACCGATGCATTACCCCGAAAACACCGGCGCCGGTCGCCCCCGTTACCGCCTGCATCAGGTCGGTGAGCGCGACGATGGCAGCGTGGCCTACGCGGTCTACGGCGCGCCAGAAATGGCCGACGCCGACGTCATCCGCATCACCGAAGAGCGCGGCTACGCACGTCGTTTCAGTGCATCGCCAGAGGCGCCACGCTGAGCATGGCTCTTTGTGCAGATGAGTGAACTGCGTGCGGAATGTGCTGGCATCAGCTAAAGGTTCGGCTAGCAGCGTCTTGTTGAAGTCTGTCTAGCGGCTGCTCGTCGATAAGCGCACAGGGGCTTGGCGCAGCAGGCATGGATGCGCTGGCTGTCATGCTTCCATTGACGATGTGGTGCCCACGTTGAATGCCACAGTATCTACGCTGCATATGGCCATGGTGCCCGCACCGCATGGCCACCAAGAACCGGGCAAATGCCCGGTTTCTTCTGACCGCCCTTGTTGCGACTACTAATCTCCTGGTCGCCAAACACGGCTGCATAGATCGAATTGGCGCGTCCGCAGCTTGGGCGCCTCCCAGGACATCGGCTATAGACCAAAGCCCCTTCCCTTCGCAGGAAAGGTGTTGGAATAAGAGTGCGGGGCGAAGCCCAGTACGCAGCAAGTCTACGAGGCTGTGCACGTACCCTCATCCGCCCTTCGGGCACCTTCTCCCGCCGGGAGAAGGAACAAAGCCCCTCTCCCCTCGGGAGAGGGGTTGGGGTGAGGGTACGGGGCGAAGCCACGCTATGCGGCATGTTCACGAGGCTGCGCACGTACCCTCATCCGCCCCTCGGGCACCTTCTCCCGAGGGGAGAAGGAACAAAAGCCCCTCTCCCCTCGGGAGAGGGGTTGGGGTGAGGGTATGGGGCGAAGCCACGCTATGCGGCATGTCAACGAGGCTGCGCGCGTACCCTCATCCGCCCTTCGGGCACCTTCTCCCGGCGGGAGAAGGGACAACGCCCATGAAACGCCCTCGCTTACCGCGCCTTCGGCGTCACACGCCAGATCACGTTGCCCACGTCATCGGCCACCAGCAGGGCACCGCTGTTGTCGGGTGCAACGCCCACCGGGCGTCCCTGCGCATTGCCTTCGGCGTCCAGAAATCCATCCAGCACGGTGATCGGCGTCCCGCTAGGCTTGCCATCGACAAACGGCACGAACAGCACCTTGTAACCACTGGGCGGGTCGCGATTCCACGAGCCGTGCTGGCCGATAAAGGCGCCCTGGCGGAAACGCTCCGGCAGCAAACTGCCGCTGGCGAAGGTCAGGCCAAGCGAAGCGGTATGCGGGCCCAGCGCGTAGTCCGGTTTGATCGCCTTGGCCACCAATTCGGCATTTTGCGGTTCCACCCGCTCATCCACGTGCTGACCGTAGTAGCTGTATGGCCAGCCGTAGAAGCCGCCATCGCGCACCGAGGTCAGGTAGTCCGGGACCAGATCGCTGCCGATTTCGTCGCGTTCGTTGACCACCACCCAGAGCGATTTGCTCTGCGGTTCCCACGCGGTGCCCACCGGATTGCGCAGCCCGCTGGCGAACACGCGGCTGCTGCCGGTGGCCGGATCGATCTCCAGGATCGCCGCGCGGTTAAGCTCGGCCTCCATGCCGTTTTCGGCCACATTGCTGTTGGACCCGACGCCCACGTAGAGCTTGCTGCCATCGGCGCTGGCCAGCAGCGACTTGGTCCAATGGTGGTTGAGCCCGCCAGGCAGATTGGCCACGAACGTGGGCTTGGCGTTGATGTGCGTGTCGCCCGGCTTGTACGGAAAGCTCACCAGCGCATCGGCATTGGCCACGTAGAAGCGGTCGCCGACCAGCGCCATGCCGAACGGCGAGAACAGCCCGCTGATGAACTGCGTGCGCACCTCCGCCACGCCGTCGCCATCGGCATCGCGCAGCAAGGTGATGCGGTTGGCGCTGGGCACCACCGCGCCGGCTTTCTTCATCACCGCGCCCTGCACTTTCTTGCGCAGACCACCACCGCTTTCGGCATCTTCAGGCTTGGGCGGTTCGGCGGTTTCGGCCACCAACACATCGCCATTGGGCAGCACGTACACCCAGCGCGGGTGATCGAGATCGCGCGCAAAGGCATTGACCTGCAGATCGTCGGCCGCCATGGGTTTGGCGTTGGCGGCCCAGCGCTTGACCGGGGCCACTTTTACCGTGGGGATCAGGCGTTTGACTGGTTCGGGCAATTGCGGGTCAGGCCCGGTCCCCTGTTCGATGGCCAGCGTGGCGGTGTCGCCGCATCCGGCGAGAACGGCAACCGCCAGCAACGACAGCGGCCAGCGAATGAGCGGGAGCAGGGGTGCATGCATTGCGAGCCAATCCTGAACAGTTGCGACAGTCGGCCATCATGCCGGCAACCGCCCAGGAAGAAGTAAATACATCGTCAACACGTCCGCGTCACGGCATCACCTGTGGATCGTCGCCCAGTGGCAGCGGGTGCACGGCCACGATGCGATCCATCCAGATCCAGTGCGGCTCCTGCGAGGCATCCAGTTGATCCAGCCGCAACTGCCCGTTGACGCCTTCGTTGTCGTTGTCATCGAGATAGGTCTGGATGGTCGGGCGCACTGCGACGGTGCCGCTGAGCATGCTGCCGTCGTCGAGCTCGATCCGCACACGCTCCTGTCCGTTGAGCAATGAGACCCAATGTTCGAGCGTGGCGATTTGCACGTGTTCGGAATACACGTGCGGAGCATATTTGGACATCGCGATGTCTCCCTGAGCGGAGCGCATCACGCTAGGCCATCGTGCGTGAACGATGCAGCAAACGCTGCACCTGTGTTTGCCTGATGTGTGCGCCGCGCATGCATGGGCGGCGATCTCACGCAGTCCACGCCTAAACCGAGCGACCCGTGCCTGTGGCGACACCTTCAGCTGCGCGACGTTGCCGCCGCGCCGGCATCACTCCACCGCTTCGCGCGCCGCACGGACCGCGGTGACCAGCTGCGCCACGCTATACGGCTTGGCCAAGTGTTCCTGAAACCCGGAGTCCAGCGCGCGCTTGCGATCGTCGTCGCGGGCCAGTGCGGTCACCGCGACCGCCGGCAGTGCATGGGCATCCAGACCCAGGTTATCGCGCACGGTGCGGATCAATCCGTAGCCGTCCATGCCGGGCATGCCGATGTCGGTCAACATCACGTCGAAGCGTGCGTGGCCGCGGTGATCGATCAATGCCAATGCATCGGTGGCGCTGCCGGCGGTGACCACTTCGGCACCCTGCTCTTCAAGCAGGCGACGCAGGTAATCGAGCATATCCGGTTGATCTTCCACCGCCAGCAAGCGCAGGCCGTTGAGCGCACGCGCTTCGACGATCTGTTCGGACATCAGGCGCCGACGCAACTCGCGGCGCGGGCGCTTGGCCTGATCGGGAATATGCTCGGGCAGACGCACCGTAAAGGTGGCGCCCTTGCCACGCCCGCCACTGGTGGCGCCGACCTGCCCACCGTGCATTTCCACCAGCTGCTGCACGATCGCCAGACCCAGTCCCAGGCCGCCGTGCTGGCGTGTGGTGGTGCCATCGGCCTGACGGAATCGGCCGAACAGATGCGGCAGGAACTCGGCCGCGATGCCGTCGCCGGAATCACGCACAGAGACCAGCAGGTGCCCGTCGTCGCGTTCGATGGTGACATCGATGCGGCCGTGCGCCGGGGTGAATTTGATGGCGTTGGAGAGCAGATTCCACAACACCTGCTGCAAGCGGGTGGCATCGCCCAGCACCAGACACGGTGTCGGCGGCACATGCAGTTCCATGACCTGATCTTTGCCGTCGGCGGCCAGTTCCTGCGTGCTCAGCGCCTCGCGCACCTGCTCGGCCAGGTCCAGCGATTCGACTTCCAGCTGCACCTTGCCCAGCAACATGCTGCTGAGGTCGAGCATGTCCGAGATCAGCCGCTTCTGCGCGCGTGCGCTGCTGGCAATCACCGACAGGCCCTTGTAATTGGGATGTCCTTCTTCGACCCGCTGCAACAACAACTCGCTCCAACCCAGGATGGTGGTCAGCGGCGTGCGCAACTCATGCGACAGCGTGGCCAGGAACTCGTCCTTCAGCCGCGCCATGCTTTCGGCTTCGTTACGCGCACTGCGCTCCGATTCCAGCAGTTGCTCGCGGGCCAGTTCGATTTCGCGCTGCTCGGTCACGTCCGGGCTGCTGCCGGCCAGGCCGATGAAACGCCCATCGGCCGAATAGCGCGGTGTGGCGGTCATTTCGATCCAGCGCCACTGCCCGTCGTGGCGGCGCGCACGCACCAGCGCACGCAGGCCGCGTTGTTCTTCCAGGGCGGCGGAGAGCTCGAACTGGAAGACGGGCAGATCGTCCGGGTGCAGCAATTCGCTCCATGCCGACACGGTGCCGCTGGAAATATCCAGGCCGAAGAATTCGCCGTACGCACTATTGACGAAGCGCACCACACCCTGCGCGTCCAGCACCCAGACCGGCATCGGCAGGCCGTCCGCCAGCGCGGAAAAACGCGCCTCGCTTTCGGCCAGCTCGCGCTCCACGCGTTTGCGCTCGGTAATGTCCATGAACAGCACCGCGACCCGCGCCTGCTCCGGTTGACCGACCCGGAACGCGTCCACCGAATACCAGCGGCGCAGCGCCTTGGCCTGCATTTCGAAGTGAATGCGGTTGCCGGTGCGGGCGACCTGGCCGTAACGGTCGAACCATTCCTGCTCATGCTCGGGGAGCATGTCGCGAATGGACACATTGAGCGCATCGGACAGACCGGTATAGCGCTCGAACGCGCCATTGGTCGTGCGGATCACGTAATCGACCGCCTGCTCGCCCTCGAACACCATGTCGATGACGCAGAAACCGGCATCGATGTTGTGGAAGATCTCGTGATACATCGCCGGATCGAGAAACGGCTCGGCGATGACGGCCGGCAAGGCGGCGGCCAGATCGGGGCTGGAACTGGAGGTGCTCAAATCGGAAACCACGGATGCTGCCGGAGCGGATGACGGGCAGATGAAACCACGGCCGGTGTCGTCAGCGGGTGCACAGGGGGCCGGCCTGGTTCACACCGCCATTGCAGGGTGCCATTCCGCCCCTGTGTCGCGGGCTCACCACAGCGTGGCGGCGGCCAGGGCGATGCAGGTCGCCAGCACCACGATGCCGGCGATCACCCCGCGAAATACCCACTCGCCCTCACGGCGCAGCTGCTCGTCCATCCAGCGCTGCGCCTCTTCGCGCCAGGCGGTGGAGCGTGCGTAGTCGGCGTCCAGCAGTAGCAGCCTCACCCGCGACAATCCGAGTTCTGCGCACTCACCACGGCAGCGCTGGCTGAAGCCGTCGTCACCCGTGGCCACCTGCGCGCCGAGCGGCAGTTCCAGTTCCAATTCATGCCTGGACATAACGCGGGCGCTCCTGATCAAGCTCGTTTTCCAGCGCCATGCGCGCCAGCTGGGTGTAATTGGCACGCGGCCCTTGTCCACGGCCGGTGAGCATTCCCTGGTAATCCAGGTCCTGCCAGATCCGCGCGGTCCACTCGACACAGTCCTCGGCGATCACCAGCATCAGCGAGTAGCGATAGGTCAGACCCGTCGCGGCGGTGTAGGCGTACACCGGCGGAAACTGCACTGCCACATCGACCTGACGTGCCAGCCCGGCCAAGTGCTCGCGCAACGCATCGCGTGGGTCGGTACCGGGTTCCATGTGCAGGGCGCGCGTGGCCAGGTCCAGGTCCACCTCGCTTTGCAGGGCGACGAAGGCGGCGGCCCCGGTGGCGGGGTTGTGGCCGTGCTGTTTTGCCCAGTCGATGAACTGCAGGCGCACGTCCGCCGGCATGTGCGCCGGCGCCGAAGAAACTGACTTTGTGCGAAAAGAGTGGGTATCCATGCGAGCGATCTTCCGGCCTGTGCCGTGAAGCGCGGGCGCAGGCGCAGTGAACTCGCCGTCATGGTCGCTGCGGTGCGGATTAACCGGGCGGCAACGCAAGACGCCCCCGCGCGCAGCGTGCGTTGCGGGCGGCCTGGTGCAGCCCCACACTGCTGTGACAGCGGGTACGCAACGTACCTTCCGCTTGGAGGCTTTCCATGAAACTTTCCAGTGTTTCCGGCGCCGGCCTGTTGCTGGCAGGACTGCTCGCGGCGACCGGTGTGCAGGCCCGCGTGCGCAACGTCACCGACCCGCAGGCGCCACGTGCGCTGAGCAGCGATGGCAAGGTGGACGTGCGCTGGACCGACCCGGCCGACTTCTCCGAAGTGCGCTTCAGCGGCAACCGTTGGGAAGCGCAGCGCGGCGATTGGGTAACCCAGCTGGCGACCCATTTCCAGCAGAGTGCCGCCCGCAAGCTCCCCGACGGCCAGCACCTGAGCGTGACCATCACCGACATCCGCCGTGCCGGCCAGTACGAGCCCTGGCACGGGCCGCGCATGCAGGACGTGCGCGTGGTCAAGGACATCTACCCGCCGCGCCTGAGCTTTACCTACACGCTGACCGGTGCCAACGGCCAGGTGATCGACCAGGGCGAACGCAAGCTGGTGGACTCGGCGTTTTTGATGAGCGGCCCACGCCTGACCGATAGCGACCCGCTGCGCTTCGAGAAAGCGATGATCGACGACTGGGTACGCAAGCAGTTCCGCGGCGATCGCAGTACGGCTGGGTTGTGAGCTGACGCTTCGAGCCCCTCTCACTTCGGCAGAGGGGTTGGGACGAGCGAAGCACTCGTATCGCCCAGCCTGCACGAGGCTTCGCCCGTCCCCTCATCCGGCGCTGCGCGCCACCTTCTCCCGCCCGGCGGGAGAAGGGCAAGCGGTCGAGCTGATGCTCAGGCCCCTCTCCCCGCGGGAGAGCGAAGCAATCGTATCGCCCAGACTGCACGAGCTTCGCCCGTCCCCTCATCCGGCGCTGCGCGTCACCTTCTCCCGCCCGGCGGGAGAAGGACAAGCAGTCGAGCTGCTGCTCAGGCCCCTCTTCCCTCGGGAGAGCGAAGCACTCGTATCGCCCAGCCTGCACGAGGCTTCGCCTGTCCCCTCATCCGGCGCTGCGCGCCACCTTCTCCCGCCCGGCGGGAGAAGGGCAAGCGGTCGAGCTGCTGCTTGAAGCCCCCCTCATCTCCTCTCCTCTCCTCTCGGGACAGGGGTTGGGGTGAGGGGGGCGAAGCACTCGTGTCGTTCAAACTGCTGCAGCCTCGCCCACATATACCCGCGGCACACGCTTGAGTCCGCACAGCAACTGATAGGCGCTGACGTTGCACTGCGTCGCCAGCGGGCTGACGCGTGGCGCATCGCCCCAGAGCTGGACGCTGGCACCGATGTCGGCCTGCGGGTGATCGGTGAGGTCCACGGTGAGCATGTCCATCGACACGCGCCCGATCAGCGGGCACACCTGGCCATCCACCAGCACCGGGGTGCCGTTGGGCGCGAACTGCGGGTACCCGTCGGCATAGCCCATCGCCACCACGCCGACGCGCGTCGGCCGCTCGGCCACGAAGCGCGCGCCATAGCCCACCGGCTCGCCGGCCGGCAGGTCGCGCACCGAGATGATGCGCGAGCGCAGCGTCATCACCGGGCGCAGCTGCGCGGTGATTTCGGTGTCCTGCGGGAACGGGTTTGCGCCGTACAGCATCAGGCCCGGGCGCGACCAATCGTTGCGCAGTGCCGGCCAGCCCAGCAGGCCGGGCGAATTGCGAATGCTGGTTTCCGCACGCATGCCGCCAGCGGTAAGCGCGAACGCCACCGCCTGTTCGTCGGTGCGGCTGCACTCCAGCTCGTCGGCGCGCGCCAGATGCGTCATCAACACCAGCGAGGCGATCTGCGGCAGCCCGCGCAGACGCAACCAGGCAGCGCGAAAATCCTCCGGCGACAGCCCCAGCCGGTGCATGCCGCTGTCCAGCTTCAGCCAGATACGCAACGGGCGCGGGCTTTGGAACTCGGCCAGCGCGCGTACCTGTTGCGGTGTGGCCACCACCGTCCACAGATCATGCTCGGCGATCAGGCGCAGCTCGTCCTGCTCGAAAAAACCTTCCAGCAGCAAGATCGGTGCGCGGATGCCGGCCTGGCGCAGTTCCAACGCTTCTTCGATGCACGCCACCGCAAAGCCGTCGGCCTCCGGCTCCAGCGCCTGCGCGCAGCGCACCGCGCCGTGCCCGTAGGCATCGGCCTTGACTACCGCCAGCGCCTTGCCGCCACCCAGCTGCTTGGCCAGGCGGTAGTTGTGACGCAATGCATCCAGATCGATCGACGCTTGCGCAGGACGCACTACGCGGCCTCCCGCTGCGGGCGCTGGCTGCGCGTGGACAGGTAACGGAATACGTCCAGGCCCTCGGTATCGATCTCGGGCGTGCGGCCCTGCATCAGGTCGGCCAGGTAACGACCGGAGCCGCAGGCCATGGTCCAACCCAGCGTGCCATGGCCGGTATTGAGGAACAGGTTGGCGTACGGCGTGGCGCCCACCACCGGGGTGCCATCCGGGGTGGCCGGGCGCAGGCCGGTCCAGAACTCGGCCCGGGCCAGATCGCCGCCGCCGGGATACAGGTCGTTGACCACCATTTCCAGGGTGGCGCGACGGCGCGGATTCAACGACAGGTCGAAGCCGGCCACCTCGGCCATCCCGCCGACGCGGATACGGTCGTCGAAGCGGGTCAGCGCGATCTTGTAGCTTTCGTCCAGCACCGTGGAGGTCGGCGCGCGCGCGGCATCGACGATCGGGATCGTCAGCGAATAGCCCTTGAGCGGGTAGACCGGCAGATGCAGGCCGAGCGAGAGCAGCAGGTCGGCCGAATAGCTGCCCAGCGCCAGCACGTAGCGGTCGGCGGTGTCGAGACGGCCATCGATCTGCACGCCGGTGACGCGGCCGCCGCTGTGTTCCAGGCGCTCGATCTGCTGCCCGTAGCGGAATTCCACCCCCGCCTGCGCAGCCAGCTCGGCCAGGCGTTGGGTGAACAGGCGGCAGTCGCCGGTCTGGTCTTCGGGCAGGCGCAGCGCGCCGGCCATCTGCGCGCCACCGCCGGCCAGGCCGGGCTCGAACTGCGCAATCTGGGCCGGACTCAGCAGCTCATAGGGCACTCCGTATTGGGCCAGGATCTCGATGTCCTGTGCGGCGGCGTCCAGTTGCTGCTGGGTGCGGAATAACTGGGTGGTGCCGAGCTGGCGGCCTTCGAATTCGATCCCGGTGCTGGCCCGCAGCGCGTTCAAGCAGTCGCGGCTGTAGTCGGACATGCGCACCATCCGCGCCTTGTTCACCGCGTAGCGCTCGGCGGTGCAATTGCGCAGCATCTGGCTCAGCCACGTCAGCTGGCGCAGGTCGCGGGTGGGGCGGATCGACAGCGGCGCATGCTGCTCGAACAGCCACTTCATCGCCTTGCCCGGCACGCCCGGCGCGGCCCACGGGGAGGTGTAGCCGAACGAGAGCTGGCCGGCGTTGGCATAGCTGGTTTCCAGCGCAGAGGCCGGCTGGCGGTCGACCACGGTGACCTCGCAGCCCGCCTGGGCCAGATACCACGCGGTGGTGGTGCCGATGACGCCGCTACCGAGAATGAGCACCCGCATGTCGCTCTCCTGAAAGGGTATTCCCCCACAAGCACGCGCTGGGGGAGACAGTTAGACGCAGTATATTGCGATCCAGGCAGTGCGATTTCTGGAATCGGCTCGCCTTTGCAGTGAAACTTCCTGTCAAAGCTTGTGGAGACAAACCCCATGGCCACCCGCGCGCGCGAGCTGGACAAGATCGACCGCAAGATCCTGCGCATCCTGCAGCAGGAAGGGCGGATTTCATTTACCGAACTGGGCGAACGGGTCGGCCTGTCGACCACGCCGTGCACCGAGCGCGTGCGCCGGCTGGAGCGCGACGGCGCCATCACCGGCTACTACGCGCGGTTGGACCCGCACTACCTCAAGGCCAGCCTGCTGGTGTTTGTGGAGATCAGCCTGGCTTACAAATCCGGCGACATCTTCGAAGAGTTTCGCCGCGCCGCGTTGAAGCTGCCCAACGTGCTGGAGTGCCATCTGGTGTCCGGCGATTTCGATTACCTGCTCAAGGCCCGTATCAGCGAAATGGCGTCCTATCGCAAGTTGCTAGGCAGCACCCTGCTCACCTTGCCGCATGTGCGTGAATCCAAGAGCTACATCGTGATGGAAGAGGTCAAGGAGACGCTGGCGTTGCCGATTGAGGGGTGAGATTGGGGATTGGGGATTCGAAAGTGCGGCTCGCGAGGGCCGGTGGCAATGCCGCTGCGGCGGTGGCCGGCTCGGCTTGGCGCTTTGTGTTTGGCGCTTCGTGTTTGGTGTTTGGTGTTTGGTGTTTGGTGTTTGGCGGCTAGCGGCTGGCGGCTGGCGGCAGATGTGCGGGGAGTGTGTCGGCTGAGCATCTGCCTGCTGGATGGCCGCTGATGCGATAAGCACAGTCACCCTGCGGCGCTGACCACGTTGCCATTGCATGCCGGCGTTGCCACTGGCTGACAGTCGGCAGCACCAATGCCGCTGTCAGCGCACCACGCGCATGCCGTCGCCAGCCGGGACGGCGTCGTAGTAGCGTCCGGTCTTGGTATCCAGCACCCGGTTGGGGCCGGCCGGCTGCATGCCTTGCAGCAGACGCCCGTTGCGGTCGTAGACCATCGGCGTGGCGGTCGGTACCTGACTGCCCGCTGGCGCAACCGGCGTTGCGGCCGGGCCGCGCGTGGGGATGCTGGGAGCGGCCGGGCGCTGGCTCAGCTGTGACGGCACCGGGCTCAACGCATTGGATGGCTGCAGCGCGCGCGGTGGCGCCACCTTGGGCTGCGCGGGAGCCGGCGTCGCGATGGGCTGCAGCGTGTTCGACGAGCGCGTGCTGGTGGCGGACTGCGCCAGGGCAGCACCGGCAATGCCGAGCAGGGCGCAGGCCATCAGGGCGCGCGTGGAAGGATGGATCGCCATGTCAGCCGCCGCAGTGAGTAAGGACACTCACGGAGTGGGGGCGCCACCGTTGCGTGGCAATGGATGTGCCCGGCCGGCACATGAACGTCGGTGCTCGACGAACCATCCAGGTGCCGGGAAACGGACCTATCCGGGCGCGAAACAGACGTGTCCGCGGCAGCGGATCCCGATCAGGCATGGGAACCACCGTTGGCAGACCCCCGGTGCTCACTGTTCCATCCCTTGTCGGCAATGCTCCCCTGCCCCGCAATCGCCACGCAGGTGGGCATTGCCGCCACGACAGTTCGGCAGAACGACCGATGCAATCAGGCCGATCCCCGCACGTCTGAGCGAAGACTCGGCGAGCGTGTGCCCTCGCCTGGGGAACGCCTGCGGGCAGCAGCGACCGGTGAACGGGTCGGCCAGCGTTGCGCCCCCGCTCCCGCTCCCGGCTCCCCGTTCACCGCTCCCCGTTCACCGTTCACCGGTCGCCGGTCGCCGGCCGTCGCCAGCCAACACGGTTGAACCGGGCCCGCCGTGCCCATATCACCTGTGCAGACGCCGGTACGTCGCCAGCGCGCGCATGCGAGAGCCCTATGAGCCAGTTCGACCTGACCCCTCCCTCCCCCGCCCAGCGCGATGCCTTGATCGCCGGGCTCAGCGACGAGGAACAGCGCGTGCTGCTGCACCATGGCACCGAGGCGCCGTTCTGCGGGGTCTTCCTGGACAACAAGCTCGACGGGGTCTACACCTGCCGGCTGTGCGGGTTGCCGCTGTTCCGCTCCAGCGCCAAGTTCGAATCCGGCACCGGCTGGCCGAGCTTCTTCGCACCCTACGATGTCGCCCATGTGCGCGAAATCCGCGATATCAGCTACGGCATGATCCGCACCGAAATCGTCTGCGCACGCTGCGATAGCCACCTGGGGCATGTGTTCCCCGACGGCCCGCCGCCGACCGGCGAGCGGCATTGCCTCAACTCGGTGTCGCTGGGCTTTACCGAAAACGGCCAGGCGCTGCCCAACCCGCTGCATCGTGACGGCGCCGAGGCACAGCCGGCCTGATGGAGCGATGGGTACGGGAGCGTGGCTGAGGCAATACCGCATCCCGGCTGGTGCAGACCGCAGCTAGCACCACGCCGGCCTCTGCTGCCACCGCCCACCTCGCAGACGCAGTGAGCTGGCGCTGCGGCGAGCGGGTGATCGCCGCCTGTTTCGATCCGGCCACCGAGCGGTGCGGCTGATCTTCGCCGGCCGCATGCTGGCCCTGCTCGGTGCCCAGGCCGCCTCCGGCACGCGGTTTGCCGACGCCCAGGGCAATCGATTCCGCGAATATGCCGGCCACGCGCCGCTATCGCTGACGGGCGGCGATGCGGTCAAATGCGTGCATGAGGCCGCCACGACAATCGGCTGAGCGTTCAGTTACAGCGCACATCTTCACGCCGTGCACTTCAAGAATCCGCCGCGCAAGCCGAAACAACTAGCACTCCCAGCTTGCTTCCGGCTTCGCCATGCTCATCATCGTTGGCTTCATTGTTGTCATCGTCAGCGTCCTCGGCGGCTACGTGCTGTCGCACGGAAAGCTGGGCGCGTTGTGGCAGCCGTACGAACTGATGATCATCGGCGGCGCGGCATTGGGCGCGTTCCTCGTTAGTACGCCGGCCAAGATCGTCAAGGAGACCGTCGCCGACGTGCTGGGCGTGTTCAAGGGTCCGCGCTACAAGTCCGACGACTACAAGGACACCCTGAGCCTGATCTACGAGCTGCTGAACAAGGCGCGTCGCGATGGGTTCATGGCGCTGGAAGATCATGTCGAAAAACCGCAGGACAGCACCATCTTCGGCAACTACCCCAAGGTGGTGGCCGACCATCACTTGCTGGACTTCATCACCGACTGCCTGCGTCTGATGATCGGCAGCAACATCGAGCCGCACGAACTGGAACCGCTGCTCGAACTGGAGCTGGAAAAGCACCACCACGAAGCGATGGCGCCATCGCATGCGCTGAGCAAGGTGTCCGACGGCCTGCCCGGCTTCGGCATCGTGGCGGCAGTGCTCGGCATCGTGATCACCATGGGGTCGATCGGCGGCCCGATCGAAGAGATCGGCCACCACGTCGGCGCCGCGCTGGTCGGCACCTTCCTGGGCATCCTGCTGGCGTATGGCTTCGTGGCGCCGCTGTCGGCGGCGATGGAAGCGCGCGCCGATCAGGACGGGCGCATGTACGAAGCGGTCAAGACCGCGCTGCTGGCCTGCCTGCGTGGCTACAACCCGAAGATTGCACTGGAATTTGCGCGCAAGACCCTGCCGTCCAACGTGCGTCCGAGTTTCGGCGATTTCGAAATGCACCTGAAGACGATCAAGTAGGACCGCGGTCATGGCCGAGGGCAAATCCACCGTCGTCATCCGACGGGTCAAGAAGGTGCAGGGCGGCGGCCATCATGGCGGCGCCTGGAAAGTGGCGTTTGCCGACTTCGTGACCGCAATGATGGCCTTCTTCCTGGTGCTGTGGCTGATGGCCGCCACCACCAAGGAACAGCGCGCGGCGATCTCCGAATATTTCCGCAACCCCAGCCCGTTGTCCGGCAAATCGCCGGCGCCGTCGCCCGGCATGAACGGCCCCGGTGGCGCCAGCACCTCGATGATCAAGCTCGGCGGTACCGCCGACATGGCCAAGGGGCAAAAGGACGAGATGGGCCGCAAGCGCGACAACGCGGCCGATACCGACGTGGACAGCCGCGCCAAGGACAAGAAGCGCCTGGAAGCGCTGATGCAGGACCTCAAGGAAGCCATCGACAAGAGCCAGGCGCTGGAGCCGTTCAAGGACCAGTTGCTGCTGGACCTCACACCCGATGGCCTGCGCATCCAGATCGTGGACAAGCAGAACCGCCCGATGTTCGACATCGGCCGCGACCAGCTCAAGCCGTACACGGTGGACATCCTGCGTGAGCTGTCCAGCTTCATCAATCAGGTGCCCAACCACATCAGCATCACCGGCCACACCGACACCACCGCCTACAGCAGCGATGCCGGCTACACCAATTGGGAACTCAGCGCCGACCGTGCCAACGCCGCGCGGCGTGCGCTGGTGGTTGGTGGCATGTCCGATGCCAAGGTGACCCGCGTTGTCGGGTTGTCGTCATCGGTGCTGTTCGACAAGACCGATCCGCAGAACCCGATCAACCGCCGCATCAGCATCGTGGTGATGACCCAGGACGCCGAACAGGCGGCGCTGGCCGGCGCTGGACAGGGCGTGGCGCTGGGCAAGTCGGTACACGACGCCGACACCCAGGTGCCGGACCTCAGCGCCGCTGCTGCTCCCGGCACGGCCACGGTGGGCGCGCCAGCAGCCGGTGCTGCGCCGGCTGCGTCGGCCACGACGCCGCCCGCTGCAGCAAAGGGCGCCGCGGAGGCGACTCCGGTGCCGGCCAGCACCGCCGCTGCACGCCCGGCCGCACCGCGGATGTCGTCCAGCGCACAGGTGGCTTCGGCCGCTGCGCTCGCCAAGGCGGCCGAAGCGGCGGTAGCCGCGCCGCGGGTGGCGGTGGAGGGGCAGTGAGTGGCGCTGGGGAGCAGTGAGTGGCGCTGGGGATTCGAGATTCGGGATTGACCAGGTCTGCGGGATTCGGACTTTGAGCTCCAGAATTTGCCAAGCAATCGCACTTGGAACGTGGACTCCGCCTGGCCCGTGACCCCGCCGATTCCCGCGACTCATCGCATCGTGCGGCGCACGTTCTAGAATGGCCGGCCATTCCCAGCGTCGAGAACACCGTGTCCCGCAATTCCAAGGCCAAGCGCGACAAGCGCAAGAAGCAGCTCCCCAAGCGCCCCATCGTCCGTCTGGGCCAGGCGCCCCAGGTCACCAACCACGCCGTGCTGCAGGACGCCGACGGCCGTGTCGTGGCAGCGATCGGTCTGCAGGGTGGCAGCGAGTGGATGCTGTCGATCGGTGGCCAGACCATGGGCAGCGCCGACAATCCGGTTCCGATGCTGGCCATGCTCAAGCACCTGGCCAACCTGCAGGAAGCCGAAGGCAAGACCATCTCGCTGGAATATTCGACCCAGCTGCAGCAGATGATCGACGACCTGGCCGCCGAAGAAGGCCAGACCGCCGAGGAATATCTGACCACGCTGGTGGCCGAATTCCAGAACGCCGATGCCGATGAAGACGGCGAGGCCGAAGACGCAGCCGACGATGCCGGCACCGACGCCGTTGCAGAAGAGGCGGCTGGCGACGACGACGACAGCGCGGCAGACGCAGACGCCAGCGATGCCGCAGAAACGGACGAAGCCGACGGCGAGAACGCCGCTAAAAAGCCGAAGAAATCCAAAAAGGCCTGACCCGGCCGATGGCTGTCTACATCGACGATGCGGTGCATCTGTGGCGCGACCAGCGCTGGGCGCACCTGCTCGGCGACACGCTGGACGAGCTGCATGCCATGGCGGCGCGGTTGGGCATTCCCCGCCGCGCCTTCCAGAACAAACTCAGCGGTGCGCACTACGACGTGCCCGCACCGCTACGCCTGGAGGCCATCGCCCTGGGCACCATCCCCATCTCCCGCCATACCGACCGCGCACTGCTCAAGGCGCTGATCGCCAATGCACGTGCGCAGGCGCGCGGTGAGGTGCCGTAGCGCCGATCCAGCGATCGCGCCAGTCACGCGACAGGCACAGGTACCGCCGAAAGCGCATGCCCGCAGCCATCGCGCGAGACTGGCAACGGTGTGCGTTGGCTGACAGCAGTACGCCGGCGTCTCCAGGTGTTGCAGCGCCACATCAAACCACAAGCCGCACACCTAACGCCGCAGACAGCAGCGAGCATCGAGCATCGAGCATCGAGCAGCGCAGATCAGCACGATGACGCAACCAACGCGAGTCGCGCGCAGGCGAAACACGCATGGCACTGCAACTGCGCATCATGCTCGCGCATACAACGCATGCATCTTTGCAACCCGATGACGCCTGTGGCGCACACACCCGTGTGACCGGCTAAGCCGCTTCCGTGCCCACGCACAAGCCTGTCACTATCGAAGCGACCCATCTTCCGGAGCCGTTGCATTGCCTGTTCGCGTCCCGCCCTCCGAGCTGCCGTCCATGTTGCGCGTCGCCGTTCTTGAAGACGACGATGTTCTGCGCGAAGAAATCCTGATTCCCGGCCTGCAGGAGTTCGGATTCGCGGTCAGTGGCGCCGGCACCGCCGGGGCGCTGTACCGGCTGATGCTGGAGCAGACCTTCGACATGGTGTTGCTGGACCTTGGGCTTCCGGACGAGAGCGGCCTGAGCGTGGTTGCGCATCTGCGTTCGCTGTTCACTGGCCTGGGCATCGTGGTGCTCACCGGCAACCGCGGCCGCTCGGACCACGTGCATGCGCTGAGCAGTGGCGCCGACGCCTTCCTGCGCAAGCCCGCCGACCCGGAGATCCTGGCGCTGACGCTGCGCAATCTGTCGCGGCGCTTGCGCCCGGCCGATGCCAGCAGCGTGGAAAAACCGGCGTGGCGCCTGGAATCGGATGGCTGGTGCCTGGTCGCGCCGGATGCGCGGATTGTCGTCCTGACCTCGCTCGAACGCTGCCTAATGGCTTGCCTGGATGCACAGCGCGGCCAGGCGGTGGAGCGCGATGCGCTGGTGTCGGCATTGGAAGCGTGCGTCGGCGATTTCGATCTGCATCGGTTGGAGATGCTGATCCATCGCCTGCGGCGCAAGGCCGCGCGCATCACCGCAGCGGATGCGCCGGCGTTTCCGCTGCTGTCCTCGCGCGGAATGGGTTACCTGCTGGCTAGCTGATCGGCACGACTCGCTCGCTCCGGCGGCGCCGCAGCCGGTAACAACAGGCGGATACAGGCACCATCGCCCGTGTTGCCGACCTCCACACGCCCGCCGGCGGCGATGACGATTTCGTTCACCACCGACAACCCTAAACCGGTGCCCTTGCCGGCCGGTTTAGTGGTGTAGAACGGCTCCAAAATGCGCGCCAGCAGCTGCTCGGGAATCCCCGGGCCGGTGTCCGAGAACTGCAGCACCACCATGCCGGCCTGCTGCTCGCCGTCGATGCGGAACAACCCCTGCCCGTCCATCGCATCGCGCGCATTGGCGGCGATGTTGAGCAATGCCAGTTCCAGTTCGTCCAGATCCATCGCGATCCACAGCGGCGGCCCCGGCGCGATGCCTTGCAGGCGGATCTCGTGGCCGAACAGTTGCCTGAGCGTGGGTTCGATCTCCAGCAGCGCTTGGCGCGCATCGAACAGGCGCGCAATGCCGGGTTCGGCGCGGCCGAAATTGAGAATCCTGCGACTGACAGTCAGCGCGCGTCGCGATGCGGCTTCGATGCTTTCCAGCGTCTTGAGCAACGGCGCCTCGCCACGGCCTTCCAGCGCATCGCGACGCTGCGCAAAGCCGATGATGACGTTGATCAGATTATCGAAATCGTGCGCAACGCCGGAGGCCAGGCGTCCCAGCGCTTCCATCTTCTGCGTATGCAGCAGTTGCTCCTGCACTCGCTCGCGCTCTGCCATTTCGCGCACCAGCTTGCGGTTCACCGCTTCGAGTTCGCGGCGGCGGCGTTCCGATTCCACCAGGCTGTCGCGCAGCGCGGCGATGGTGCGATCAAGCATCAAGGTGATCAGCAGATACACCACAACCGTCAGCAGTCCCAGCCCGACATTACCCCATGTCGAACGCGATGGCGGGAACCACAGCAATTGCGCGGCCAGCGCCATTGCGCACACCGTCGCCAGCAGCGCAAACACGCGCCATAGATTGCGCCGACCGAGCACCATGCCGGCGAGCACCAACGCAATCACCGGCATCGGATTGGTCAGCAGGTCGAAGATATCGACCCGCACGTAAGTGACGAAGGTGCCGAGCAACGCGGCGGCAATGAAGACCTTGACGCCTGCCGCACTGCGGCCGCGCCGGATCATCGGCACGCCCGCCAGCGCGCCGAACGCGGTGAGCACAGTCCCGGCCAACGCACAGGCCAGATCGGGCCTGGCCTGCAAGCGGCTCAATCCCGCGAAGTAGAGAAAAAATCCGACATCGCCCAGGTTGTACAGCGCGATGGCGATCAGCAGCAGCTGCAGGAAGGCCACCTGCCGTCGGTCGATCGGCTCCTCGCGCCAGCGCGTGGCCAACCAACGCGACACGAACCTGGATTTTGCGGCAGACAGCATCACGACAGGACGTCTTGGGGTGTTTTTGCATCCTCACATTCGTGGTGAGTGGATGCAATCGTGGCTTGGTGACACGTGGCGGAGCGCATGACTATGTTGCGTTGTCCCGCAACATGAAATGTACGGAATTCCAAGACACGTGGGGATGTCTGGGAGCCGATGTGCAGCGGTCGACCACTCCATCCACGCGCCAGGGAATCTCCATGAGCCAGATTGATCGCTTCTCGAACCGGGCCTGCGCCCGGCACGCGACCACCACCGCGCCGCACCCCCATGCCGGCAAGCGTCCGCAGCGCGTGCTGCTGCATGCTGCGGTCCTGACCGCGCTGCTGCTCAGCAGTAGCGCGGTGATGGCGCAGGTCGCCACCCCGCAGGCCGACGCTGCTGCCGCCGCCGCTGCCGTAACCGATGGTCAGACCGGTACCGATACAGCCGCCATCGCGGCCGACCAGGACACCACGGCGCAGGCTGATGCCGACCAGGACGATGCTGCCGACACCGGCAAGCATTTCCATATCGTCGGCGGCGCCGACGCCACCACCGATGTGGGCGCGTTCGCCGCTGAGCCGTATGCAGTGGCGATCGGCGAAGCAAGCAATGCGCTCGGTGAGGGCGGCATCGCACTGGGCGCCGGTGCCACGGTCACCGAAAAGTTCGCCATTGCCGCCGGCTACGCGGCAGCGGCCACCGGCGAATCGGCGGTTGCGGTGGGTGGCACCACCGACGTGTTCGATTACGACGACGGCGGCAATATTCTCGCCGTGCACGCCGAGTCCACCGAAGCCAGCGGCTTCGTCTCCACCGCGCTCGGCGGCGGCGCCAAGGCGCTGGATGCGATGACCACCGCCGTGGGCAGCGGTGCCGAAGCCAGCGTCTTCGAGGCCACTGCACTGGGACATCGCGCACGCGCACTGGAGCAGGGCGCCACCGCCATCGGTACCCGCTCGCAGGCGATCGGGCTGGGCAGCAGTGCGCTCGGCAACGGCGCACGCGCGGTCGCCGACAGTACCGTGTCCATCGGTTTCAATTCCTTGGCCAGCGGCACCGACAGCGTCGCGATCGGCGGCATCAGCACCGCTGCGGAGAGCGCAGGCAACAGCATCGGGATCGCGGCAGCCACCGGCACCGGCGCGATCGCCCTGGGCGCGGGTGCGCAAACCCAGTCCGACTACGCCATCGCCATCGGCTACAACGCCAACATCTTCCCCAACCTGCCGGGCAACACCGATTCGGTGGCGATCGGCCACAGCGCCGGCACGTTCGGGGCCAACACCGTGTCGCTGGGCGGGTTTGCGTTGACCCACGACGCCGACTCGGTGGCGATCGGCCACAACGCCGAAACCTACGCCGTCAACAGCGTGGCGCTTGGCGTCAATGCCAAGACCTCCTGGTTCAACCCCAATGGCACTGCGATTGGCAACGACACCGAGGCCAATGGCGTCGATGCAACCGCCATCGGCTATGGCGCCAAGGTGGGCAACTGGGTCGACGACTCCTGGAACCGCTCGGCCAGCAGCGCGGTGGCGCTGGGTGCGTATTCGCATGCCACCCGCAGCAATAGCGTGGCGGTGGGCGATGTCGCGTCCGGGTTGACCCGGCAGATCACCAGCGTGGCCGCCGGCAGCGAGGCCACCGACGCGGTCAACCTGGCACAGCTGCGCAGCGTGGCCACCGCACTGGGCGCCGGTAGCGCTTTCGACCCCACCGGCAACCTGATCAGCGGCAGCTACCTGGTGCAGGGCGCGAGCTACGGCAATGTCGGCGAGGCGATGGGCGCCATCGATGCGGCCCTGACCGTGTTCGATGGCCGCATCGGCGCCTTGCAGAACGTGTCTGCGGGTGGCGTGGCAGTTGGCGGCGGCAGCCTGGCGCCGGTGGTCGGCAGCGGCACCAACGCCGTGGCGATCGGCTCGTCCGCCACCGCCAATGGCGAGAACGGCCTGGCGGTCGGCGCCGACGCGCTGGCCTACGGCCCGCAGGACACCGCGCTCGGTGCCAATGCCAAGGTCAACGCCGACGGCAGCACCGCAGTCGGCGCCAATACGACCATCGCCACCGCCGCCACCAACGCGGTGGCCGTGGGCGAAAGCGCCAGCGTCACCGCAGCCTCGGGTACCGCGCTCGGCCAGGGCGCGCGCGTCGACGCCGATAACGCAGTCGCGCTAGGACGTGGCGCGGTGGCCGATCGCGCCAACAGCGTCTCGGTCGGCAGCGCCGGCAACACGCGACAGATCACCAATGTCGCTGCCGGACAAAGCGATACCGACGCCGCCAACGTGGCCCAGCTCAACGCCGGCAACAGCCGCACGCTGAGTTCGGCCAACAGCTACACCGACAGTCGGGTGTCGGCGCTGAGCGACAGCTTCACCCAACTGCGCGATGGCAGCGAACGGCGCTTTCAGACGATGGATCGCCGTATCGACCGCATCGGCGCAATGAGCGCGGCGATGCTCAACATGGGCATCAATGCTGCCGGCACCCAGAGTGCCCGCGGTCGCATAGCCGTCGGCGCCGGCTTCCAGAGCGGAGAGCGCGCGCTCTCCATCGGTTACGCCAAGAAGGTGGGCGAGCGCGCCTCGTTCAGCCTCGGCGGCGCGTTCAGCGGCAGCGACTCGTCGGCAGGCCTGGGCTTCGGCGTGGACTTGTAACTCCTGCGCCGCGCCGTGCACGTCTTCCCCTTAACTCCATCGATTCTTGCGAGAGCCATCCCATGAACAACGCTTCGCTGCCGCTCAAGCCCCTGCTATTGAGCGCAATCCTGGCCACGGCCACGTTTCAGGCCCATGCGGCCACCGATCAACTCAGCCTGCGCGGCCTGCCTACGGCCACTTCCCCAACCGCACTCCCCGCCCGGCTGATCGTCAAATACAAGAGCAGCGTGCCGTCCGACAGCTCGCGCCTGTCGATCCTGTCTGCAGCCGCCAACCGCGCCGGTGTCCTGCGCGCGGCCAGCGGTGCCGCGCGTGCCACGCCGCTCAACGCACGCGTGCTGCGGCGCACCGGGACCGGCGCCAGCCTGCTGGACCTTGCGCGCACGCTCAGCAGCGCCGACCAGGCCAAGTTGCTGACCGAACTGCGCGCCGATCCACAAGTGCAATACGCCGAGTTCGATCGCATGCTGCGCGCGGTCGATGACGTAGCCGGGCCCAGGCTCAAGGCCGGTGCCGTCGCAGTGACGCCGCAGGCCACCGCCACCGCCGTAACCCCCAACGACCGCCTGTATGCCGGGTTCCAGTGGCATCTGCAGGACAGCATCGGCGGCATTCGCGCTCCACAAGCCTGGGAGAGCTCCACCGGTGCCGGCGTGGTGGTGGCGGTGCTCGACACCGGCATCCTGCCCGACCATCCGGACCTGAAGAACAACGACCACATCCTGCCGGGCTACGACTTCATCAGCAACGCGGCGATCTCCCGGCGCGACAGCGACGCCCGCGTGCCGGGCGCGTTGGACTACGGCGACTGGACCGAAGAGGACAACTTCTGCGGACTGCCGGCGCGCTCCAGTAGCTGGCACGGTACCCATACCGCGGGCACGGTCGGCGAACTCACCAACAATACGATCGGCGGCGCCGGTGCTGCCTACGACGCGCAGATCCTGCCGGTACGCGTACTCGGCCAATGTGGCGGTACCAGCTCGGACATCGCCGATGCCATGGTGTGGGCCTCCGGCGGCCATATCGACGGCGTCCCGGACAATCTCCATCCGGCCGAGGTCATCAGCCTGAGCCTGGGCGGCCCGGGCACATGCGACAGCACTACCCAGAGCGCCATCGACACCGCAGTGGCCAATGGTGCTGTGGTGGTGGTGGCGGCTGGCAACGAGGCCAGTAACGCCTCGCAGTTCAGCCCGTCGAGCTGCGGCAACGTGATCACGGTGGGCGCCACCCGCATCACCGGCGGGATCGCGTTCTACTCCAATTTCGGCAGCAGCGTGGACCTGTCCGGCCCCGGCGGCGGTGCCACCGACGACACCGGCAACGGCGGCTGGGACGGGGTGGTGCTGTCGACCGGCTATAGCGGCAAGACCACGCCGACCTCCGGCGAGTACGAATACATCGGCTTTGCTGGCACCTCGATGGCCACGCCGCATGTGGCCGCGGTGGCCGCCCTGGTACAGAGCGCGCTGGCCGCCTCCGGCAAGACCCCGCTGGCCGCTGCGCAGATGGAAGCCATGCTGCGCCAGACTGCGCGCGCCTTCCCGGTCAGACCACCGACCGGTCGCCCGATCGGCACCGGGATTGTCGATGCCACCGCGGCACTGGACTATGTGCAGAACAGCTGCAGCGGCAGCGCCTGCATACCGGTCACCGTGAGCCTGACCAACCGCGATGCCCTGACCGGCCAGAGCGGCGGTCAAAGCGAGGAAAAGACCTACCGCTTTACCGCCAACGCCGGCAGCGCCTTGAATGTGCTCAGCTTCGGTGGCGGCGGCAACGTCGCGCTGTATCTCAGCTACGACGTCGAGCCGACCACCAGCAGCTACCAGTTGAAATCCGCACGCACCGGCAGCGCGCAGACGCTACGGCTGACCGCACCGCAGACCGGCACCTACTACATCAAGTTGGTCGGCGGCACAGGGGGGTTCAACAACGTGTCGCTGATGGCGCGGCAGTAATCGGCAAGCGTGCCGGAGGTGGTGCACGCCACCTCCGGCACCAGGCGTGCGGCTGGCTTGGAGCAGCTAAGCAAGAGGACCGTGCTCACCGCCAGGCGGGTGCGGGCGCGGTCGGTGCTCGGTGCTCGGTGCTCGGTGCAGCATGGACCACGCGTAGGCTCCGGTTCCTCCACGCCGTCCACACCCATCTGACGACTATTCGCTACGTTGTGTTCGCCGCTCTTAGAACGCCTCGTTGCCCAGCCGCACTTCCACGTCCAGCAACGAGGTCAGCGCCAGCATCGCCTCGTCGTCGCGACTGAGCGCGATCCAGCCGGCATAGGCATCGCCGCCGGTGTTCCAGTTCCACAGCGAATAGCCATGCTCGCGCAGGCGGTCGAACGCCACCGCCATCAGGTCGGGCACGCCAAGGCCGTTGGCGAAGTCTTCATCGTCCAGATCGCCGCCCCACGCGATGCGCAAGTTCCAGCGCGCGCTCAGTTCGTCGATGGCGGCAATGAACGAATCGGTATCCTTCCAGTCGACATAAAACCCCGAGCGCCAGTCGATCGCGTCCTTCAGCGCCCACAGCCAGGCATCGTCGCCCTCATCGTCGTCCGCCTCGGCCTGCGTTTCGCGCCAGGCGTCGAACTGCCCCAGTGCGGTGTCTTCGTCGCCCGGGTTGATCAGCACAAGCAAATTCCAGACCCGCGCCGGATGGTCGTCGACATCGTCTTCGTCGGTCTCGGGCGGCAGGCCTTCGTCGTCTTCGTAATCGGCACTGTTGTCGGGCATGGCGGTCTCGCTCAAGGATTGCAGGTGCGAAGTGTGACGCCTCACGCGGCGCAAGCAAACCGGCGGGCGAGCGCGTCTGTGGCATCAGGGCTGGTCTTCCCGGCACAGGCCCGTATCCTGTGCGGCCGAAGACGGCTATCCCGGTCTGTCATGACGCCTTTCCCATGAGCGATACCCCTCCCGATCATCTGGCCATCGACCCACGCAGCCCGTTCCACGATGCCGACGTCCTCAATCGCGGTATCGGCGTGCGCTTCAACGGGGTCGAACGCGACAACGTGGAGGAATACTCGATGAGCGAAGGCTGGATCAAGGTGCAGGTCGGCAAGGCACGCGACCGCCGCGGCAACCCGATGACGATGAAGGTCAAGGGTGAGGTGGTGGCCTACTTCCTGGACACCAAGAGCGACGCCCAGCCTGCTGCCGAGTAAGAGCAGCTGACCACATTACTTCAAGCTGTTCTACTGGAGAGCTGCTGAGCTGCGAGTTTGCTGCAGGGCCCTTGCCCGCCCACCATCGCGGGACACGCCGTGAATCCGTCCCTG